>NZ_QOSC01000001.1:0-137639 GCF_008368845.1 Bacillus sp. BB51/4
TGGTGGTGATGTCCATGATGACCGTGAACACCTTGCGGATACCCACCTATTCCTCCAGCTACAACACCTATTCCTGGTACCGGAAATCCTGTCTGCACTCCTCCAACGAAAGAAGGAAATGTAGTTGGTATCCCTACTGGAATTCCTGTCTGTACGCCAGCTACTGATGTTGGAAAGCCTCCTGTTACTGTAGGCATTCCAACCCCTGATGTCGAAAATCCTCCCATTGATGTAGGCATTCCAGTTTGCATGCCAGCTACCGATGTTGGAAAACCTCCTGCTGCTCCACCCATCCAGCTCGGAATTCCACCGTATCCTTGTTGGTCAGCTCCTCCCATTAACATCATTTGTTCATAACTACCCGATCCACCTCCGAAGAAGCCATGTGGTGCATTATTGTCCATCCCTTTCATTCCTTTCACCTCTTCTACTTAATTTAGCCTACCTTTTTTATCATATTTCCTATAAAAAAATAGGTGTTTGTCTGTATTGGAATTCCGCTCTTTTATTTGTACGCAGTGGAATGATTGAAAACTTAGATGAGGGTGATCCTGAGATTATTTTCTACACAAAAAAGCTCAGAGTATAAATACTCTGAGCTTTTATTTAGAGTGAATTAGTTTGCAACAACGTTAACAAGTTTTCCAGGAACTACAATTACTTTACGAACCGTTTTTCCTTCGATTTGGTCTTGAATTGCTTCAAGTGCAAGTTGTTCCATTTCTTCTTTTGATGCGTCTTTACTCATTGTTAGTTTCGCGCGAACTTTGCCCATAATTTGAACAACGATTTCAACTTCATCTTCTACAAGTTTAGACTCATCAAATGTTGGCCAGCTTGCATATGTGATTGTTTCATTGTAACCAAGCTTGCTCCATAGCTCTTCCCCAATGTGAGGTGCAACTGGTGCAATCATTTTTACGAAACCTTCTACATATTCTTTCGGAAGTGTTTCAGCTTTGTATGCATCGTTGATGAATACCATCATTTGAGAAATCGCTGTGTTGAAGCGAAGCTCTGCATAGTCTTCTGTTACTTTCTTCACTGTTTGGTGGTAAGCTTTTTCAAGCTCTTTATTTGGTGCATCAGTGATTTTCTCACTTAATTCACCGTTCTCTTGAACGAATAGGCGCCATACGCGGTCTAAGAAACGACGAGCTCCGTCAAGACCATTTTCAGACCAAGCGATTGAAGCATCTAATGGTCCCATGAACATTTCGTATAGACGAAGTGTATCTGCACCATGGCTTGCTACGATATCATCAGGATTTACAACGTTACCTTTTGATTTACTCATTTTCTCGTTGTTTTCACCTAGAATCATACCTTGGTTGAATAATTGTTGGAACGGCTCTTTCGTTGGAACTACACCGATATCGTATAATACTTTATGCCAGAAACGAGCATATAGTAAGTGAAGTACAGCGTGCTCTGCACCACCAATATAAATATCAACTGGAAGCCATTGTTTTACTTTTTCAGGGTCTACAAGTGCTTCGCTATTGTTTGGATCGATGTAACGTAGGTAATACCAGCAGCTACCAGCCCATTGTGGCATTGTGTTCGTTTCACGACGACCTTTTTTACCAGTCTCAGGATCAACAACATTTACCCACTCGTCAATGTTAGCAAGTGGTGATTCACCTGTACCTGAAGGACGAATATTTTCTGTTTTCGGAAGAACTAATGGTAATTCTTCTTCTTTCACAGCTGTCATTGTGCCATCTTCCCAGTGAATTACTGGAATTGGCTCACCCCAGTAACGTTGACGGCTGAATAACCAGTCACGTAGACGGTACGTTACTTTTTGATTTCCTGCGCTCGTTACTTCAAGCCATTCAATCATTTTTGCGATTGCTTCTTCTTTATTTAAGCCATCAAGGAATGCTGAGTTTACGTGCGCACCATCACCTGTGTATGCTTCTTTCGTAATGTCTCCGCCTTTTACAACTTCCTTCATTGGAAGATTGAACGTTGATGCGAATTCATAGTCACGCTCATCATGAGCTGGAACTGCCATTACAGCACCTGTTCCGTAAGTTGCAAGAACATAGTCAGCGATCCAGATTGGTAATTTCTCGCCATTTACTGGGTTAACTGCGTAAGCACCAGTGAATACACCAGTTTTCTCTTTCGCAAGTTCTGTACGCTCTAAATCACTCTTCATTTTTACAGAGTTAATGTAAGCTTCTACAGCTTCTTTTTGATCTGCTGTTGTAATGTCTGCAACAAGCGCATGCTCTGGAGCAAGTACACAGTAGCTTGCACCAAATAGTGTATCAGGGCGCGTTGTGAAAACTGTGAATTTCTCGTCTGTACCATCGATGTTGAAGTGTACTTCTGCACCTTCAGAACGACCGATCCAGTTACGTTGCATATCTTTTAAGCTTTCTGGCCAATCAAGCTCATCTAGATCTTCTAATAGACGATCTCCATAAGCTGTAATTTTTAACATCCACTGTCTCATCGGACGACGCTCAACTGGATGTCCACCGCGCTCACTCTTACCATCAATGATTTCTTCGTTTGCAAGTACTGTACCAAGTGCTGGGCACCAGTTTACAGGTACTTCATCAACGTAAGCTAAGCCTTTTTCAAATAGTTGTAGGAAGATCCATTGTGTCCACTTGTAGTAGTTTGGATCTGTTGTATTTACTTCACGGTCCCAATCATAAGAGAAACCTAATGCTTTAATTTGGTTACGGAACGTATTAATATTATGCTCTGTAAATTCTGCTGGGCTGTTTCCAGTATCAAGTGCATATTGCTCTGCTGGAAGACCGAATGCATCCCATCCCATTGGATGAAGAACGTTATATCCTTGCATACGCTTCATACGAGATAAAATATCTGTCGCTGTATAACCTTCTGGATGTCCTACGTGTAGGCCTGCACCTGATGGATATGGGAACATATCTAGTGCATAAAATTTTGGTTTTTCTGTCTCATCTGGCGTACGGAATGTTTTATTCTCTTCCCAGTACCCTTGCCACTTCTTCTCAATATTTTGATGATTAAAGCTCATGAGATACCCTCCTTGAAATTCTATTTATTTTCACCGCCCAAAATACAAAAAACCTCTCATCCCTAGAAAGGGACGAGAGGTTATAGATTCCCGCGGTACCACCCTAAATTAATGTACAAATATACATTCGCTTAGATCCGTAACGTGGATTAACGGCAATTGCTACTACTAGTTTCACAACTGCAACTCAAAGGCGAGTTCATAACGAAACGTGGATTGACTTGCACCGACCGTCAACTCTCTAAACCAGCTTCTATTACTACTACTCCTTCTCACTGTTATTACAAATATAAGTTAATGTGAACTACCCACCACTTCGTATCTCTAAAGAGCTTACTTGAAGCTAAGGCTTCTCGGTTAATCGTTACTCTTACTAACTAACGAATTCGTCTTAGGACAGCCGAGCTATCTCCCTTGTTCCAAAGGTTGTTTTATTTAAATATATTCTAAAACATGTTACATGTTCCGTCAAACTAAACTGCAATTTTTTCTTCTACTGTTTCTTCTACTTTTACTCGTTTATCATACATGCTCGTTGCAATAATCGCTACTACAAGCATTACCATGATTGCTATAAACAATACTTCTATATTGTATAAATCAACAATTGCTCCGCCAACGACCGGTCCGAACATTTTCCCTACAGTCGCTGCGCTATTTACAACCCCTTGATAAAACCCTAACTTATCTTTTGGCGCAAGTATATTTGCAATGGTCGGAACTGCTGGCCATACGAATAACTCACCAATCGTTAACGTCACCATCGCAACGAGGAACATCGTAAATTGTTGCGCTTGACTTAACACAATAAATGACGCCGCAAAAATGACGATTCCAATCATAATTTGTTGTTTTAAAGAACGTTTCATCCAGCGAATTAACATACTAACAAGTGGCTGCGCACAAACAATCATCGCTCCGTTTATCGTCCATAATAAACTATAATGGCGGAGGCTAATATCTAATTCCCGCATATGAGTCGCAATCGCCCCTTGCCACTGTACATATGTAACCCAGCATAAAGCATATGCTACACATACGATAAGAAGTGCTTTGAATCCAGGTGTAAGTGTCCAGCCTTTTTTCGTTTCGACTTCTTTTTGCACTCCTGGCTCTTTCTTGTCTTCCATACCACGGAATCCAATAAAAGCAATTAAGAAGAAAACAAAGTACAAAACAAAATTGGCTAAGAAAATATAATCAAAACGGTAAGATGCAACTAAACCACCGCACGCTGTTCCGATCGCAATACCAACGTTTTGCCCAACATACATCGCATTAAATGCCCGTCTTCCGCCCTCTGGCCAAACCGTACCGACCATCGCATACATCGATGGAAAGACCATTCCAGAACCAAAGCCGATTAATGCTAGCCACACAACATATAACGGCCAACCATGGAAGAACACAAGACCTAAAATCGATACGAGTGTAATAACAATCCCTACTAAAGTTGATTTATAACCGCCCCATTTATCAAATAAAACACCGCCGAGCAAGTTTCCGATTACACCAGTAAGCGAGTTGATCATTAATACCATTCCGGCCACAGATAAAGATTTTCCTAGGTGATCATGCAAATAAATTGTATTAAAAGGCCATAAAAAAGAAGCACCCGTGACATTAATAATCATCCCAGCTACTAATAGCCATACTTTCCTTGGCATAGTCTCCCCTCCTATTCTATTTTTTTCGTTCATCTATAACAGTAAAATTGTAGTCGTTTTTAAATAGGAAGGCAACTGATTAATAGTTGATGAAATTCAGATAATGATTTTTCGGTAAATGAAATTATATGAATTGTCACTTAAAAATATATCGGCGATTATTAAAATATATCGGCGAATCTCAAAATATATCGACTTACCGACAAAAACGACATCAACAACAATATATAAAAAAGGAAGACTGCATAAAGTTCATGCAGTCTCCCCCTTATTTATACTATCCAACTTCTTTTTCTCGCTTTGCACGTTCTTTCGCACTCCATTTAAATATTTTATCTAGTAGAGAGTATATTCTCCCAGACTCCTTCGTTAATAACGGTCCTAACGATGCTAATATTAAAACGTACAGTGCAGAGAACGGTTTAATCGTTGCCATTAAACCACCCGCAATGCCGACATTGGCTACAATAATGGAGAACTCTCCGCGTGATACGAGGGTTAAACCGATATTCGTAGAAGCCTTATGCGATAACCCGGCTTTACGTCCCGCCATCATTCCAGCTGTAAAATTACCGATGAGCGTAATGAAAACTGCTCCTAATGCCAACCACACTGCTCCTCCAAGTGAAAACGGATCTATACTTAAACCGAAACTGAAAAAGAATATGGCTCCAAAGAAGTCACGAAACGGAACGACGAGATGCTCAATCCGATCACTATGCTCTGTTTCAGAAAAGACGAGTCCTAACAATAATGCTCCAATTGCCTCAGCAACATGAATCGTCTCTGAAAATCCTGCTACAAAGAATAAAATGGCGAATATTACGATAATAAAAATTTCGTTTGACGAAATATCTAATACTTTATTTAGAAACGGCGTAGCTTTTCTAGCGATTACAAAGAATAGTAGCATATACCCTACCGCGATTAACACCGATGTAAGAGCACCTACAAATGATGTTGCACCACCGAGTACTAACCCTGAAACGACTGATAAATATACAGCTAAAAAAATATCATCAAACATAATGATTCCTAATATTAATTCAGTCTCTTTATTACCCGATCTTCTTAAATCAACAATTACTTTTGCAACAATTGCACTTGATGAAATTGTAATGATTCCAGCAATAATTAATGTTTCTAATAAGGGGAAGCCCATAACATATCCATAAAGCAAACCTAATATGAAATTAAGTGATATGTGGACAGTCCCCCCAAAAGCAATTGATTTTCCTGATTTAATTAATTTTTTTATTGAGAATTCTAAGCCTAAATAGAATAGGAGGAATATGACGCCAACACGTCCGAGGAAGGAAATAACTTCTCCGCTTTCAATAAATCTTAAATCGATAAGTCCTAAATCTGGGGCATGAGGCCCCACCAACATACCGAGTATAATGAGAAACGGAATAATCGAGAACTTTAACTTCGCAGCGAGGATAGCTGCACAAGCTACTAATACTAACGCAGTTCCAACTTCAAAGATTAAAGTATCCATCGATTATGAATCACCTCCTGCTGAAAGCAATTCATTAATAATTCTTTTCACTTCATGTCTTTCACCCGATAACACGAGCATATCACCAGCTTCAATAATAGAGTCTGGACCTGGATTAAAGAATTTCTTCATATTCTTTTTCAAAATAGCAATAATCGTTACGTTATACGTTTTTCTGACATGTAAGCTACCAATTGTTTTTTGTACGACTGGTGCGTTATTTTCCACCTTAAACCATTCAATTGATAATCCTTCAAAAGCCATCTCAATTGTGTCTAACGCTTGTGGTCTGTATACCATTCCGCCTAATATAGCTGCAATTTGTCTCGCCTCAGAATCACGAAGAGAAATGCTTGAAATACTTTCATCATGATCCGCATCAAAATGATACATTTCTCTTCGTCCATCATCATGAATAACGATAACCATTTTTTCATTACCTTTTGTAATTACTTCAAACTTACATCCAATGCCCGGTAATTCACTCTCTCTAATATTCATATTCCCGCCTCCTAAAGTTTTTAGTTACGGCTTTTACAAATCTACATCAATCTCTGTTTTAAATTCTTCATCTTTTGAGATTCCCAAATACTTTAATGTCTCTGAAGGTGTCGCGTGATGAAAATGTTTTTGCAATAGCGCAATCGCTATCCCTCTTTTGTATGCATGAAATCCAAATGTTTTTCTCATTGAGTTCGTTCCGATTTTACCAACAACCCCAACTGCTTCAGCAGCATTATGAATTACACGATACGCTTGTTGACGCGTAATTGAATTTGTCGTTTTATTAGATTGAAATACGTAGTTTTCTCTTTTCACATTAATAGATTGTACGTACTCTAAAAGTGCTTCTTTTACTTTTGTATTTAAATAAATATCTTGTTTAAACTTTTCATCCTTCACAGGAAGAGAATAAAACTCTTTAACAGTTCCATCTTCATTTAATACCTCTTCAAATTTCATACTAAGTAACTCAGTAATCTTTAATCCTGTGTTAATTCCAATAACAAATAAAAGATAATCTCGCTGCGAGTGCTCTTTTAAATACTTTTTCATAGCCTCAATTTGGCTTATATCTTTTAATGCCTCTACAACTTCCATACATGTATTCTCCTCATCTTATGAACGGTAATTTTCTCATCATGTTGTCCATTTTACCTTATCATGCTATGGGATTTCCATGTATTATCCATTATTTTTCAATATACTTTTCGGTCCGAAAATTTTTCATTTGGAAATTGATAATTGTGCAAATACAGTGGGGTAGGCAAAATAGGGGATACAAGTTCAGCCTCTTTCTACAGATCGGATTCCTCCTTTCATTATCCAGCTGCTTCTACTTTTATATTATGTTACTTATTTATATTATATTATATATTTCAGTAACATTAAAGTGTTTTTTCTGAAAATAATAAAAACCGAGCAGTTTCGCTCGGTTTTTTATTAATCTTCTTTCGGAAGAACAATTCCTTTATACAATTGAACGGTAATGAAGTAATAAATTGCATAAATCATTACGAAGATAACAATCGGTACCCAAATACGGAAGTACGGATCAAGTAAAATAAATCCGAAAATATTCATACCAACTAATACGTGAGCAATACCTACAATTGCTGGGAATAAGAATACTAAGAATAACTCTTTATAAATTGATTTTGTTAATAATTCACGGCGCACCCCAATTTTACGAAGCATTTGATAACGCGTAATATCTTTTGATGCACCAGAAAGAATTTTGAACATTAAACAACTTGCCATCATTGCTAAGAAAGCAATTCCAAGGAAGAATCCCATAAACACTGTTCCGCTCGCAACGCCGTAGAACATGTCGTAAGATTGATATTTACTGTTCATTCTTTCAGCTGTTACATTTTTATATTTATCTAGTTGCAACTCGTCAAGTTTTTTCCATTCTTTTGTATATGTTAAGAAATCATCTGTTTTTCCAATAAATGCTATACCTTCTTTACCATTTATCTCATCGTACATTTTTTGATCTACAATTTTAATTGCATGATCTTCGTGTAGATAATACGGATGAATTGTGCTAAAAGCATCTACCCATTCTTCTGGAAGTTCTTTAGCGTTCGCATCTTTTTCATTCATTTCTCTAGAAACTGCGCCTACTGGTAGTTCCTGTGAAGCCTTCTTCGTATTCACTAAATCCTTCATCGACTTTATATTTGTCATATCTTTTACTAAAGGACGATTTTTCTCCAAATCCTCTTTTACATAATAAACGTATTTATCATCAACTTTGTAACGATATTCGCTTTTCTCTTTAAATGTAATACCGTCTAAAATTTTCTTTTCTTCAGCTGTTGGATTATGAACTACTGAATCATAGATTATTAAACCATCAACCATTTTTATAACGTTATTTTTAAACGCCATACCACCTGAAATTGCACCAGCTCCAAGAGCAACTAACATCGCTACTGTCGCAAGCACCTTTGTTAAGCTATTAATACGGAAGTTTAATTGTGCAAATGTAAAAGCGTTAAGCCCTTTTTCACTACGCTTTTTATTACTTTTTAACTTTTTAATAATAACTGGAAGAAATGATCCAAATAGCATGTAAGTACCAGCTGTTGTTGTAATTAATGCGATAAGAATTCCCATTTCTCTTAGTTTTTCCATGTAAATCATTGATGCATAGCCCATTCCTAATAAAATAACCGCAAGGAATGCGACTAAACCTGTCATTTTTCCTTTTACCGCAACACGTTCTGTTTGTGCATCTGCATGTACAAGTTGCAGTACAGAAATACGTGATAACTTAATACTATTCATAATTGCTGATAATACAAATAGTGCAAAGAAGAAGATACAAGTAACAGTCATAGATGGCAGATAAAATGCTTTATAACCTTCACCTGCAAATTCTAATTGTTTCATTAATAACTGACCGATACCTTCTGCAAGTCCTACCCCAACTATAATACCAATCGCAAGAGACGCAGCACCTAATACGATTGTTTCAATAAACATAAGTAATGTAACTTTATGCTTTTTTGCTCCTAACATCATATACATACCAAACTCTTTTTGGCGAAGAGATAATAAGAAAGAGTTCGCATATAAAATATAGAAGAACGTTATAATGGCTAGTAAAAATGAACCTGCTTGGAATACGAATCCAATTTGACCAATAGTAGAATTCTCCTTAAGGAAGGCTTCGTTTAACGCTAACGTTTGAAACATATAAAAAATTGAAATCGACATGACAAGACCGACAAGTAAGACGATGTAATCTTTTAGCTTACTCTTTAGCCCTGACATGGAAAGTTTGAATAACATGCTCTAGACCTCCTTCCTTACGCTTTTTGTGTACCTAAATCTGCAAGTACATCTAAAATTTCTTTATAAAACTCTTCACGCGTACCACCACGGTGAATTTCTTTATATAGCTCACCATCTTGAATGAATAAAATACGCTGACAGTAACTTGCACTGTAAGGATCATGTGTAACCATCATAATGGATACGCCTTGATCTTTATTTAAGTTTGTCATCGCATCAAGTAAACTCGTCGCATTTTTAGAATCAAGAGCTCCTGTTGGCTCGTCCCCTAAAATAATTGCCGGCTCATGTACTAGTGCGCGAGCTGCTGCTGAACGTTGTTTCTGTCCACCAGATACTTCAGATGGATACTTTTGAAGAATTTCTGTAATCCCTAACATATCCGCTACTTTTTCTACTTTCGGTCCAATATTTCGTGACGAGACACCTTGAAGAGAAAGTGGAAGTGCAATGTTTTCATAAATAGATAAGTTTTCTAATAAGTTAAAGTCTTGGAAGATGAATCCTAATTTTTGCGAGCGGAAATCAGAAAGCTCACCTTGCTTCATTTTCGTAATATCTGTTCCTGCAATTTCAACAACGCCGCCTGTTGCTTTATCTAACGTTGAAATTACATTTAATAATGTCGTTTTACCAGAACCAGATGGTCCCATAATTCCGACAAACTCACCCTCTTGAATCGAGAATGACACACCTTTTAACGCATGCGATTGGTTCTCACCTTTTTTACCGTACACTTTTTGAACGTTTTTTACGTCTACAACTGGTTTCGTCATATATATCCTCCTACGCTTGTTTTTCCATTACCTATTTTGCGCCTTTTGGAAGGGAACTGCTATTTGTTAACATTACATTTACCTTACACTTTTGTAATATAAAAAAGATGCGTGTGTAAGGTTCGTTGGTAAATGCAATTGTATTAGCGATTCGACAAGTAATATCGACTTACCGAAAAAGATGACAATAAAAAATAGGCTGTTCCACAAAAGAAACAGCCCACTTCTCTCTTTATTTCTTTAAAGGTGTTACCGTCCAATACGTAATAACACGCCAAATCCATTCTAGTGGACCCATTTTAAAGATTTTCATCCAAATCACACTAAACACAATTTGAATTGCGTAAATTGCGATACATACATATAACGTCTGCATGTACGTTAAGTTTTCTGCAAAGTTAAAGACACTTCCTGCGATTAAAATCATTGCAGTTTGTCCGATATAATTTGTTAACGCCATACGTCCATAATATTTTAGTGGCGCTAACAATGTTTGAACTGGTTTTAGTTGAAGTAATAAAATTAATGCTCCCACATAGAAAGCTGAAATGATTGGTCCAACTGTAATACCAATTTTTAAAAATTGGCTTGCAGCATCCATTGTTCCATCTTCGTTCTCCATTATCCCATTTACAAATGGTTCAGCAGGAACGTGCCCATATTGATACCATACAGCTACGACACTTAAAACAAACATAATACCTGTAAAAATAGCGACTTTCTTTATATTTTGCGTAAGATTTTCAAATACACGATATTGTCCTGCAGCCAGCCCTAATAAAATTAAGCCGAGTGGTAATAGTTCTTTAACACCCATTATGCTAAAGGCAATTGTTAAAATAAGGCCTATAACTAGGTTCACTTCTTTTTTCGCTTTATAAAACGGTAAAACAAGTAACCCGCAAATTGCGTATAACGCTAGTGCTTCTCCAGGCTGAAACATTTGATGAATCAAACCGAAAATAAATAGTGCAACTAAGCGGCGGAAAAATAAAACATACCCATTTTTCCCTTTCGCAATTGCTCTAGAGATAAAGATATAGAATCCCACTCCAAATAAGAATGAGAAGATTGAGAAGAAACGACCTTCTACAAATAAGTATAAAAATCTTTGATAGCTAGCATCCACTGTATTAGGATCTGGAATTTTAATGTTAAGTCGTGCGAAAATATTTACTAAAATAATCCCCAGTAGTGCAAAGCCACGAATGTAATCTAACTCATCAATTCGTTTGTTTGTAATATTGTTCCCCATAAAGCAACTCCTTGTATAAAGTGAAACTTTAATCAGTGGGGGTTTTGTCCATCCCCCACTGATTATTAGTTGAACCAATCGGACTTTTATGGACAGTTGATCCCCACCTAACTTCTTTGCTTTCGCTGAATTTTGAGGTGGGGGTCTTACTGCCCATTAAAGCGGGATAAAATTTAATCCTTCCTTACTCTACTGGAGAAAACGGCTCGCAACTATCGACAAACCTTACAGAAATCTTACATTATTGTAATATAATAAAATAAAACCAGGTCATATTGCGACCTGGTCTACTCTGATTGCTTCGATCTTTGAGGTTGTCCCTTTTTACTGTTACGCTGTTTCACTTGAACAACTGGATCAAGCTCATTCGAAAACTCAGCGTTATGTCCATTTTGCGTTTTTTGCTCTGGGTTATTTTGATCTGAACGTTTCGCCATTACATTCACTCCTTATTAGCGCGGTGTAATAATCATTTGATGTTGCAATTGGCGAATTGCCATACGTGCTCTATTTAATTGCTCACGTTGCTCATCATTCGCATGTTGCTGCATCGTTTGTAAATCGTTATATGCTTGTTCTAATTGTAATTGCGCATCTGAATACTCCATCGTATTGTAATGCTCTTGTCTCATACCTTGGTCTAATTGTTCTTTCGCATATTCCACCGCTTGTTCCGCTTGTGTAATATACGATTCAAGTGATTGACGCTCTGCCATAATTGTCCCTCCTTGCTTCAATTCCCCTTTAGTGTGTCCCTTCCATATGAACCTTATGAGTATGTTATAATGGATTTTGTTTCATTTTGACTCGGCTTAGGAGGGAAAGTAATGAAGGTTCAAAACCCTTTTCCATATACAAACGACAATAAACGTTATCACACATGGAATTACCATTTACGAAATGAATTTGGTGAAAAAATCTTTAAAGTTTCATTAGACGCTGGCTTCGATTGTCCGAACCGTGACGGTACAGTTGCTTATGGCGGGTGTACATTTTGCAGTGCTGCTGGATCTGGTGACTTCGCTGGCGATCGCCGCGATGATGTTATAACGCAATATCATGAAATGAAAGAAAAAATGCGCTCAAAGTGGAAAGATGGAAAATGTATCGCTTATTTTCAGGCTTATACAAATACACATGCACCACTTGAAGTGTTAAAAGAAAAATTCGAACCGCTTCTAGCAGAAAAAGACGTTGTCGGTCTTTCTATTGCGACTCGTCCAGATTGTTTACCAGACGATGTCGTTGAATATTTAGCGGACTTAAATAAACGCACGTACCTTTGGGTTGAGCTCGGACTACAAACTGTTCATGAACGAACTGCAAATCTTATTAATCGTGCTCACGATTATCCTTCTTACGTTGAAGGCGTAAATAAATTACGTAAACATGGCATTCGAGTTTGCTCTCATATTATTAACGGTCTTCCTCTTGAAGATTACGACATGATGATGGAAACAGCTCGTGAAGTAGCGAAACTTGACGTACAAGGAATTAAAATCCACTTACTTCACTTATTAAAAGGAACGCCAATGGTGAAGCAATATGAAAAAGGACAATTAGAATTCCTTTCTCTTGAAGATTACGTAAGTCTCGTTGTTGACCAACTTGAAATTATTCCAGAAGACGTAATTGTGCACCGCATCACAGGTGACGGTCCACCTGATTTAATGATTGGCCCAATGTGGAGCTTAAATAAATGGGAAGTATTAAATTCCATCGATGCAGAATTTGTACGCCGCGGAAGCTGGCAAGGAAAATATGCAAATGAGGAGAAACAAAAATGAAATTAGAACGTGTATTACCGTTTGCTCGCTCACTTCTGCAAACGGCAGTAAAAGAAGGCGATTACGCTGTAGATGCAACTTTAGGAAACGGTCATGACACTTGCTTCCTAGCTGAAATCGTTGGAGATAACGGAAAAGTATTTGGATTTGATATTCAAAAAGAGGCAATTGAAAGCTCAACAACTCGTCTAAAAGAAAAAGAACTTTTCGAACGTACTGTTTTAATTCATGATAGCCACGATACACTTCTATCCGTATTACCAGAAGATGCAAAAGGAAAAGTAACAGGCGCAATTTTTAACTTAGGTTACCTTCCTGGCGGAGATAAGCATATCGTTACAAAACCGAACTCAACAATCTCAGCGATTGAGCAATTATTAGAAGTAATGGCGCCTGAAGGTATCATCGTCCTTGTCATTTACCACGGACATCCAGAAGGACAAGTAGAACGCGACGCTGTACTTACATTTGCAGAAGAACTAGACCAAAAACAAGCACACGTACTGCGATACGGCTTCATTAACCAACAAAATAACCCGCCATTTATTGTGGCGATTGAGAAACGATAAAGTGAAACTTTAATCAGCGGGTTTTCCTGCCTGGTAAATAGCGGGATAATTATATCAACGATTTTTCAATTATATCTATCGTAATGCCGGATATATCAACGATTTTTTCAATATATCTATCATAACTTACAATATATCAACGATTTTTCAGATATATCGATAATTCGACAAAACATACCAAAAAAAGACGTGCACTCATTGCACGTCTTTTTGTTATTCTCCTATATAATGGATATATACAATATTTGAAGAAAGAAGGATAGAACTTTGCTAGTAGAACTAAGGGGAATTCAAAAGAAGTATGGCAAATCACTTATACTAGACAACATTGATTTATCCATTCCAGAAGGAGAAGCGCTCGCTATTATTGGCGGGAACGGGACTGGAAAAAGTACGCTACTCAAAATAATTGCAGGATTTATTTCACCTACGGCAGGGACACTTCAAAGAAAAGAACATATACAAATCGGCTATGTACCTGAACATTTTCCTGAAGGGATTCGTTTTACATTAGAAGATTATTTATATCATCTCGGCCACATCCACGGTTTATCAACAAAATATTTAAAAGATAAAATTCCGATGCTTCTTGAATCTTTTCATTTACATCATGCAAGACATTCTGTTGTACGAAACTTTTCAAAAGGTATGAAACAAAAAACAGGCATCTTACAAGCATTACTTACAGATGTCCATTTATTAATTTTAGACGAACCGCTTTCTGGGCTCGATCCTAACTCCCAACAAGAATTAGAACATATTTTACTCTCATTAAAACAACAAGGTATATCTGTACTCTTCACATGTCACGAAAAACAACTACTAGAAAACTTTGCCGATAGAATTGTGACGTTAGCAAATCATACAATCACAACAGATACCTTTGTACAAAAAGGGGCAGAACAAGTCTATATTGAAGCAATCGTTTACGACACATTTTCAGTGATAGAACTACGGAAACAATTAGGTTTTATACACGTTGTACACAATTCAAATCAAAACCTTATTCAATTACAAATCGAAAAAGAATATACAAACGAAATGCTTCAGTTTTTATTACATAAAAAAGCATCTATCACACTGCTACAACCTAACTTTTAAATCGAAAGAAGGTTTATTATGTTCGCGCTTATTCGTTACCATTTTCTCGACTACACAAAATCGTATAAGTACGTCCCTCCTATTGCGATGTACTGCATGAGCTTACTTTTTGTATATACATATAAACCGACTCCTATTGTACCCACATATTTAGAAACAGCACTCGCGCTATATTTATTATCTGCCTGGATTACGGTCACAATTTTTCATACAGAAGACCCTGTACAAGAGCAAATCACTATTTCACACACAAATAACATTTCAGCATTATACGTTGGTAAATATATTACAGCTCTTCTCATTTGTACTGTGTTATCTTTTATATCCGTAATCTATCCCATTATTTTGCAAATGTTTAATGAAAAAATGACAGTTTCTTTATTTCTAGTCGGATTTCTCGCTCACATGTCTTTCTCTATATTAGGAATTTCAATCGCAACTTTATTTACTAGAAATATGATTCAAAAAGCAGGCACTGCTTGGCTTAGCCTTATATTTATATTAATTATAACGATCGCCTCCATTCAGTTTAAAAAAGAGTTGCTATGGTTTTTACCACCTGTCGAAAGCTTTCTAATGCTTGGACAATACAAATATAATATACTTACTCACACTTTATGGCTCACAGCTTGGGCTATCGTATATTCATTTTTATTACTTACTTTATTTCTTTTTCTCGTTCGCAAAAAACGTTTTTAATTACCTATTAAAGGAGACGAAGCAATGATCGGAATACTAGCAGGAATGGGGCCAAAATCAACTGGACCATTCGTCGATACAGTTGTAGCAAGGTGCCAAACAATATACGGAGCAAAACATGATATGGACTTTCCTCATATGATGATTTATTCGTGTCCAACACCGTTTTATATGGATCGCCCTATTGATCACGAAGCAATGAAAAAAGCAATTATTGAAGGGGCACAAAAACCTGAAAGTACTGGCGTAAGCTTTATCGCTATGCCGTGCAATACAGCGCATCTTTATTTTGAGGAATTACAACGTTCTATTTCTATTCCTATTTTGAATATAGTCGACGAGACGTTACAAGCTATTCCTGAAACTGCAAAAAAAGTCGCTCTTCTCGCAACGGAAGCGACTGTTCAAGCTGGAATTTATCAAGACGGGATTGCAAAACGGAATATAGGATACATTCATCATGAAAAATGGCAGGAAATGATTAATCACATTATTACTTATATTAAAAACGGAGAAGTTGAAGTAGCTCGCCAATTATGGAGTGCGCTCGTTGTACAGTTGAAAGATGAAGTAGATACCGCAATTATTGCATGTACCGATTTGAATGTGGTGGCGAGTGAGGATTTTGTTGATTCCTCTCAATGTCTTGCTGAAGCGGTTGTTAGAATGTATGTAGAAAATATAAGGAGGTCCCAATGAATATACCTTTTGAAATGGGATACACATTTGACGAAAACCTTAGAGAAGAACCTTTATCCCTTGCTGAAATGAAGCAAGGGATTGTGTTTTTGAAAGAGCATTTACAGGAAGGATCGTTATATGGAAAAAACTGCGGATTAATCGGTGTTTATGAACGAATCGCTGGCAACCTTCCTGAAAGTAAGTATTACTTACAGGAAGCAATTGCATATTATACAAATTTAAATAATAAAGAAGGACTCTTTGTTAACAAACTACGTCTCGCACACACATACCATTGGGAACAAAATTTCCATACGGCAAATACACTATTTACCGAACTTCAACATATGTTGCCGAACGTTCCTACTTATAAAGACTTCTTCTACCAACATTACGGAAAAAGTAAATTAGATGAGGGTGACTTCCACACCGCCCTTACTTATTTTCAAAAGGCACTTCAAATTAGGCTACAAAAAGGAAATGAAGAGCTAATTCATTCAACTAAGCTTTGCATTGCGTATTGTATGTCTCGCCGATAAAATCTTCCCTAAAAACTTTTAACTTTCTTCACAATTCTTTCAAAGTAATCACACTTAATCTCGCTATATTAAATAAGTAGTTATTCATATAGGGAAGGTTAGGGGAACTGAAAGTATGAAAGTAAATCGTTCGCTTCATTACATTTTTTGGCGTTGGCATTTTTACGCTGGTCTTTTTATTACGCCGCTTCTTATTACTTTGTCACTGAGCGGAATTGGGTATTTATTTCGAGAAGAAGTTGAAGATTTCATCTATAAAGATTTATATTTTGGGAAGAGCGCCCAAACAGAATCTATTTCGATGTCTGATTCGCTTTCCTTAACAGAGAAAAAGTATCCACACTATAGTGTGGCGAAAATTAGTGAGTTTAATGGGGATTATAATACGAGACTTACGATTGCAAATGAATATACTGGGCAACAAAAATATGTGTATTTAGATAGCAATAATCAAATTGTTGGGGATCAAAACGCAAGTGAAACGTTTGCGAATATAATGAGGGAATTACATAGTTCTCTTTTAGTTGGTGGTACTGTCGTTAACTATATTGTAGAACTTGCGGCGTGCTGGACAATCTTTTTAATTGTAACCGGATTGTATATGAGTATACGCCAGTTCAAAAACACATCAGCATCCAATAAACGAGAAAAGGCAAAACGACGTCATTCTATTATCGGTATTATATTTACAATTCCTCTCATTTTGTTAGTCGCATCTGGATTGCCGTGGTCAGGGTTTATGGGTAACCAAATTTATAAAATCGCATCGTCGAATGAATCGCTCGGGTATCCGAAATTGTATATGGCACCGCCTGAATCAAAGGTAAAAGAATTGCCGTGGGCAACAAGAAAGGAAGCTCCTCCTGAATCAAATTCAAATGAGCCAAAAGCAATTTCAGTTGATACATTACAAAAAGGAATTGAAATACAGAAGCCATATGTAATCTCACTACCGGCTGATCCGAAAGGTGTATTCACCGTTTCGAAATCGAGCGGTTCTGGTATTACGGGTATGGATGTGGCACCAAATGAAGAAATAACAGCTTATTTTGATCAATATAGCGGTGAACTCATTTCAAAAACGGACTATCGTGATTATGGATTATTTGCACAATGGTTCACTTACGGTATCCCGCTTCATGAAGGTCATTTATTCGGATGGCCAAATAAAATATTATGCTTACTAACGACATTATCTTTATTACTTCTCATTTATTACGGAATAAAAATGTGGTTAGCAAGAAAGCCGAAAGGAAAATTAGCAGCACCTCCAAAACAAAGAGATAAGAAAAGTATATTTGTTTTCTTTATCATGATGGTTATACTAGGCGCTGTCATGCCTTTATTCGGACTATCTGTGTTAGTTATTTTTGCGATTGAACTTCTTATATATGTATTTTCAAAAATACGGTCATAATGAAAAAGCATTTGTACTCCCGTGTACAAATGCTTTTTTATTTACTATTTTCTTTTTTTCTACCACTTATTAAAAAGACAATATCTACTATAATAATCAATGCAATGATAACTTGAGCTACATAATCCATCGTTGTCGGACCGCCAGCTTTATTCATCATCATATACATTCCAGTTATAAATGAAATGGAAAGTAGCACGAGTAATGTTACTTCAATATTGTCATATAGCTTTTGAAACAATCGCTTCATTTCCATCACCACCTTTACCATATTATAACAAAAAACCACTCTACATGAGTGGTTTTCTTCATCACTGCGCCATTTTCTTTCGGTACATCTTCCCGTTCCAATAGAAGAATCGTGAAGTGAGGCCTCCGTATTTTACAATGCGCCGTGCCATTTTGTTCATATTCTTTTGCGCTGATACTTTTTGGTCTGATAAGTAAATACCAAGTAACCCTCGGCTTATGAGACGATGAAACTTCGCATGAGGCAAATCACCAATGCTCTTCTCTGCTTCTTCTACAAAATGTTTCATACGATCTAATATAGCTTGCTCATTTTCATAATAACTACAGAAATTCAAATCTCCGCCTATACGGTCTTCTTCTTGATCGATGAAATAATCAAGTAAAATGTGAAGTCCTTGTACGTAAGGGAAATATCCTTGTCTAATTTTCGCAATATCTTCATCATGTAATTCATCATGAAAGGCATATGCTACAAGACAGAAGATTCCAAGCGTAGAACCAGCACATGCTGAAAATTCGAACCAACTCATCTCTGGTAATTTTTCTTTATGTGCTTCAAACCATGTTTGTAAGCGTGGTTCTCTTTCTTCTAACTTCACGTGTTTATGAATTTGCAAATCACAATAATAACAAGCAAGTTCATGAAGAACAGGAGCAATTTTGTCATAGTGCTTCGTTTTCTTTAAAACATCTTGGCATGTTTCAACAAGTTCATCTAAATAGCCACCATCATCTTGATCATCACGATAACGATAATAATTACCGCCACCTTCTACTTCAGGTGATAAAGCCATTAACATGGACTCATGCAGCGCGGCAAAATCATTTGGATCAAGTGATGTACTGCGATCACATAAGTTATCTAAATAATCGCTAATCGTTTGATACGCTACGATAAAACGAATACATTCCTCTCGGTGTTCATTTGCTAATAGCGCTAAAATGCCACCGCCCTCGCAATGAAACGTTTTATTCTCAATACTTGCGATTGCCTGACTATGAAGCTCGTCATTCGGAATATGGTAGGCACGCTCTTTCCACATCGCTAGCTCATGGTGTACAACCGGAAACACATCACGGTATACTTTCGCCATGAGCGTTATGGGATTACTCGGTACGTTCACTTCTTCCTTCATCTCCTCTATTCAATGTACAAATAATTTACTTATTTGTTTCTATTATGTTATTGATGTGTATTTCAGTAAATGACTGAATATAATTCAAAATTTCATCACGCTCATACTCATTTAATAACTCATGATAACAATTCGGCCATTCTTTAAAAGCCTTATCACTTATTTTAACATTATCAAACCAAGTACGGACACGTATTTTATCTACAAGTTTATCCTCACAAGCTTGCATTAGCAAGAGTGGAACGTCTGGAAAATCGCCTATTTTTTTATGCGCAATTTCGATAGACTTAATCAATTCACTATACCAACGTACTGATACTTTGCGCAAGAACAATGAATCATTCTCCATCGCATCCCGAACTTCATGATTACGAGTTGACATTTCTACTGTAAGATTCGTTGCAAATTGCAATTTTGGAGCAATAACATTTAATATTTTTGAGACAGCTTGAAGCGGTGCAGAAGGTCCAGTCACTACCCCTAAGCAGGGTGAACTTAAAATAATGCCGTCTACATCTTCTCTCTTCGTTTCTTGCATCATACGAATGACAATAAGACCACCCATACTATGACCAAATAGAAAGATAGGTAACCTATACTTTCTTGCCTCTTTCACCCATAATTTAACTTCCTCTATGTATTCATCAAATGAATCAATATGTCCTCTATTTCTTGAAGTCGTTCCATGTGACGGAAGGTCCCCCATCACGACGTGGTAGCCGATATGATTCCACATTTCCGCAACGGCTTCATAACGTCCGTGATATTCCATTGCGCCGTGCACGATAACAACGACAGCTTTCGCTTCCTCTGCTTCATAATTCCACATACGGCTCTCCTCCATTTCACTCTTTCTCATAATTTGATACACTAAAACTAGTCTCTAGGAAAGGAAGGCTTTACATGATATATCCTTACAAAGAAAAAAATCCGAAAATTGCGAGTAGTGCTTTTATCGCTGACTACGTAACCATTACAGGTGATGTGACAATTGGCGAAGAAGCAAGTATTTGGTTTAATACAGTCATACGCGGCGATGTATCACCAACAATCATCGGAGACCGAGTAAATGTACAGGACCAATGTACACTTCACCAAAGCCCACAGTACCCTCTTATTTTAGAAGATGATGTGACAGTTGGGCATCAAGTTATTTTACATAGCTGCCATATAAAAAAGGATGCTTTAATTGGAATGGGCTCTATTATATTGGATGGTGCTGAAATTGGCGAAGGAGCCTTTATCGGTGCTGGAAGCCTCGTTTCACAAGGAAAGAAAATTCCACCAAACACGTTAGCATTCGGTCGCCCAGCTAAAGTCGTTCGTGAGTTAACAGAGGAAGACCGTAAAGACATGGAGCGAATTCGCACACAATATGTTGAAAAAGGTCAATATTATAAATCACTACAAAAGTGATTTTACCGCTGCCATAATACTGGCAGCTTTTTTATAAAAAAACTAACTTTTTCTTTACAAAACATTATTACTCCCTCAATAAAATCTTATTAAAATAAAAGCTAATATCTCCATATATATGTAAACGAGGGAGGAGAATTTTCATGAAGGTCAGTGGACTGTATAAAATAGAATGTTACATTTTCAAAGGAATTAACCGATACTTTGATCAAAAAACGTTAAATATCTTTTTCAGCAATATTACTCATATCGGTGGCGCGACTTTCTCCATTGCACTCACACTGTTCTTTTTAATTTTCGCAAAGGGAACTTTGCACCAAGCTGCAATCGCAACTGCTATTTCGTTAGCAATTAGCCATATTCCTGTGCAAATATTAAAAAGATGGTATCCGCGAAAACGTCCTTATTTAACAATTCAGGATGCAAAATATCCAGTCCATCCATTAAAAGACCACTCTTTCCCGTCTGGTCATACAACAGCCGTTTTCTCTGTCTTTATTCCATTTATTTGCTATAATCCAAACTTATTTGTTTTTCTATTACCGTTAGCATTATGCGTTGGTATTTCTCGCATTTATTTAGGGCTTCACTATCCGTCTGATGTATTCGTCGGTATGTGCCTCGGCACTTGCTCTGGCATCATCTCTTTTTATCAATTCATCCCACTTTTCACATAAAGGAGTGATATGATGAGAGTCGCCATTTTTACCGATACTTTTACGCCACAAGTCAACGGGGTTGCGAAAACATTAGAACGATTAACACGTTACTTTCAGAAAGAAAAGATCGCCTATTCTGTTTTCGCCCCTCAGCATACAGCTGAAGATAATTTCGTAGCGAATGTGAATAAGATGAGAAGTATCCCGTTAACAATATTATATCCAGAATGTCGTTTTTCTTTTCCTACTCCGCGCATTAAACGTGAACTTCTTTCCTTTCAACCTGACATTATTCACATTGCCACACCTTTCAACATGGGACTTTGTGGATTGTATTATGCAAAAAAGTTAAACATCCCAGTTGTCGGTTCTTATCATACTGATTTCGATGCTTATTTACGCTACTACAAAATTGAATTTCTCTCTAATATGCTTTGGAACTATTTAAATTGGTTTCATAGTCATATGCAAAAAAATTTCGTTCCATCCCCTGAAACATTACATCAATTAAAAAATAAAGGCTTTCAGGCCCTCTCTATTTGGGGACGGGGTGTAGATTGCACACTCTTTCATCCAACTTACAATACAGACCTATTCCGAAAAAAATATAATATTACAGCGAAGTATGTCCTTTCCTATGTTGGACGAATTGCTCCTGAAAAAGATATTGATACGTTGCAAAATCTTATCGTTAAATTAGCACATACTCGAAACGATATTCATTGGCTTATAGCAGGAGACGGTCCCCTAGCAACAAGTCTTCGTGAAGCTGTTCCGAAAACAAATGTCACGTTTACTGGATATTTACAAGGCGAGGATTTAGCTGAAGCATATGCTTGTTCTAACATCATGGTATTTCCATCAGCTACTGAAACATTCGGAAATGTTGTACTTGAATCACTTGCATGCGGCACACCTGTCATTGGTGCAAATAGTGGCGGGGTTAAAAACATCATTACAGATGGAAAAACGGGAGTTCTTTGTCCGCCCAAAAATGATGATTCATTTCTATCATCCATTTATTCTTTATTGCAAAATGAAGAAAAACTTGAGCAGATGGGAATAGCAGCTTCATCTTATGCGAAATCAAAAAGCTGGGATGAGATCTTTCGTGGCTTACTTAACCAATATGAAGAAGTCCTTCAGCATAACGCATCAGAGTTGCTTGCTTAAATAGAAAAACTCCCTTCAAAACGAAGGGAGTTTATTACACAGTTGTAAAATTTACTTAAATGAATGATACACAAGGTTAAATATCATATTATTTCTATATTCATTATAGCAAAAACAAACATAAACAAACAGACTTGTAATAAAAACCCATAAAAATTAATATATGGTTATACACTATTTTAACTGTATGATGATTTTAAGAATTCCCCTTAAAATCAACTTACTCACATACCTTTATACAGGAATTGTTCCCCAATTTCTGTATATCAAAAAAACCTTTCATTCATTTGAAAGGTCTTTTTGAGCCTGCACATATTCTTCTTTCGTATTTACATTTATAAACCAATCCGCATTCGCTTGTACATCTTCACCAGCAACATATTTCACATTGCATTGTGATAAAAGTTGGCCCATACTTCTTTTTTCTTCTTGAAGCAAAGCATAAATCTTTTCTTTCACACGGTTATGATATGCTGCAAGTAACGGTTGTTTTCTTCCATTAATAATAGGTACAACCGCATCATATTCATTGCTCGTTTGCTCTAATAAAATGGTAAACCATTCATGCGAAACATTTGGCGCATCGCAAGGCATAATAGCATACCAGTCTGCTTCTATGTATTCCATTCCTGCTACAATCCCAGCAAGTGGTCCGTTTCCTTTATAGTGCGGAATATCTTCTATAACAGGAACTTGTACGAGTTGCTCTACTCGCTCTTTTATATCAGAATGACTAATGACTACAACCTCTTGGAGCGTCCTTGTCATCACTTTCAAAATATGCTCAATAAACGTACTCCCTTGCCAGCTCGCTAACGCTTTCGGCTCACCGAATCTACTCGACATACCGCCTGCTAATACAATTCCAGCCCATTTACTCATTGGCGATGCAGCTCAAATGTAATATGACCTAATTCCGGCAAAATTAATTTATTCATCGCAAGGCGAACTGCTCCGCTAGACCCTGGCATTGAAAAGACAACTTTGCGCCCAATTGTACCGCCAATTGCTCTACTTAACATAGCGCTGCTTCCGATATCTTCTAAATAACTAATCATACGGAACAACTCACCAAACCCGACAATTTCTTTATCTAATAGCGCTGATACCGCTTCAATCGTTACATCACGTTTCGTAATACCAGTACCGCCATTTGTTAATACAACATCTACGTCTTCCCGATGATAACCAGCTAACACTGCTTGCTGAATACTCTCTTTATCATCTTTTACAATTTCATAAGAGGTCACTGTATGCCCTGCCTCTTTTAACAATTCATGTAATAGTTGTCCACTCTTATCTGTCTCTTCCGTACGTGTATCGGAAATCGTCACGATTTTGCAGCGCACTTCTTTTGGCGCTTGTTTTTTATGTTCAGTTACGCTCATTTTTTATCTTTCCTTTCATTTTCTTGTAAAATTATGTATGAAGCAAAGAATTCAACATGATACAATATAAGTATATTTATCCATATAAAGGATCTTTACATGATTCAAAATATAAAACGATACGTACCCATTATACCATTCCTAATTATATTATCCCTTTTTCAATGTATCGCTTACGAATTCGATATTAACTTTTTAAAATTGCATGTACTTTTGCCTGATGGTGGTATTCGTTACTATTTGACTAGCACATTAATTCCTCTCACACTTGCCTATATAATAGATTTTATTTTTAAACGTTCTATCTCTAAATAAGGAGGTCTACATATTATGGAACTTTATAAAAAATTAACAACAACATTTATCCTCTTATTTGTCGCTTCAATCACTGTCGGCTTTTCCTTAAAAAGCGCAATCCAATACGCTACATTAGTAAGTATTATATTCGCAACACTATTTTTACTCAGCAGTGCCTTTTGCGCGGGTAAAGCACGTCAAATGAAAGGTTGATTACATATGTTCCAGAAGAAACCAATCCTTTGTAAATCATGTGAAAAAGAAATACAAACGTATGAAAAAGCATGGATTCATATGCCCTTTCCAGCAAGTGGTATGACTAATATGAAAAAGTATATTGAGCTAGACGGCGAAGTGTATTGTAGCTCATGCATTCAAATTAGAAGTAAAACAAAATAAAAAAAGCTTTGCGCTCACCGCGCAAAGCTTTTTTTCATATATTATAGACCAGCTTGCTCTTTTAAAGCTGCAGCTTTGTCTGTACGTTCCCATGTTAGGTCTACATCAGTACGTCCGAAGTGGCCGTAAGCTGCTGTTTGTTTGTAAATTGGGCGACGTAAGTCTAGCATTTTAATAATACCAGCTGGGCGAAGATCGAAGTTGTTACGAACTAGTTCTACTAGTACGTCTTCAGATACTTTACCAGTCCCGAATGTATCAACTGAAATTGATACTGGTTGTGCTACACCAATTGCGTATGCAAGTTGTACTTCTGCTTTGTCAGCAAGACCAGCTGCTACGATGTTTTTCGCAACATAACGAGCTGCATATGCTGCAGAACGGTCAACTTTCGTTGCATCTTTACCAGAGAATGCACCGCCACCGTGGCGAGCGTATCCACCGTAAGTATCAACGATGATTTTACGTCCTGTTAAACCAGCATCACCTTGTGGTCCACCAATTACGAAGCGGCCAGTTGGGTTAATGAAGAATTTCGTTTCTCCATCCATTAATTCTGCTGGAACTACAGCTTTAATTACATGCTCTTTTAAATCGCGATCGATTTCTTCCCATGTAACATCTGGATGATGCTGTGTAGAAATTACGATTGTATCTACACGTACAGGTTTACCATTTTCATCATACTCAACTGTAACTTGCGTTTTTCCATCCGGACGTAAGTATGATAATGTGTCATCTTTACGTACTTCAGTTAAACGGCGAGCTAATTTGTGAGCAAGCGAGATTGGAAGTGGCATTAATTCTTGTGTTTCATTACATGCGAAGCCAAACATTAAACCTTGGTCTCCCGCACCAATTGCCTCAATCTCAGCGTCAGTCATTAGACCTTCGCGTGCTTCTAGCGCTTGGTCAACACCCATAGCGATGTCAGCAGATTGCTCATCGATAGATGTTAAAACTGCACAAGTTTCTGCATCGAATCCGTATTTTGC
Source organism: Bacillus sp. BB51/4 (assembly GCF_008368845.1). Classification (NCBI taxonomy): domain Bacteria; kingdom Bacillati; phylum Bacillota; class Bacilli; order Caryophanales; family Bacillaceae; genus Bacillus; species Bacillus sp. BB51/4. The sequence continues at coordinate 26,039 of NZ_QOSC01000001.1, forward strand.
GCGTGTGTAACCAATGCCTTGAATTGTTTCACGAACGATTTTTGGAATATCTACGTAAGTAGAAGTCGTAATTTCCCCCGCTACCAATACTAAACCAGTTGTTACAGTTGTTTCACAAGCTACACGTGCATTTGCGTCCTTTGATAAGATCGCATCTAAAATTGAATCAGAAATTTGGTCACAAATTTTATCTGGATGTCCTTCAGTTACAGACTCAGATGTGAACAGATGACGTTTTTTTGTCATGTGGTAAACCTCCCTACAGTAATTGTATATATTGTACGGAACTCATCCTTAATTTGCCACAAACTGCGACATACATTTATTCTCCCACACAAGCATACAGAAAAACCTTTCCTACTTTACATAGAGGAAAGGTTTAATTTGCTACTTGCATACTGCTTTTTGCCCTTTGCTCTTATCGTTCGAGACCGTTAGCCTCGCACAGGTTTTAGCACCTATTCACCTGTATTTACCACTACAAATGAGGTTGCTGGGCTTCATCGGGCCTGTCCCTCCGCCAGCTCGGGATAAGAGAGTATCCGTCCCAACCTATACTAAAGAAATGATATTCATTTGTCAATTAATATTCACATTTTCCTGAAAGTTTTTCTCAATACGCCTGGAATGAAATATTAATAAGGAAATAATACATTCACACAAACAAAAAGAAATAAATAGTATACATTATTTATATAATTGTGTTATACTCTTGTTGGGGATTACGAGAAATATTTCATTAAATGAAAAGGATGGTATATAAATATGAGTACTGTGAATGTCCAAATTGGTTTACACGAATTATTGAACGGAAGCAATGCACAGATTCAACTAAGTGTTCCGCAATTAGTGGAAAAAGTATTAATGCGAAATGAAGGGAAATTAACTTCTACTGGTGCCGTTTCTGCTTCAACAGGAAAATATACAGGACGTTCTCCTAAAGATAAATTTATTGTGAAAGAAGCATCGGTTGCTGACAAAATTGCTTGGGGAGCAGTGAATCAGCCGATCTCTGAAGAACATTTTAATAAATTATATACTAAAGTTTTAGAATACTTAAAAGAAAAAGAAGAGTTATTCGTCTTCAATGGATTTGCAGGCGCTGACCGCAATTACCGCCTACCAATTCAAGTTATTAACGAATATGCATGGCACAATTTATTTGTACATCAATTATTTATTCGTCCAACTGAAGAAGAATTAACAACTCATGAATCAGAGTTCACAATTGTTTCTGCACCGAATTTCAAAGCTGATCCAGCTGTTGACGGTACAAACTCTGAAGCATTCATTATGGTTTCATTCGAAAAACGTATCGTACTAATTGGTGGTACAGAATACGCTGGAGAAATGAAAAAATCAATCTTCTCTATTATGAACTTCTTACTACCTGAACAAGATATTCTTTCTATGCATTGCTCTGCAAACGTAGGTGAAGAAGGCGACGTAGCACTATTCTTCGGTTTATCTGGAACAGGTAAAACAACATTATCTGCTGATCCACACCGTAAATTAATCGGTGATGATGAGCATGGTTGGTCTGATAACGGTGTATTCAATATTGAAGGCGGTTGCTACGCAAAATGTGTAAACCTTTCTCACGAGAAAGAACCACAAATTTTCGATGCAATCAAATTTGGATCTGTTTTAGAAAACGTTATCATTAATAACCAAACGCGTATCGCAGACTATAACGATACTACTTTAACAGAAAATACTCGTGCTGCATACCCTATGCATGCGATCGACAATATCGTACTGCCAAGTGTTGCTGGACACCCAAATACAATCATTTTCTTAACTGCTGATGCATCTGGCGTATTGCCTCCAATCAGTAAGTTATCAAAAGAACAAGCTATGTATCATTTCTTAAGTGGTTACACTAGTAAACTAGCAGGAACAGAGCGCGGCGTTACATCTCCGCAAGCAACATTCTCAACTTGCTTCGGTTCACCATTCTTACCACTTGATGCATCTCGCTATGCTGAAATGCTTGGTGAAAAAATTGAGAAACACGATGCGAAAGTATTCTTAGTAAACACTGGCTGGACTGGTGGCGAATACGGCATTGGTAAACGTATGAACTTAGGTTACACTCGTGCAATGATTCAAGCAGCATTAAGCGGCGAACTTGCGAAAACTGAAACAGCTAAACATGACATCTTCGGTCTTGAAGTTCCACTTCACGTACCAGGTGTACCTGACGAAGTGTTAATGCCTGAACAAACTTGGGCTGATAAAGCTGCTTATAAAGAGAAAGCAATCGAACTTGCAAGCGAATTCAAAGAGAACTTCAAAAAGTTCGACAGCGTTTCTGAAGATATTATTAACTTAGGCGGTCCAATCGCTTAAGTACAAACTTTCTGTTGGAATAACCCTTTTACTCATATGAATAAGTGTCGTGTAACCGTAAAGTTTCGCGTACTCACCGACAAAACCCAATGCGGCTTAACGGTTATACACACTTACATAAAAAAGAAGCTTACGTTTTTAACGTAAGCTTCTTTCTATATCTTCTCTCTTCATCTGTGACTTAGTTCATGAAATTACAGAAAATTCATTTTATATTCATTCATTATTATTTTTTTATGATACAATTTACATATGCAGGAAAGGATGAGGCCTATGAAAAATTTTTCTCGTACAGGAAAAATTTTATTCAGTTACGGAGCGATCCAAATGTTTTGGGGACTTGTGATGCTTAATGTTAATTTATTTGAGCATACAAGTGAAACGATAAAATATATTATTCTAATTACCGGAATAATTTGTTGTATTATATCCACCTTTTTTAAAAAACATAAGAGTCATACTAATACGTGATTTCATGTTAGCTTATAGGAAGCAGAAACCTGTATTTTATGCAAAATTATGCTTCCTATTGTAACTACCCCTCGCCGGTCCCTCTATTCCATCTAAAAAGAGGCTTTTCATCTTTTTAGCTCTTTGTTAATTCTTCCTCATCTTTCATACTATAGTAGCCTAAATTCACAACGATTAAGAAATAACCACCCAGAATCCCTACTGCAAATGCCCACATAACCATGTGGTGCTCAATTTCGTACATAATAACAGCGCCCAAAATGGCAGCTGCAAAACGATTAAACATACCGAGCGTCGGTGCTTTCGTTTTCTTTACGATACTATCTCCAAGCTTCTCAATTCGTCTCCCTAAAAGCCAAACACAATACATACTTACGATAAGTCCAATTCCAGCACCTAGAAAATGAGCTGAAAACGGTGTTAACATCCAGCCTAGTAAAAGAAAACCTAGTAAATAATACGATTGAATTTTAAACGATCTTAATGACATACTAATCATGCTGTTCTCCTCTTCAGTAATTTTTATCTATCCAACAAAAGCTGTATAACTCATTTCTTTCGAGTTCATACTACTTAAAATTCATTTCACTCAAATTAAAAACAACATAAACAGTGTGTTTATGTTGTTTAAATGTTTTCAGGAAATAATATTATACAAGATTTCAAACATCATATTCTCATAATTTGTGACGTTTTTCCAAACATTTTTCGTCCATTTATGAAAAATGTGATATCAATTTCTGAACATACGGATATGATGTAATAAGTACACAAATAAAGGGGGCGTCTAATGATTTATTTTTTAATGGCTCTCATTCACCTCATTATCCCTGCACTTATTGGACTTTCATTGTATTGGTACACGAAAAATCATAGTATTTTCTACGCTGTCCTCGGTGTTCTTCTTCCAGGTATTATTCTTATCACACTCTTCCGTATTCCATTTTTAAACTTAATTCCACTTATTACTGCTATCTTATTTCTCGTCTTCTTACCAAAAATAAAAAAATAGGAAAGCAGATCATAGATGATCTGTTTTCCTATTTTGATATAGGTTCCCTCGCAGTAGAATGAATTTTTACTTTCTCCGATTTCACAAACCATAGACCGAAGAAAATAATAATTCCACCGATTATTTGTTGAAATGATACATATTCATTTGCCCATACAGCTGCAAATAAAACAGCTACAAGTGGCGTTATATACATATATACCATCGTATGTGATGCGCCAATTTTTTGAATACCAACATACCACATCACTAAACCAAATACTGTTACAAAGAAAATGGAATATAGTAAAGCGAATAGTGTCATTCCATGTGTAATGTGAAATGGCATTATAAATACATGTGGTCCACTTAACAATAAAAGCGGAATCGCGCCAACTAATGCTGACCATGCGGTAACACGTAGTGCTGAATATTTTTTAATTAATGGACCTGCTAAAACAGGATAAAGCCCCCAGCATATTGATGTAATAAGTCCAATTCCGTTACCATAAAAAGAACTAGCCAGCGAATGCCCTGCTATTAAAACTAATGCTGCCCCACCAAAAGCAATGATAGAGCCGATGACCTTTCTAGAAGAAAACTTTTCTTGTTTCAAAAAAATAGCAAATACAGTTGTAAAAATAGGTGAAATAGAAATGAGTAAAGAGGCATTTGTAGCGGACGTATATTTGACAGTTTCCATAAATAATGTTTGATACAGTACAATACCTACAACACTAACGATGATTAATCTAGGTATATCCTTTCGTTCCATATAAACCGACTTTTCAATAAAAAATGTAAGGAGTAACATAAGCGGTGCCGCCGATATCATCCGAAGTGCAGTAAACTCAATTGCTGTAAATTCTAAAAGTCCATATTTAGCAATCGTAAAATTAATCCCCCAAATAATAACGACACTTAAAATTAATAACTCCATCCCCCATTTTCTCATGCGTATCCCCTCCGCAAATAAAATTATACAGAAAATTCAATCACATGTACATTTCATTATGTGAAAAAATCTTTGTATTGTATGGAGAGGTTTTCTTTGTTTAGTACATGAAATTATATCAGCGACTTAGACAATAAAAAAAGATGGTCCAAAAACATTTTGGAACCACCTTTTCTTTCTTATACTCGAACGTGTAACTTCATATTTGGATTATAAAATTGGCTTGGGCTCTTCAGCTGAAAAGTTCCTCCAACTTCATGCCAATCAACTGTTAACTTATCATCCATAAATACAAGCTTTGTGCGATCTGCGATAAAATTCATTACGCTAGATTCGATATCCACATCGCGCTCATCTTTTTCTGCTACAGCTACTAAATCGATAATTCCGCTCATGACACAACCACAACCCTCATTATCGTAAAATAACTTTATATATTTCGTTTCATCCGGAATCATATCCATAATCTTTTTATATGCGGCTTCTGTTACAGTAACGTACATATGTTAATGCTCATCCTTTCTCGTATCATTCATATATTGTACCACTATTTTTCTAAAACATTGTATACAGAAAATTAAGACTAATATACAATATATGTCATAAAGGAGGTTGTATCACTTATGTTCAAATTACTGCGATACCCCATCTTCTTAGGGCTACTCGGTAGCTTTTTTATTTCTAGCGGAATGGTATTACAACATATACTTCCCTATTCTCCTTCTATTGGCTGGATTTCTTTTAAGCAGGAAAAACAAGCATGTCACTCATCGTTAAATCTAGCACATTTCTCCCCTATTTTTGAAATCTAGACATACAATACAATCGAACACACAAAAATATAAAATTCATACTATGTATATAGTGGTTCTATTTTTAAAACTAGTTTTTCAAAATATAGAAAGGAGAACATACATGTACCCACGTAATTGTTTTAGTTGCGACGGCAGACGCAATAGTGGCTCTACCGGAAACACTGGGCCCACTGGTAGCACCGGACCTACTGGGCCTACCGGCATTACTGGACCTTCCGGGAACACCGGACCCACTGGAAGTATTGGACCTACTGGTTCTGCCGGGCCTTCCGGAGCTGGTTTCCAAAGTACTACCGCCTTTAGTCTAGCAGCCGCTCCCACCTATAAAAAAGGACAAGTTGTCACTTATACGAGCAGCGGCTATGTTGTAAAAAAAGATGCACCTCAAGGGTTTCCGAATATATCTCCGGATTATATCGTATTAGTAGAAAGTGGACCTACTGGGAACACTGGATCTACCGGCAATACCGGACCTACGGGTAGCACTGGACCTTCCGGCATCACTGGACCTACGGGTAATACTGGACCCACTGGGAACACCGGACCTTCTGGTAGTACTGGATCCACTGGGAACACTGGACCTTCCGGCATCACCGGACCCACTGGGAACACTGGACCTACTGGGAACACTGGACCTTCCGGCATCACCGGACCCACTGGGAACACTGGACCTTCCGGCATCACCGGACCTACTGGGAACACTGGATCTACCGGCATCACCGGACCCACTGGGAACACTGGATCTACTGGTAGTACCGGGCCTACTGGAATTGCCGGCAGTGCATCAGCAAAAAGTATTGTTTTTCAAGGAACAAATGCTGGTTTTCAACGTATAGCAGGTTCTCCTGGCATTGACTCCAACGTTATTCCATATGTCACTGCTGGGACCGGTAGCATAGTTGGGTTTGCTGCGTCTATAAATGTAAATAACTTACCTGCTGCTGTTTATACGATTGATATTTGCAGGAATGTCCCGACAAACCTCACTGCCCCCACTTCTAGTTACATCCTATCTACTATTACCTTAACTATTACTGACAAAATCACCGGAACTATAATATTTTCCATTAAACCGACGGATACTGGAGCAGGACAAATTCAAGTGTTTAATCCTAATCCAGCAGTAGGTCCCGCTACTGTAACTTGGACTAGCATTACAACTGGAAACTCAGTTTCGAGAGGAGATGCTATATCCCTTTATATTAACCCTGGAATTACTGCCAGTGCTGTATATTCTATTTTTCTAATCACTGATATATAGTTCCCTCTTAAAAGTCGTTTATTTAACAAAAAGGAGATCACTCTCAAATAAGTAATCTCCCTTTTAAAAATAGTTTTTCATGATATCGGCAATATAACCTTCACAGTCGTTCCAATCCCAACTTCACTTTCAAAACTCATTTTACCGTTGTGGTCTTTAATAATTTTTTCTGTAACTACTAAACCTAAACCTGTTCCCGTTTCTTTTGTTGTGTAAAAAGCTTCATTTAGCTTCGGAATTTTGTCTTTTGGAATACCGCAACCTTCATCCTTAACTTGAACAATGATTGCATCTTCTACAGTCACTTTAATCGTAATCGTTCCGCCAACTGACATTGCTTCAATCGCATTTTTAATTAAATTAAAAAATACTTGCTTTAATCGTTTTTCATCGCATGTAATCGATGGTATGTCTTTACTATAAATACCTTGTATGTGCACTCCTTGCTTTAAAGCAGGCTTTCCCATAACTCGAATAACATAAGCGATAATTTCTTCTATATTATGAACTTCTGATTCTAGTGATTTAGATTTCTCAAATCCACTAAGTTCTGTAGCGATTGTATGAATTCGCTCTACTTCTTGTTTCATAATATCACTATATATTTTATCCTCAGGATATTTATTCGCTTGCTTATTAACAAATTTATCCAAATTAGCTAGAGGTCTTCTAATTTTGTAACCAATAACTGTAGCCATTTTCCCAACAGTTGCTAGCTTTTCTGTTTGTTGTATTTCTTTATCCATCATCTCAAGCGTACGAACGTAAGATTGAAACCTTAAAAACATAATCCAACATATGATAGTAAATACGCTATATAATGCCATCGGGATTAAAACGAGTGACGAGTGAATAAAGATTCCTATAAGAGCATATTTTCCAACAAGTATGCTCGGAACTAACAAAAAATATCTTTTGTTTACAAAGAGTGGGGCAAATAAAATAAAAAATCCTTCTACTATATTCCCACCATCAAACTCAGCATCACTACCATAGTAAATCATAAAATTATGGATAAAATCTAATAGGTTATATCCAATTAGAATAATATATTTCACTGCAAATAGATTCTTCCATTTCATGAAGTATACTCCAATACAAAACAAAATCACCATCAGAAAATACAGCCATAAACCTAAACCATCTTCAAATTTTCCTACTCCTTCTTGCCCGCCCCCTATTAAAGGTACAATAAATTCGTAGGCAAGATCGTACACAAAAAATATAATGAAAAATAAACTTAAAAATATTTTCAATGCCTTCATTTCTTCATGTTTAAATATATCGTCTTTATTCATATCGTAACTCCTAGCTTTTCTCCTTCTTGGATTTCACTATTTCCACGCTTTTTTGGGAGAATGATGTCTATTCTAGTTCCAATATCTCTTTCACTTGAAATATGTAATTCACCAAGATGCTGCTCGGTAACAAGCCGATTCGCTACCGTAAGTCCCAGGCCAATTTTATCTTGTTTCGTTGTATAAAAGGCTTCTGTAACACGAGCTAAATTTTCTTTCTTAATACCGTAACCATTATCAATTACACTTAGCATTACATAATCTTGTCCTTTGTTTTCTAACCGTAACTCTAATGTGCCACCTTGCTCCATTGCCTCCAGAGCATTTTTTATGACATATAGAAAGACTCCTCTTATTTTCCGCTCATCACATTCAACTTCTATCGTCTTTTCTTCCACATTAGAAATAAACTGGACGCTAGATTCATTCATTTTTTCGCGAACAATTTTTACTGCTTGTAATGCAATTTCACCTATATTATATTTCTTATAAATAGGGAGTTTACATGTAGCAACTTCCATCAATTCACTTATCATATTATTCATATTTTCTATTTCAAAAATCATCTGTTCGTAAATAGGATCCTCCCCATGCTTCTCTCGTTGTAATTGCGTAAACCCTTTTAATGAAGCAAGTGGATTTTTAATTTCATGTCCCACTGTCGCTGCCATTTTTCCGATTACTGCTAATTTTTGTGATTCACTAGCAATCTTAATACTTTCCTTTACCGCTGAAAGGTATTGTATAAATCGATTTAAAATGATGTATGCCGCTATTAATACGAGTGTATACATAATGAGGAACATAAATCCTTTTACTTCCTTTAATACGAATAAATAAATAACATATTTCCCTACAATTGTCGAAAGTACAAACACAAAATATTTTTTATTTAAAAATATAGGTACAAAGAAGATGAAAATAATTTCTATTATATTTACTCCATCAAATGCCGCCTCATTATAAAGCATATACGAAAGTATATTAACGATTTCTATTCCTATGTATGCAAATACACATGCATATTTAACAAGGTTCGCTTTCTCTTTTTTTATTAAATATACATTCACACTGAGTATTGCAGTTCCGCAAATAACTTGCCATAGTATGCTATGTCCCCTATCCGTTAATGATTTATTTTCTAATACGATTGCATAGAAAATTTGGTATGAAACAACAATGACATATAGCACCCATAAAAAAATTTTTGCATTCCTTTCTTCTTCTTTATATGATAGAAAACTTCCTTTCACTTCAACACCCCTTCAAAATAATATCTCGAAGAATACCATTTATTATAATAAATGATTTTCATAGACAAACAAAGATAAATCGAACATTTGAGGAAAATCATCCCAATAAAGCAAAGTATCTTCAGGCTATATAAGCATAAAAGCTATAAACAATAATACGTATATTATGGGAGGTGTTTTATGTGGACGGCAAAAAAAATAAAAAAACAGAACAACTTAAATCCTTCACGCGTGAGAATGAAGGAAAGAAAATGACGACAAATACAGGTGTTACCATTTCAAATGATGAAAATACTTTAACCGCTGGTGATCGTGGTCCTACCCTTCTAGAAGATTTCCTAATGCGAGAAAAGCTTGCTCATTTTGACCGTGAACGAATTCCTGAAAGAGTCGTTCACGCACGTGGATACGGTGCGCATGGTGTTTTCGAGCTATATGAATCTTTAGAAGAGCTAACAATGGCCCACTTTTTACAAGACCCTTCCAAAAAAACACCCCTTTTCGTTCGCTTCTCTGAAGTGGCTGGATCAAAAGGTGCGAATGAAACAAATCGAGATGTACGAGGATTCGCCGTTAAATTTTATACAGAAGAAGGAAATTTTGATTTAGTCGGAAACAATATTCCTATTTTTTTCATTCAAGATGGCATTAAATTCCCTGATCTTATTCACGCCCTTAAACCTGAACCGCATAATGAGATTCCACAGGGACAAACAGCACATGATACATTTTGGGACTTCATCGCCAATAACCAAGAATCGGCTGCGATGATGATGTGGATTATGTCTGATCGTGCCATTCCAAGAAGTTTTCGAATGATGCAAGGGTTTGGCGTTCATACATTTCGCTTAGTGAATAAAAATGGAAAGTCACGATTCGTAAAATTTCACTGGAAGCCGAAGCTCGGCATTCACTCATTAATTTGGGATGAAGCGCAAAAATTAGGTGGTGCTGATCCAGATTACCATCGCCGTGATTTATGGGAAAATATTAATGCTGGAAACTATCCTGAGTACGAACTTGGCATTCAAATTTTAGAAGAACAGGATGAATTTAAATACGATTTCGATATATTAGATGCGACGAAAATTTGGCCTGAAGAAGATTTCCCCGTTAAAATCATCGGGAAAATGACATTAAATCGCAACGTCGAGAATGTATTCGCTGAAACGGAACAAGTCGCGCTTCATCCGGGAAGTATCGTCCGTGGTATTGATTTTACAAATGATCCGCTCTTACAAGGTAGGCTCTTTTCTTATACAGACACTCAATTGGCACGCGTCGGTACAAATTATCAAGAATTACCGATTAACCGTCCGATATGCCCATTTCACAACAATCAAAGAGATGGTGCATCTAAATATATAATCGACAAAGGAAAAATTGCTTACCATAATAATTCCTTAGCAAATAACACTCCTTACACTGTCCCCGGTACAAAGGGTGGGTTCGTTACATATCCTTCTACTGTATCAGGACATAAAACGAGAGAAACAGCCGCTAGTTTCAAAGATCATTTCTCTCAAGCACGTTTATTTTGGAATAGTATGAGTAACGTCGAAAAGGTTCATATTATGCAAGCCTTCTCCTTTGAATTAGGAAAAGTAAAAAGTAAATCGGTCCGCCAACAAGTCGTAACTATGATTGGGCATATTAGTACTGAATTAGCTACGTTAGTCGCTGAAGCAATCGGCGCAAAAGTCCCAAATATTCAAGAATCGGGCGTTACGAAATCATCGCCAGCACTCAGTATGGCAAATACGACATTTAGTCCTAATACATTACGAGTAGGTGTCATTGTTGCAAATGGATATGACGGACAAAACGCGCAATATATAGTAAATCAATTCAAACAAGTTGGGTTGCAGCCAGTAATTGTTTCCGAGCGATTAGGTATTGTGCAAGGAACGCAAAATGTACGTTGGGACGTGAATGACACTTTCTTAATGGGATCTTCACTTCTTTATGACGGGCTACTTCTTATTGGAGGAAACCTTGATGAACAGTTTCTTAATAAAGCGAGTTCATTTGTCGTAGAATCATATAATCACTTTAAGCCAATTGGTGCCTTTCAAAATGGATCTACCGTTATTCAATCTTTAAATATTGAAGGAAAGCCTGGCGTCCTAATAGAACAAAATCCTACGCAACTTGCAAATGAATTCATTAAAGCCATGACGAAACAACGCTTTTGGGATAGAGCATATGAATAGGTTAGGGGGATAATTTATGTTTGTTACCGTCGAGAAAGATGTGCATATTTTTGTGCAAGACGTTAATCCTGGACCCGGTAGTAAAACCGTGTTTTTCGTTCATGGCTGGCCTTTAAATCATCAAATGTACCAATATCAACTCAATGTGTTACCACAGCATGGTTTCCGCTGCATCGCTATGGATATACGCGGAAACGGGCAATCTGATAAACCGTGGACTGGTTACACTTACGATCGTTTAGCAGACGATATCGCCATTGTTCTAGAAGCACTTCAAGTAGAAAGTGCTACATTAGTCGGTTTTTCAATAGGTGGCGCTCTTTCTATTCGGTACATGTCCCGCTACAATGGCCGTCGTATTTCTAAACTTGTATTAATCGATGCTGTTTCCCCCTCTTTCGTTAAAAATCAAGAATCGCCCTATGGCGTCCCAAAAGAACAAGCGGATACCCTCATTAATCAAATGTATGCCAATATGCCTAAATTTTTAAATGATGTATCTTTATCATTTTTCAATAGAAACTTAGGATCTGCTACGTTAGAATGGTTTTCTTATCTCGGCATGCAGTCTGCTTCCTACGCTCTCATCAAAATATTGCAAGCAGCCGCAAATGAAGACGTAACGAAAGATTTAAGTAAAATTAACGTCCCAACAAAAATATTCCACGGTGTTCACGATCAACTGATCCCTTACAAAAGCGCTGAACTCACACAAAAGCAGATTAAAAATTCCCAGTTACATCCTCTTACAAATAGCGGTCACGGCTCGCCAATCGATCAAGCGGATGAATTAAATGAAGAACTTATAAAGTTTTTGCATTCATAAAAATCTATACCAAATCGTTTCGATAGGAACGCAGTTTTTGAAAAGATTAAAATTCACATATTTCTCACAAATCAATCAATAAAACGATTACATTTTCATTTATACTAAATATACAGGTAATACTCCCTAAACCCAGCTTGTCTGGTTACCCCGTTAAATACTATAAAAAAAGAACTTGTATTGTTATACAAGTTCTTTTTGTTTGTTTTATTTAAAAAGTATATCTTTACTATACTGCTTTCCAGCAAGTAAATCATATTGGATCATTTTATATTGCTCTAACATTTCTTTTTGTTTCTTTGTTAAATCTGTTATCTCTTCTCCATCTTTATTAACCTTTAACTCCTCTTTAAGGACTGGTATTTCTTTATGCATTTCTGATAAAAATTGATAAAACGGTGATTTATTTATCCCTGCATAATCAAAAACAAGATTAGAAAAATAAATTGGACTTACTAAACCTAAATTGTCATTTGGCAAATCGAAATTTGCATACATTAACAATGGCGTTTCTGACATAGCTAATCTTTCATTTAGAGTTTCTTCATTTTCTATATATCCAGCTTCTTCATAGATAGCTTTATTTACCCCTAATATCGGTAAGTGATCTCCAAAGAAAACCAATATAGTAGGCCTTTCTAGCTCTTGAATTTGTTCTACTAAATATTTTAGAGCCTCATCAGAACGACGTACACCCTCAGTATATGTTTCTAATTCTGCTTTCGATCCCTCTTCTGTTAATCCGCTAATTTCTATTTGCTTTTCTTCAAATCGTCCTGGATTGAATGGGAAATGATTTTGCATCGTAACTGCATGAATAAACGTAGGTTGCTGTCTCTTATTCAATTCCTCTATTATTTCTTTACTAATAGATACATCGCTAATATAATCTCCATCTACCTCTACGTTTTGCATTGTATCTTCTGCATTGAAATTATCAATTCCTAAAACATTATATACATCATCCCGCTTATAAAATGACCTTCCATAAGCATGAATTGCATTCGTATAATATCCATGTTTTTTCAATTCACTTGCGATAGACGGAATTTCTCTTTGTCCTGTCACCGCTTGTTGATATGGTATAGAACCTTGCTTTAAAAAGCTCATTGAATAGCTCGTTAACGCTTCAAATTCTGTATTCGCTGTATTTCCCCCGAATACAGGAGCTACTGTTTGTCCACCCGGAAAATTCTCAATATAGTGATGTAAATTCGGCACCGGATCTTCGCTAAATGAAAGATTCGTTAGCTTTGTTGGATCCCAAAAAGCTTCACTCATGAAAAATATAATATTTGGCTTCTCGCTCTTTTCTTTTTTCCCTACATTGCTTCCATATTGTTTCTTTATATTATTTGAAATTTGTTGCATAGTTTCTTTTGAATATTCTTCTGGCTTCTCAATGACAGTTGTGTCTAAGTTACTGACAAATCCTAAAACAAAACCATTATCAATATAGTTTACATTTTGATTCCAAGCCACGAAGGTTACCCCGTATTTTTGCAATACATTACTCATAAATGTATTAGGATAATTACTATATGCATACACCATAAACGTAGAACCACATATTAAAATAATTCTCGTAATTATATTAGGTTTTATCACTGGAATATGCTTTCGTATATACATAACTAAATATACAAGCAGAGTAATCCCGAATATTCCCAAAAATATAGTCCACCAACTAAAATAGTCCATAACCATTGGTATAACGGACTGCATTTGAGTAATCTGTATGAAATCAGACGGATAGAATGGATCTCCTCTAAAAATAAGTTTAAAATGGTTCACAATACCAAAGATAATTAACACCAAACTTGTTATCGTGACACTCAAAAAGATTCGTCCAAGCAAACTATACACAAAAACATATATCATATAAATAAATAATAGGCTTAGTATATACTGTCCGTATCGCTGGTAAATCCAGTTATTAACTAATACAAGGCTCATATTCTCCTGCATCATGATATACATCCAATTCATTGTATGGGCAATTAAAAATAGTAAGGCGTAAGCTCTAATAGCCGGCCTAAGTTTATGACCGATGCCTTTATTTAAATGAATAATGTATAGTAGTACACCCCACAAAACAATAATAAGTATACTTAGCTGTATTTTCCCATTAAAAAATTCTTTAGTTCTCTCGAATTCGAAAGATCTTAACATAACAAAAAACAGCGTTTCTAAACAAATCGCCCACATTCCACTAAGAATGATAGAAATTAATAGATTCTTCCTCGGCTCTTGAGGAGAAAAACTAAGATAAAATTCATCTCTTCTTCGTTGTCGTGTTAAAAAATCAAAACGCAATTTATTCCCTCTTTCCTTTACCCCTTCGTCTCGCATCAACAAACATATTGTCATATACAAAATAACATATTTGTATACAGTTAGTCTCCCTATGTGTTTGTATTATACACATGTATCCTTAATTTCCCCTTAAAAATACAGTGAAACTTTAATAAGTCCGAACCATTCAAGATTGAACGGGATAAAACTTCTTCGCTCTATATTCTAACAGCATAAATGAACTATGCTTCACAAAATTATTACCATAAAAAAAGAACCTACCAACACTGACAGGTTCTCCTTCAGTCTAACAGACATGAGCATATGTATTATATAAGAGAATACATCCATACTTTCCATATAATACATACAAGTACGATAACTACAAAATCAAAAAGATCTAATCTCGGGCCCTTTTTCATATTCATCTCTAGCCACATATGAATCCATTTTCTTTTTGTATATTTTTGAATGTTTTTCTTTGCAAATCGATAAACGAGTACTTGCATAATAAAAAATCCGACTACGAAAATGAACAAGAAAATGAGAAAATCGACCACAAA
This sequence comes from Bacillus sp. BB51/4, assembly GCF_008368845.1. Lineage (NCBI taxonomy): Bacteria > Bacillati > Bacillota > Bacilli > Caryophanales > Bacillaceae > Bacillus > Bacillus sp. BB51/4. The sequence continues at coordinate 41,332 of NZ_QOSC01000001.1, forward strand.
ATTCCTCCCTATTTTTGCAGCGATTTTTCTACTATTTGATTTCTCAAAACCCACTCTTCAAATTGAGCACTTCCAAATTCCCAGCTAAGATCACGAGCATGTACAGAAAAAACGTAATGACCAGCATATTCGTCCATAAATCTACCTGTCTCAATCTCATCTTTCTGAAGACCATATGCTCCAAAATTAAAATACACATCCCACACGTCTTCATTCTTCCGCTTATAAGCAATCGATTCCATATCACATTCTGTTCCGAAATAATCAAGATGTAAATGTACGCTATCATCATATTCGTACTCCATTTTATCACCCCTTATATTTGTACTTCTTTATCACCAAAAAAATTCCTGCTATCTACACTCACATATGGGCACTTACCTACATATCATGCTTGTAGAGTGACTTCTAGGAGGTGTCATATAGTGAAAAAATTTATAGCTGTTTTTTGCATCATGTTACTAGCTGTTTTCACATTTGCTGCTTGCAGTAGTAAAAAAGAAGGTACGAAAGAACAAACTCAAAACATTCGCATCGGCGAAGTTACCCATTCTCTCTTCTACGCCCCGTTATATGTCGGGATTGAAAAAGGATTTTTTAAAGATGAAGGATTAAATATTGACCTCCAAACAACAGCTGGCGGAGACAAAACGATGACCGCCCTATTATCTGGCGGAATTGATATTGCTCTCGTCGGTTCTGAAACGTCTATTTACGTTCATCAACAAGGAGCAAAAGACCCCGTCATTAACTTCGCACAACTTACACAAACAGATGGAACATTTTTAGTTTCGCGTAAAAAGTTAGACTCTTTTAATTGGAATGACGTAAAAGGTGTTACGTTTTTAGGACAACGTAAAGGCGGCATGCCGCAAATGGTTGGAGAATACGTTTTAAAGAAAAATGGCATTGATCCTCACAAAGATACGAACTTAATTCAAAATATCGAGTTTGCTAATATTGCAAATGCCTTCGCATCTGGTACAGGAGAATTTGTACAGCTCTTTGAACCGACTGCAAGTATACTTGAAAAAGAAGGAAAAGGTTATATCGTCGCATCTTTCGGAGCTGAATCTGGCACTGTTCCTTATACAACGTTTATGGCAAAAGAAAGTTTCTTAAAGAAAGATAAGGCTGCTGCTGAAAAATTCACACGTGCGCTCTATAAAGCGCAACAATGGGTTGATACACATAGTCCAGAAGAGATTGCTGATGCTGTGTCTCCATTATTTAAAGACACTTCAAAAGACATTACAGTAAAAGTAATTGAACGGTATAAAAAGCAACATTCTTACGCGACAAATCCGCTATTAGATGCTGAAGAATGGAAACAGCTCCAAACGATTATGAAAGAAGCTGGCGAATTACAAAAAGAAGTTCCACATGAAGCGCTCGTCAATACAAAAATTGCCGAAAGCGTTATTAAGAAATAGAGGCGAAGTGTATGAGTTTTTTACAAATACGTAACGTTTCTCACTGCTTTTTCGCAAAAGAGAATGCCAAACTGATTCTCGAAGATATGAGTTTACAAGTGGAAGAAGGCGAATTTATTTCTATACTCGGTCCAAGTGGTTGCGGCAAAACGACACTCCTCTCCATTATTGCCGGGTTACTTGATCCTATTGAGGGCATCGTCTTTTTAGATGGTGAGCCTATTACAACGAAAACTTCATCTATGGGGTATATGTTGCAGCAAGATTACTTGTTTCCTTGGAAAACAATTGAAGAAAATATTATGCTTGGACTTCACACCCGAAAAATTTACAATGAACAGACGAAAGAACATACTTTACAACTTTTAAAGCAAGTCGGTCTACATGATGTAGAAGAGCAATACCCTCGTGAACTGTCCGGTGGTATGCGTCAACGTGCCGCTCTCGTTCGAACGTTAGCGACCGATCCGAAAATTTTATTGCTAGATGAACCTTTTTCAGCTCTCGATTATCAAACGAAGTTGAAACTAGAAGATCTCGTTTTCAACTTACTACGCAAATATAAGAAAACGTCACTACTCGTAACACATGATATTGAAGAAGCCATTGCGATGAGTGATCGTATTTATTTACTGCAAGCAAACCCTGGAAAAATTGCAAAAACATTTATCGTCCCTGAAAGCATTCGTTTCTTATCACCGTTAGAATCACGCCATCACCACGACTTCCCATCCCTCTTCCAAGATATATGGAAGGAGCTGGAGCGACTTGGATAATATAAAGCAACTACATGAACAGTTTCAGAAAAAAGAACGCAAGCGCGCATGGTTAGCACGCTCACTGCAGCTTTTACTGCTCATTCTTTTCTTTTCACTATGGGAAATAGCTAGCAAAAAAGAGTGGATTGATCCTTTACTCTTTAGCTCTCCTTCAAGCATTTGGGATCTCTTCCTTAGTAAATGGATTGACGGTTCGCTTTTGGTTCACATATGGACGACATTACTTGAAACAGGAGTAGGCTTCATTCTTGGAACAGTGCTCGGCGCTATTATCGCTACTTTTCTTTGGTGGATGCCACTTCTCGCTCGCGTGCTCGACCCCTATCTCGTCGTCCTAAACGCCATGCCAAAAGTGGCACTTGGACCTATTATCATTGTAATCTTCGGTCCAAATATTTCTTCGTCGATTGCAATGGGAGTAATCATTTCCATCATCATTACCATTCTCGTTATTTACAGCGCATTTCAAGAAGTCGATTCTAACTATATAAAAGTGATGGACACATTTGGCGCCAATAAGTGGCAATGTTATAAGCAAGTCGTTCTCCCTGCATCCTTCCCAGCAATTATTTCCACGTTAAAAGTGAACGTTGGTTTATCATGGGTCGGTGTTATATTCGGTGAACTTCTCGTCTCTAAACAAGGTCTTGGCTACTTAATTAGCTACGGATTCCAAGTATTTAATTTCACGCTCGTCTTACTGAGCGTACTACTCACCTGCGTCCTCGCAACACTTATGTATGTGTTTGTTGAGGCATTTGAAAAACTTCTAATTGGAAAACGAAAAAGAAGCTGACTTAGGGCGATAAACTATAGTCAGCTTCTTTCTTTACCTTTTATCACACATCTTTGTTTCATTTGTAACGTTTCCATCTGCAACCGTAACTGTATGGAAACAATCTTTCACACGTACTGTAACGACATTTTCTTTTCGATCTATTACATGATAATCATCATACTTTTTATTTAATGCACTACGAATTTGCTCTCCTTCAAAAATCGGAAAACCGTGAGACATTACCCAAATGAGACCAGCAACCGCAAGAATCGTTTTCATACGTTTCATTACCTCCTTGAGAGTAAACTTATAGTCCCTACAATATGCGCATTATAATTGTGTCTAATTTGTGACATTTTTATACTAATTCTCTTTTAAAGCTTCAGTTCCTTCTTCTTTTTAAAAAAAGACAGAATTTTCAATTTTATCAACATAAAAAAACGCAAAGAACTAAAATTCTTTACGTTTTATTGGCTAAAATATATACCTCTCATTATTGTCCGCTTTGTTGTTCGATCGTTTTTGAGATATCATCTAATCCCGACAACACTTCCGCTCTCATTTTTACAAGCTCAGGGAACTGATAGAAGAACGCAATTTTTTTATACTTTAACTCCGATTCCCCTTTCACCTTTTTTGAATCTTGCAAAATAAATGCTGTAAACGTATCTGCAATATCTTCCGCTACATTTGTCGTTCCATACTGTGATACAAAATCCTCATGCTTTTCTTTAAAAAATTCAATTTGAGTTTCTTCACTTTCTTCCACTTTCTTTTCTGTCCACTCCTGCTCAATGTCCTTCCAGAAAGAGTTATAAAATTGATTAATATAAGATTTTTCCTTCGCACATCCCTCTTGTAAGAAAAGAGTTTCACAGTTATTTCGGTACGTTGAAATATCTTTATCTTCTTCAAAATCCTTTACATACTTTTCATCTACTGGTATTTGCTTATGCCCGAGCGTCAACACGTGAGCCGTCTCATGAATTAATGTTTTCATCACTTCATCGATATTTACTGCAGAATCAAGCGTATCTAAGCTTAGGATCCAATCTTTCGGATTCTCCATACTAGGCATAACGTGGGCAACAACACCGTCATAACCGTCCGTTATTAAATCAAATTCTGTTATATTCCCTCGATATTTAGCTGGAATGAGCGTACGGTACATATCCCATAAGTCTTCATGATAACCTCTATCTTGACGCTGTTGTAGCACCTCTTCTTTCGCTTCTTTATCTTCAGCGAATACTTTATTTAAACGTTTCCGTTCTATTTTTTCAAAATAAGGATCTACAATTTCATCACCATCAATATAATAAGAGGCTAAAAAGAAATAATTTTCGTCATCCTCTTTTTTCTGCTCTGCCTCTTTCATATCCTCATTTTCATGCTCTTCTATATCATAATCTTCTACTGCTTCAAGCTCAGATAATCCATCTATTTTTTCATATACTTTTTGAAGTTTATTATCTCCTATTTCCACGCATTCTTCTTCTGTTTTACAAACTTCTTTTTCCTTCACACTCTTCATAGAACTATCGCATCCTGCTAGTAAACCAATTGCGACGATAAACCCTACTAACTTGCCATACAGTCTCTTCATATAAACCTCCGTCGTTCCATTCTACAAAAATATCATAATCATTTTTTAACGAATATGCGATAATTAATTATAAAAATTGTAAGGAGGTTCCCCATGATTCGAGCAGTCTTCTTCGACTTAGATGGAACACTTTTAGATCGGTGCCAATCTCTAGAACAATTTATTTATGATCAATATAATCGCTTTGCCTCTCATTTAATGAGCATAGAAAAATTAGAGTATTGTTCTCGGTTTCTTGAACTCGATAATAATGGATATACGTGGAAAGATAAAGTATATGCTACTCTCCTTTCTGAATACAACATTACCACTTTAACACCAGAGCAACTGCTGCACGACTACATTACAAATTTTCAACATCATTGTATTCCTTTCCAAAACATGCATGAATTACTTCAACGTTTAACACAACAAAATATTAAAATTGGCATTATTACAAATGGCTTTACTGACTTTCAAATGAGCAATCTCCGCGCACTAAACATACATACGTATACAAATACAATTCTCGTTTCCGAAGCGGAGGGAATAAAAAAACCACATCCTGAAATTTTCGAACGAGCTTTGCAAAAGCTAGACGTTAAGGCCGCAGAGTGTCTTTACGTTGGAGATCATCCAGAAAACGATGTGCTTGGTTCTGAACGAGTAGGAATTCTTGGTGTTTGGAAGAGAGATTCGTTTTGGGGTGACTTTGAACATTCACGCACGGTGAACGATTTGTTGGAGGTGCTTTCGTTTTTAGAGGTAGAGATGAAAACAAAATAATAGTTAATAAATTATATCAGCGATTTTTGCAATATATTGACTTACCGACAAAAAGTGACAACAAAAAGAGGAGGTCGCTACTCTAGCGCCTCCTCTTCCTTTATGATTCATATACTGTAAACTGCGGTTTACTCGGATGATCCTTAACTAGCGCATCATCTGGAAACTTTGAAACTTTTTGATATAAGGCAATGTCACCGATACAACTCGCTGTTAGTAAAATTCCTAAAAATGAGAGTGGCTCCAGATTCATAACTAATCCCAATACAATTGGCAAAATTCCAGTCGGTAAAAACGGTAACATTAACACTTTCTTCATTTGCTTTACTGTAATTTCTTTTTTAGAATGAGCGTATGCTACACCTAATTTCCAATTGACGCCCCATGTTAGTTCACTCCACGGAACACCTCCGATATAACGAAATCCAATTAAATGTATTGCCTCATGAATACAAACGAAAACAATCATTCCAATAATCAAAAGAAACATAACGGGCAATGTAAATTCAAATTGAACCCCGCCTGAAAGAAATATATGCAAATAACCAATTCCAAACGCCAAAGCGAATATTATAAGAAATGCATAGATATTTAATTTAACCATCGAAACAGTAACAGTCGTTTCTTTTCTTTTATCCATCTTTCCCCTCCTAAAATGTAAATATATCTTTACAAAAATTGTATAATATATCCAAAATACTGTAAGGATATATTTACATTCATTCTTACAAAAAAAAAGAAACCAGCCACTTTACTTCGTAAAACAGCCGATTTCTTCTATATGTTTCATCGTACGCGCCAATACATCGTCGCGCATTATAAAGCTAAATTTTCTATCAGTTTTAATATTATCAGGAATGTCTGTTAATAAAACAGACCCTTTCGTTTCTTCGTAATGCGTATGCTGCTCTACCGCACTAATTGTTGCAAAATAAATGTTTTTAATGATTATTTTGTCTTTTCCAGATACTTTATATTGTCCTAAGTAAGTTAAATCAGAAACTATGCCGCCAGTTTCTTCATGAACCTCTCGAACTGCCGCTTCTTCCGGTGTTTCCCCTAATTCTACTTTACCACCTGGAAATTCAAGACCGCGACGTAAATGATGCGTTAATAACCATTGATCCCCGTACCGGCATACAACCCAAACATGCTTTGGCTCAGGAGAAAATGGATAACGTTCAAACGATAATTGTACAGTGTTGTGGTAATAATCTTTAAATTTGTACATGCCATTACTCCCCTATTGATGGTTACAAGTTTTTCCTACCACAAATTGTAGCATATTCTCGCTTTTCTGCATAATATTATCCAATTACAATCCATTGATTATTCCCATTTGCGCGACTAATTCTTTCGTCTCATGATTACCTAAATCGTAAATCATTTTATATGCTTTTTGTAGTTGTTCATCATATCGGTCATTATTCGAATCGTGATGATACTCAACAAATGGAACGTGAGAACGTACAAATGAACCTAAATCCTCTACATATGCTTGATCAAAGTACTCTCTTAACTCCGTAATTTCCTCATCACTTGCGGAAATCTCAAAATTATACGTATCCGCTGTCTTCACTTGTGAAATTTGGCCGTTTCCTATTGATATATAATATGTTTTTTTCGTCTCCATGTAACACCCTTCTTTCATCCTTTTAATTTCTATTGTTTTCATCAATTACAAAATTATGTAAAATAAAGAAAAGGAGGGATTCTATGTTCAAAATATTAATTATCGGTATTATAATCGTCCTAGTCATACTAGTACTCTCCGTCATGACGATTAATAAAGGCTATGCATATAAACATTCCGTTGATAAACCAGAAGATAACCCTTATACAAAAAACAGCAAGAAGAATTCATAATACGCTTCATATACTACTTATTTTAGCCCACATCATATCCAGCATTCGTTTACTGGCAGGTCAACATAACTTTCTACTACTTTCACAATTTCTATTAGGAGTTTTACTACTTCTTATTACCATTGAGCAAATAAGGAAAAAGGATTCAGGAACTAGATTTATTTGTATTGTTGCAGGTGCTTTCATTTAGATTGTTATCATCATTACCTACATAAACTAGAAGGAGGGCTTTTATGTTAAAAGGCGTTCGAATTACTTTTGCACTTATCACTTTATCTATAGCAACCTATAGTTTTATTAGCGGTAACAGAGACATTATGCCTTACATGTTCATTTTCTTAGGGGCTATGGCTTTCACTATAGGTTTAGAGGAAATAAAAAAACAGAAACAATCTAGCAGCATGCTTGCTTTCATGGCCGGAGCTGGTGCTTTATTACTTGGCTTCTCAGAAATATTTCGGTAAGTCGTTTATTTAAAAAAGGGGGAAATAATATGCTAAAAACCTTTCGCATATTATCCACTCTTATCGTCATCGTTCTCGCTCTATCCGTAATATTTACAAACGCACTTGTTACAATGCCTTATATGCTCATCGCCTTATCTGTTATGACCTTCATCATGAGCGCAGAAGAAAAACAGAAACAAAAGAAAGTACATAGTACACCCTCCTTCTTTTCTGGCGTATTCACTTTAATCGTTGCTATTGTTATTATTTTCTCTCGGTAACTTCTCTTTCTACTAAGGAGGGCTAAAATGCATATTAGACAAATACAACTCATCATCGTTTTTATTACTTTAATCTTATGCTTATACAGCACCTTTACAATGAACTTTCAAATCTTTTCACCTATCATTTTGTTCCTCTTTAGTTTATATGGCATTTTAGTAGGAATTGAGACAATTCAAAAACAGCAAAAACAAATTGGAACTATTAGCATCGGCTTAAGTCTTTTTACGATTGTTTTTGTTATTCCATTTATAATGTTCTTTTAAAGGAGGATTACATGTTAAAAAACATTCGAATTATAATCGCCACTATCGCTCTTTCTCTTGCACTATTTAGCCTATTTGCAAACTTCACTATTCTTTTACCTTACGTGTTTATTCTTTTAAGTATTATGTTTATCCTGTTTGGAATTGATGAAATGAAGAAACAAGAAAAAGCTAAGGCATTTGTTTATTTTCTCGGTTCTGCCTTTGTTTTATATGTTGGGGTGTCTAGTATACTTTCATAAAAAAGAGGTCGTCCAACACATATGTTAGACGACCTCTTCTTTTTATTTGATTCATAATATTGTCAGTTTTTGTCGGCAAGTCGATATCCAGTGTCGAAACGTCGATATATTAAAAAAATCGTTGATATAATTCAAGTTGCGTTCGATATATTCGAAAAATCGTCGATATAATTTTATTTATTATCGTGCTACAAAAAAAACTGCCCTTTCACAGGCAGTTTTCCCTTCTTATCCCGCCTTAACAGGCAGTAAGACTCCTATCTCCAAATTATGTAAAAACGAAGAGGTTAGGTAGGAGTTTAACTGCCTGTAAAGGTCCGATTGGTTCAACTAATAATCAATGGTTGATAGGGCCACTCCCCCATCAACCATTGATTAAAGTTTCACTTTATCCAAATACTTTCTCAAGTTCATCTTTATCTTGGCTTAACCAGAAGTTCATTAAGCGTTGTGCTCCTTCTAAATCGTGAAGCTTCGCTTGGCCACATTGTGTTTCATTTGCAGCTGGAATTTCTGTAATTTGAACCGCATCTTTTAATGTTAGTTCTAATAAATCAATAATTTCTCGAACCGTTGGTGTTCCGCTTACTACAAGATAATATCCTGTTTGGCAGCCCATTGGTGAAATATCGATAATATCAAAATGCGGATAACGATCAATATATTTACGTAAATTAAATGCTAATAAATGTTCTAACGTATGAATAACATCTGGTTTCATTGCTTGTTTATTTGGTTGGCAAAAACGAATATCAAATTTATTTACAATACCGTCACTACCTACATTGTGAACTCCGCAATGTCTTACATAAGGTGCCTTTACAATCGTATGATCTAATTCAAAGCTTTCTACTGATGGCATACAACATCTCTCCCGCTTTTAATTTAATTCCGTTATATCCAATATGATATAACGGAAATGCACATTAGTAAAGTATTATGTACAGTCGTGCTATAATACTTTAAGACTATGCTGAAAAGGAGACCATTATGAAACAGATTTTTATTGGGATTATACGCTTTTATCAAAAGTTCATTTCTCCGATGACACCACCAACGTGCCGCTTTTACCCAACTTGTTCTCATTACGGATTAGAAGCATTTCAAAAACATGGTGCTCTGAAAGGATTTTGGCTTACATGCAAGCGTATATTAAAATGTCACCCTTTCCACCCGGGAGGATTTGATCCTGTCCCAGATAAAAAAGATGACAAAGTAAATTCTTAATTGTCGTAACCATTCACAACTAAATCTAATTTTCCTGTGTCAGGATCTATAACAAGACCGTGAACAGGTACTTCTTCAGGAAGTAATGGATGGTTGCGAAGTATTGATACGCTATGTTCTACACTTTCTTCTACACTAGAGAATCCTTGTAGGAATCTTTCTAAATCGATTCCAGAATAACGAAGTGTATCTAATTTCTCTTCTGTTATACCGCGCTCTTTCATCTTCTCAATTGTACTGCTTGCTTGAATTTTTGCCATACCACAATCGTGGTGACCAACTACACAAACTTCATCAGCACCAAGTTCATATACAGCAACTAAAATACTACGCATAATACTTCCAAACGGATGTGAAATAACAGCGCCTGCTACTTTAATAATTTTCACATCACCGTTACGCATATTCATCGCTTTCGGCAATAATTCAACAAGACGAGTATCCATACAAGAGATAATTACCATCTTTTTGTTTGGAAATTTACCTGTTTCGTACTCTTCGTATTTTTTTTCTTCAACGAATTTTTCATTGTATTGTAAAATCTCTTCTAATGACTTCATAGTAAAGAACCCTCTTTTCTCTCATTTACATTACTTATATAGTGTACCAAAATTTAAAAAACTCAAAAAGGATATTGCTTTATAGTAAAAATAAGATATTTTCAGATAACCGACATAATTCTTTCAAAATATACACACACCTTTGTAACAAGTCCCCTCTATTTAAAACGTATTTTCACTATAAACTGATTGTAGATAATGTAAAAAAGGAGTGAATATTCATTATGTCCGACGTTCTGTTACTGAGTCGTTTTCAATTTGCAATTACTATTTTTTATCACTTTTTATTTGTACCTTTGACAATCGGACTTGTTATTTTAGTGGCATGTATGGAAACTCAATACGCCCGCACATTGAATCCAACATACCGCAAAATGGCAAATTTCTGGGGTAAATTATTTACAATTAACTTCGTAATGGGGATTATAACCGGGATTACGATGGAGTTCCAATTTGGAACAAACTGGTCTGAGTACTCCAAATATATGGGAGATATTTTTGGATCACCTCTCGCAATCGAAGCACTCGTTGCCTTCTTCTTAGAATCTACTTTCATGGGAATATGGTTATTCGGTAAAGACAAAATTTCACCAAAGTTCCGTGCCTTCTGTATGTGGATGGTTGCACTTGGAACAAATATTTCCGCCCTTTGGATTATTACAGCAAACGGTTTTATGCAAAACCCTGTTGGCTACGTCGTACGTAACGGCCGCGCTGAACTAAATGATTTCTGGGCACTTGTGACAAATCCATATGCTTGGAACATGTTCTTCCATACTGTAATTGGTTGTTATATCGTTGGTGCTTTCTTCGTTATGGCAATTAGTGCTTATCATTTATTACGTAAAAATGAAGTGGAGTTCTTCAAAAAATCATTTAAGTTTGGCTTAATGTTAGGTTTATTCGCTGCAACTGTTACACCGTTTATGGGGCATCAGTCTGGTGTATCAGCAGCTAAGTATCAACCAGCAAAAGGTGCTGCGATGGAAGCTGTTTGGGAAACTGGAAAAGGACAAGGCTTTTCGATTGTTCAAATTCCTGATGTAAAGAACGAAAAGAACTTTGAATTCCTTACTATTCCGAAACTAGGAAGTTTCTTCTATACAAACTCATTTGATGGCGAAATTGTTGGTTTAAAAGATATCCCGAAAGATGAACGTCCAAATGTTAACCTCGTGTACTATAGCTTCCGCTTAATGGTTGCACTTGGTATGTTCTTTATGGCATTAACTTGGTACGGTTTCTACTTAAATCGAAAAGGAAAACTAGAAAACTCAAAACGTTATTTAAAAATTACAATATGGTCTGTCTTACTACCATATATCGCAATTAACGCTGGTTGGATTGTTGCCGAAGTAGGTCGTCAACCATGGACAGTTTATAAACTAATGCGTACAGCAGAATCTGTATCACCTATATCTGTTCCACAAATTTGGTTCTCATTAATTAGTTTAATCTTGTTCTACACATTACTTTTAATTGCAGATGTATACTTAATGCTAAAGTTCGCGAAAAAAGGACCAGCAGCATTAGAAGAACCTGCTACTGAGGGAGGTGCAGCACATGTCTCATGATATGCTTGCAATCGTCTGGTTTGGTTTATGGGGCGTGATTTGGACAGTTTACTTCATTCTTGATGGGTATGCACTTGGTAACGGAATGATTTTTCCTTTCGTTGCGAAAGACCGACAAGAACGAAATCAATTACAAGAAGCAATCGGCCCATTCTGGGGTGGTAATGAAGTATGGTTAATTACAGCTGGTGGCGCAACATTTGCTGCTTTCCCAGTCACATATGCAAATATGTTTAGTTATTTATATACACCACTATTTTTAGTATTACTCGCACTGTTTGCTCGTGCTGCTGGACTTGAATTTATGCATAAAGACGATTCACCAATTTGGCAAAAAACTTGTAAATGGGCATTTACAATTGGTAGTTTCCTAATCGCCTTCTTATTCGGTGTTACATTCGCTAACCTTTATTACGGACTACAAATCGGAAAAAATGGCTATGAAGGAAATTTACTCAGCTTACTAAATCATTATGGTATTTTAGGTGGCCTGTTCTTCACTGCTATATTCGTCGTATCTGGCGCCCTTTGGGTTATGATTAAAACGACTGGTGAAGTATCTGATCGCGCTTATAAAATCGCAAGACCATTTTCAATGGCAGCTGCTATCATTTTAGCTATTTTCTATGTAGCAACTGCAAATCGTACAAATTTATTCCAAAACTTCACAGAATATCCGGTACTATTCATTCTTCCGGTACTTGCCATGTTAATGAGTGTACTCGCACTTATTATGGTGTACAAACATAAAATAGGTCTCGCATTCACATTCGTTTGCTTAACAATCGCAATGTTTATGACAACTGGATTTGCAGGTATGTTCCCAAGAATGTTACCATCTCGTATTAACGATGCTTATAGTACAACGCTATATAACGCAGCTGGTAGTCAATTAAACTTAAAAATTATGTTCTTCGTTGCAATGGTTATGGTACCAATTGTTATTGGATATCAACTTTGGAGCTACAGTATCTTTAAAAATAAAATTCATAAAGACTCTGCTAAAGGGTATCACTAAAATAAAAAAGACACTTCGTTGAAGTGTCTTTTTTACGTATGATTTTCGATAAGATGTTATATTTCCAATCTAACAACTATAATACAGAAGAATCATTAACAGCTCACAGCTAGATTGTAGCACAGGGCAAGTTCATCATTTTATGCAATTTTACATATTTATCTATAAAGTAAACTGTATTCCTTGATCGTTCACATCGCTATCCCTTACATCTGCTGTACTAATACCACTAAATGTTTGTACTTTTTTTCCTGTATTCGATGATCCTGATCCATTATAAGCTTTCGTTTTTTCAATCGGCTGCACGTTATATTTATCTCCTAAATTAATCGTTCCGTTACAGTTTTCAATAATAACACCTTCCACAACTGACGGCATTTTGTCACCTACTTTCATTTCCTTACTTTTAGTTTATGAGAATCGCCTAAAAAAATAGCATGTTTCCATAAGAAAAAGCACTCAGGGTGAGTGCTTTTTTATTTACCGCTCTTCTCTCTCTCACAAGCAATTCCATCGCCATCACGATCTAAATGCTTACCATAGTACGGACTATCTCTTGTAATATCATAAAATCCAGCATCGTTTGCTTCTTTACAATTAGCAAAGCGCTTTGGCTCTTGATTTGCTCCTGGTCTTTCCTCATATGGTAATGTCGCATTATATAAGAACTGTACATATTGCTCACGAGTCACATCATCACCAAACCCAGAAATTCCATTTCCGTACCCACTAACAATATTTTTACTTGTTAAATCTAAAATTGCTTTATAAGACCAATGCCCTGTTGGAACATCTTTGAAAATAATACTTGCTTGTGCCGTTCCAATAGATGTAAAGGGAGTTGTTACGACAATCGCGCCTGTTAAAAATATTTTCTTTAAATTCATTCTAAGATCCCCTTTTACTCCCCTTAATAACCGTTTAACATAATAATAAGTTATTAGAATACAATTTGTCATATCGTGTCGAACACAAAAAAGAATCCTGCTGGATTCTTTTTTGCTAAGCATGAATGGCAATTTTGGAGACAGTTGACTTCTTCAAAAATTTATTAGGGGTAATATTTTGAAAAAGAAAGCCTTTCATATGTAGGTTAACACCACTGGAATATATAGTGAATTGATAATATTTATACGGAAGATTGCTAATGTTTAGTATAGATACTTTTCACTATATTAACAGTGAAAAGTATCTACATGAAACAACAAAAAGGTGCCTTCAAAGAGGACACCTTTCATAAACAGACGCTATAAAACAGAATTATTTATTGTTATACGATTGTTAGATACAACAAGTAGAGGGAAATGTTTGTAAGAAATTCTGCTTTATATAGTCTGCCTACCACTTATATTTTAATCCTCTTCACTTGAAAATAAATATAATATGCATAATTACATGAAAAAAAGAAAAGACACTCCATAGAGTGCCTTTTCAACCATTTTACTTTTAATATATCGCCTTACATACATTTTAACATATGTATTCATATATTTTATTGAGAAAATTCAAAATCCTTTTTCTTTCATTTTCAATTATAAAATCATGTAATATAAAAGATATGTCAAATTCTTATACAAATTGAGGTGTACTATATTTATGTCTTTTGGAATCATTCCTCTTATATTGTTTATTATTTTTCTTATCTCTTACTTAAAAGACCCACGAAAAATAATAAATGGCTTTTTATTTAATGCCTTTTTCTGTTCATTTCTATTATTTTGCGCTATAGCCTCATATGAGTCTGGTAGTAACTCTTTACATTTTATCGTTATTATTCCCATGTTAGCGCTAATTGTAATGATACCTTTTGCTATAGTCGCTTTAATGTTTGGACTATTTCTTAATGCAAAAATTTTAATGCAACGTGAAGGAAGACGCTTCACAAACTCTTTAACTTTAATTGCTGCTTTAGGGATTTTATTGTCTATACTATTCATCATCATAAGTCCAGCGAGTTTATTCTCAGAGCATTTTCAATTTATTTTTGCTGCTATATCTCTTATAACTATGTATTTCTTTGTGCATTTATCTAACTTCTTAAGCGCGTATTTTTTATATCAATTCAACAGACCAAGGCGTAATCAAGATTTCATCATCGTTCTTGGTAGTGGCTTAATTAATGATAAAGTACCGCCTTTACTGGCAAGTCGCATTAATAAAGCAATCGACTTTTATTGGAAACAAGCCGCTGTAAATACACCACCAACAATCATTTTCTCTGGCGGACAAGGTCCGGATGAAGGCCTTCCTGAAGCAGAAGCAATGCAAAAATATGCTGTTGAAAAAGGAATTCCGATTGAACATACAGTGCAAGAAAATCGCTCTGTAAACACATATCAAAATATGTCGTTCTCTAAAGAAATTATGGATTCTTTAAAACCTGAAGGTAAGTATAGAAGTATTTTTACAACAAACAACTTCCATCTTTTCCGCGCTGGTATATATGCAAGACAAGCTGGACTTAATAGCCAAGGAATTGGATCAAAAACAGCATTTTATTACTGGCCTAACGCAATGATTCGCGAATATGTCGCAATTGTCGTTATGGGACGTAAGCGCCATATGAAAGTGTGCGGGACTATTTTAGGTTTCGCTTTATTCCTAACAGTAATTAGTTTTATTGTTTCTTAACATTCTCCCATCCTTTCATAAGGATGGGATTTCTTATACTTATTTCAAAAATATTTTAAAGATAATATGGTGATAATATTCCCTGCATACATCCATTAAAGGAGAATTTTTTCAAATAAAATGTTAAAATTAAATTTAGGTGTGAATTACGTAACAAATAAGAAACTAGTTTGAAACGAGGAAATTACATGGAGAAAATTATCAAAAACAAGCCCAATAAGCTAAAAATCGCTTCAAAAGCTTTGATGATTATTATTGGGGCATTTATCACAGCATACGGATTAGAAGCGGTATTAATTCCAAATAACGTATCAGACGGTGGTGTGACTGGTTTAAGTATCGTTAGTTCAAGATTATTTGGATTGCCATTAGGAGCTCTAATCGCAGTTATTAACATTCCTTTCGTTTGGTTAGGATATAAGCAAATCGGTAAAAGCTTTGCTATTTATTCCATTATCGGGATTGCTTCATTAGCAATAGGTACCGTTGTCATGCACGGAATACCAGCTATTATTGAAGGCGATACATTATTAGTTACAGTTGTTGGTGGTATTATTATCGGTTTTGGTATGGGACTAGCATTACGTAACGGCGGGGCATTAGATGGAATCGATATGCTAGCTGTATTGCTTTCTCGTAAGTTACCATTTGGAACGAGTGACCTTATTTTATTCTTAAACATGTTCGTATTTATTTTCGTATCAACAGTATTCGGCCTTCAAGGAGCTATCCTTTCGGCAATTGCTTACTTTATCGCTTCGAAAGTGATTCATATCGTTGAAGTTGGTTTAAGTGGTTCGAAAGCATTTAAAATCATTACGAAAGAGCCTGAATTAATGGTAGAAACAATTCGCGATCGTTTAGGCCGAAGTGCAACATATAACGAAGTATACGGTGGTTATTCAAGAGAGAAATTTAAAGAGATTTCTTGTGTAATTAACCGTTTAGAAGAAAGTAAAATGAAAGAACTTATTAATGAAATCGATCCAAATGCCTTTATTACAGTTTATGACGTAGCAGAAGTAAAAGGCGGTAATTTCAAGAAACGTGATATTCATTAATCATTATGAAAAACGAGGGTGTGCCAACATTTTGGCACACCCTCTTCTTATTATTAAGTATTTGTCGGTAAGTCGATATATTGCGATAATCGCTGATATAATTTTACTCTCCCCATCTTCTTCCTCTCTTAATCCATGCTACGTATTTTTGAAAGGCGGGCACTTCTTGTTGAAAACGAAGCGGAACATATAGAAAAAGAGTACATGTACATAGTATCCATAGAATACCTACTACAAAGTGGAATTCCATCGTTGTGCTAATAAACAAACTGAGAAATAAGACGAGGAACATAATTACACTAAATCTTTTATACATAGTCATACTAATCCCTCCTTATACATTAATTGTACTAGCTACAAGGAATTAATTTCCACAATAAAAAGACCGAAAAGCAACTTCCACTTTTCGGTCTCTATAACTATCTTCTCTTCGTAATTTTTCCTGAACCACCGACCCTCGTTTTCGGAGGAGATGTATTCCTTGGCGGCGTTTTAATAGATGATTTCGGCTTCACATCTGATCCGCTCGAGCCACCTGGTGTTTTTGTAATTTTTCCTTTGCTTCCAGTAGAAGGCGGAGGCGTACTACTTCCTTTTTTCGTAATACTTCCTGTATCTCCTACGGAAGGTTTCGAATCTACATTATCGCCTCGCTTAATGATAGATCCTTTCCCTTCCTTCGTAATTGGAGGCGGGGTTTTCTTTTCTTCTTTCGTCGGTGGTCTTTCTGGAATAACCGGTTTATGATTTTGTCTGTCATTATATCCGCGATAATCACCGTATGATGATTTTCGTGAACCGAATATATCGTTTAATATACTTCCCATAATATATCCTTGCAGGAAGGATGGTTGGTAATTTTGACGGACAAATTCTTTATTACTTATTTCAATTAACGTATCAGAAGGTTTCTCTTTATCCTTTTGCAGGTTATAAATCTTATCAGAATAAACGAGGAACATTTGATTTTCGTCTTCTTTAGATGCTTGCTTCGGTTCTCTTTCATTAATGAGTTCCTTTGCGACTTCAGGAACTGACCGATTGGCGGCCCTATACACGTAAGATTCTTGTTTACCTTCTTTTGCGACAGATTCTAGTGGATAACGGTCTTGAATCGACTTTGTCTGTCCGCCTTGACAACCTGATAAGGCATATCCAGCAACAACAAGTAATAGAACGATAGCAAGTATAGGGATTACGAACGATTTAATCATGGTAAACAATCGGTTTGACATGATTACGCCCCCTTACGTTGCTCTTATAATTTGTACATCAGCAGGAATAATTGCTTCTCCCTCATACATCATTGTGCGACCATTTTGCCATTCAATACGTAATAATTTTCGGTTATCTGATTGGAATTCCCATACGTACTGTTCCTCTGAAGCAGAGAATGGTGTTTTCCCCATCACAACAACACGTCCGTTATATTGCTCTTCCATGTGGTACTCCGTATCATCCATTTCAATTGTTGTCGGAATTTCATCAATCGAATCTAAACGACCATCAATTGGTGTATATAATTTGTAATACGTATTTTCACGGTCTTCAATTTTTAAATAACGAATATCTTTCCCGTCTTGCAGTGTTAAAACAATTTCTTTACGAGAATGCATACTCGTTTTCCCAGTTAATTCGTACATGACTAATGAAACTTCAATCATATCGCCAGGAGCTAACGTTAACAAACTTTTCTCTGGTTTCGGCGGCTCTGGGCTCTTTATTATATTTTTAATTCGTTTAAATAAACTCATGATTTACCCCTCCTTCTCTCTTTATAAACAAGCACCTAAAATAAGTGCACCAACGATATGTAATGATCCGGCCAACATCGCATGCGCAACACTGCCTTCTTTCGTGCCTTCTTCTAAATCTAAACCAGACATTTTCTTTAACACAAATTCGATAAACATTTCTACCACTAATAAAATAACGAAAGAAACTGCTGATGCAAGTAGCGCTTGCCATAAGTCATTTGCTTTCGTTATCGATTGAGATAAAATGTACCCTTGCGCGAATAATTTCATAACGAAACGCGTTGTTACAGCTGTATTCCCATTCTTTATTTCTTTTAAATCATTGTATTTAGTAAAAATTGAATCAACCCACATAATTGCAAATAAAAGTACTGCACTCGCTCCAGTCCATACAAGCATGGCTAACACATTTGTCCATGTCATTGCAAAACCTCCTCTAAAAAGTAATAGAAAACCGACATGAATTCTCTTCAGACATGTCGGTTTCTTTGTCTATTCTATATTATTTCTCATACTGCTTCATAATACGAGCTAATTCATCGTCAACAGCAGAATTTTTGTTTAAGCTTGCGAATTCATCATCTAATGACTTTTCTTTTTTATAAACTTCGCCACTTGCTTCTGCTTCAGCCTCCAATTGAAGAGCTTTCTCTTCCATACGGCTTAAACCAGCTTTTGCTGAGTTTGAATCAAAACCAGACATCGCCTGATTAATATTCTTTTGTGCTTTCGCCGCATTTACACGTGCTACAAGTGTTTCACGTTTATTTTTCAGCTCTGTTAATTGCTTACGCATTTCTTCTAACTTCAGGCGAAGATTATCAGCAGCAGCTTTGTTTTGCTCATAGCTTGCTTTATATTCATTCATCTTTTGCTCTGCATTTTGTTTTTCTTCAAGAGCACGACGCGCAAGATCGAGATTGCTTGCTTGAACAGCCATATGAGCTTGCTCTTCACGTTTTTTCACAAGTGCTTCTTGCTCTTCAAATAATATTTTGAATTTCTTCTCAAGTGCAATTTGAGCTGCTACACTTTTCTCAGCTTCTTGTACATCCGCTTGCATATCGCGTAAATATTGATCCGTCATCTTAACTGGATCTTCCGCTTTTTCAATTATTGAATACACATTCGACATTGTTAAATCTCTTAATCGTTTAAATACAGACATCCAAATTCCTCCTATGATATACCTCATATTTCAAATTCACTACTTGGAAAACTGAAAAATCTCCCTTTACAGTAAAGAATATTCATTTTTACAGCCTATGTGTTTATTATAACAAAACTAATATGTCCTTACATGTTATTTCCAAAATACAGCCAATATAATATGACATTCTATATAAAACATTGTATTCCTAATATATTCTCATTAACCCTCTTCAAAATTGACTTATTTTTATGCACTTTCACTAAATTACATTATTGTAATGTTACTGTAAGCTAACTCGATAGTTGCGTTGCAATATTTCTTATACACTAATACCAGAAGCAACGAACAAGCTTCTCATCATTTCAGAACTAATACAAAAATGTATTTACTATAAAACAGATAAAAGGAGAAATCATCATGAAAAAATTAGTAGGAATCGGATTAGCAGCAGCAATTTCATTCGGAGCATTATCAGGTTGTTCTTTATTAGGAGAGAAAGCGAACGGCTTTGTACTATATGGAACAGATGCGCAAGTTCAGAAAATTACAGATCAAAATAAAAAAGAAGTGAAAGAAAAAGACTTCTATAAAATGAAAATGACAACATTAGAGGGTAAAAAAGTTCTTGTCATGGATAAAAAAACTGGTGAAGAACTCGTGAAGAAAGAGTTACTTAGCAAAGTTAATGAAAAAGACGACACGAAACCACTTGATAAATTACCAGCTGTAACAGCAGAGCAAGGTGTATTATTTGCTAAAGAAAAAGTAGAAAATGCTACACTTGATGGGGCAAAATTAAAATACGAAGGCAATACAATTATCGGAAGTGGCCGTGCATATGCCGACATGTTCGCGATTGTTGATGATGCAACTTACGTAAATGTAAAAGGCGATGAAAAATCTGTTGGGGTATTAAAATTCGATAAAGACCCTAGTAAAGAATTCCCTGGAAAAAATGGTGTAGAATCATCACAACTTGTAAAAATTAAAAAGTAAAACAAAAAAACTTTGCGAAATTCGCAAAGCTTTTTTGCTATTTGTGAGCGATTTGCTCCATATCCGGACTACAAGTTTGCGACTGACACGATTTATTTAAAGAACATGCTGCGCATTTTCCCTTTTTACTTCTCTTTACAAAATTAACTAACGTGTATGCTGCATAACCAAAAATGATAGCTCCAATTATAATATTGACCATCACTCTAATACATCTCCTTCTAGAATCCGAGTAAAGATCCAACTTGGTATATAATGAACGTTAATATATAAGCAACAACGAGTGGATAAACGACAGAGAAAATCGTCCACTTCGCTGATCCGGTTTCACGTTTAATAACAGCTACTGTCGCTAAGCACGGAACATATAATAAAATAAAGAACATAAATGCATATGCTGATAATGCAGTATAATGTGCTCCCATTACATTTCCTAACACATCTTCTTTCACCGCATAAATAATTGCCATTGTAGAAACGACAACTTCTTTCGCTAAAAATCCTGTTAAAAGAGATGCCGCAGCTTGCCACGTTCCAAAGCCAAGGGGTGCAAATAGTGGTGCGATAAATCCACCAATCATCGCTAAGTAACTGTCTCCCATATCAACACCAAACCCTGATGGACCTGCATAGTTTAATAACCAAATGACAACAGAACCACCAAAGATGAATGTACCTGCTTTACGAACAAATCCTTTTCCTTTCTCCCATGTGCTCAGCCATAACGTTTTCGCTTGTGGCACACGGTAAGGCGGTAGTTCAATAACGAAAATAGATTTTTCCGCTTTTAAAATAGTAAGCGACATAATTTTTGTAACTAATAATGCAAGAACAATACCTGCAACATATAAAGAAAATACAACAGTTGCCTGACTATGAGGGAAGAATACTCCCGCAAATAATGCATATACAGGTAAACGTGCTGAACAAGACATAAATGGCGTTACAAGAACTGTAAGTAAACGTTCTTTTTCTTGTTCAATCGTTCTCGCTGCCATAATACCTGGAACGTTACATCCAAAACCGATAATCATCGGAATGAACGCTTTTCCGTTTAAACCGAAGAACTCCATAATTCTATCCATAACAACTGCAATTCGCGCCATATATCCTGAGTCTTCTAATAATGAAATGAAAAAGAATAGTGCAAAGATTTGTGGAACGAATACTAATACCGCACCAACACCAGCAATAATACCTTCTGTAACGAGCGCTTGAATAAAGTCAGAAGCACCAATACTTGTGAGTCCAGCCGTTACCCAATCCGTAAGCTGTCCGCCAAAAAATCCATCTAACATATCAGATAAAGGTGTACCAATCCACGTAAACGTAACCTGAAAAATAAAAAACATAACTGCTAAAAAGATTGGAAGTCCTAAAATTTTATGTGTAATTAATCTATCAATTTTTTCCGAAAAAGGAATTTTTCCTTCTTTCTCATGCTGCATAACATTTGTTTTTAACTTTTCAATATACGCTTCACGAGTTTTGTAAATGTGCTCTTCTAACGTACAATCAAGTTTTCCTTCTAAGCGAGATCGAATGGCTACAAGTTCCTTATAAATTGGTAATGCTTTCATTTCTTTTTCTACTACTTCGTTATTGCTTAAAAATTGAAGAGCTAACCATCTTGGATGCTTATAATTCGATTTCTCTAAAAGAGAAATTACCTCTCCAATTCCTTCATCCATTGGTACACCATATGAAATAATGAATGGCTTTTTCTCATTTTTGTCATTTTCTTTAAGAGTAGTAAGTAGTTCTTCACAGCCTTTTCCACTTCTTGCAACGACAGGAACGACTGTTACACCTAATAGCTCTGATAATCGTTTTACATCAATTACAATTCCTCTTTGCTTCGCCACATCAACCATATTTAAGCCGATTGAAACTGCCTTACCAAATTCAAGCAATTGCAACGTTAAATGCATATTTCTCTCGAATTGCGAAGAATCCACTATATTTAACATATGATGAAATTCGTCTGTTAGTAGAAAATTCGTAACGACACCTTCGTCACGTGAAACTGGATTCAAATCATACACTCCTGGTAAATCAATTAATGTTCCTTGCTTATCTTTTAATTTACCAACCTTTTTTTCTACTGTTACACCACTCCAGTTTCCTACATATTCATAAGAACCAGTAAGTGCATTAAATAATGATGTCTTCCCTGTATTCGGATTCCCTAGCAAAGCTACCTTATTCACGCTAATTCCACCTTTATCATTTTCGCGTCACAATGACGAATACTAATTAACTGTCCACGACACTCCAATGTACAAGGACCTTTAAACATCGCTTTCTGTTTCAAGCGAAGTTCGCTTCCTTCCGCAAGACCGA
This sequence comes from Bacillus sp. BB51/4, assembly GCF_008368845.1. Lineage (NCBI taxonomy): Bacteria > Bacillati > Bacillota > Bacilli > Caryophanales > Bacillaceae > Bacillus > Bacillus sp. BB51/4. The sequence continues at coordinate 64,115 of NZ_QOSC01000001.1, forward strand.
AAGCAGCTAGTCTACGCTTTAATAACTGATCTAAAGACTGAATACTTTTTACTAACACTTTCTCGCCAATTTTAATATCTACTAAGCTCATAACCTTCCCCCTCAGAAGAGAATGATAATTATTTTCAAAAAAATTATAGCATACTCTATTTCATTTGGACTATATCTTTTCGCTTCATATTTATTAACATTTCAATACAATTATATTTCAATTATTGTCATACTTGATTCATTTGCCATTCTCATCCATTTCGCTTACAATAAACAATAGCAAATAAAGAATCTCGTTATCACAGGGGGAGCCATGCCGCTGAGAGGGAACACTTCGTTCCGACCCTTCGAACCTGTTAGTTAATGCTAACGCAGGGATTGTGCAAACGTCCGAAATACATACCTCTTTTTTATTTACGTATTTCGTATCCTCCTATGATATCTATTCTTTTTTGTACAACTTGCATTTAGGGGGAGACAACATGCGTAACACCAATTTACAAGCGATGATCGAATCTGCCATTCTTGCAGCCTTCGCCTTGGTCATCGACATTTTACCACTTTCAATCAAAATATCAGCAACAGGCGGTTCCATCTCATTCGCTATGATTCCTATTTTTATTATCGCATATCGCTGGGGCTTCAAAATGGCTTTCTTAGGAGGCTTGATTTGGGGATTATTACAAATTGTCGTAGGCGATGCCATTATCGTCACACCAATTCAAGTACTCATTGAATACTTCGTTGCTTTCGCATTCATTGGATTTGCTGGTTTATTCTATAGACCAATTCAAAAAGCACTTTTAAATAACGAAGGAAAGAAAGTTATTGGTTACATTATTCTCGCTACATTTGTTGGTAGCTTTGCTCGCTACTTCTGTCACTTTATCGCTGGTATTATTTTCTGGGGACAATATGCACCGAAAGGTCAATCAGCAGTTCTATATTCTTTAATATTTAACGGTAGCACAATGATTGGTTCCTATATTCTATGTACCGTTTTACTTATATTTTTATTTCTTACTTCACCACGCTTATTCAAGAGCATCAATGCTTATCAAATAAATTCAAACAAAAAGAGCGCTTAATGAGCGCTCTTTTTTTCATATCGTAATATCAATTAAAAATACAATAAATGCACAAAAGAAAATAAATACCATTATACTTAGCCACTTGCTATGCACGGTTCATCGACTCCTTACATAACCTCATTTTCTAACCAGATTATATCGCTTAAAAATAAAGATTAGGTAAAGATAATATGAAAATAAATTAAAAAAGCGTAGATTACATTGTCTACGCTTTTTTCGGTAAATAGAAGTAAAATAATACACCATCTTCTGTATTTTCTGCCCCATATTCAGCATCGTGCAGTTCTAAAATATTTTTAGAAATAGCTAGACCAAGCCCAGTTCCACCTTGTGAACGCTGACGAGCTGCATCCACACGATAAAAACGATCCCAAATTTTATCTAATTGCTCTTCTTCAATATGAGTACCTTTATTTTCAATACACACTTTTATACGATCCTTCTCATCTATTGTAGAAATAATAATGTCCTCTTTATTCGGTGTATAACGTATGGCATTCGTAATGAAGTTCACGATTACTTGTTCAATCCGACTTTGATTTGCGACTACTTCAAATGAACATATATTTTTATGCACATGAAGTTCTTTTTTCTCTATGTCCACAGAAAGGTGTTCACATATATCTTCAATTACTGTATCGATATAAAATGAATCCATTTTCATTTTATATGTGCCTGATTCAAATTTAGCTAACTCCAGCATATCCAAAATTAACGTATCCATTTTATCTACTTCTCGTTCCATTGCCTGAAAATAGTACTCTTTTTTATGCTCAGCTACTCCATCTTTTAAAATAGAAATGCAGCTTTTCATAATACTCAGTGGTGTTTTTAATTCATGCGAAACACCAGAAATAAATTCTTTCCGCGTATTTTCTAACTTTCTTTCCTTTTCAATATCTTGTTCTAGCTGTCCAATATGCGAATGGAGCTTATTAGATAATACATTAATATTTTTCGATAAATCACCAATTTCATCTTTTGAAGTAATCGGTATTTGTTCTGTGAAATCTAAGTGTGCTATTTTCTTCGTCGTATCATTTATTTTTAATAACGGCTTTGCAATTTGTTTAGAGTAATAGAACGAAGCTAGAAAAATGAGAACGACTACAAATGCAATGATGTAAATGTAGTAATCTTGCACCATTTGTACAGCTTCATCTACAGGCTGTAAAGAAGCCATCGCATAAATATATGTCACCGATCCATCTTTTTCTTTTATTGGTTTGATTAACAATTTATATTTTATATCATTTTTTTCATAGTCCATTGTTTGTATTGCATATTGTATGTGCTTGCTCTCTTTTAATAATAAATTAGTTTGAAATTCTTTTATGTTATCTAAGAAGATGCTATTTTTATAAATTGGATTTATAGGACCTGTTACATCAGGAAGCTGAACGTTCGTAACACGCCCACTTATGTAAGCATCTAATTCTTGAGCAGGTTCTTCCTGGACAGCTGGTTTCTTTTCCTTAGCAAGTTGTTCCCCGGCTGCTCTTTTTTTCTCCTCATTTAATTTCATTTTCTCCTGAAACGCTTTTTCTAACGGTTTATTAGATCCGCTTAAATTTTGCTTGCCTAACGCGAAAGAGAATGGAATATAACTATCATCTTTTTTCACGCCAGAAAAATAAATTTCTTGTCCTAAAAATGCATTTGATGATTTATTATCAATCTCCTCTATATTGATGAGATTGTATAAAGGAATTTTGAATATTTGTTGTCCAAAACTCTTTTGTTGCCTACGATCTATCGCTACCTCAAAATAGAAATCATCTGCATGTTTTAAATTCCCATTCTGGTCTAATGTCGTAATCCACGTATTATTTTCTCTTAAAAAATCTTGCTCCAGTCGCTTAATTTCTTCTGTATTTCCTGCATAGTTTAAATAACTCTTCTCAAAGGAATTTAAATTCACTTTAATATCTTCCACTTTTCGATTCGCGTAATATTGTTTAAAAAATATCGTTTGTCCAATAAATATCGTCGCTAAAATTAACATACATAATGCTGTTGTGAGAGTAAATAATTTTAGTACAATCCCTTTTCTCATACATTCCCCTCAAATTTATAACCTGTTCGTACTACAGTTGTAATGTACTTTGCTTTCTCTCCCAATTTGTTTCTCAAATTACGAATATGGCTATTAACCGTTCGATCATCACCTGCAAATTCATATCCCCAAATCCTTGAAATGAGTTGCTCTCGTGTTAAAACAATCCCTTGATTTTTCATAAAATACGCTAATATTTCAAATTCTGTATGTGTTAAATTAATATCTGTTTTATCTACAGTAACAGTACGCGACGGAAAATGGACATGGATACCATGGATTGATAATGTATCATCTTCATTCTCTAAAAGTTGCTTTGTCACTTTTCTACTTTCTAACAACCGTTTCGCTCTTGCTAATAAAATTGGCGGACTATACGGCTTCGTCACATAGTCATCCGCCCCAAGTTCAAATCCAAGTAACGTATCATCTTCATCTACACGTGCCGTCAGCATAATGATAGGAACCTCGGATGTTTTACGGATCCTTCGGCAAACAGACCACCCATCAAGTTCTGGCAACATAATATCTAAAATAACTAAATCAACCTCTTCTTCCTCAAATACAACTAAAGCTTCTTTCCCATCTCTTGCTTCAAACACTACATATTGCTCGCTCAAAAAATAATCTTTTAAAATTTCACGCAAAATATCTTCATCTTCCACAATTAAAATGTTTTTTGACATAACTTATGTATCCCCCTCTCGCTTTCAGAAACTACAACTTCATTTTGAATAACTAGCCGTTAACTTCGCCTCGATAATATATCTATCTGGTGCATCCCCTATATAATCAAATGGATAGCAAGTCGTCAGTGTTAATATCGATTCTTCTTTTTTTATAATAACAGTACGATCATCCGCATGGGTAATCCATATCTTTTGAATTTCGTATGTGTAAGTTTTATTATCATACTCTAAAACAAGAGTGTCTTTTTCTTTTAACTCTCCTAAATCTGTAAATACAGTATCCCGGTGTCCACTCAGTACAGTATGTCCCCCTCCAGATGGCGTTGTCGTTAAATCACTAACGAACATTCCAACTCCTTTCTTCAACGTTGCATCATCCGCTCCCCAGTATATAGAAAACTTCTTCTTTATTTTCGGTATATGTAACATCGCTACCTTTTCTCCTTCTTTATGCTCTGTCTGAGAAGAAGGCACTTGAGAAGTTACAGGTGTTTCATGAGAAAGTTGATTATGTTGTATATTGTTAAGGCTCTTTATTTCTTCTTTCGTTAATTGCCCGGCAGAGCTTTTTCCTTTATACCATTCCATAGCGTAATATGATCCCATGAATAGTCCTATAGCCATTAATATGATACCGATATAATTGAGTAACTTCATGTTCATCCCTCCATGCCAAAAATGGTAGGAATAACCTACCATTTTTAATATATGAAATTATTCCATTCTTTATAGGACAATATTTTATTTACGCCTTAACTTTATTGCGACGATTCAAACCAAATAATGTACCTATCGCTACAAGACATGCGCTTAGTGCCATCATTGCTACATTATTTGATGCTGTGTTTGGTAATTTTTCACTTTGTACAGCTGGCTTCGCTACTTCTTTTTTTACCGCACCATTTTTTTGTTGTACTTGTGCCGCTTCTTTTTTTGCCATATCATTTTTCAACTGTTCTTGTGCTGCTATCTTTTTCTCTTCTTCACTCTTTTGCGTGGCTTTTATCGCTTCCTCTTTTTTAGCCATATCACTTTTTTCTTGTACTTGTGCCGCTTGCTTTTTCTCTATATCATTTTTTTGCTGTTCCTTAATTGCTTCTTCTTTTTTAACTTTATCTTGCTGCAATTGCGCTGCTTCTTCCTTTGTTAATGTTCCAGTAGATGCACTCGCTACTGAAGAATATCCTACTGTTAAAAGTGCCATTGCACAAATTGGTAATAGTTTCTTTTTCATTTTATTTCTCTCCTTTTATACGTTTTACATCACTTCGCATCGGATGTATCACTAGAATAAACAAGAGATATAAATATAAGATGCAGATGAAATATATTTCATTTAAAGATTTCATTGTAGAAAAATAAAAAAACATCGCAATATATACGATGTTTTTTCGGGTGTGTGTCTCAATATTTACATGTTACTTTCGCGTGATTTAGAAGTAGAATGGGCCGGAGCGATAACTAATTGTCTCGGCTCAGTTTTCTTTAAGTGATTTTTGACGTTACACTTACGACGTTGAACAACCCATGCTTTAATAGGGTTTGTCAAAATAATCTTTTGCTCTTCGTTAGGGGCCTCTTCTTCAAACTTACAACTTTCGCTCCATTTATTCCATTTCATTGTAAATTTAGAAGAAGAATGATCGTCTTCTCGATCAAACAAGTGCAAAAAATCCATTTCGCCAGCTAGCATTACGGTGTTGCTAGTTGCTAAAAAAGAAAAGGTCGTCCAACGTTTCTCCATGCCCTCCTACTCCTTTTTCACATATAGAGTGCCTAAAACTTAATTTACCTAAAATATGTTTGCCTTTTACCTTACACCTATAGTCTATCCAAAACACTACTATGCAACTATCGATTTGCCTTACAACTACCTTACATTTTTGTAAGAAACAAAAAACCTTCACTCTCTATACGTGAAGGTTTCTCAGTTCTCATCTATATGATCTTTCATATGATCGACTCCAGCTTCTTGCAACTGTGACATCATACCGTGGGAAATTGCGCCTAATACTAAAGTCATTCCAATTAGTGAAATCCGAATCGCTGGTACATCAATTATGTAAGCTAAACTGCCAAGAACAATTGTTAAAAACAATGCTTTTATAAATGTTGCACTTGTATACTCTTTCTTTCTCATCATAATCACCCTTTTGGAAGCGTTTTCTTTATATAATCAGTATATCATATCATCTGACTATTTTGTGGGGATTTTTGTAAAAAACTTATATCTTCTTTGACTTTTCCCTTTCTTTCCTTTACAGTCGAAATGTTCACAAGTTTTACACTGTAGGAGGACTCCAATGAATCTTGAAATAAAAGATACTTTAATTTCTGAAGAACAATTACAAGAAAAAGTAAAAGAACTAGCACTTCAAATCGAACGTGACTTTGAAGGAGAAGAAATCGTAGTAATCGCTGTATTAAAAGGATCTTTCGTATTCGCTGCCGATTTAATTCGTCACATTAAAAACGATGTAACAATCGACTTTATTTCTGCATCTAGCTACGGAAATCAAACAGAAACAACTGGAAAAGTAAAACTATTAAAAGATATCGATGTAAACATTACTGGAAAAAACGTAATTGTCGTAGAAGATATTATCGATTCTGGTTTAACACTTCACTTCTTAAAAGATCACTTCTTTATGCATAAACCGAAAGCATTGAAATTCTGTACGTTACTTGATAAACCTGAGCGTCGTAAAGTGGACTTAAAAGCTGAATATGTTGGCTTCCAAATTCCAGACGAATTTATCGTTGGCTACGGTATCGACTGCGCAGAAAAATATCGTAACTTACCATTTATCGCTTCAGTTGTAACGGAATAATATAATAGAATAAACTTCCACCATCAATTACTGGTGGAAGTTTATTTTCTATCACGATTCGTAAAAGACAAAGGGAGAGAATAAAAATGACAAAGACAAAATTTGAAAAAGTACTCCTCATCGTAAATCCAAAAGCAGGGCAAGGCGATTTACATACGAACTTAACGAAAATTGTACCACCTCTTGCGGCAGCTTTTCCTGACTTACATATCCTTCATACGAAAAAGCAAGGTGATGCAACAAAATATTGCCAAGAGTTTGCTAGTAAAGTAGATTTAATTATCGTCTTTGGTGGTGATGGAACAGTATTTGAATGCACAAATGGCTTAGCACCTCTCGAAACTAGACCTACACTTGCAATTATTCCAGGTGGAACTTGCAATGACTTCTCTCGCACACTTGGTGTTCCGCAAAACATTGCAGAAGCAGCAAAACTTATTACACAAGGACACGTAAAACCAGTTGATGTCGCAAAAGCAAATGGACAACACTTCTTAAACTTCTGGGGCATTGGACTTGTCTCTGAAGTATCAAACAATATCGATGCAGAAGAAAAAGCAAAGCTTGGTAAAATTGGTTACTACTTAAGCACAATTCGAACTGTAAAGAATGCTGAAACATTTCCAGTAAAAATTACGTACGATGGACAAGTATATGAAGACGAAGCTGTCCTTGTTATGGTTGGAAACGGTGAATATCTTGGCGGTATCCCGTCCTTTATTCCAAACGTAAAGTGCGACGACGGAACACTTGATATTTTTGTTGTAAAATCAACAGGCATTCAAGCGTTTAAAGACTATATCGGAAAGAAACTATTTGAAGACTCAAATGAAAATGACATCTTCCACGTAAAAGCGAAATCCATTCATATTGAAACAGAAGAAGAAAAAGAAGTAGATACAGATGGAGAAAGCTCGCTTCATACACCTTGTCATATTGAACTATTACAAGGACACTTTACGATGATTTATAATCCTGCGGTTGTGTAATAAAAAAACGAGTGCTAGCACTCGTTTTTTCTCTTCTAATCTAGTTATATCGTTGAATCATTTCTTGTATTTCTTTAACTCTCTCTAAAGTAATTCCATTTCTTTGTTCAATCGCTAAAGGATGCTCGGTTGGTTCTAATCCAACATACGGTGCCATTCCAACTTCTCTTATATGTATATTTGTTTTTAAATTTAATGTTTCTGGATAAACTGGTATTTCTACAGATAACCAACCAAAATAAGGGTCACTATTTTCTCGGCCTCTCTCATCCCACTTTTCTAATACTTCATCATAACTTTCTTTACTAAGTGATACCCACACAGTCCATATGAAATTTTCGTGGTAATCAATGATAGGAATCTCTAAACAACCTCTAATAAAGTAATGTTCATCGTCCATTACGCAAAGTTCTGATGTTAAATGGAAGCGTTCCTCTCTTTCATGAGGCGCTACCTCGTAATAATAATATGGTGCTTCACTTCCGTAGCATAAAGGTAGTGCAAAACGATTCATTTGTACTTTTTCTCCGGATTTTCTTCTTCTTTTCATTTATTATTCTTTCTCCTATCCTTTTCAGTCACAATCAAACTCCACCCAATCTTTCCAGTGCGTATTAGAATCCTTATTCACAATAATACTTGGATCTTTCTTCTCTATAGCAGCCGCTACTGATTGGAAGAATTCAATTTCACTAGAGTATAACATAGACATATTTGTTTGCGACATTCTAATAATATTGCTAAAAAATAGCAAAGTTTCCTGTTTGCATGCCCTAGTTCTTTTTAGATACAATGAAGGAAAGAAGCGGCTTAATACAAGGGAGAGGACAAACTTTGTTCAACCAACAGTTAGTTAATTTACGCATTGATTTTGCATTTAAACAATTGTTTGGTACGAATGGTAGTGAAGATATTCTAATTGCATTTTTAAACGCTATGTTACAAAAGTCTTTAGAATCACCCATTGCTTCTCTACAACTAGAAGATCCACATTTACATCGGGAATATGAAGAGGATAAGTTATCTATTTTAGATATTTCAGCGACATTAAACACAGGAACAAAAGTAAATGTAGAAATACAGCTCAATAATAATCACGATATGATGAAACGTAGTTTATATTATTGGGGAAAATTATACACATCTCAATTACAAAAAGGTATGCCTTACAGTTCGCTTCATAAAACCATCACCATTAATTTATTGAACTTTATAATGTTCTCAGACCACAAAGAATTTCATACAACGGGCACATTATGGAATTCACAGCAACAAAAACTCTTGAGTGATGACATAGAAATTCACATTGTAGAAATTCCAAAGTTAACAAAACAATGGCATGAAGAAAAAGTAAATCCGTGGAAAGATCCATTTGTTCGTTGGCTTTTATTGCTTTCAGCAAATGAGGATGAGCACTTAACTAAACTATTGGAGGATATTGCTATGAACCAAGATCCTATTTTACAAAAAGCGATAAATAAATGGGAACGTATGAGTCAAGATTCTTCTTTCCGACAAGCTTATGACGCAAGAGAGAAGGTTCTAATGGATGAAGCCGCAAAATTCGCTCACGCAGAGCAAGAAGGAATAAAAAGAGGAATTGAAAAAGGGCTTGAACAAGGGCTTGAACAAGGCATTGAACAAGGTCGAAAAGAAGGTGTTCAACAGGGAAGAATGCAAATGATTAAAAGCATGTATGATCTTGGTATGCCACTTGAAACGATTGCTAAGGCAAGTAAATTAAGTGTGCATGAGGTTGAACATATTTTAGGACATAAATAGTAATAAAAAAAGGGCTTGAATTGTTTCAAGCTCTTTTTTATCAACTTTCCTCAATTCGTTCAATCTTCCAAACTAAATTATCTGGATCGTTTTTCTCTAAAAAAGTTAACATCCACATAATATTCTCTTTGTCGTTCATCAACATTACTTTATGGTTTAATTTCCAAGCCACGTCACTAACATGATTAGACATTTTATACATATCTTCTTCTCTAATAAGCTTTTCCTTTTTGATTAGTCGTCTCGTTCTATACTCCCTTATTTCTAAGTACATATCAGCATACATCACTTCATGCTGCCAAATTATACTACATACATATTTTTTTATTTGGACTACTCTTCTTTATATAAATAAATTCATTTTTATAATCCAAATCCAGTACCTTATTGTATGCTTTTTCTAACATCTCTATATCCCAATCACATTTCAGTATGAACGATTTTAAGGGCTAATTCTTTTTTCTCTCTATCTGATAAATATGGGAAATCCTTTACACTCCCATATTCTACAAACACATTCATATATTCAGGAAAAATTCGATATTTCTCCTCCCACTGATTTAATAATGAAATATCATCCACACAGTGAATCCAGATACCTTTTTCATAGTCTGTTCTTAACTTTGGTATATATCGCTCGTATAAAGAAGTAATACAGTTCGTTTTTTTGAAATAGCACTGAAATTTCCCAACGGTTTCTTCAAAAGAACAATCCAGCACCATACAAAGTGATTCGGCGGACTTACTTGAACTAAAATATTAAATTACATTTCGAACAAAAAGGAGCAGCATTCCCTCTTCTAATTTTCGCATCACATTTTGGACAATATACGTATCGCTCTTCTATCTTATCTCGTTCTATCATATGTAAAGATACTATTCTCATACTACACATGATTCCAATTAAAATAAGGCTAACAATGAGTAGCATAACTTACTCCCCCCTCCCTCTATATTTTACCATAAAATAACAAATCTAATTCTCTCATTAAGAATCGGATTCATACTTACAATCCTAACTTTGCTTCGTCCATCAGGAGTCATACCCATCATTACTTGCATTTTATCATGTAAAAACTTTCCCTTTGTAAGCATATTCCAGTACGAACCTTTTGGTAATTTACCTACTTCATTAATAGTTGCTTCTTTTTCCTTACCATCCCTATTGTTTCGATAAATTTACACTATAATAAAAGAGGAGTGGCATTATAAATAAACAAGAATTTATTGAACTCGTTAATTCCAAATTAACACTTATCCGTGTTGAAAATGATTTATCACAAGAAAAAATGTCAGAAGTTATTGGTTTATCGAAAAAAACATTAGTAGAAATTGAAAAAGGTAGAAAAATGAGGAGAAGGTTGACGTCATACACCGTGTCAAATTGAATGATTACCAAAGCTTTCAACGATAATTTATAATCCTTAGCTTATATAATCCTTATTCCTCTATACTTTAACAATTACTAACCTTCGCATTTTTCCAAAAAACAAAGTATAATGAACTAATTACAAAGAAGGTTGTTAACAAAATCGTTAACAACCTTTTTTGTTTTTCTGAAAAACTTTTCAATTTAAGGGAGCGATCACATGTATTGGAGAAAAAATGATAAACCTGTAGAAGAACCAGAAGCAATTGCTGTATGGGAATGCCAAGAAGAAAACTGCCGTGGATGGATGCGTAAAAACTTTTCATTAGAAGCAGAACCGAAATGTCCGTTATGCAAAAGCGATATGGAAAGCGGCGAACGCTTATTACAAAAGATATAATAAATTCTCTTCTTCACCTTTTATAAACTGAAACATAGAGGATTCTCTTTCTCCTTATTTACAATGTGAATCGAAAGAAAATAAACTATACAAAAAGCTTTGCGTATCCTCGCAAAGCTTTTTCAATATCTCAAACTCATTCCAACTATCATTCTTTACTAAAAAACAAATTACATTTTGAATAAAAAGGAGCAGAATTCCCCTTTCTAATTCTCCCATTCCACTTAGGACAATACATATACAAACCTTTTTCTCTCTACTATCCCAAAAACTACTACTTTCATCCCGGTCATAATTCTTATCAAAATGATGTTAAGAAATCAATAACATAGTGTATCCTCTCTTACAATAAAAGTAAAATATCAGGAAATCTTCTGTCATATTTTATCCCCCTATATTCATTAAATCAATTCGCTACAATCATTTCTATATGTTTTCAAAACACTCTAATATAAATTTTTACTAGATTTATATCTAGGCTTATATGCTACACTTCTTTCGGTAGAACAATTTTTTTATACAATTGAACTGTAATGAAATAATAAAACACGTAAATGACTAAGAAAATAATAATCGGCAGCCAAATACGGAAATATGGATTATCTATTAAGAACGAGAACATGTTCATTCCGACTAATACGTGCATTATACCTACGATCGCTGGGAACAAGAAAACGAAAAGTAACTCTTTATAAATTGATTTCGTTAATAGCTCATAACGCACACCAATTTTACGAAGCATTTGATAACGCGTAATATCTTTTGAAGCACCAGAAAGAATTTTAAACATTAAACAACTTGCCAACATCGCTAAGAAAGCTATGCCTAAGAAAAAACCCATAAATACTGTTCCACTGTAAGTACTGTAATATCCTTCATACAGCATATATTTACTCAAAAGATGTACTTCTTTCATATCTTTATATTTAGCTAGCTCTAATTCATCGATTTTTTCCCATTCTTCTTTATACGTTATAAAATTGTCCGTTTTCCCCAGTATTATAATTTCTTCTTTACCTTGTATCCCGTCATACATCTTTTGATCTACAATTTGTATCTTTTGACTAGGATTCATATATGTCTTTTGAAGAGACCTTAAAACATTTGCCCACTCTTCTGGAACTACATTGGTATTATCCTCGTTTTTTTCTTGGCTATGGCTTAAAACGGCTCCGACAATTAGCTCCCTCGAAACAGGAACGAATCGGCTACTATTCCCGTCTTTTCCAGTAGGTGTTAGCGGACGATTCCTTTCTAAATCTTCTTTCAATTGGTAAATAAACTGCTCATCTACTTTGTATCGATATTCGTTCTTTTCTTTAAATGTAATACTATCTAATATTTTCTTTTCTTCTGCTGTGGGATTTTTAATTTCGACATCATAGTATTCTGCACTCTCCACCATATTTGTGACATTATTTTTTAACGCCATACCACTGGAGATTGCACCCGCACCGAGAGCCACTAACATAGCAACTGTCGCTAATACTTTCGTTAAACTATTAATAGAAAAACTTAACTGTGCAAACGTAAACGCATTGATTCCTTTTTCACTACGATTTTGATTCGCTTTTAGTTTGTTAATAATAATGGGAAGGAATGATGCAAATAGCATGTAAGTTCCTAATGTTACTGTAATTGTAGCAATGATAAATCCTGATTCCTTTAACTCTTTCATATAAATCATCGAAGCATAACCAACTGCTAATAAAATAATTGATAAAAGTGCTACTATATTCGCTAGTTTTCCTTTAGTAGGCGTACGCTCTTTGTGACTATTGGAGTGAACGAGTTGTAATAACGAATTACGCGCTAGTTTCATACCATTCATAATTGAGGACAACATAAATAATGCAATGAAATAGATGAAAGTAACAATGATTGATGGTACATAAAATGCATGATAACCACCTCCAGTAAACCCCAGCTCCTTCATCAGTAAATGCCCAACGCCTTGCGCCAAAATTATACCGAATATTACACCTACTATAAGAGATACTATTCCTAATACAATTGTTTCAATAAACATAAGCAATGTAATTTTATGCTTTTTTGCCCCTAATACCATATACATACCAAATTCTTTTTGCCTAAGTGATAATAAAAATGAGTTGGCGTATAAAATATAAAATAATGTAATAAACCCTAATAAAAATGAGCCCGTTTGGAAGACAGAAAAAATCCCGTCCATGGAATTTCCTTCGATAAACGTTTTATTTAACGCTAACGTTTGAAACATATAAAAAATTGAAATAGACATAATAAGCCCCACTAATAAGACCATATAGTCTTTTCGTTTACTTTTTAGTCCCGACATGGAAAGTTTGAATAACATGCTGAACCTTCTTTCTTATGCTTTTTGTGTGCCTAAATCTGCAAGCACATCTAAAATTTCTTTATACAACTCTTCACGAGTACCTCTACGATAAATTTCTTTATACAACTCTCCATCTTGGATGAATAAAATACGTCGGCAATAACTTGCGCTTAACGGATCATGTGTAACCATCATAATTGAAACATCCTGTTCTTCATTTAAGTTGGTCATCGCCTCTAATAAACTTTTCGCATTTTTAGAATCAAGCGCTCCTGTTGGCTCATCTCCTAAAATTATTGCTGGCTCATGTACAAGTGCACGGGCCGCCGCCGAACGTTGTTTTTGTCCACCAGATACTTCGGACGGATATTTTTGAAGAATCTCTGAAATTCCTAACATCTCTGCTACCTTTTTCACCTTTAATCCAATTCTTTTCGAATGCACACCTTGCAGAGAAAGCGGTAATGCAATGTTTTCATAGATTGATAAATTTTCAAGTAAGTTAAAATCTTGAAAGATAAACCCTAGTTTCTCTGAGCGAAAATCAGATAATTCCCCTTGCTTCATTTTCATAATATCTGTTTCAGCAATTTCAACAATTCCACCTGTCGCTTTATCTAATGTAGAAATTACATTCAATAATGTTGTTTTTCCTGAACCAGATGGTCCCATAATCCCAACGAATTCACCCTCTTGAATCGAGAACGATACATTCTTTAGTGCATGCGATTGGCTCTCACCTTTTTTACCGTATACCTTTTGTACATTCTTTACCTCTACAACTGATTTTGTCATATATATCCTCCTATACTTCTTTTTCCTATTTTTATTTTTCTTACATATTTTCCGAGTATTTCTTAACCCATTTCTAAGTATAGATAGCATTTCTTAATAAATAGCAGCGGATATTCTTAACATTTCTTTAAGAATATGAAAAAGCCCCAAAGCTAATAGCTTGGGACTTTTGATTTCTATATTCTATTTTTGAGTAAGAAATAAAGACTGTATTTTCCCTCTTAATCTTACTCTATCTAAAAAAAGAAATGATGTTCATCTATACTTTGCTAACCTTTAGGTTCTACTAAAATGACATCTTCTAAATCATATAAATTCGCCTTTGGTTTTGCATAAATAATATGTGTAAGACCATATTTATCCGGCTCTTGTTCTATTACCTCCGCTACTTCAAAACCAGGTAGTATTTTCTGGCTCAATTCAGAAGTAATAACACTATCACCTATTTTTATTTCTTTCGCTTGATCTAATGGAATATTTTCAATTCGAAGGGCTTGTTTTTCCTTATCATACCCTGTAACAAATCCTAAAATGGATGAATTGCTTTGGAAAGTAATTGCTAAACGATTTGTTCGTTCATCTTTCGTAATTAATTTCACAATAGATGTAAATTGATCTACACTCTCTACCCTTCCAATAAAACCATCCACTGTAATAACAACCATATCAACCTTTATACCATGTTGTACCCCTCTATTAAGAGTGATTTTTCCATACCAATCTTCTGCTACACGCCTTACTACTGTAGCTTGAATTAAATTATATTTTCCTTGTTCCTTTAATTCTCTCGTCTTGTTGATAAGCTTAGTAAGGTTTTCTTTCTCCTCACTTAATATTTGCACTTTACTCTTTAACGATTCTTGGTTCTCAATTTTTTCTTTCAATAATTGATTCTCTTTATACACTTTATAAATGTCTTCTATATTGTGAATAATATTTTGTACATACCTATTATTCGTACATACATACATCATCAATAAAACAAAAAGAATAATTGAAAGAAATAACAATATTTTCCTCTTAGAAGCCTGCATAATTATCCTGTTACTCCTTACCATTTTTTATCTACACAATATAGAATACTAGTAGTTGTATACAGAAGAAATGCAGTTTAGCTAAAGTTCAGATAATCTTTATCTTCTTTATAAAAAATTTAGAAATTATCATATACTGCCACTATATTCGAAGCTTACTCGTTACTTTATCCATTGAATGCAACTTATAATTTCTATAACTACTTATGTTTTATTGTTACTTTTTCTTTTGCCTTAGCGGGTATTTCGTCACCTTGTATTTCTTCCCATTTCATACCATAACTCCCTTTTGATTCAATCTTTAAATATGCTCCTATTCGTAAATGTTTTGAAGAAGTCATCATAATTTTTTGTTCTTTACCAGATTCATCATACCCTTTAAATTTATAGTTCCATCTACCAAAACCATTACTTTTCGTTTCATATTCCCCATCACTGTCGACAACAGCATAATAAATACCTTCTTTAATAAACGGATTGAGTTGATCTACAATCGGTCCACCTTTCACTACAAGTAATGTAACTCCAACTATAATCAATACGATAAACGCACTTAATTTTTTCATATAACTTTCGATTCTCCACTTCTCTGTTTTATTAATCAATATCCACCTGAATGATGGAATAAGACTCTCTCTAAATCAATAGCAACACTATCGCTCGTTCTTCTCTAGTTAGAAGGTAACCGATATTTCTAATACCCTTCTAATTAAATTGGCAATAAGATAATAAATTGAATAACCCCATTTTCATATTCCGCTCGAATTTCTCCTTTGTGCAATTCAACAATACTTTTTGCAATTGCAAGCCCCAAGCCTGAACCTTCTACAGCTCTACTTCTAGATTGATCTTTTTTATAAAAACGCTCAAACAAATTCTCCAATTCTGTTTTTGTAAATTTTTCACTACAATTCGCTATAGAAATTTTGATATACTGTTCTTTTCTTTGAAGCGAAACTTGAATTTCTGCTTTATCTATACTGTATTTAACTGCATTGATTAAGAGGTTTTCAAACACACGCACCATTTTTTCAGAATCCACAACGGCATATATACGATCTTCCTCAAATTTTTTCATAAATGAAAGCTTATGTTCCTCTGCTTGTGGTACTAGCTCTTCTATTAACTGATCAAGTAGTTCATTCATACACACTTCTTGCGAATCTAACACCATATTTTCATCTGTTAGTTTTGTATACTCAAACAAATCCTCTACTAACATCTTCAACTGCTCTGATTTTGAAAAAGCAATTTTTATATACTCATCATGCTGTTCTTTATTTTCATATTTCGCATCACCTAGTAAGCGTAAATACCCCATAATAGAAGTAAGTGGTGTTCTTAAATCATGTGATACATTTGTAATCAATTCACTTTTTTGTTTCTCTATTTGTTTTTCTTTTTCTATATTAGCCAAAAGCTTTTCTGCCATTTGATTAATATTTGAAGTTAATACACCTATTTCATCTTGACCTGCCTGTTTGATTTTATATTGTAAGTTCCCTTTCGAAAACTCTCTTACTCCTTCTGCCATTGCTTCAATCTGATTCATCTTTCTTTTCGTTATATAAAAGAAAGAAAGTAGAAAAGTAATAAAACCTAGTAAAGATGGGAGTGGACTACTACCGTTCACTACATACTTTACATTTCCTTGTGGTATACCACTTGCAATGACATACATATTTTTCGTATTAACAGTAACTGGATAAAAGGTGGTAAACTCCTTACGCTTTTGTTCAGCTCTATCTCGAATTAAATTTTGTGCTTCTACATAGCGTACTTGATCCATTTTAAAATCCATTACATTACGCATCGTCTCATGAAGATTAATCTGTTCTTCCGGTGCTCCCTTTGTTTTATAAACGACTTTCCCATTCTCATCTATTATTAAAACCTTCAATTGATTTTGATGATTTAATTGATCAAGCAGTTCTTGTATATTAATTTCCTTACCCTCTTCTGTCATACTTTCAACAAGCCTTTGTGTCTGTCCATCAATGGCTTCCATACCTGATGCATAATCAATGATAGAAATTTTATTCGCATCCTCGAAAAAGGAAGATGAAACCCCTCCTACTAATACACCAAGTAATGTACAGAAAGTAAATGTAGTAATTAGCTGTACCCGTATGCTCTTTTGCAAATAACTCACTGTTTTACCTATCATTTTTTTAAAAACTTGATTCATCCATATCATCGGTTTAAATATCTTTCTCAATCTTGTAGCCAACTCCCCATACTGTTTTAATGTAACGAGGCTTCCTTGGAATTGCCTCTATCTTTTCACGTATTTTCCGAATATGTACCATCACAGTATTATCGGATTGGAAAGCTTGCTCTTTCCATACCCTTTCATAAATTTGCTCTGCATTTAATACCATTCCTTGATTTCGTACAAGCAATTC
This sequence comes from Bacillus sp. BB51/4, assembly GCF_008368845.1. Lineage (NCBI taxonomy): Bacteria > Bacillati > Bacillota > Bacilli > Caryophanales > Bacillaceae > Bacillus > Bacillus sp. BB51/4. Next base: position 81,864 of record NZ_QOSC01000001.1, read on the forward strand.
TAATACCTCAAACTCTCTCGGTGTCAATTTCACCTCTTCATTTGCAATAATGACCTGCCGCGTTGCTATATTTATCTTTATATCTCCAACTTCAAACACATTTTCATCTTTTACACTTGCCCCGCTCATTTTCATATATCTCCGAAGTTGTGATTTAATACGAGCAATGAGTTCAAGTGGATTAAATGGTTTTGCTACGTAATCATCTGCTCCAGTTGTTAACCCTAAAACCTTGTCCATATCTTGCGTTTTTGCCGAAAGCATCATAATGGGCATTTCCGCTATTTCTCTCACTTTCATACACATATGAATACCATCTATTTTCGGCATCATAATATCAAGTACAATTAGATGCACGTCTCTTTTCCTTACTATTTCTAAACCCTCTTCACCATCTCCAGCTTGTAATACTTCGTACCCTTCATTCTTCAAATAGATGGTGATAAGTTTTCTAATTTCCTTCTCATCGTCCACGATAAGTATCGTTCCTTTATTCACAAAATCTCCTCCAGCATCATTTACCAAACTATGAATGTTACTTTATTTCACTCACTACTGTATTCTTCTTATGTATATACACATAAGAAATACTAGAAACTATGATAACGATGCCACCAAAATATATACCATACTCGGTCACAAGGGTTACTATCATTTCTATATGCTTTCCAAATAAAGAGCCTAGTACAAAGTAAACTAACGTCCAAACAAACCCTATTACATATGAATAAATTGCATAAGTTTTAAATGACATGTTATTCATTCCTACTAAATACGGTACGATATGTCTCACAACGGGGATAAAATAACTTATTACTAATGCATAATGACCATATTTCTCTACTATCTCTTGTGATTTTAAAAGGTACTTCGCCTTTTTCTTTTTCATCAATTTTCCAAGTACTTTTATGCCAAATATTTTCCCTAGTATATACCCTAAAGATAGCCCTGATACAACACCTAAATATGTTAATACGAATGAAGGAACAACACTTAATATCCCTACTGAAGATACAAAACCACCACTCATGACAATCATTTCGTCTGGAATTGGCATACCAATAATACCTAACCATAAACAGAAAAATAACGCCCAATAACCGTATTGTTCAATATAAGATAATAATTCATGTAATTCCATTATGCATATGCTCTCCTGAGTTCTTTTTTACAGCTAAAGACGTACGCTGGTGGGAAATTGAGCCACACTTTCTCTAGCGTAATTTCGGGAAAGAAATGCTGTATAAATCCTTTTTTCACAAGCGAATATTGAAATGTTATGAATTCCCCATTCTCATGTATTGCTTCCATTGCATTGTTTAAAATGCGTTTTGAAACTTCTTCTGGCAAAGAAGTAAAAGGCAATCCTGATAAGACGTAATCAATGCATTCTATATGGAACGCTTCCATATACTTCTTTATATTTTCAGCTGAACCGTGTACAACAATAACATTCTGTTCATTTTTAAACTTTCTCTCTAACTCTTTGAAAAACACTTCATTAATTTCAATAAGAAGAAATATTGTCTCCTTCTTCTTTCTCTTCATAATTTCTTTCGTGAAAGCCCCTGTACCAGGCCCTAGCTCTACAATGCATTTCGCTCTATTAAAATCAATTACATCTACCATTTTCTTTGCTAATATTTTTGAACTTGGCGCAATTGCACCAGTATGTTTCGGATGTTTAATAAATTCGTGTAAGAATGTTATGAGCTGCATGTAACCCTCTCCCCATTCGTTCAATAGTTTTAACTTGTTTCTAAGTATAACTATCGTTTCTTAATAAAAATTGAGGAGATTTCTTAAGATTTTATGAAGAAATCAAAAAACAGCTACCGCTTATAGCGATAGCTGCTCCTTTATTATTTCGCACTCACAATCTTATAATAAGAACGAACTGTTATAAAGTAATATCCGATATAAATGACACCGTATACTCCAATACTAATTAGAAGCGGAATCATAATTTCAAATGGTAGTATGTTCCCTAAACCTTTTAATGCAAACAAGCTGTGCAGGATTCCGATTACTAACGGAATCGCAAAGATAAAGCTTACTTGTTTTGCGATAGCTTTTTTCATTTCTTGTTTTGTGACCCCTACTTTGTGAAGTACAATATAGCGCTCACGATCAGCATTTGCTTCTGTTAATTGCTTAAAGTAAATGATAGAACCCGTTGCTAGTAAGAATACAAGTCCTAAGAACATTCCGATAAACATCATTAGTCCTGTTCCTTCAAGCCCCATATGGAAACCAGTGTAGAAATCTCTAAATGGTGGTACCATTTCTGATTCACCAGCTGGCATCACTTTTGTTAATTTTTCTGTTAACACTTTACTATCTTTTTCATCTTTTACATCAATATTTTTTACAACGCGTGTTCCAAATGCTTGCTTCGCTTGCTCATACATTTCATCTGACACGACAACAACTAATTCACCTAAATTTGTAATCGCAACGTCATTTGCACCTTGGATTTTTAATTGCTTCGTTTCATTTCCAATTTGGAATACTGCTTTGTTTCCTTTATATTGTGGACTAAACTCATGCCCTTCAATATATGAACTATCATATATAAATGCTTCACCAGCAGCTACATTCACTGTTTCTGCGTCGATTTTTTTAGCAAGTTTATTAAATTCAGACTGAGACATAAACTGATATTTCTCTGAAATCGTGTAATTCATATTAAGAATGAAATCAACTTTGTCTCCTTCAAACTTCCCTTTTACAGGAACTGTCTCAATTTCAAATTGATCTTTAACAGGGTGATTCTGCTTCTCTTCCGCAAGAATCGTATTTACTTTCTTATCTAGTTCTGCATCTTTTTTCTCATAAGAATAGCTGTATGGTGTAAATGCTTTTGATTGCGTAAATGTGTTGTAATACATCGTAACTGACGTACCAACCGCCGTTAATGTCACTGCACTTAAAATAGAAATTGTCGCAAGTGACTTTGCATTTCCTTTAATACGATATAGTAACTGTGACGTCGTTACCATATTCATACCGTTATAAAACGATGATTTATTATTTCTTGCACGTTTTAATACGAATACTGTAAAGAACATAAATAGTAAGTACGTACCTAATACTGTCGCAAGTAAAATATAAAGTGCAACTGCCATAAAGTCTGCATATTTAACTGCCTTCATAAACATTAACGCTAAGAAATAACCTGAACCGATTAAGAACACTGAAATTAATGCCATAATGACAGATCCTTTTGGCATTGCTTCTCCTTCACGTTCTGCGCGGAAAAGTTCAATTAACTTGAAGCGATAAATTAAACGATATCCTTGAAGTGATGTATACAATATAATCACAAAGAAAATAATTGCCGTATCAACAATTGCAGCCATCGGTACTTCAAAATGAACATTTAAGTTTAATCCCATCATACTTACTAGTAACTCAAGGAATAATTTTGAAAGGACACTACCAATCGCAATCCCGATTACTAATGACATTAATCCCATTAACATATTTTCATAAAACAGCATTTTACCAATCTGTCTTTTACGAATACCTAATAAGGAATATAATCCAACTTCTTTTTTACGTTTCCTTGTAAAGAAACCGTTTGAATATATAATGAACACTGCTACGAATATAATTAGCATGACACTGGAAACTTGGAACGCTCCACTAATTTTTTTAGAAGCTTCTGCTGCTTTTTCCATTTGTGAATTATATTGCAGTGCTTTAAATGTAAAATAAATAACAATACTAAAAATCATAGATGCAAAATATACAAAGTAGTCTTTAAAGTTCCGCTGTATGTTGCGGAGGGCAATGCTAGATAAGGTCATCAGCCATACCTCCGGAAATAGAAGACATTACGTCAACGACTTGTTGGAAGAACTGTTTGCGCGTTAATTCACCGCGGTGCAATTCTTTATATAACTCACCATCTTTAATGAAAATAACTCGTTTACAGTAACTCGCCGCAAACGCATCATGCGTTACCATTAAAATTGTAGAGTTATCATATTCATTTAACGACTTCATACTTTCAAGTAAATCTGTTGCTGATTTAGAATCAAGCGCTCCAGTTGGCTCATCCCCGAAAATCATACTTGGATTTGTAACAATCGCACGCGATGCTGCGCAACGCTGTTTCTGTCCGCCAGATACTTGATATGGGAACTGACTTAAAATATGATCGATACCGAACTTTTTCGAGATTTCAAGAACACGACGATCAATTTCATTTGCCTTTACTTTTGATAACGCAAGAGGTAACGCAATATTCTCTTTTACCGTTAACGTATCTAATAAATTATAATCTTGGAAAATGAAACCTAAATGATCGCGGCGGAATAACGCTAACTTATCATCATTCATTTTCACGATATCTTTTCCATCAATTAAAATCTCACCGTTCGTCGCATTATCAATTGTAGAAAGAACGTTTAGTAAAGTCGTCTTACCCGAACCAGAAGGTCCCATAATTCCAACGAACTCACCTTCTTTTACTTGTAAGTTAATACCTTTTAACGCTGCGAATTTATTACCACCCGTGTCATACACTTTTTCAATATTTTTTGCTTCTAACACTGTTTTCATCTCGACATCCCTCATTTCTTCTATTCTCTATTTTCAACTATATACATTCTCTACTCTTGCCACTATCGATGTTTCTTACACAAACATGACAGTTATGTAAGACGCATAAGTAAAGATATAAAAATTTAACCTACTGAACAAAAGTACTTTGTTACTATAGCATTGGGATATCATACCATCCATTCATTCTCCTTACAGGAACATTACAATTTTGTAAGGTTAAAAATGTATCCTACAAAGTTGTGCATGAAATGTCGGATGGGGCTATTTCTTTCCTGCTATTCTACTTACAGAGGAGGTCATTTAATGGATTCACTAAAAAATATGAATGCTGCAATGCAATATATTGAAGACAACTTGACAGATGAAATTAATTTTAAAGAAGTTGCACAGCTAGCACTCTGCTCTGAGTATCACTTTAAAAGAATGTTTTCTTTCCTAGCCGGCATATCACTGTCAGAATATATTCGCTGTAGACGTCTTACTCTCGCTGCTTTTGAACTAAAAGATAGCAATGCAAAAGTCATTGATGTCGCTATAAAATATGGGTACAACTCGCCAGATTCTTTTACACGTGCTTTTCAAAACTTGCACGGCATAACACCTTCAGAGGCCCGAAATAGTAATCATTCTTTGAAAGCTTATTCACCAATGACCTTCCAGTTATCGATTCAAGGAGGAAACGAAATGAACTATCGAATTGAAGAAAAAGAACCATTTCGAATTATTGGTATTACAAAACGCGTACCGATTGTATTTAACGGTGTAAATGAAGAAATTGCTTCTATGTGGAAAAGTTTAAATCCAGAGTCCATTCAAACATTAAAGTCCCTTTCAAACATTGAACCTACTGGAATTATTAGTGCTTCTACTAACTTTTCTGAAGGTAGAATGGAGGAAAAGGGAGAACTCGATCACTACATTGGAGTAGCCTCAATGAAAGATTGTCCAGAGCAATTCACACAACTTGAAGTCGCAGCTTCAACGTGGACCGTATTTGAAGCTGTCGGTCCATTTCCTGAAACATTACAAAATGTATGGGGACGCATTTATTCCGAATGGTTTCCTTCCTCAAACTATGAACTAGCGGAAGGACCAGAAATATTGTGGAATGAACAGAAAGATATATCTTCTCCGAATTTTAAAAGTGAAATTTGGATACCGGTTTTGAAGAAATAAAAAACAAAGCTGCTTTTCCATGAAAGGAAAAGCAGCTTTGTTTTACATTTTTAGTTCCTTTTTATAAGCGATATAGGAATACACCATCGTACCAACAACCAGTACGACTACAACACTTAACAAACTAATCATTTTCCACATTCCCGGTAGAAACGCCGAAATCGTAATTACAATACCGCCAATCATCATAATCTTTGATCCTAAGCGATGTGTTTTTCTCCACACTTCCTCACTACTTAACGTCCACGGTGTTTTTATACCTATGAAGAAATTTGGTTTACATTGCTGCATATAATTGCCGAGCACGACGAAGAGAATACCGACCATTATATTCACAACGATTCCAATTGGAATGTTATATCCTAAAGCATTTGCTAGTGTCATCATATTAATAGTAAATAAAAAAAATAAAATTGCTCCATTGATCCTTCCAAGTGCTTTAGGAAATTTTTTATAGTTATCGTACTTTGGATCTATCTTAGGCAATACAGTTACTAATGCATATATAAAAATCATAATTGCTACATCAAAAATCAACATTCCCATTTTTGACATATGCCCATTTACCTCACCATCAATGTTCCAATGGCTCGGAACTTCACCTGGTAAATGGGGCCACGCGACACACCATGCAATAATCGTTAAAGCAATTAATAATAACGGAAATATATGCTTCTTCATTTCCCCTCTTCCCCCTTATTCGTAAATGTAAACACCCAAGTCAATAAATCTTGAAATACAGTTGTGTTTAAAGAGTACATAACGAATTGCCCCTTTTTTTCATCTTGAATAAGTTCAGCATTTTTAAGTGCGTTTAAGTGGTGTGAAATACTTGGCTTTGTCATATTGAAATGTTCAGCAATCTCACCAGCAGTTAGATCACTTTCTTTTAATAAGTCCAAAATTTTTCGCCTTGTTGGGTCTGCTAATGCTTTGAATGCTTGATTCAATGTCTTTCTTCCTTTCACTAATTAGACATTTAGATATTTATCTAAATATTAAACAATTTCCAATTAATTGTCAATTAGACATGCGCCCTTTTTACTTTTCACGCTTTTGACCCATACTGTTTACTAGCTTATCTTTCAACATAATGAAAAGACTTGAAACACATGATACACTATAGCTACAATTGTTTTTTTAGGAGGAATATACATATGTATAAAATTTTAATCGTTGAAGACGATCCAAATATTTCATCATTACTACAATCTCACATTCAAAAATATGGCTATGAAGCTGTTGTTGCAGAGAATTTCGATGATATTATGGAATCGTTTAATGCAGTGAAACCACATCTTGTTTTACTTGATGTAAACTTACCGAAATTCGATGGATTCTACTGGTGCCGTCAAATTCGTCATGAATCTACTTGTCCAATTATTTTCATTTCAGCGCGTGCTGGCGAAATGGAACAAATTATGGCGATTGAAAGCGGTGCGGATGATTATATTACAAAACCTTTCCACTACGACGTTGTAATGGCGAAAATTAAAGGTCAATTACGTCGTATTTACGGTGATTATGCGCCAAATATTTCTGAACGTATCGTTGAAGTGGAAGGTTTAAAACTATTCCCAGAACGCCCAGAAATCCATTTCGGTGCTGAGCAAGTTCTTTTAACGAAAAAAGAAGCTATTTTAGCAGAAATGTTATTATCTAAATTCCCTCGTACAGCGAGCCGTGAAGATTTATTAGCTGCCCTATGGGATGACGAAAGTTTCGTTGAGGAAAATACATTAAACGTAAACATTACGCGTCTTCGTAAGAAATTCAATGAGCTTGGTATTGAAAATGCTATTGAAACAGTACGTGGACTTGGGTATCGTTTTAACGCAACTTGGAGTGAATAAGCATGAAGCTATTTTTACGTGATCATTTTGCATTTTTTCTACTGTACGTATTAAACTTCGGTATCATCTTCGTTCTTTATGATGCAGTAGATGGATTTCAAAATAATAAATTTTACTTCGTCGTTTTAAGTTTGTATTTATTCATTTGTTTCCTCGCTTATCGTTATGTTCGCAATCGTAGAATGTACCATAGATTAAGTGAGCAACCAGAAAAAATGGAAGATGCTTTTATTGAAAGAGCAACCGCTCCGATGCCTCATGGTGTAAATGAACTCGTGCGTACGCAGTATCGTCTATTCCAAAAAGAACTACAATCGTATGAAGTAAAACAACAAGAACATCAATTATTCATTAACCACTGGGTGCATCAAATGAAGACACCTGTGTCCGTTATGCAGCTTATGGTGCTAGAAATGGAAGACGAACATTTAATTCCAAAGTTTAAACAGGAATTAGATCGTCTGAATCAAGGGCTTGATATGGCTTTATATATGGCAAGATTAAATAACTTCCATGAAGATTTCCATGTCGAAACAATTTCATTAAAAGATACGGTAACAAAAAATATTAACGGCCTAAAAGAACTATTCATTCGTAACGGAGTCTTCCCTGTTTTAGAAGTTCATTCTGATTTAAAAGTTGCTTCTGATGCGAAATGGCTAAAATTTATCATCTATCAGTTAATGACGAATGCTGTTCGTTACTCTGGTGAGCGCGGAAAGAAAGTGTTCTTATCTGCTTACCGAAACGGAAAAGATATTATTTTAGAAGTTCGTGATGAAGGTGTTGGTATTCCGCAAGAAGATATTCGAAGAGTATTTGAACCGTTTTACACTGGGAAAAACGGTCGTACATTTGGAGAATCTACTGGTATGGGACTTTATATTGTAAGTAAAATTTGTGATTATTTAGGTCACTCTGTCAAACTAGATTCTGAAGTTGGTAAAGGAACGACGATTAAGATCATCTTCCACAACGCTGCAAGTAATCAAGCAGAACATACGGAGAAGGTGACCGAAGCATGATCGTGACATATGCTAGCAAAATGTATGAGAACTTACTCTCATACATTTTTTGCAATAAAACTACTTCTATATCTTCTATTTGGAGGTATAGTCTATGACATTTTGGCAATTCGCGTTTAAAAATGTAACGCGCAACTCAAGAGCTTATTTTGCTTATTTCGTAAGCAGTTCGTTTTCAATTGCTGTTTTCTTTTCCTTTGCTGTTTATTTGTTTCATCCGAAATTACAAAATCCCACTATGATCTCTGAAATTTCAGGATTAATGATTTTTTCAGAAGTTGTTATTGTTTTGTTCTCGTTCTTTTTTCTACTCTATTCAATCGGATCGTTTTTAAAAGTTCGTAAAAAGCAATTTGGTATTTTAACTATTTTAGGTATATCAAAAAAACAATTACATCGACTCGTTTTCACTGAAAATATGTTAATTGGTATTTTATCTATCTTTTTCGGTATGCAGTTTGGATTTGTATTTTCACAATTTTTCTTATTAGTGACAGCGAAAATTACACATCTACCAGGGATATATTTATATCCCCCTACGAATGCTTTCATTTTAACAACGATTGTATTTCTTGGTCTCTTTATCGCTGTATCTTCATTTACACCCATGCTAATTCGTACGAAAAAGACGGTAAACCTTTTAAAAACTAATGGTGGGAAACAAAAGGAAAGAAAACCATCCATATTCATTTCTCTATTTGGTGCTATCTGTTTATTAGGTAGTTATATTTTAGCTGCAAACCCTAAATATTTCTTCTCAATAAACACGCAAGTAGGCGTTATCTATATGGTTTCAAGTGTTTTTGTGATTCCAGCACTTGTTACAATTGGGACATATTTTTTCTTTTCTCAAATTAGTTTCTTACTTATTTATATTTTAAAGAAAAGAAGAAATTTTTATATGAAACGAATTAATATGCTTTGGATTTCGGATTTAGCAAGTCGTATTCGAACGAATATCAATATGCTTTTTATTGTAGCAATGCTTTCTACAATTGCTTTCACAATGATTACGTTCCTATATGGATTCGGAAAGTTTACAAAGCTAGATGTTTCGAGAACTTCACCTTTTCCATTTTCTTATTTTTCATATGACGCAAATCCTTTTGTTAACGAGCATTTAACTTGGCTTGAAAAGCAGTTACAAAAGGAAGATTTCTCTTATAAAAAACTAAAGGCTGATTTATATGAAACACCACTGAAAGAAGATGAAGGTATAACGACTTACAATGACATCTATGCAATGAAACAAAGTGACTATAACAAACTTGCAGCTTCCCTGCGAATGAAACAACTATTCATGAGCGATAACGAAGCATATGTCTTAACAGGTAGCGCTTATTTCACCTTATTCAGCCAATTTGAGCCAAGCTACAATAGAAAATCCATTACACTTTCTAGCACAAATACGACATTACAAGTAAAAGGATATGAACAAGTAGGGGCCATTCCCTCTGACTTTTCATATCAAACTTTAATTTTACCTGACGTTGTTGTAAACAACTTACCAAATACAACAAAACATGTTGCAGCGTACAATTATAACGTACAAAACTGGGAAAAGACGTATGAAATTGCTGATGATTTTATGAAAAGAATACAAAAAGATCGACAGGAATTCCAATACGAAGGACCCCTTATACGCTCCTATGAATCAGCAGGCTCATTATATAGAATTACATCAGGAAGTGCCGCATACTTCCTAATCGGGACATTCTTAGGTGTCATTTTCTTTATTGGAGCAGGTAGCGTTCTTTACTTTAGAATGTATACTGATTTAACGAATGAACAAGAAAAATATGTAGCAATTTCAAAAATTGGTGTAACAGATGCAGAGATGAAAAAATCTGCAACCATTCAACTTAGCATTTTATTTTTCGTTCCGTACGTTATGGCGTCCATTCATACAATGTTCGCAACAAAAATGCTCCAAGACGTAATTGATTTATCACTATTCAAAGAAATTTCAGCTGTTCTTATTATTTTTGGAGTCGTTGAAGTCATTTTTTTCTTATTCATTCGTTCCTTTTACATGCAAAAGTTATCAGAGTATACGAATGGTTAAGTTTTATAAATATATTAGTACAGGAAAAGGGTATCTTTTATATCCTTTTCATCTTCACTCTATTAGGAGGCTTAGGTGAATGACATTTTGGCAGTTTGCATTTAAAAACGTGACTCGGAACGCCAGAGCTTATTTCGCCTATTTTGTAAGCAGTGCGTTTTCCATCGCAATTTTTTTCTCATTTGCAGTTTATTTATTTCATCCTAAATTGCATATGACAGACGTAAATGTTGCTCTGAACATATTAATGACAATATCAGAAGTTGTTATTGTATTCTTTTCGTTTTTCTTTTTACTATATTCAATCGGTACTTTCTTAAAAGTAAGAAAAAAGCAATTTGGGATTTTAACAGTACTTGGTATATCTCAAAAACAATTAAAGAGACTCGTATTTCTAGAAAACATGTTAATTGGTGTTCTTTCCATATTTTTCGGCATTCAACTTGGACTTGTCTTTTCACAGTTCTTTCTACTAGTTACCGCCAAAATTACACATGTACCTGGTTTATATTTATATTGGCCAACGAGTGCTATTATTTTAACTATGATCATCTTTCTTGGACTCTTCATTCTCGTTTCATCTTTTACGCCGATGCTCATTCGGACGAGAAAGGCTGTACGTCTTTTAAAAGAAGGAACAAAGCAAAAAGAAAGAAAAGCATCCGTGCTCATCTCTCTATTTGGTGCGACATGTTTAATATCTGGATACGTACTAGCAGCAAATCCGCTATATTTCATATCGCTTGGCGACGTAATTGGAATTTTGTACGCCGTCACCAGTATATTTGTCATTCCTTCACTCGTTGCGGCTGGAACATATTTTTTCTTTTCACAAATTAGTTTTTTACTCATTCGTATATTAAAAACGAGAAGAACATTTTATATGAAACGTATTAATATGCTTTGGATTTCTGATTTAGCAGCTCGCATTCGGACAAATATTAACATGCTCTTTATTGTAGCGATGCTATCAACACTCGCTTTCACTATGATTACGTTCTTATACGGTTTTGGGAAATTTACAAAGTTTGATGCAGTAAGGGAAAATCCTTTTCCTTTTACATATTTATCACATACTGAAAATACGTTAGCGGATGAACATTTGAATTGGTTAAAACAAAAGTTCAATGAAGAACAATTTACTTATAAACAATTTAAAACGGATATATATGAAGTATCTTCGGCGGAAGAAACACCGCAGCTCTATTATGCAATTAAACAAAGTGACTATAATATACTTGCTAAAGCATTAAACTGGGAAAATCTCCACGTGAAGAATAATGAATCTTATATCCTTATTAAAGATTTAGATAATCAAGTTTTTGAAACACTTCATGATCAAAAAACGAAAAATACGCTTACGCTGAACCAAAATTCTTTACAGTTACACATAAAAGAATATAAAAGTTATAATCCATTCCCAAATAGCTTAATCTCACAATTACTCGTATTATCTGATGAAAATGTCGAGACATTATCATCAGCTTCAAAACAGATGAGTGTATATAGCTTTAAAGTTAACGATTGGGAAAAAGCTAATAACATCGGTTCGGCATTTGTAAAAAAGATTGATAACGACGAGATAAAAATTCAAGCAGAGCACCCACCTTTCCATGCAAGTGAAGCAAGTGATTCTCTATACACAACTAAACTCAATGTCGCTTCGTTCTTCTTAATTGGTACTTTCTTAGGTGTTATTTTCTTTATTGGTGCTGGCAGTGTTCTTTACTTCCGGATGTATACAGATTTAACAAGTGAGCAAGAAAAGTATGTGACGATTACAAAAATTGGTTTAACAGAATCCGAGATGAAACGATCTGCTACAATTCAACTTGCGATTCTGTTCTTTGTTCCATACATTATGGCATCGATCCATACGATGTTTGCGACAAAGATGCTACAAGAAGTTTTACATCTCTCGTTCTTCGCTGAGATTACAGTCGTACTGATGATTTTTGGAACAGTTGAAGTGATATTTTTCCTTTTAATTCGTTCCTTCTATATGCAAAAATTATCACAACATATTAAGTTTTAACGAATAGAAAGGTGATTACTATGGAAGAAGTTTTACACATAAAAAACGTATCAAAAGTCTATGAAGGAAAAGTCCCTCATACTGCTTTAAAAAATATAAATTTACATGTAGATAAAGGTGAATTTGTTGCTATCATGGGACCATCTGGTAGTGGTAAATCTACATTTTTAAACGTTATTTCTACAATTGATTCACCTACTTCTGGTGATGTCGTTATTAACGGAAAAAAACCGCACACATTTCGTAGAGAGAAGTTAGCTATTTTCCGCCGCCAAGAGTTAGGATTTGTTTTCCAAAACTTTAACCTACTAGATACATTAACAATCGGTGAAAATATCGTACTCCCTTTAACGTTAGATAATGTTCCATTAAAAGAGATGGATGAAAAGCTTGATAACATTTCAAAAAAGCTTGGAATTGATCATATTTTAGACAAGCGTATTTTTGAAGTTTCTGGCGGACAAGCGCAGCGTACCGCAGTAGCACGTGCTGTTATTCATCATCCATCACTTCTACTTGCCGATGAACCGACAGGAAACTTAGATTCAAAGGCGGCAATTGATGTAATGGAGTTATTTACGAAGTTAAATAACGAAGAAGATGCAACCATTTTAATGGTTACGCACGATCCATTTGCAGCAAGTTATTGTAACCGTGTCATTTTCATTAAAGATGGCGAGCTTTACAACGAACTACACCGCGGACTATATCGCGAGAAATTTTATCAAGAAATATTAGATGTTTTAGCCTTATTAGGAGGAAGACGTGGATGACATTTTGGCAATTCGCATTTAAAAATGTCTCGCGTAATTCTAAAGCATATTTCGCTTATTTTGTAAGTAGTGCTTTTTCTATAATGGTTTTCTTTTCATTTACTGTATACGCGTATCATCCGCGCTTACAAAGTGTACAAAACTTTCAAGATCGAGATCCTCTAATGAATTTAGCTAGTACAGCTCAATTCGTTATCGTTATGTTCTCGTTCTTCTTTCTCTTATATTCAATCGGGACCTTTTTAAATGTTCGGAAGCAGCAATTCGGGATACTCACGATTCTCGGTATCTCACAGAGACAATTAAAAAGATTGTTATTTACTGAAAACATGATAATCGGGATATTATCTATCTTTATCGGCATTCAAGGTGGGCTTGTATTTTCTAACTTTTTCTTATTAGTCACTTCGAAATTAACAAGTGCGAAAGGCCTTTATTTATATTGGCCAACAGAAGCAATTATCGTGACAACCGTAACGTTTATCATTTTATTTTTAATCGTTTCTACGTTTACACCGATGTTTATTCGGACTCGTAAAACAGTCCACCTTATTAAAGGGAACAAGAAAGTGACAGCCGAAAAAAGGCCGTCTATACTCATTTCGATATTTGCTTTAACTTGTTTAGGGTTATGTTATTATATTGCCGGTTATCCACAAGGCTACGTAACCGAAAAAAATGTGCAAAACGGATCTGTCTTCTTTATTATATTATCTATTTTGCCACTCGTAGTAATCGGAACATATTTTTTCTTTTCACAAACATTTCTTCTTTTTATCTATATTTTAAAGAAGCGTAGAAAGTTTTATTTGAAACAAATAAACATGTTATGGATTTCAGATTTAGTTGCTCGTACCCGTAGTAATATTAATGTACTCTTTATCGTTTCTATGCTATCTGCGCTTGCATTTACGATTATTATCGGACTATTTGCTGCGAATAATAATACGAAAACGTCGATACTAGAGCGATATCCTATTCCCTTCACATACAAATTAGAAGGGGATCATTCCCTTGAACGAAAGCACGTTAATACTATTGAATCCGAACTTTCCAATGCTCATTTTCAATATAAAAAATATAAATTTACGCTTTTAAAAGATACTGCTTCAAAAGAAGAGATTGCAATTATGAAAATGAGTGATTATAACGAAATTGCTAAACAGTTAAAGAGACCTACAATCACCCTTGATTCAAAAGAAGTTTACATTATTTCTGGCTATTCACCAGAGCTATTAAACCTTGTATCAAATCCATTTGTAAAACAAAATACAATTACGCTTGAATCCAATAAAAAGGAGTTTTATATAAAGGGATTTATTAACAAAGGAATAGCACCACCATTTGCATTAGCAAATTTAGTTATTATGCAAGATTATGCAATCGATACTATGATTCCTCATATTGAAACCATTACAGTTTATAACTACTTCGTGGATAATTGGGAAAATGCAATTATTCCAACAAAAAATATATTAAAAAGTATTAGTAATGACACCGAAAAATATTATGAGGCACATAAAGACGATAAGCATGCATCTCCCGTTCCTTTTAATATTTATACAGCTACTGATGAGTTACTCCATAATAAAGAAAATGCAGTTGCTCAATTCTTTATTTGGGCATTTCTTGGCTTTATCTTCTTTATCGGTGCGGCTAGCGTTTTATACTTCCGTATGTATAACGACTTAACGAATGAAAAACAAAAATACATTACGATTACAAAACTAGGCTTAACTGAATCAGAAATGTTTCGCTCTGCAACGATTCAGTTAGGAATTTTATTTTTCGTTCCTTATATCGTTGCTGGTGTTCACACGTTATTTGCGGTTAAGTTTTTACAAAGCATGTTCGCTTTTTCTTTACTAAAAGAGTTATTGATTGTACTCACCTTTTTCGGGATTATCGAGATTATTTTCTTCTTCTTAATCCGTTCTCTGTACATTAATAAATTATCACAGCATATAAAAATATGAATAAAATAGCCTTGTGCAGTATGCACAAGGCTATTTTCAATAGTTTTTAATTAGCAGCAATATCCACCATAGCCGCCGCCATAACCGCCGTAACCACCATAACCACAACCGCCTCCGCCTCCGCCGAAGCAGCTAGCACCGATGATAATTAATAAAATAAACAATACGATTAGAAGCGCAAAACCGCCTCCGCAACCATGGTTTCTGCGGTTACAATCATCATGTCTGTGTTCACACTTTTCGCTCATTACTCTATTCCTCCTTTAGTATCATTCATAACAAGTTCACCTTGCTCTAAATGAGGGGATTCCATTTATAGTATGTTTTCAGGGCGAATAGGAAGCTTGGCTTACCTAAAAACGGGCTTGTTTTTGGAAATGGGCTTCATCAAAAAAAAGATACCAATTAAGGTATCTTCTAAATAAAAGTATTTAATAAAAGCGCAAAACCAAATGCAATAAATGATAACAATGTCTCAAGTACCGTCCACGTTTTAAACGTTTCCTTCACCGTTAATCCTAAATACTCTTTTACAAGCCAAAATCCTGCATCATTTACGTGAGAAAACATTAATGATCCTGCACCCGTTGCTATAACGAGCAATTCTAAATTTACACCTGACATGTGCTGAATAACTGGTGAAACAATCCCTGCTGCTGTCGTTAATGCTACTGTCGCTGAACCTGTTGCAATTCGAATTAATCCAGCTACCATAAAAGCTAACACAATTGGTGATAACGCTATATGTTCTGCCATTTGGGCAATCGCTGTTCCAACGCCGCTTTCAATTAATATTTGTTTAAATCCACCGCCTGCACCAATAATTAAAATAATGGAACCGACCGGTAATAAACTGTCATCCGTTAATTTTTTAATCATCTTTTTATTAATTCCTTGCCTTATTCCAAGTAAATAAAATGCTGCAAAACATGAAATAAGTAAAGCAATTACTGGACTTCCTATAAATACAAAAAATTCAGTTATCTTTTTTGGTAATGAAATATATGGTGCCACTACTGATAAAATCATCAATACAACTGGTAATAAAATAATAAAAAATGAAACTTTACGACTTGGTAAATCTGTTGATACAGTCGTAACTCGAACAAGCTCTGGTTCATTTTCAGGTATAACCCTTTTATGTACCCACTTTGCAAATATCGGTCCTGCGATAATGGCTGTTGGTAACGCGATAATTAATGAATATAAAAGTACCTTTCCTAAGTTCGCGTTATAAATACCGATTGCTGTCATCGCCCCTGGATGTGGTGGCACTAGCCCATGCACAATAGATAATCCAGCAATAACAGGTAACGCAATTAATAATATATTTTGCTTCGTCGTTTTTCGAATAGAAATAACAAGTGGTAATAAAATGACGATCCCCACTTCAAAAAACACTGGAATTCCTATAACAAATCCTGCAAATAACATAGCCCACGGTAGTTTCTTTACACCGAAAAATCGAATAAAGAAGTCTGCCACTTGCATGCCGGCCCCTGAATCGGACATCATTTTTCCTAAAATTGTTCCGAGAGCTAAAATACCAACTAAATGCCCTAGTACACTACCAACACCAGTTTCATAGGCAGTCACTATTTTCGTCAAATTCAATCCAGACATGATAGCTAAAAATAAACTCGCAACTGTTAAACTAATAAATGCATGCCATTTCCACCATGATACCCCTAAAATAACAATCGCGATTGCAAATAACGTGACGATTAATAAGTATATATCCATCTCTCATTCCCCTTACTTTTATCCCGTATTTGCAGGCAATAAACACCTAATTGGTGCGGGATGAATCTAATGAAACACTTTATAAAAAAAGAGGGCGAATACCCTCCTTTTATACGTCATAATTCACTACATAATGCTGCATTTCTGTGTTGTAGTAGCCTTCGCTATATTCAATTACTTCGCCAACTTCATCGTAAGAATAGCGCATACGTTTTAATAACGCTGTCCCCTCTTTTTCACCTAACGCTTCTGCAACGAAACTAGGCGCAAGTCCAACAGCGAATTCATCTCTGAAGTTTTCTAAATGTATACCTCGGTCTTCAACTAAATCGTAAAGCGATTGCAAGTCAAAGTCCGATAAATCTGTACTTGCCATGTGTGCTGAGAAATAGTGCGTATAATGAATGTACGGTGCATCATTTAACGTATATAAACGTTCGATACGAAAACTTTCCCTACCGAATAATTGAAATGGCACTGTTCCTTCTTCATTATGAACGATTTCTGCTTTTAGCAGTTTCTTTTGTACTTTATATCCTTCTTCCACTAACACTTCTGTAAATTTCTTACCCTTTGACAACTTTGTCGCAGAAGTATTACGGATCACTTTCGTTCCTTTACCGCTTTTCTTTTCTAAATATCCTTCTTGAGCAAGTTCTTTAATCGCATTACGCACTGTAATTTTGCTCACTTTGAACTCTTCTTCTAACTGCGGTTCGGAAGGAATATTCGTATGAATCGCATATACACCATGCAATATTCGATCACGAATAATATTTTTTATTTGTAAATATAATGGTCCTTTTTTCCTCGTTACGTTCACCTTTACACCCACTACCTTTCTACATCACCTACTGATGCCGTCATTGCCCGAAGTATATCCTTCTCTGATGACATTGGCGTATCACCGACGATTGTATGTGCAAGCATTCCAGCTGCTGACGCAAATGAAACAGCTTTCTCTGGTGCAAACTCTTCTATCTCGCCATGAATAATCCCGCTCGTATAAGCATCTCCAGCACCTATTCTATCATATACAGAAAACGTAAGTGTTTTTGCAAAAGTGAACGCACCATCTTTACATATAAACCCGCGAAGCGAGTGTGTATTATCGCTATTAATAGAGCGATGTGTACCAGCAATTGTAGCGATATGATATGTTTCAGCAACCTTTGGAATAAGATCAACAAGTTGCGCCTCTCGCTCTGTCTCCTCTGTTTTCATTCCAAGAACGAACATTGCATCTTTTTCGTTCATCATAACGATATCAGCAAGAGCTAGCATTTCTTCGTAATGTGGTTTCGCCTGCTCATACCCGTCTTCTCCCCAAAGAGATGGACGATAGTTGCAATCAAAGACGACAGTTCCTCCGTTTTCTTTCACTGCTTTCGCTAAAGATTTCATATGATGGCGCACCGTATCATTCATCGCAAGTGTAATTCCGCAAAAATGAACGATATCAATTTCCTTTGCGATTTCTTCAAATTGATACATGTCTTCACATGCCGTATTGAAGCTGCTTTCTAATCGATTTGAATATGTAACGCGGCTTGCACGTGCTCCAAATCCATTTTCTAAAAAGTACATGCCGACATATTTACCGCCTCTTGAAATAAACGGTGCCCGAATGCCTAACTTTTGAATATGTGATACCGCAGCATCCCCAACAGAATTTTCCGGTAAAGTTGAAATAAGAAAGCCTTCATGACCGAGATGAGAAAGTGCTGCTGCAACGTTCACACCTGTACCAGAAAAGGAGTAATTTAATGTGTTAGCTTGCGACAATAACTCATATCCTGGTACTTGCAGACGCATCATGACTTCGCCGAATGCTGCAATTTTCTTACGCATATTGATCAACTAGCTTCTTCACTACCGCTAATAACTCACGCACATCTTCTGTTTTCGTATTACCAGTTTCTTTATCAATAATAGAAGAGTACACGTGCGGGATAACTTGCTCTACATTTGCTTCTAGCGCAATACGTACAATTGTTTCGAAGTTTTCTTTATCAATTCCGCCTGTTGGCTCTAATGCAAATCCTTCTTCCGCACAAGCTTTCGCAACTGCGCGATATTCTTCTTCATGAGCTAAACCTTTCATTGGGAAGTATTTCAATGAATTTCCGCCCATATCACGTACAAGTGCGATTGCTGTTTTAATTGGAACGATTGCTTTTTCTTCTCCAGCTGCACTAATTGGACCAGTAGAAATATTTACGTACCCTACTTTTCCTGTTGGTGATACTAAACTATTAATCCAGCTATCTTTTCCGCCAAGATTTGCACGTGTCGCTCCAACTGAAGGGAACACTTGATTAATATGGCTACCAGGATAATGCTTCGCAATTTCAGCTACAACTGCTGCTTGGCGATTATCTCCTGCGCCTAATCCGATCGATACAGCGTCATCAATTTCTTTTCCGTATGCTTTCATCGCTGTAACTGCTTCTTCTACTGTTGGATAATCTTTTGATAACACTCCAACAACTACATAACCTTCTGCGGCCTCAAAAATGTCTTTCGCATTTTCGATATTGTTCGCTAATACATTTAATGCTACGCGGCCTTTATAAAAACGTTTTTGAATGTTTGTCATTTTAGTTTCCCCCTACAATTTCTCTCATTTTTTCTTCGATTACATGTATGTCATCACCTTGAAGTGGACGTGGATCAATATCAAAGAATCCTTGTCTTACTCCGTAATCACGTGTATAAATTGCGATTTCCCCTTCTCGTAATGCTGTTACGACGTCTTTTGCTGATTTATTTAACTCGTTCTCTTTAATGTGAATACGTGCTCTAAAGATTGCTCTTCCTGCTTCATCTTGAACGATCGTTACATTTACACCGTTTAATTCTTTTAGCGGCATAAGTACTTGTAATAACTCTTTTTCTTGCTCACTCTTATCTTCTTTTACTCCGTACTCGTCAAGCGCTTGAAGTAAGCCGAAAGTTGTTTCTTTCCCAACTTTCATACTTCTTCCGATGCAATGTAATTGCACTTTCAGCCACTCGATATATTTTCGTTTACCGCCGACAATACCAGAAGTTGGTCCTTCAATTGCCTTTGAACCGCTATAAATGGCAAGGTCTGAATACTTCACATATTTTTGAATATCTTCTTCAGCTGCCGCATCGACGATAAGTGGTACGTTATTTCGCTGCGCAACTTCCCATGCTTCTTCAACAGAAATCATATTTTTTTGCACGGCATGATGGGATTTCACATATAGAATCGCTGCTGTATTTTCACCAATCGCATCTTCAATATGTTCTGCTTTCCCTTCATTTGCGTAGCCAACTTCTACAAGTTTTCCTCCGCCTAAGTAAATCATCGTTTCAACAGGAGCACCGTATTGAACGTTATGACCTTTTAACATAATCACTTCGTTTTTCGCGATGACCTCTTGATGAAGTCTTTCACTTTTACGGCGATTTCCTTCTGTAACGATACTAGCGATAGAAAGTGCAATTCCGCTCGATGCTGAATTTACAACGACAGCTGCCTCTGAATCTAGAATTCTCGCAATATGGTCTCCCGCTTTATCTACTAAATCTGCAATTTCCACATAATTTTGTCCACCATGTTTCATCGCATCCATAACTGTATCTGTCGGAGCGGATACACCTAAAATACTCATTCTACCGCTCGCATTAATCACTCTTTTTAATCCGTACTTAGCATTCAATGAATGACCCATTGATTACAACCCCTTTCGTATCAATTCTTCTTTCAGCAACGCGCTGATCCCCTTCTGAATCAATTAACGTAATCGGTTCATCTTTCACCGTAAATAAAGTTAAGTTTGCAATATCGCCTTCTTGAATACGGCCAAGCTCTGGTTTCTTCAGCCACTCTGCCGCATTTTTCGTCACCGCATTTATTACTTCTTCTAGCGGATATCCTAAGTAAAGAAATTTCGAAAGAACGTGAGCCATACTATACACTGGACCGTGTATACGATTCTTCCGGTAAATGTCTGTACTAATTGTATTAAAGGCAATACCGTGACGCTTCGCCGCTTCTGCTACTTTAAAAGAAAAACTAGCATTGCCGTGACCAATATCTAAATGAACACCGCGCTTCACGGCATCTAGTAATACAGGTAGCGGTTTGCCTTCTTCATCGAATAAATTATTTTCTTTCCCGTTTAAGTAATGTGTAATCACATCGTCTTTTTCTAAAAGAGGTACAACTTCCTCTATGCGAGGAGGCGCTGAACCGATATGTACCATAATTGGCAATGATGTTTCACGAGATAAAGAGCGTGCAACATGAAGCGGTTCAATTCCACTATCACAAACGACACTTTTACTCATTCTCGCCTTTAACCCGACGATTACATCTTTATACTTTTCTACTGCTTCTATTACTTTCTCTTTATCTATCCATCCCATGTTGGATAATTCATCAATTCGTTTCAAACCGATGCGAGAAATATTTAAAAAGGCAAATAAATTCGTTTTCGCCTGCTCTCTACTTTTTACTAAATCTGCAATACGATCAGCTCCGCAGCTACCCGCATCAACAATTGTCGTTACCCCTTGCTTAACGCCAATTTCATCCACCTCATCGCCATACGGATCAAACTCTGGAAAAGCATGAACGTGTAAATCAATCCAGCCACTCGATACGTAAGTACCTGAGTAATCAAGAACCTTTCCACCCTCGCCAGCACCAGCTTTCGTCACCTTTGCGATTTTATTATTTTCAATTACAATGTCAATCTCTTCCCCGTTCACACGTTTCACATTACGTAGTACGAATCGTTCTGTCATTGTATTTCCACCCTTTTCTATAAGAAGCCCAAGAATACGCTTACATTAAAGTTTCATTTTTATTTATCTCTTTCACATATTTAGAGTAGCACAAAAAAAGGAAGAAGTAAATATAACGTTATAATGTTTAAAAGTAGAATAAGAGATACTCCTCAAAATTCTGATAGTACAGGAAATTATATCAACGATTTTTCGAATATATCTATCAAAACCTGCACTATATCAACGATTTTTCAAATATATCTACCGTAACTCAAAATATATCAACGATTCAACAAGAAATATCGATTTACCGACAAAAAACGCCAATCCCTTTCTTATATACGAAAAAGCTGCTCCAAAACGGAACAACCTCTTTCTCTATTCCTGAACCGTCACAATAACCCCATCCATATTATTCCCCGAAATTTCATACTGCTTATTCACCGGAACATTCACTTTCATGTTTCCGGAAACTTTATAATAAGAAACCGTATATTTCTTACCTTCCACATCGGTTGTAATTTCTTTTTTCTCTTTTAAGAAATCTAAATATTCTTCTAGTGTGAAATTCTTTTTTTGCATAATCGCACTATGGGGTAAGCCGACATAACGGATATGCCATGGCTCATATTGAATGCCTGTAATATTGCTTTTATTTTTCGGATAACGTAATACAAAGCCGTGCTTCCATACGTTTTCTTCAATCCATTTTCCTTCAGGCGCTTTCTCCATTTTCTTTTGTGTTGAACCAACGTCGAGTGATAACCCTAAATTATGCTCACTGTATCCTGCTGGGAGTGCATAATCAGATCCCATGTCTTTATATAATTTACTTTGCTCTTGAAAATCTCGATACCCGCTATTCATTAAGAAATGTTGTACGCCATCTTTTCCAGCCGCATCGACAACGTTCAAAAACTTTTTTACAATATCCTTTGATAAACGCAGATTTCTATCAAATATTACATAACCTCTTACTAATTCACTGTTGTGATTTACATTTATAATGTCAGACCTAATACTATCTTTTTTTACTGGGTAATCTTTATTAACTAATAATAGATCCCCTTTATAAATTTGTTCTTTTGTAATCTCTATCTTTTCCATATTTGCAGTCTTTCCTGCACTATTTTCTCCGCCAATTTTCACATCAATTTCCTTTTGAAATAACGGTGATATATAAACGCCCACACAGATTGTGCATGCTATAAAAAGAGAAATAAATACCCACTTTTTCATTTCTAGTTCCTCCTTAACGTAACTTACGTATAGAATAGAAAAAACTATTAAAATAAAAAGTGGGATAAAGTTTAAATTTTTATTAAATTGTTACATTCTCGTCTTTTGGCAATCGTACTTCAAATATTGTTCTAACTACATTACTTTCAGCCGAAATCTTCCCATCATGCTGTTCAACAATATTTTTCGCAATAAATAGCCCAAGGCCTGTACCACCTTGCTGCTCTGATCTTGCCTTATCACCTGTATAAAACATATCAAATAGATACGGTAAATCTTCTTCTGGAATGCTATCTCCGTAATTCATAACTTGTACGACAACTTCTTCATTATCGATATACCCATTCATATCAACAAATTGCCCATCATATCCGTATCGAACGGCATTTGTTAACAAGTTTTCAAATACTCTGGCTAACAATTTTCCATCACCGTTAATCGGTAAATGCGGATCAACATTCAACCTTGCTTCTAAATGATGTTTCTCTAATAACGGATATAATTCCTCATCTAACTGTATAAGCAGCTCACTTATATCAATTGGCTTTTTATTTAGTTGTAACATGCCATAGTTCATACGTGTAATTTCAAATAATTCATCAATTAAGCTTTCAAGCCTTTGCGATTTCGTAAAAGCAATCGTGGAAAAGTGTTTAATTTGTTCCTTCGTCAAATTCTCATCTTTAAGAATTAGGTCTAAATAACCTAAAACAGATGTTAACGGCGTTCTTAAATCGTGAGCTAAGTTAACAATAAGCTGGTCCTTACTACTTTCCGCGAAGTCTCCTCGTTCCACTGCTTCCTTTAATTTCTCACTTGCTACATTTATTTCGCTTGCGATATATCCAAACTCATCATTTGATGAAACGCGCACTTTATTTGTAAAATCTCCGTTCGCCAAATGATGAATTCCGTTTGAAATCTCATCAAAATATTTTAAATACGGCCTAGTAAGGAAGAAGAAAAACATAATGGACAGAGGGATGAAAATAATTAAAAAGAAATTAACATCCCCAATTTGTCTTACCATGGAACGAAATTGAGCTAACGGATCCTCATAACGAACGACTAATTTATAATAAATCCGTAATCCTTCATAAATGAAATACGTTATGCCAGCAGCTAATATCATACTTAACGCAAATAGCATAACCATCTTCGAGCGAAAACTTCTCATCTTTTTAGCCATTGAAAGTATACCCTACTCCCCACACTGTTTTTATTAACTTATCCTTTCTTTTATCTTCCCCAAGCTTTTTCCGCAACGTACGAATATGTACCATAACTGTATTTCCGCCTTCAAAATAATCATCCGCCCACACTTGCTGAAAAATATTTTCCACATTGTACACTTTCTTCGGATGGCTCGCTAATAAATATAAAATATCAAACTCTTTTGGCGTTAATTCAATTTTCTCATCGTACACATCTACCGTTCGGCGCTCAGGATCAATCACAACTCCGCCTATGGCTAAAGCAGATTTGCTCTCCGCTACTTTCGGTTGATTTAACGTAAGAAATCGGCGTAATTGTGCATTCACACGTGCGACTAATTCAATTGGTGTAAAAGGTTTTGTCATATAATCATCTGCACCTAATACAAGACCTGTCACCTTATCAAAATCAGATGTTTTCGCACTTAGAAAAATGATTGGCATATGGTGCTTCGCGCGAATTTGGCGCGTCACTTCATAACCATCCATTTTCGGCATCATAATATCTAAAACCACTAAGTCGATTGGCTGCGTTTCAATAACATGAATTGCCTCTTCTCCATCAGCTGCTTTCACGACGTGGTACCCTTCTTTTTCTAAATGTATCTCAATTAAATCAGCAATTTCTGCCTCATCATCCGCTATTAAAATTGAAATGCGCTTCATATTACTCCCCCTTATATACGCTCGATTGTAAACTAGTCTATCCAATTTGTACAATATGAAAAGGTTACTCGCGGGAGTAACCTTAGTAAATGAAATTATATCGACGATTTTTCAAATATATCGAACACAACTTGAAATATATCAACGATTTTTTTAATATATCGATGTTTCGACAAGGAATATCGACTTACCGACAATTAACGACGAAATTCGCCTGCTATTTGAAAGACTCAACCTACCGCTCCAAAACAATTCGCTGCTTCGTAATTTCTGCTAGTCTCCCGCGATCTATCTCATACTCAGCATCAACGCTTTGCGGTACAATCACTTTCCCGCCCTCAAGCATCACTTCCGGCGAAATAATATCCTTCTCCCAATGTCGACTAGAAGCGGATATATCACCAGGAATCGTAAAGTTCGGCAATGAGGCGAGAGCAACATTTTGAGCTCGTGAAATCCCCATCTCTACCATACCTCCGCACCAAACAGGTATGTTATGCTCCATACAATAATCATGGATTTGAATCGACTCCGTTAATCCACCCACTCGTCCTGGTTTAATATTAACGATGCGGCAACTGCCAAGCGTAATCGCAACGCGCGCGTCTTCTAAACTATGGATACTTTCGTCTAAACAAATCGGCGTTTCAATTTTCTTTTGCAGCTGTGCATGATCAAGAAAATCGTAATCCGCTAGCGGTTGCTCAATCATCAGCAATTGAAATTCATCTAATCGTTTCAGTTTCTCCGTATCCGCTAACGTGTACGCTGAATTTGCATCAGCCATTAACGGGATATGCGGGAACTCTTTACGAATTTCTTTCAATAATTCGTAATCATGCTCTGGCTTTATTTTTACTTTAAAACGCTCGTATCCTTCTTCCGCGTACTTCTCGATTTGTTTTAACATAACCGGAATCGTATTGATTCCAATTACAACACCGACTTCAATTTCAGTCCTAGTTCCACCAAGTAATGTCGCTAACGGTTTCTTTTGACGCTTCGCATATAAATCCCAAACAGCTCCTTCAATTCCGGCCTTTGCCATTCGGTTTCTCTTTATATGCTGGAACAAACTCGGCATTTCATTCGGATGAGAAATTTCAGCCTTTAATAAATCAGGTAATAAAAAGTCTTGCAGTACATGCAGTGCTGTCTTCACCGTTTCTTCCGTATACCACGGCTCAGAGAATGCAACGACTTCGCCAAATCCAATGTGCCCGTCTGTATCTTCTAATTCAATGACGATACTTTCACGCTTTTCATAAGTTCCGTAGCTTGCAGCAAACGGAATGACGAGTGGCATTTCTATTATATAAAGTGTCGCTTTTTTTATTTCCACTTACATCTCCTCCACTAATTGTCTTAACTCTCTTCTTAACAATTTTTTCGAAGCATTTCGTGGTAATTCCTCTAAGAAACACGCTTTCTTCGGCACTTTATATTTTGCCAATTTCTCCTCGCAAAAATGAAGAATTTCTTCTTCTGTTACCTCTCCACTTTTTACAACAAAAGCAGCGGGTACTTGTCCCCATTTATCGTCAGTCATACCGACAACACCGGCCTCCGCTACCATCGGATGAGAAAGCAACACTTCTTCAATTTGAGCCGGATATATATTTTCTCCGCCAGAAATAATTAAATCACTGCGGCGATCTAATACGTATAAAAATCCTTCTTCATCTAAATAACCGAGATCACCAGTATGAAGCCATCCGTTTTGAATGGTTTCGCGCGTCGCATCTTCACGGTTAAAATAACCACCTGTTACGTTCGGTCCTTTTACTACGATCTCGCCTTCTGCAAACGGCGGTACTACTACGCCATCTTTTTCAATACGAAGTTGACACTGAAATAGTGGTTTTCCAGCTGATCCTACTTTCGTTAACATATAATCTGCGAATAACGTACAAATTTGCGACGAAGTTTCTGTCATACCATACGTTTGATACACAGGAATTCCTTTATCTACACATGTTTCGAGTAACGGTTTCGGGGCTGGTCCTCCGCCAAGTAACATGCATCGTAAAGAAGATGGATATGTCTCTCCTCCAAGTATCTCTAATAAATCAGTTAACATTTTAGAAACGACAGAAATGATCGTAACACCTCTCGTTTGAAGTGCTTTATGAATGAAATTCGCATCATATTTCGGAACGAGTAAAATGCGCATGCCGTACATAATGTTTTTCATTAAAAGGGAAAGACCGCCAACGTGGAACATTGGCATACAAGCTAACCAGCAATCATCATCACGAAGCCCTAAATTAAGCGAAGAACCGACTGCGCTTGCCCAGTGATTACCGTACGTTAAAATAACGCCTTTCGGTTTCCCTGTCGTCCCTGACGTATAAATAATTGTCATCGCTTCTTCTAAAGAGAATTCTTCTTGTATAGAGGCTTCCGCCTTTGGTCCATTCATCACTTCGGCAAATGAATATACAGGAACATCTTTAGCCTCGAAATCTTGATCCGTCACTAAACAAATAACTTCAGCATCATCCATTTGCCAAAGTAGCTCTTCTCTTGAAAGACGCGTATTTAAAAGTACAGCTACTGCACCTACGTAAGATAGGGCGTGAATAACTGTAATCATCTCCATACCATTTTTCATCAGAACAGCCACCTTTTGCCCACGCTTTATCCCAACATATGAAAGGTGTTCACAAACAGATACTACTTTTTCATGCAGCTGCATAAAAGTAACCTTTTCATCCTCTATTTCAATTGCAGTGCGATCTGGTGTTAAAAATGCACGTTGCATTAACCAATTTGGCATCGTCTCCATCATTCATTCTCCTTTCATGAAAGAAAGAGACTTGATATGACATCAAGTCTCTTAGTTGTTTTGTTTCCTGTTGATCTCATCTAGCTACGCCTCCTAGCCCCTTCCGTCTAAGAACCTTCCGCACGAGAAAGTAAAAAACACTTTCTGTGCGAAAGAACCTTAGCCAACGGGGCTAAGCAGTCGGCTTCGCTTTTAAAACATCTAGCTACAGCGGCTAGAACAGTCGGTCGTTTCACGCCTTCCTACGAGGCAAAAAGCGCCTCTACGTCAGGAGTTCCAACGCCCTCACATTCTAAACGAGCCGCTTCCGCTTTTAATCACGGGAAACGAGGGAATTGACCGAAGTCCGGACTGCGTTTTTCTTTGAACGCGTCGCGACCTTCTTTTGCTTCGTCAGTTGTGTAGTACAATAACGTTGCATCTCCAGCTAGTTGTTGAATACCAGCTAGACCGTCTGTGTCTGCGTTGAATGCAGCTTTTAGGAAACGAAGTGCCATTGGGCTGTTTGCTAAGATTTCTTGTGCCCATTGTACTGTTTCTGCTTCAAGCTCTTCTAATGGTACTACTGTGTTTACTAAGCCCATATCAAGCGCTTCCTGTGCGCTGTATTGACGGCATAGGTACCAAATTTCGCGAGCTTTCTTATGACCTACCATACGAGCTAAGTAACCAGCTCCGTATCCACCGTCAAAGCTTCCTACTTTAGGACCTGTTTGTCCGAATACAGCGTTGTCTGCAGCGATTGTTAAGTCACATACGATATGAAGTACGTGTCCACCACCGATTGCATAACCTGCTACCATTGCGATAACTGGTTTAGGAATTGCGCGAATTAGACGTTGTAGGTCTAATACGTTTAAACGAGGGATTTGGTCGTCACCTACATATCCACCATGACCGCGAACTTTTTGGTCGCCGCCAGAACAGAATGCACGTCCACCTTCACCTGTTAAAATGATAACGCCAACATTTGCATCATCACGAGCGTGTGCAAAAGCGTTGATTAACTCCATTACCGTTTTAGGACGGAATGCGTTATGTACTTCAGGACGGTTAATCGAAATCTTTGCGATACCATTGTATGTTGAATAAATAATATCTTCGTAATTGCCTTCTTTTACCCATTCAATAGCCATTACAACTACCTCCTTGTATATTTCTGATCTCCTCTATAAGTGTAGCTTCCTTCTTAGATGAAAAAGCATCACTGCATAGTTTTTAGAAATCCCTTTACTATTGTATCAAACTTTTCCGGTTGTTCCACATGAATTGCATGGCCAGCACCATCAATTTTGACAAATTTCGCGTCAGAGA
This sequence comes from Bacillus sp. BB51/4, assembly GCF_008368845.1. Taxonomy (NCBI): domain Bacteria; kingdom Bacillati; phylum Bacillota; class Bacilli; order Caryophanales; family Bacillaceae; genus Bacillus; species Bacillus sp. BB51/4. The sequence goes on from NZ_QOSC01000001.1 coordinate 111,067, forward strand.
CGCATTTTTCGATGTTTTTTAATATGCGAAAGAACTTTTCATCATGCTCCCCATTCATTAAAAGAACAGGTATTTTTAAGTTTTGCAGCTCGTTCCACCATGAAGGCTGAGCCCCTGTTCCCATGCCGCGCAAGCTATTTGCAATTCCTTTTGGATTGTTAGCAAGTCTTTCTTTTCGCACTGCTTCTTGTACGTTTTGTGCTAAACGTTTTTGCGTTTCAAACAGCGGAATATTTTCCCACATCGTTACAAAACTATTGATGCCTTCTCGCTCAATTTTATCGGCAAGTCGCTCATCTTTTTCACAGCGTTCTTTTCTAGCCTCTTCACTTTCAAGCCCAGCTGTACAATTTTCTAATAAAAGAGAATGTACATACTCTGGATATAGACATGCCATCGTAATCGCCAGTCTACCGCCCATTGAATAGCCGAGTATGTGCGCTTTTTCAATATGAAGGTAATCTAGTAGTTCTTTCATTTGCAATGCTACATTTCGAATATCATAATGAGTCACATCTTCAGGACTTTCCGTTTTTCCGTGTCCAACAAGATCCACTACAATAACTTGAAACTGCTCACTCCATGAAGAGATAAAAGGACGCCACGTTTCTATGCTTCCCGTAAAACCATGAAGAAGTAGAAGTGGTTCCCCGCTTCCGACTACTTCATATTCATACGATACACCTTGCAATGTTACTTTCATTTTGATTCACCTTGCAACGATGTAGTAATTACGTCCATCGCTTTTGCCCATAATGTACGGTGTAATGTTAAGTTTTCATCACGATTCGTACAAATTTCCACAACGTGTAAACCGTCTGTCGTCGTTCCTTTTTGTACCTCTTCTCGGAACTGCTCCCAGCCGTTTACACGGCTAAATGAACCGCCGTACATTTTAACAACATGCTCGTAATCAAGTCCAATTGGCGTTCCAAATAATGATTCGAAATGTTCCTTTTTCTCATACTGTGGTAAGAATGAAAAAATACCACCACCGTCATTATTTACAACGACAATTGTTATATTTAATTCATGTAATTTTGCGGCTAATAATCCGTTTAAATCGTGATAAAATGATAAATCACCGATCACTAATACGAGCGGATCGCAAATAATGCTCGCTCCTAAAGCTGTCGAAATGATTCCGTCAATCCCATTTACACCGCGGTTTGCCATCACTTGAATATTTTTATCCGATGTGAAGAAGAATGAATCTGTATCACGAATTGGCATACTATTACTTGCAAATAACGTTGCCCCTTCTGGTAATACGCGGACGATATCCGTAATGACTTTCCCTTCAAATGCCGTTTCATATGTTTCCATTTCACGAAGCGTTTCCTTCGTTTTTTCGTTTATATGTTTCCACATTCCGAACCAATCATTCTTTTTCATAACTGGCATTTTTTCTATTAGTGCACTGCAAAATGCAATATCACTTGCCTGTACAACTTCTGTCGCAACGAGAGCTGGGTCTCTCCATTGGCCAGATTCTTCAACAACGATATGAATGGCTTTCGTCTGTTTTTTAATGAACTGCGTTAATGCTTTCGAAACAGGCATACCACCAAAGCGAATTATAACTTCTGGCTTCCACGTTTCTTTTAACAATTCATTTCGTAGAAATGTATCGTAACAGTCGATTATCATCGTTTTATCGTGATGTCCGCTACGAATGTTAGAAAGTGGATCCGCTAATATTGGATATCCCGTTTTTTCAGCTAGTTCTGCCGCAAACGCTGCGATTTCTGAATGACTATCATCTCCACAAATAATAAGCCCCTTTTCCATATGTGAAAGGCGCCCTACAAGAGAATCTACATATTCACTCGGCATCATCACGTTCCCTTGCTGAACTACTCCTGTATATTCCCCGCGTCCTTTATCCCATAAACTTTTTAATGAGAAATCTGGGATAAGCGGCTCGCGAACTGGAAAATTAAGATGAACAGGTCCTTGCGGCGCTAAAAGTGCGCTTGCTATCGTGCGCTGCGTCGTCATGCGAGCATAATGATACATCGCTTCACTCGCTTCTGGAAGTGCCATCTCTGTAAATTGCTTCACAAATGTACCGTATAAATTGAATTGATTCATCGCTTGTGGTGCACCAACATCTCTTAATTCATGCGGTCTATCTGCCGTTAAGACGATAAGCGGCACTCGTGAATGAAAAGCTTCACATACAGCTGGATAGTAGTTCGCTGCTGCCGTTCCTGACGTACATAATAATGCAACAGGGCGTTTTTTTGCTTTTGCGATACCGAGTGCAAAAAATCCCGCTGATCTTTCATCTACATGTAAATATGTGTTCATTCCTTCATGTTGTTCCATTAGTAGAGCAATCGGTGTTGACCGTGAGCCTGGACTAATGACAACATCACATACATTTAGACGCGTCAGTTCATCCACGAACGCGCCTAAATAATATGATAATGCTTCTATATGATTGTTCATTTCATTAATTCCTCCAAAGCACCAAGCATCGGTCTAAACTTCAAGCTTGTTTCTTCATATTCAAGTTGCGGTACTGAATCAATTACAATCCCGCACCCGGCAAATAAGGATGCTTTTGCGCCATTTAATAATCCGCAGCGAAGTGCAACCGCAAATTCACCATTTCCTTCATCATCTATCCAGCCAATCGGTGCACCATATAACCCTCTGTCTAACAATTCAACATCACGAATCAGTTTCATCGCTTCCAAACGAGGTGTCCCGCCAAGAGCTGGTGTTGGGTGTAATTCTTCTACCATTGTCAAAAGACTCGCATCGCCTTTTGCCTCTACAGGCGTATATAAATGAATTAAGTTTTTCGTTGTTAATAAGCCCGGACTTTCCGGAATATTAACGGATTCGCAGTGCTCATTTAGTACTCCTCGAATCATGTTCACAACATAACCGTGTTCAGCTAAATTCTTTTCATCATGAAGAAGCGCATTACTATTTCGTTTACTTTCTTCTATAGATTGACCATGACCAGTTGAACCAGCAAGACACATCGACGTAAACTTCTCATCTTCTTTGCGAATTAATCTCTCTGGCGTCGCTCCTAAGAAGCATGCTCCTTTATAATCAAAAGAAAATACGTAACAATCTGGTTGCCCAATGCGAAGCGCTTCTAAAACAAGAGCAGAATCAATATGATGATTCATTTCTACTTTTAGCTCCCTTGCTAATACAACCTTCTGCACGTTCCCCTGCTTCATCTCATCTTGCACTTTCTCAATGGCCTTCATCCAGCCTTTCGGATCTACTTCTACTTTAGAAGTAACTGTTAATTTCGGTCCTTCTAGTGCACATTTACTCTCCCCAAAAATTTTCTCTTCTAAAGAAACAATTTCGTTATAAAGAGTTTCTGCACAATCAGTTGCTGAAACGAATGTATTCATTGTTAACCATGCTTTTTCATTTTTTACAGTTAATAAAAATGCTGGTAGTGAAAATGTCGTATCATCAAATTCTTTCCATAAGTCGGTTTTCTCTTTTTCTCGGTCAAATGAAAATCCACCAAATAAAAGAGGACCTGTTCCAAATTCGTATCTTTCTCTTTGTACAAATGCTTTCTCTTTTACTTTATCCCACTCGTCACGAGCCGTTTGAAAGCGTTTGTGAGAAGAAGTTGCTATAGTGAAAACAGAGCCAATTCCAGCAAATATTACATGCTGAGCTGGGTCTGCAAAATAACATCTATTTTCGAATGCAATCCTTTTTCCTGCTGCATAAAACAGAAGCGGATCCATCCAGTCTATTTGTTTTACGAAGCTCACTAATATTTTTTCATCAGTTGCACGCTTAATGGCTGCACTCAAAACTTCTTGCAAGCCTATTTGTTTCGTTTGAATCACAATTGTCTCCCCCCTATGGGCGAAAAATAGTCATAATTACGCTTGATTTTAAGATACACCTCAAACGAAAGGCCTGTCAACGTTTAGCATTTCTGAGAAATTCACCTTCTCCTCCTAGAAAATAAACGTTGACACTAAATGATGCTTTTTCTACACTTAGTTGTGTACAATATGTGACCAAAGGAGGATTCAACATGGAAATGAACGTCGAAACGAATTCCTCTCCTACGGCGCCAAAGCCAAGTAAGCAAACAGGCTGGCGCATTTGGTGGAGTTTACTACGTCCCCATACATTAACAGCAGCTTTCGTTCCTGTTTTCATCGGAACAGCCTATGCGATGCAGGTCGGAGGTATAAATCAAATACATCTCCCTCTTTTTCTTATGATGCTTCTCGCTTGTCTTCTCATTCAAGCAGCAACAAACATGTTTAATGAATACTTTGATTATAAAAGAGGACTCGATCACGAAGGATCAGTTGGTATCGGCGGCGCTATCGTTCGCGATGGCATTCAGCCGAAAACGGTGCTTAACTTAGCATTTGGATTTTTTGGGATCGCAATACTATTAGGTGTTTATATTTGTATGAATTCTAGCTGGTGGCTTGCTGCAATCGGTCTTGTTTGTATGGCCGTTGCCTACCTTTATACAGGCGGCCCACTTCCAATTGCCTATACACCATTTGGAGAGTTAACAGCCGGATTATTTATGGGTGTTATTATTATTGGGATTTCATTCTTTATTCAAACTGGAACTGTAACATCAGAAGTCATTTTATTATCTATTCCAAGCTCCATTTTAATTGGTGCCATTTTACTAGCTAATAACATTCGTGACTTAGATGGCGATAAAGAAAACGGTCGTAAAACATTAGCAATTCTCGTTGGACGTGAAAGAGCCGTTGGTGTACTCGCTTCTATGTTCATCGTTTCTTATATTTGGACAATCGCTCTAATTATCGTGAGCATCGTATCACCGTGGATGCTTATCGTATTTTTAAGTGCACCGAAAGCATTGAAAGCGACGAAAGGCTTTGTTGGTAAAAGCATTCCAATGGAAATGGTACCTGCGATGATTGCAACAGCGAAAACAAATACAATCTTCGGTCTCCTCATGGGAATCGGATTATTGCTTGGATATTTCCTCTAAAAGGAGCTGCTTATGCAGCTCTTTTTTCATATACCAATTTCAGCTCATAATTCCTCCTCTCGACGCTCATACTATGTAAAGAAACTGAATTGTAGGAAGGTGGACGACTATGTTAACTCCACAACAAATAAATCAATTTAAATCTATTTTAGAAAAACAACAGCAAGAAGTTGAACAAACAATACAAACTCATGAGAATACAGATCGTGCTTCTGAACGCGATTCTGTTGGAGAATTATCTAGCTATGACAATCATCCAGGTGATATGGCTACAGAATTGTACGAACGTGAGAAAGATTTCGGGCTCATCGAATTTTGGCATAAGCAGCTAGAAGATACGAAACATGCCCTGCAAAAAATTGAAGCAGGTACGTATGGAATTTGCGAAGTATCTGGCGAAGAAATTCCGTTTGAAAGACTAGAGGCAATGCCAACCGCTACAACATGTATTCAGCACACGACAAATAAATTAAATATGAACACGCGACCAGTTGAAGAAGAGGTGTTGGCTCCTTCTTTTCACAAGCACGACGAAGATCATTCTGTAGAATACGATGCTGAAGATGCATGGCAAGATGTCGCAAATTATGGGACATCAGAAACACCGTCCGATTTAGAAAGACAGGATTCCAAAAACTATAATGGCATGTACGTAAATAGTGAAGAAAATGTTGGGTATGTAGAGGATTTCGAAAATTTTATAGGAACAGACATGTATGGCAAAAATCCTCAAGTTTTCGCCACAGAAGAACATGAAGAGTATGAACAAATGCTTGATGACTTTGAAGAGCGTACTTTCAAAGGCGAGTTATCTTCAAATGAATCTAGCTCCAAAGAATAAAAAAAGCATTCCGAAATTCGGAATGCTTTTTATCGCTAGCTAATTAGTTTTTTGTAACGTTAGCTGCTTGTGGTCCGCGGTTTCCTTCAACGATTTCGAAAGAAACTTCTTGACCTTCTTCTAAAGTTTTGAAGCCGTCGCCTTGGATAGCTGAGAAATGTACGAATACGTCTTCTCCGCCTTCAACTTCGATGAAGCCAAAACCTTTTTCGCCGTTAAACCATTTAACTTTACCTGTTTGCATGTCATGTACCTCCTAAATAAAAATGAAACTATGAATCCACATGAAAAGGTGGATATAAAGGACATGAATGTATAACAAGCTTACAGCCTTTAATACAACGTGCTTTATTTCCGTACCACATTATGTAGCTCAATAGTTCTTTCACTATATCATGCTATGTCAAAAACGTCAAATGAGAACACTTTCAATCCATCGTTTTTTATAATCCTAGTATAACCTTAAATTTTCATTCTATTTTTATTCAAAAATTAACAAATCTACAGTATTCTAATTCCTTTGATTTCTGTACAATATAATTACTACATATGATGAGGTGAAAAAATGCAAGCACATGAAATCGAGTATAAATTATATGGCGATGATATGCAGTTTGTTGAAATTGAATTAGATCCAGAAGAAAGCGTTATCGCAGAGGCTGGCGCAATGATGATGATGGAAGATCATATCGAAATGGAAACCATTTTCGGTGATGGTTCTGGCCCATCTAGTGGTCTATTCGGTAAATTAATGGGCGCTGGTAAGCGTCTTGTTACAGGTGAAAGTATGTTTATGACTGTCTTTACAAATACAGGTCATGGCAAGCGCCACGTATCATTCGCCGCTCCTTATCCAGGAAAAATCATCCCTGTTGATTTAACACAATATCAAGGGAAAGTCGTTTGTCAAAAAGACGCGTTTCTTTGTGCAGCAAAGGGCGTTTCTATCGGAATTGAGTTTACGAAAAAAATTGGAACTGGTTTCTTCGGTGGTGAAGGTTTCATCATGCAGAAACTTGAAGGTGATGGACTCGCTTTCATGCATGCAGGAGGAACTGTATATAAGCGTGAATTAAAACCTGGCGAAAGACTTCGCATCGATACAGGTTGTCTCGTTGCCATGACAAAAGACGTTAACTACGATATCGAGTTCGTTGGAAAAGTAAAAACAGCTCTATTTGGCGGCGAAGGTTTATTCTTCGCAACGTTAGAAGGTCCTGGAACGGTTTGGATTCAGTCCTTAACACTTAGCCGTTTAGCAGCACGCCTTACAAGCCCAGCAGCTCAAAACAGCGGTGAAGGCAGCGTTTTAGGCGGACTTGGACGTTTATTAGATGGAAAAGAGTAAACAGTGCCCTTATGGGGGTGCTGTTTTATTTTGGCATGATTCGTCCATAAGTCACTATAATTTCATCCACTAATTTAAATACGCGATACAAACTATTTGCCCCCTCCAAAAGAATGAATCAAGTCCCTCACTGCATATATTGAACTATACCTTTTCTTAAGGAGGGCTTCCTTAATGCGTACTCCTTTATCCTTCGATAAAGATACCGCCATATTGTTAGCTTCTTGTTGTGAGTTAACGTATGAACAATATAAACAAAATGGGATTTTCGAAATACCAGATGGTTTTCAATATGTACAAGGCTTTCAAGGAAAAACCATTCAAACGACAGATTGGTTTGGATTCATACTAGAATCTGAGGATACGATTATCGTAGCTTTTCGCGGGACACAAACAGATACCGAATGGATTATCGATTCACTCGTCAATCAAAAACCATATCCATATGCTTTAAATAGCGGAAATGTCCATAACGGCTTTCTTTCTATTTATGAATCTTGCCGAGATTCTATTATGGATATGCTCGTATCATTACCAGCCCATAAAAAACTTCTTGCAACAGGTCATAGCTTAGGCGGCGCGCTCGCTACACTACATATACTAGATGCGCGTATCAACACCGCCTTCGCACAGTACGGTCTTTATACATTTGCCTCCCCCAAAGTGGGCGATATTGCATTTCGCAATTATTATAAACTACAAGTAGCTAGTAGCTTTCGCTTCGTTAATCTATTTGATGTCGTTCCTCTTCTCCCTCCGCGTAATGTCCATTTTAATGACCAAGACTGGGAATATGCACACGTTCATCACAATATGACTTTTACAAAAAACACAAAATCCATTACAAATAATCATGCCATGACAACATACAAAACATGTCTGACTTCTCATTTTTAACCAGGTAATGATTGGAAACTCTATATCCTTATACTATAATAATATATGAAGTTATTTTTGGATGAGGGGACCTTACATGCTAAAATTTATCTTTGCACTTTTTCTCATTGTAATTTTTTCGTTTACAGGTTTCTTTACATTTTCATACTTTGCGACAGGAGAATACGATGGAACAGGTATCATATATACCGCCATCCCATTTCTTTCTTAAGCAAAAAAAGAAAACCGAGCTTAATGAGATTAAGCTCGGTTTTTCAAGTGATTATATTCCTCTTTTAAAAGTGAATACACTTTAGCGCGTCCCTATACGTATTATTCATTTTTACACTTTATCTCCATGAATAAAAGTCCCTTCAAAAGGGACTTTCACTTAATACTGTGTAACCGCATTACCAATACTCCAAATCTCATTACTATACTGTAAAATCGTTCGATCACTCGCAAAATGACCAGACTGTGCAATATTTAAAATCGACATTTCTAACCACTTCGTTCGGTTTTCATACGCTCTACCAACAGCTTCTTGCCTTTCCGCATATGGACCAAAATCCCGCAGAACGAAGTATTCATCATTTTGAATTACGAGAGAATCATAAATCGCTTCAAATTCAGCTCCCGAATGTGCAAAGAAACCATTCGTTAACTGATCTACTACTTTTTTAATATGCATATTGTGGTGATAATAATCACTTGCACGATATCCACCATTTTGATAGTAATGAAGAACCTCTTCCGCTGTTAGGCCAAAAATGAAACAGTTATCATCACCGACCCGGTCTTTTATTTCAACATTAGCTCCGTCTAACGTTCCGAGTGTAATCGCACCATTCATCATAAATTTCATATTCCCTGTTCCTGATGCTTCTTTACTCGCAGTTGAAATCTGCTCACTCACATCCGCAGCTGGGAATATATCTTCCGCTAAAGACACTCGATAGTTTTCTAGAAAGATAACTTTCATATATTGACTCACATACGGATCATTATTCACTTTCCTTGCGAGTTCATTGATTAATTTAATAATTTTTTTCGCATAGTAATAGCCAGGTGATGCTTTCGCTCCAAAGATAAACGTACGCGGATAAAATGTAAAACTAGCATCCTCTTTCAAACGGTTATACAAATATAAAATATGAAGAACGTTTAATAGTTGTCGTTTGTAAGCATGTAGTCTTTTTACTTGCACATCAAAAATAGAATTAGGATCAATTGTAATCCCCATTTTATTATAAATACGCTCCGCTAAAATCTCTTTACGCTCTTGTTTTACCTCTGCAAATTTCTCTTGGAAACTCGCATCGTATTGAACTGTTTGCAGCGCTTGAAGCTTAATTGGTTCTTTCTTCCACTCTGTTCCAATCGCCTCTGAAATAAGGTTCGTCAGCTGCGGATTCGCCTTCATTAACCAACGTCTATGAGCGATTCCATTCGTTTTATTATTAAACTTATCTGGATAAAACTCATAAAACAGTCGCATTTCACGTTGCTTTAAAATTTCCGTATGAATTTTTGCTACACCATTTACGCTATGGCTACCGACAATTGCTAAATGAGCCATTTTCACAAGATCATGCGCAATAATCGCCATCTCTTCAATACGATGCCATTCATATGGATAACGTTCCCAAAGTTCATGACAGAAACGTTCATTAATCTCTTCAATAATCATATAAATTCTCGGTAATAACGGTTTAAAAATGTGAATTGGCCACTTCTCAAGCGCTTCTGATAACGTCGTATGATTTGTATAAGAAATCGTTTGCGATGTTATATGCCAAGCTTCTTCCCATGCTAGTTTTTCTTCATCTAATAAAATACGCATTAGTTCTGGAATCGCCAAAACTGGATGTGTATCATTAATATGAATCGCAATTTTCTCATGTAATTGACGAAGGTCACCATATCTTTCTCTATGCAAACGAACGATATTTTGCAAGCTTGCTGATACGAGGAAATATTGTTGCTTCAAACGAAGTATTTTCCCCTCATCATGCGTATCATCTGGATATAAAAACTCCGATACCGCCTCTGTTTCACGCTTATATTTCAAAATATCTTTGCAATTTTGCGGGAAAGGAACTGGTTCAGCATTCCAAAGTCTGAGTGTATTTACAGTACTCGTCTCGTAACCTACTACTGGAACGTCATATGGTACTGCCATAATCACTTCTGCATTCGTATGCCTGAACTCTAAACGCCCATCAATGTATAGCGGTTCAACATTGCCGAAATAACTTACTTCTACAGCTTGATCATGCCTTCTTACTTCCCATACGTTTTCATGAAGAAGCCACTGCTCTGGAAATTCAACTTGATAACCATCAACAATTTTTTGATCAAATAAACCGTGTTTGTAACGAATTCCACAGCCATGACCTGGTAAGTTTAAAGATGCAAGTGAATCAAGGAAACAGGCTGCTAATCGTCCAAGTCCACCATTTCCAAGACCTGCATCTGCTTCCACCTCTTCTAACTGTTGTAAAGAAATCCCAAGCTCAGAAAGTCCTTGCTCACATACATCCCTGATGCCTAAATTTAATATGTTACTTCCAAGCAAACGCCCAAGTAAAAACTCAATGGATAAGTAATACATTTGCTTTTGCTCTCCAGACCGATAACTTTCGTTCGTTGCAATCCATTGACTATTCATATACTCACGTACCATGTACCCAAGCGTATTGTATTGATCACGAGTTGTAGAGTCTTTAAAACTTTTACCATACATCGTCTCTAACTTTTCTAGAAAAGCTGATTTGAAACTTTCAACATGAGTAAACATTTCTTCACCACCTACATGTTATTCCATGAGACTTTTATACAATTTCTTATAGGCAAGAGCTGATTTCTCCCAGCTATAATCTTCAGTCATCGCTTGTTTTACAAGCTGCTCCCATACCGGTTTATCATGATAAAATTCAATCGCACGAAGAACCGTGTGCAACATGTCATGCGCATTAAAGTTCGTGAAACTAAAACCATTTCCTTCTCCAGTTTCTTCGTCATAAGATTGTACAGTATCATTTAATCCGCCTGTCTCTCTTACAATCGGAATTGTACCGTACGCTAATGCGATAAGTTGTCCAAGTCCACACGGTTCAAATAGTGATGGCATTAAGAATAAATCACTTCCCGCATACACTTGATGGGCTAGTTCTTCATTAAATCCGATATACACTTTTACCTTCTCAGGATACTCGTATGCCATCCACTCAAAGAATTGTTCATATTCAGAATCACCTGATCCTAAAATAATACATTGCACATCTTCCTCCATTATTTCGCGGAATACAGTACGTACTAAATCAAGACCTTTTTGCTTCGTTAATCTCGTTACCATCGAAATAATTGGTGTATCTTCTTTTTCTGGCAAACCAAAATAACGCTGCAAGGCGCTTTTATTTTCATTCTTTTCCTCTAATGACTCTGCATCATACTGAGCAGTAATATACGAATCTGTTTCTGGATTATATACGCTCGTATCAATTCCATTTACGATGCCGCTAAGCTTACCATTATTTTTTCGTAACAACCCATCTAACTTCTCACCGAAAAACTCATATTGAATTTCCTCTTTGTATGTCGGGCTAACCGCTGTAATTTGATCAGAAGCGATAATTCCGCCCTTCATAAAGTTCACATTTCCATAAAACTCTAGCTGCTCACTATGAAAATATTCATCACCAAGTTCTAACAAGTCGTACATCACTTCAGGAGGAAATACACCTTGGAACTGCAAGTTATGAATCGTATACACCGTTTTAATATGCTCATATAATGGATTATCTTGATACTTTTCACGTAGTAAGAAATTCACCATAGCTGTATGCCAATCGTGGCTATGGAGAACATCCACTTCGAAATCAAGATGCGGAATACACTCTAAAACTGCTTTTGAAAAATAAGAAAAACGCTCTCCGTCATCATAATGACCATATAGAGAATCTCTCTTAAAATAATATTCATTATCTATTAAGTAATACGTAATCCCGTCTTGCTCACCTTTTAAAATTCCGCAATATTGATTTCTCCACCCAAGCGGGACGTTAATTACTTTATGTAACGTACATCCATCCCTTAATTTTTGCGGAATAAGACTATAATTTGGAAGTATAATGCGAACGTCCACACCTAATTTTTTCAGCTCTTTTGGGAGCGCACCTGCTACATCAGCTAATCCTCCCGATTTAACAAATGGTACACATTCTGATACTGCAAATAAAATATTCACTTGTTGTCCCACTGCACGAAAAGCTTATACGACTTCCCTTGCAGCTTCCTCCCTTCGAGTTTTCATTTGAATGAATGCTTTAATCAGTGGAGGAAACCCCCCCACTGATTCTTTTAAGAATAACTATTAATCGTACTGTTTTGAATGCTTCCTTTTTCTACAACATATGGCTCATCGGCGTTTCCTTTTAGTACTACACCGTCACCAATTTTCACGTCTTTATCAATAATAACACCGTCTATTATACAGTTATCTCCAATTTTGCTCTTTTGCATAATAATGCTATTACGAACAATTGAACCTTTTCCAATTTTAACAGAACGGGAGATAACACTATTTTCTACTTCTCCTTCAATAATACTGCCGTTTGCAATCATTGTATTTTTCACGGCTGCACCCTTCAGGTAACGAGTTGGTGGTTCATCTTTTACTTTCGTAAAGATCGGTGCTTCTTTCTTAAATAATTGCTTCCAAATAGCAGGTTGCAAAATTTCTAAGCTATGTTTATAGTAACTTTCAATCGAATCAATAATAGCTACATATCCTGTATGCTCATACGTAGCAATATGCAGTGATTTTCCGCGCTTTTCTCTCACTACATCAAATAAACTGTATTGCTCCACATCTTTATATGTCTCAAATAAATCTAACAATAATTGTTTCTTTAACACGTATGTTTGAAGCGAAACCCCTTCATGGCAAACTTCAGTAATATCAGCTGCCGTATGTATATGTCGCTCTAACACCGCTTGAAAATTTAATGCTGTTACGAGATGGCTATTCGTAATAACAACGTATTCTTCTCTAGCTCTTAAAAAATAATCAATATGTCTTCTAAAATGTGCAAAAGACCCAAATTCATCTTGGTCACATTGGCAATTTGGCGGGAATAAAAACAGTCCGTCTCTTTTTCTATCTAAATCCCACTGTTTTCCTGAACCAACATGGTCCATTAGTGAACGGTTTTTATGACTTGTAAAAACCGCTACACTATGAATATTAGAATTCACCATATTTGAAAGCATGAAATCAATGAGTCGATAACGGCCCCCAAATGGTAACGCCGCTAATGAACGATGCCCTGTTACTTTCTTTAAGGAAGGAAAACTTCCCGTTGCATTAATAATTCCTAACATTTTTTCTCCCATTCATTTCATCCCCCTTTTCTATTTCCCTTCAGCAATGAGTACTACATCGTCGACATTTTTTTCTGGACGAATAATTGTTCCATCTTCAATAACCATTTCCGATCCAACAATCGCTCTTTCAATCACAACATTTTTACCAATCTTCGCTCCTGGCATAACGACAGAATCAATAACCATACTACCTTCTTCCACTGTCACCCCTTGGAATAATACAGAATGCTTCACGTCCCCTTCAATGACGCATCCTTCGTTAATAAGTGATTCTTCTACTTTTGCCTTTTCTGCAATATATTGAGGTGGCTCATTTGGATTCACAGAATAAATACGCCAATTACGATCGTTTAAATTCAGCGATGTTTCATCGCGAAGTAAATCCATATTCGCTTCCCATAAGCTTTTCACCGTTCCAACATCTTTCCAATATCCTTCAAACGGATACGCCATCAGCTTTTTCCCTTCATCTAATAAAAGCGGAAGTACATCTTTTCCGAAATCATTACTAGATTCAGGATTTCTTGCATCCATCTCTAAATACTCTTTCAAAATTGCCCAGTTAAAAATATAAATTCCCATTGATGCAAGATTACTTCTTGGAAATTGCGGTTTCTCTTCAAATTCAACAATCTCCATCTCTTCGTTCGTATTCATAATACCGAAGCGACTCGCTTCATCCCACGGCACTTCAATAACAGAAATCGAAACGTCCGCTTCTTTCTCAATATGGTAATCTAACATTTTACTGTAATCCATTTTATAAATATGATCGCCTGATAAAATCAGAACATACTCTGGTTCATACTGACTTAAATAGTTTAAGTTTTGATAAATGGCACTTGCTGTACCTGTGTACCACTTCACACCTGAAGACTCCGCATAAGGAGGTAACACTGTGACTCCACCGCTTACTCGGTCTAAATCCCAAGCATTGCCGATTCCGATATAATTATGAAGTTCGAGTGGTTGATATTGCGTCAAAATCCCAACCGTTTCAATACCAGAATTCGCACAGTTACTTAGCGTAAAGTCAATAATGCGATATTTACCACCAAATGGAACAGCTGGCTTGGCTAAATTTTTTGTTAATGCACTTAATCGACTACCTTTTCCCCCTGCTAGTAACATTGCTACGCACTTTTGCTTTTGAGCCATCTTGTTTTTTGCTCCCCTTTCTCGTCTTCACTGGTCGTAATATGGATACGCCAAATGGTGGAATTGTAATTTCTACATGTGCCGCTTGATTATGATACGGTTCTTGAATCGTCTTGAGACGTTTCTTATTCACTTGCCCCGATCCGCCATATTGCTCAGCGTCACTGTTTAAAATCTCGTTATAATACTCGAAATCTGGCAAACCTACTTTATAGTTTTCATATGTAGCTTTCGTAAAATTACATACGACAACTAACGCATCTTCTTGTTTATCCCCTTGGCGAATAAATGAGAAAATACTTTGCTCATGATTATTAGCATCTATCCACTGAAATCCTTCAGGTGAATGATCAAGCTGCCAAAGTGGTTTGGAGCGCTTATACAATGCTATGAGCTCTTTAAAGTAATCATGCATATAACGATGCATTTCAAAATCATGTAAATTCCAATCTAAATCTTCAAGGTCTTTCCACTCATCAAACTGCCCGAATTCTCCACCCATAAAGAGCAATTTCTTACCTGGATGAGTAAAGAAATATCCATATAATAAACGAAGTTGAGCAAACTTATCCCAGTAATCTCCTGGCATTTTATTTAATAACGACTTTTTCCCATGAACGACTTCATCATGAGAAAGCGGTAATATGAAATTTTCAGAGTAAGCATATATTAAAGAGAACGTCATTTTCTCATGAATATACTTCCTATACTCAGGCGCACACTCCATATATTTCAGCACATCATTCATCCAGCCCATATTCCATTTGTAATTGAACCCAAGCCCACCTTCATACGTTGGAGCTGTTACAAGTGGCCAAGCTGTTGAATCTTCTGCTGTCATAAGAAAATCTTCATCTTCTGCAAACACCGCTTCATTTAACTCTCGTAAAAATGAAACAGCGTGCTCATTACTTTGTTCTTGTCCTTCTTTATTCCAATACAGCATATTCGCAACTGCATCCACCCTGAAACCGTCAATGTGGAAATACTTCATCCAAAATAACGCATTTGAAATTAAGAAATTACGTACTTCCCTCTTCCCTAAATCAAAATTAACAGTTCCCCATACTAGGTTTTCTTGTACATCTATATCTTTATATTCATAAGTCGGTGTCCCATCAAACAAATATAAACCGTGAGCATCTTTACAAAAATGCCCCGGCACCCAATCTAAAATGACACCGATTCCATATTTATGACATTCATCGACAAAATACATCAAATCATGTGGCGTGCCGAATCTACTTGTCGCTGCATAATATCCCGTCCCTTGATATCCCCAAGAACGATCATATGGATGCTCAACAAGCGGCATAATTTCAATATGTGTAAATTGATGTTCCACCACATACGGAATGAGCTCCTCGGCCATTTCTCTATAAGAATACAGAGCGCCATCTTCTTTCTTTTTCCAAGAACCGAAATGTAATTCATAAACTGTCATCGCTTCTTTATAAATCGATTTTTTCTTTCTCTTACGAATCCAGTTTTTATCATTCCATTCATATCCCTCTATATCAAAAACTACAGATGCCGTATTTGGTCTTACTTCTGCATATACTGCGTAAGGATCTGCTTTTAAAATAACGTCACCATCCATCGTTTCAATCGCATACTTATATATCTCATTCTCTTCAATATGCGGTACAAACAAGGACCAAATCCCCTCTTCTGTCACTTGTAGCATCTTATGTTGCTCATAATTCCATTCATTAAAATCTCCAACAACACTCATTGCTTTCGCATGAGGAGCCCATACTGTGAATCGTACACCTCGCATCCCATCTTCCGTCACAATATGTGCCCCAAAGATGTTATAACTGTCATAGTACTTTTCTGTATGAAACTCATCTCGTTTCACTTCTTCACAATTTATTACATCCAATATGTTCACCTCACTAAGATGACAGAAATTTTTTACTCTTTATCATTTCTGCGAAAAACTGAAATATCCTTGTTATTTTTTTAAAAATATTCGTTTTTTTCTTTAATTTCGCTTAAAATATTCAAATTTACTGTGTAAAATATCGAATTTTGACGAATATTCATTGTAAACGCTTTATTACCTACTAGTCTTTCATCCTATTATTTATTTCTCAACCTTTATTTCATTAGAGTTATCCTATTTTACCCGCTATTTATCACTTAAAATCGTAACAAAATAATCTGTCATAAAAAAATGTTTCTCAACATTTTTTGTCACAATTTTATTGAAATGGCAAATTCATAAGCATATACTTGTTCTCAATAAAGAACTACGAACTCTCGCAAATATAATTCATACTGAAACACTATGTTTACTCTGTCCATTCTCCTGGAAAAAGTTTGATAAAAAATTAAATTAGGGGGCTTTCTTATGTCATTAAAACAAAAAGTTGGAATGGGAGTTGTCACAGCTTCACTTGGCTTATCCCTTACATTTGGCGGTGTATTCGCCTATTTCAGTGATTCTGAAACATCTAGTAACTCATTTCAAGCTGGTACACTAGATCTTTCTATTAACCCAAGCGTAATTGTTAATGTGAAAGATTTAAAACCAGGTGATTTGATTGAAAGAAACTTCAAGCTTGAAAATAAAGGAACATTGCATATTGCAAAAGTAGCACTTGAAACATCCTATGAAGTTACAGATGCAAAGAAAAATAATGATGGTGAAGATTTAGGCGATCACATCATCGTCAAATTTTTAGTGAATGACGGAAAGCCATCTAATCCAAACGATGATCATGAAATTTTGTGGGAAACAAAATTATCAGAATTAAAAACTATGAAACCTGAGGATGTAGCTACTTCTCTAGAACGTCATAACTTAATAGACGGTATTAAGTCTGGTGAAACAGACTATTTACACGTTCTCTTCTCCTTTGAAGATAACGACCAAGATCAAAATAAATTCCAGGGTGATTCCATGCAGCTAAACTGGACATTCCATGCAGAGCAAACACCAGGCGTGGAGAAATAATTTTTAAAATATAAATTATCGGAGGCCTATACATGAAAAAGAAAAATCGTTTTGTTACCGGAATTGTAACGGCTGGTGTTCTATTTTCAACTGCCCTTCCGTTCAATGTACTTGCTGAAAACCCTATTAACCAAATTGACCCTTCAAACGCCCAGTCTTTACTATCAAAACTTTCAAAAGAACAGCGTCAGGCATTACAAACGTTAGATGCCAATCCTGGTTTTACGATTTCACCAGATATTAATACGAGCAGTTCCGAACCAGTAAATATCATTGTAGAATTTCAAACTGCGCCAGTAAAGATTAATGAATTAAAACAAAAAGAAAAAGGGTTACAAGCTGCTCCTGAAAATATAAAGGCACGTATTGATCAAGAACATGAGGAATTCCAAAAAGGATTAAAACGCCTTTATCAATTTAGCCCATCAGTAAAATCAGGGAATTTCCAGTCTGTACAAATTAAACGTTCTTATAAGCACGCTATAAATGGCGTTGCGCTGACATTACCTGCAAATACAGTTGAAGAATTGTTAAGAATTGGCGTTGTAAAACGTATTTGGAAAGATTACGAAGTGAAATTAAATTTACCAAAACAAGCAGAGCAGAAAGTACCTCAAAAACTAACAGATAGCATTCCCCAAATTGGGGTAGATAAGTTACATAGCGAGGGTATTACCGGAAAAGGAATTAAAGTTGGTGTACTAGATACAGGTATTGATTACAATCACCCTGACTTAAAAGACGTGTATAAAGGCTATCGCGCAAAACCGGGTGAGGATTCTAGTAAGATAGACCCAAACTCCGTAAAAGGTTGGGACTTTATTAATAACGATGCAGATCCGATGGAAACTACGTATGCAGAATGGCAACAATCTGGCGCTCCTGAATTTGATGATCGTGGCTCTTCCTTCTACACCGCGCATGGTACTCACGTAGCAGGTATCGTTTCTGCTCAAAAGAAAAATACATCCGATTCCGCAGTAAAAGGTGTTGCACCTGACATTGAACTGTATAACTATCGTGTACTTGGTCCATACGGAAGCGGAGATAGTTCTGGTATTATTGCTGCAATCGATAAATCTATTTCTGACGGTATGAACGTTATTAACTTATCGTTAGGTGACGATAGTAACAATCCACTTGATCCAACGTCTATCGCTGTCAATAACGCAATGCTTTCCGGTGTTGTTACAGTCGTTGCTGCTGGGAACTCTGGTCCAAATCCAGCGACACTCGGATCACCAGGTGCTTCTCCATTTGCGATTACGGTCGGGGCAAGTGATTGTTCTATTTCCTTACCAAAACTATCAGGTCATGCTGGACAAGTACAATTCCCTAACTTAATTTTATTTGGCAAAAACTTCACTGATAAAATAGAAGATTTCAAAGGACAATCTCTCCCTATTGAATCTGTAGGAATCGGTACGCCTGACGAATTTAGTAAAAAGGATGTAAAAGGGAAAATCGCTCTCGTTGCACGTGGTACACTCTCATTTGATGAAAAAATCGCGAATGCGAAACAAGCTGGTGCAAAAGCCGTTATTATTTATAACAATGTGGACGGAGAAATTCCTTTCTACGTTGGCGAAAGCACAAAATACATTCCAGCATTCCGCCTAACGAAAGAAGATGGTGAAAAACTAAAAGCTCAAATCGAACAAGGTAACACCTCCTTTACTTTTGGCGAAATTAGTTATATTCAAACAGAAGGCGATCATCTTGCAGACTTTAGCTCACGCGGCCCTGTTACATCAAATGATGATATTAAACCTGATATTACAGCACCTGGTGTTGCTGTACTTTCAACAGTGCCTGAATATATTAACGATCCACAAGAAGGCGAAAACTATGACGTTTCCTATGAGCGTATGCAAGGAACATCTATGGCATCCCCTCATATCGCTGGCGTTGCTGCTCTTATTTTACAAGAACACCCAGAATACTCTCCATTCGATGTAAAGGCGTCTCTTATGAACACGGCTGATGATTTAAAAGAAAAGTATTCTGTATATGAAGTTGGAGCTGGGCGAGTAGATGCATACAACGCTGTTCATACAGAAACAAGCTTTAAAGTATTAGATACGACAAAAACTGTTGTAAATGATGAAGTAATTGAAGTACCAGAAGAAACTGGATCTATTGCATTCGGTAAGTTTTATCAAAAAGACGGTGAAGCTCTTGAACAAAAACGAAATATAAAAGTGGAAAACCATAATAAACAAGAGAAGAAAGAATTTAAAACAGAAATTTCTTATACACCGGCTTCTTCTACTATTAACGATGCTGTCGCAAACAGTGTAAAAGTCTCTGTTCCAGAAACAATTACTCTTGATGCTGGCAAATCAGATGAAATCGAAGCAAAAATTAATGTCCCAGCCGGTGTAAAACAAGGCCGATATGAAGGATATATTCATATTACAAATACGAAAAATAAAGAAGAAACGTATCAAATTCCGTTCTCTATTCGTGTATCAGAGCCTGGTATTGAAAACGCGATATTATCAAGAAAAGCCATTTCAACTGATACATCGAAATTTAATCCATACGGTGAATCCTATGTTCACGGGGCATTCCAATTAAATAGCGAACTTGAAACGTTAGATCTTATCGTGAAAGATTCCAAAACAAATAAAGCGCTCGGCTTCATTGGAACATTAAACACGAGTGGACTAAAAACGGATGTGTATTATTACTTAGATTCATTCTTTAACGGAAAAGTATATCCTTTTACAAATGATCCTGCAAAACCAATCGGTGATGAGAAAATCAACTTACCAGAAGGAGACTACACAATTGAGTTTGTCGGCTACGATAAAGCCGGGAAAGCACGTGTGAAAGGTGATTATGTCGTAATTGATAATACACCACCGGAAGTGAAATTAACGGGATTAAAACCTGGTATTTATGAATTAAATGAAGAGAATTATACAGTGGAAGATGGCAAAAAGGCACTATGGATTAAAGGTAATGTATATGATTCAAACGTTGACTACTTAAAAGGAAAAGGCTTAAACATTACGCAAGAAGCGAATGGCGTTATGTACTATGATTATTCCCCATACTTGCATAAGTTTTTACCTATTAATGCAAATGGTGACTTTAAAGTTGGCATTACTCCTGAATCCTTTAAGGTGGAAGGCCCAATGAACACAGGCGTATATATTTTCGATTATGCAACTGCAGGACCTGACTATCCAAACGGTGTAAATAACTATTGGTTTATCCCACAAGGAGCTCAATATGCGAAAACTAGCTATGATAAAAAAGAAGTATACAAAAATGATGAACTTACTGTAACCCTAAATGCGAAACACGTAAAACAATTCGTTGCTGGGGAATATAACGTAAAATTCCTAGAGAAGAACTTCAAATTTGCAAATGCGAAATTGAATCCTGCTTTTGAAAAACTCCTTTCTGAAAAAGGGGTAACAGCAAAAGTAAATGAACCGAAACTAGAAGCAGGTTCTGTTACAGTGGGCGGCGCTATCGATGACAAAAACTTCGCTGGATTAGATGGTGATTTCCCATTCATTGATGTAACGTTCAAAGTAGAAAATGATGAGTTTTATGAAGCAAATGCTCAATTAGATTTATCAGTGTTCGCTTACTGGAAACAAGGTGAATCAGAACCAAACAGAATGCGTGTACTTCAAGATCAAACATTCTCAGTTATGTCCTTAAACTCACTAGTAGAAGGAAATATTAAACCTGTTGCATTCTTAAATGAACGTGGATATTTAGATGAAAAATTCGATTATACAAAGCTTGGCGTAAAAGTATATGCAACAGATTCCTACCGTCATAAGTTTGAAGGCTCACTAGATAAATATGGATACTTCAAGCTGAATGGAATTCCAGCTAATAAACGCGACTATAACTTATATGTAGAAGTTCCAGGACATTTAACAAGCCGTCTAACAACGAAATTAGGTACTGAAAAAGATGGTAAGCTGCTTGGCCAATATTATTATGCACGCCTTGATGAAAACCTTGCCGGTGATGTAAACGGTGATAAAGTAATTGATATAAAAGATGCTGAAATTATCGCTAGCAACTATGGTAAAAAAGGAGTATCTGTAAAAGACGGAGACCTTAACAAAGATGGTATTGTCGACGAAAAAGATATTCGCTTCGTTGAAAAGAACTTCTTGAAAAAGGGTCCGGATGCATCTAAATCACAAACACCTGCGGAAAAATCAAAAAGCGGTACACTGGCAGATATCTTAAAGAAATTGGGATTAACGCCTAAAAAATAATAATAAAGAACACTCTACGTAAAGTAGAGTGCTCTTTTCTATAAACGATCCTTATCCAGCAAAAGGGGTATATTGGGGATATACAAGGGAAACCGGAAAAGGAATTTATATTAAATTATATGAATTCAGAGGTAGGAAGCAGTGTCCCGCCTCTGAATGATTTATCAATTATTATAGTACTGGTGCCATTGTTTCTTTTAATACTTTTACAGAATGAGCGAATTTCGCTTTTTCATCTTCATTTAGCTCAAGTTCTACGATTTCACGTACACCTTCGCGGTTAATAACAGCTGGAACACCTACGAAAGCATCTTTCTCACCGTATTGTCCTTCAAGGTATGCAGATACAGTTAATACGCTGTTCTCGTTGCTTAAGATTGCTTTAGTTACACGAAGTAGTGACATACCGATTCCGTAGTAAGTTGCACCTTTACGCTCGATGATATGGTAAGCTGCATCACGTACGTTTTCGAAGATTTTGTCTAAGTCTTCTTGTTTGTACTGTTCGTTGTTAGCTAAGATTGTTTCTAGTTTTTGTACACCGATAGTAGCGTGGCTCCATACTGGAAGTTCAGTGTCACCGTGTTCACCAACGATGTAAGCATGAACGTTACGTGGATCTACATCTAAGTAGTCACCTAACATGTAACGGAAACGAGCAGAGTCTAAAGTTGTACCAGAACCGATTACACGCTCTTTTGGTAGACCAGATTCTTTCCAAGTTACGTAAGTTAAAATGTCAACTGGGTTTGTAGCGATTAAGAAAATTCCATCGAACCCGCTATCCATAATGCCGCGAACGATTTGTTTAAAGATTTTTGTGTTTTTCTCAACTAAATCTAAACGAGTTTCACCTGGCTTTTGTGGTAATCCAGCAGTGATAACTACTAAATCTGCATCTTTACAATCTGCATAGCTACCGCTCCAAACTTTTGTTGGCGCTGGAGAGAATGGTACCGCATGGCTTAAGTCCATTGCTTCTCCTTCTGCTTTTGCTTCATTAACATCTACAAGTACGAATTCTTCAGCTACACCTTGGTTGATCATTGAGTAAGCGTAACTACAACCTACAGCTCCTGTTCCTACTAATACTACACGATTGATACCTTTTTTCATGTTAATTTCCCCTCTCTATTGTTCACATATATTTTTTTATGATTGTTTAAGTAATTAATTAAAATACTAATTTAATGTTGTTTAACTTCTTTACATTCATATTGTAGCACGTATTATTGTGAATTACTTCACAAATTATGACCTATTTGTGAACTTTTTCACATAGAGTGTAAAGTTGATGGAATAGGTGTGGAATCCATTTCAATGGAGGCGTTTTCTTTAGATTGTGAAAGGGTTTTTCTTATGTTTTCTTCGGTGATTGAAATTATATCGGCGATTTTCTGAATATATCAAGCGCAACTCCAGATATATCAGCGATTTTTTGCAATATATCGACTTACCGACAAAGCCCGCCAATGATGACAGCATAAAAAACGCCATCCTTTCTGTATATTTCTACAAAAAGAATAGCGTTTTTTGATTATATGGATACAAATTTATCTTAGCTGGATAGCGATATTTTTTCCATACACGTCAAATTAACATACCATCACTTATTAACAGTCAATAGACATGAAAACCTAGCAAAGCTCTTCAATTATTGTAGCAACACAGTTGTTTTTAAATCTTCAGCACCTCCATTTTTTAATGTATCATTTTGACCACTAAGATACGTAGGTTCAATTGTTAAGGATTTTGGAGGATTATCCATTGGTGGAAGAGCTAAAACAATATGGTGTCCGTATAGTCCCGTGCTACCAACTTGCAAGCTGACTCCTTCGTAGATTTTTCCTTTATCATCAGTGACAGTATAATCAAGTGCTGGCCACCTATCATTAGCTTCCATTTCTTTTGGATAATCAAAGGTCAAATCAATCCTCGTTGAAAGTGAAGAAAAGGTTACTTGATCTACTGTTAATGCATACAGATTATCTTTCGTTAATGTTTTTATATTAGGAGTGAATTTACGAATCTCATCTTCAACTTTTGTAAGAGGAAATGCTACGTTCCATGTTCCTGTTTTTCCAAATAAATCTTCTCCATGGACGGAAACATCAATTTTATCACCAAATTCACCGTAATTAGCCAGAGTGAATTCATGCTGCTCGATAATGGTGTTTCGTCCTTTTGACTTCTGTGAAGTAGAACCAATCGCAGATTTGACTTCTTTCCCATTAATGGTTACATAACTAAGTCCAGCTTTATCTTCATTACTATTGGAAATAGTATTTTCTCCTTTGTATTCCACTGTGATTACTAAACGTCCACCATCGTAAACAGCTTCTTTCACATTCATCGTTAAACCACTATGGTTATCTTGTCTCTCAATTGATGTAGCAAGCTCATCCTTTTCAATTTTATCAGAAGCAATATCATTAAATTGTGCATAAATCGGGCCTATAACTGGAACACTCGATAATGTCTTTGCCATAGTAGGAGAAATGAATCCAAAACCTAAGAGAGAAACACATATTCCACAAGCAACAAGACTAGAATACTTGATTGTTTTTTTTCTACGGTATTGATTTTTCTTAGCTTGGAGCATGGCTGTTTTTTCTCTTTGAATTAACCGGTCTTCTGGTATAGGAATATCATTGATATGGTGATTAAATTCATCTTTATTCATAACTATATCCCTCCTTTAAAATGGGGCGTAAGGCTTGCTTTGCTCGATGTAATTGAGATTTTATCGTTCCTTCTGGAGAATTAAGAACCTCAGCAATTTCTTTAATAGATAAATCGTGATAATACCGTAATAAAATAATAGTTTTGTAAGTAGGATCTAAGAAATTAAATGCCTCGGTTAAATCCAATGATTGTTCTAATGTATTCATGCTCTCTTCTGTACATAAATTAGCAAATATTTCATCATTCGCAACAAATTGTCTAGAGGATTTTCTTACAAAATCAATGGATTTAAAAACAAGAATTTTGATAATCCAACTTTGAAATTTCTCCGGCTTTTTTAATTTTCTCAGTGAAAGATATGCTTCATAAATTGTTTCTTGGTATATATCCAGTGCATCTTGTTCATTTCTTACATAAGAATAGGCTGTTCGATATAATTTTGGGCGAACAAAAGTAATGAGTTGTTCAAATGCTTGATCATTTCCTCTTGTTGCTTGTTTTACTAAATAGGCTATGTCCATTTTTATTTCTTCCTCCCTTTACTAATATAGTCGAATGAGAGAATAAAAAGGTTGCAAAAATAAGTGCATATACATAAATCTTCTACAATTTATTGCAATGATTAAGACCCAGCATTAAAGAAAAGACACCAGAAATCCAGATAGAAATAGATGTTTCTACAATAATCTTTTCATACTCCATCGCTCTCTCCTTTCTATTAGTTAGACGATTCAAATAGAAAAAAGTATACAAGAAATCTATAAAAAAAAGCAGACTATTCAAAGTCCGCTTTTACACAATAAAAAAGAGATAGCAGATTATGCTATCTCTTTTAGTATGACCCGTACGGGATTCGAACCCGTGTTACCGCCGTGAAAGGGCGGTGTCTTAACCACTTGACCAACGGGCCAATTCTGGCAGAGAAGAAGGGATTCGAACCCTCGCACCGCGTTCGCGATCTACTCCCTTAGCAGGGGAGCCCCTTGAGCCACTTGGGTACTTCTCTATAATATGGCTCCGCAGGTAGGACTCGAACCTACGACCGATCGGTTAACAGCCGATAGCTCTACCACTGAGCTACTGCGGAATAATTATGGTGGGCCTAAATGGACTCGAACCATCGACCTCACGCTTATCAGGCGTGCGCTCTAACCAGCTGAGCTATAGGCCCATAATTGAAAAGCGGGTGAAGAGAATCGAACTCTCGACCAGAGCTTGGAAGGCTCTTGTTTTACCACTAAACTACACCCGCATTAAATTGTAAATGGTGAGCCATGAAGGATTCGAACCTTCGACCCTCTGATTAAAAGTCAGATGCTCTACCAACTGAGCTAATGGCTCATTTTGAAAGTGGTGCCGACTAGAGGACTTGAACCCCCAACCTACTGATTACAAGTCAGTTGCTCTACCAGTTGAGCTAAGTCGGCTTGCTACTTCAAAATGGTGGCTCGGGACGGCCGCCGACACGAGGATTTTCAGTCCTCTGCTCTACCGACTGAGCTACCGAGCCTTTATGTAAAAAAATGGCGGACCCGCACGCATGTTAACCACTACACCACGGGACCATTTGGTTGCGGGGACAGGATTTGAACCTGCGACCTTCGGGTTATGAGCCCGACGAGCTACCGTGCTGCTCCACCCCGCGATGATAAAATATTTAATTTAGAAAAAATGGAGGAGGTAGAGGGATTCGAACCCCCGCGCGACTCTCGCCGCCTGTCGGTTTTCAAGACCGATCCCTTCAGCCGAACTTGGGTATACCTCCGAGATATAAAGCTTTAGTGGTGGACCTTGTAGGACTCGAACCTACGACCGGACGGTTATGAGCCGTCTGCTCTAACCAGCTGAGCTAAAGGTCCTTTATGGTAGCGGCGGAGGGGATCGAACCCCCGACCTCACGGGTATGAACCGTACGCTCTAGCCAGCTGAGCTACACCGCCATAAAAGATATTAAAATAAGTGGAGCCTAGCGGGATCGAACCGCTGACCTCCTGCGTGCAAGGCAGGCGCTCTCCCAGCTGAGCTAAGGCCCCGTGTTTTTGGAAAATCGGGAAGACAGGATTTGA
>NZ_QOSC01000010.1:0-16629 GCF_008368845.1 Bacillus sp. BB51/4
AAGAAGTAAGTGAAGCAACAGGTTGGAAATATGGATTCAAAGACTTAGCGGCATATGATGCCGAAGGCAATGCGTACAAGTATGAAGTGAAAGAACAACCAGTGGATGGATATAAATCCGAAGTAAAAGGTTATGACATTACAAATACAAAAGTAGCGCAAACAACAGTAGAAGGAACAAAAACGTGGAAGGACGGAAACGCAACAAATCGTCCGGCAACAATCAAAGTAGACTTACTACAAAACGGTAAAGTAGTTGCGACGCAAGAAGTAAGTGAAGCAACAGGTTGGAAATATGGATTCAAAGACTTAGCGGCATATGATGCCGAAGGCAATGCGTACAAGTATGAAGTGAAAGAACAACCAGTGGATGGATATAAATCCGAAGTAAAAGGTTATGACATTACAAATACAAAAGTAGCGCAAACAACAGTAGAAGGAACGAAAACGTGGAAGGACGGAAACGCAACAAATCGTCCGGCAACAATTAAAGTAGACTTACTACAAAATGGCCAAGTAGTTGCGACGCAAGAAGTAAGTGAAGCAACAAGTTGGAAATATGGATTCAAAGACTTAGCGGCATACGATGCCGAAGGCAATGCGTACAAGTATGAAGTAAAAGAACAACCAGTGGATGGATATAAATCCGAAGTAAAAGGTTATGATATTACGAATACAAAAATCAAAGAAGATCCAAAAGATCCGAGCATAGATCCAAAAGATCCGAGCGTAGATCCAAAAGATCCAAGCGTAGATCCAAAAGATCCAAGCGTAGATCCAAAAGACCCGAGCACAGACCCAAAAGATCCAAGCACAGATTCAAAAGTTCCACCTACTAAAGAAAATAATAAGACATCAGTATGGCTTCCTAAAACAGGTGGAACATCAATGGAGATGATTTCATATATTGTAGGAATGTTGTTGATGGCTTTAGGTGGATTCGTATTTGTTCGTCAACGAATGAGATAAAAAGACTGGTTATGCTATAAAAAATCAAAAGGCCGTAAAGCGCTTTGTGTAAAACGCTTTGCGGCCTTTTCTTATTTTAAACTCTTTTGTTATAACAGGTTTTGCGATATGGGAAAGTGTATGAAAGACTTTAGTCTAACTTTTAGGTTTGGAATGAAATTACCGTTTTTTTCACAGAAAACTACTGGTTTGTAAACTAATACTTCATGGTTCTAGGATGTACCTAAAAAGATGAATAAGAGTTTTCTTTCTCGAGAGTAGATATAGGAAGGTTTATATTAACTGTTGTTCCTTTTCCTACTTCACTTTCAATAAGTATCTTTCCTTGGTGCTTTTCAATAATTTTATAACAAATCATTAATCCTAAACCGATACCATTTTCTTTGATACTATAAAATGGTTCCCCTAGATAAGGTAAACGTTCTTTTTCAATTCCACACCCGTAATCGGTAAATTGAATGTTTACCTGTTTTTTATCAGGTGCATATTCGATTTGAATCAAGATTTCCCCTCCCATTGGTGTTGCTTCAATCGCATTTTTTAAGACATTTATAAAAGCTTGCTTTAATTGATTTCCTTCACAAAGTATGAATGAAGTATCAGATGTAAACTCAGTTGTAATTTGTATGCAATTCATTATCGCTTGAGGTTCAAGTAACATTACAATTTGCTTCATTAATACATTCAGGTCATTAGTTTTAATTTCTAATGCTTCAGGTTTTGCTAATGTCATAAATTCATTAGTAATACTATCTATACGTTCAACCTCTGCTAACACTATATCTATATAATGCTCAGTGTTCTTATTTTCCATTGATTTTAATAACTGCATGAATCCTTTCATTGCTGTTAAAGGATTTTTAATTTCATGAGCAATTGCAGTGGATAATTGACCTACTACAGCAAGTTTCTCCGATTTTCGTAATAATTCTTCTGTTTTTAACCGTTCAGTGATATCACGAGAGATACTTAGGAAAACGTTTTTTCCATTCAAGTTAAAAATACGTACACTAAACTCAGTTGTAATTGTTTGTCCTGTCGGAAAAACAAATTCATCTTGCAAAGTGAAAAAAGTCTGTCCCTCTCTAATTTTTTTTAGCAACCGTATGATCATTGGAGAATCTTGCGGTACAGTATCGGGAAATGGTATCGAGAGAAGCTCTTCTCTACTATATCCAAATCTTTTACACCCAACAGGATTTACTTCAATAAATCGAGTTGGAACATGATCCTCATCCATCTCTACTACATATACTGCGTCAGTTGCTTGTTCGATTAATGCACGGTATTTCATTTCACTGTCTCTTAATTGTTGATGTAATCGATGCAGCTCTCTTTCTGCTTGTTTCCTTTCAGAAATGTCTCTACAAATTCCTGATAAAGCAATTACATTGCCCCTTAAATCTAAAATGGGTGAAATTGTCAAGCTTACATCAATGAGCGTGTTGTCTTTTCGTTGTCTAACTGTTTCTACTCTATTTATAACAAGGTCTTTTGTATTAATATTTTTAATGTTTTTGATAGTTTCTAAGGTTTGATTCATTAAAAAATCAGGTACGCAAGGTAATTTTTTTCCCAAGCTTTCTTTTTCTGACCAACCAAATATCTTCTCATAAGCTTTATTCGCTTGTATCATATGTCCATCTAAATCAAATATAGTGATAGCATCTACGTTATGATTTACAAATGATTCCAGACGTTCTTTCGTCACCTTTAGTTCATCTTCCGCATTTTTTCTTTTCGTTATATCAACCGTAGAACCAACTACCTCAATAACTGTTCCTTCTCGTATAACAGGCCTAAGAGAGAAAAGGATAATAGTCTCATCAGTTGGCCATGGCAGTTCGAAATTGACTTCTTCACCATCCCATGCCTCTTGATAATATTTTAGTAGTCGAGGAAGTAAATGAAATGGAACAATGGAAGAATCTATGGTCAGTAAACTTTTTCCTACCACTTGTTCGGAGTGAAACCCATGGTGATAAAATAACTGCCCATCACATAAAGTGTGGATAAAATCCCCATTTTCTTTTTTAAATTTAAAAATACCTCCTTGCAATTCATGTACGGTATCCCTTAATACTTGCTTTGATTCTAGTAAAGTTTCATTCGCTTTAGCTAGGTCTTGTGTTAAGCTATATAAATTTTGATAGGATTCCATAAGAAAAACACCAATTAAGAGTCCACAAGATATAAATAATGTACCTTGGATGTCAAGAAGTATAAGCGAGATAGAAGGAAAAAAGAATCCAAATACCCAATGAATTATGGCTAGATAAACAGCTAGATAAAGAAAGACGCTTTTAAAGCGATGGGTATTTTTGAGATATGTTTTGAATATAGTATATATAGTAGCAATTCCTAAAGCAGCTATCAAAGCTGGTCCCCAATCACCACCAAGGTAGAAAATACGCATAAATAAAATAAACATTAACGTAATCCAGCCAGCTGTACGACCAAAATAAATAAACGAAATAATAAGAGGAACGGCTCGCAAATCATAAAACAATCCCATGTGCTTAAAATTAAAAATCATCAAAATAGCAGCTATGATACCTGCATATGTGCCCCAAACTAAATGGATAAATTTATAATCCATTTTCCTTATAAATACTTGAATAAAAATAGCTGAACTAGCTAGGAAAGAAAAAATAGATAGATTAATGAAGAATCCTGTGAACAGCATGCCATATTCCCCCCTTTTTACATGTATTCGACAAAGAGTATAAAAATCCTACAAATTGCATCATAATTAGACTTATTATTCTAAAGAATAAGACTGTTTTGGAGGAGAGATATGAGTAGTGATAAAAATTTAGCTCCTTTTTACCAGGATTATCAATTGGGTGTTTTGGATAACAATATTTATATAATTTTCAGCACAAAAAGTTTCCATTCCAGAGAAAATGAAATTCCAGATTTGTTTGTAATCGATTTTTAATGAATCGTTAATATATTTGGTATCGAATGAGATTATGTTTGTTATTCGGGATTTTAAGTGGTTTAAATGGAATTTCGAAAAAAAGGGTTTGAGAATGATTTTTTTAAGGTTGTTGCATATATTTTATTAAGTATTGAAATTTTTAAAGGTTATTTTGGCAGGGTTAGTGAGGATTGTGAAGAAACATAATGTAATTGTAAAAATATACGAAAACAAAAAGCATGTAAGGATGAGTTGTAAGCGTACTATTGGAAAGGAAGTGGGGAAATCATGATACATCGATATGAAATTGATTTTTCTGTGATGTATGATGGCAAGGTAACAGACTTACAATCAGCAATTATTCCAGCACATTCTTTAGAAGAAGCAAACAAGAAATTACAATCGGAAGTAAAGCGGAGGTTAGGGAAATGTGTTGTCAAAATTGATCATACAAGTTTACTGGTTTCAGAGGATAGTCGATATACAATTGGATGAAATAAGGAGAGGAGTCTTGCAATCAGCAAGGCTTTCTATTGCTAGAGCTTGATGGAAAGCGAACAATTACAGAATTAGTATATCTACCTCGACAAGATTGGTCAGAAAATGATCATATTTTAAAAAATGGGAGTTAAAATACACACCTTCTAATTTTTGGACAGAGAAAACAGCTTTAGAAGCTCTACGCTGGACCATCGAAGAAAAAGAAAAAGAAAAATTAACAAATGAAGAATTGTTACGAGTATATGATATGGAGTGGATGAAACAACATAGAATAACCATGCCTGTATATGAATACTGGAGCAATAATCCATTTCTTATGTATGCTACACGAATTGTATCCAGAACGTTTTCCTAAAAACAGTATGAAAACGTAGAATTCATTACGTAATTGGTGCAATTCTTTCATTGATACAAGGGAATTTTCTCACTCATTAAAACTAGTATGAGAAAATGGATTTGAAAACGATGAACACTTTATTTATGCACACGAGAAATGTGAAGAAGCTATTGAATTTGTTTATTTGATAAAAGGAGCAAGTACCGCTCAGTTTCGTTATAATGAGGGAAAAAAAGAGGAGAATGGTATAGTACATTAAGTAAATGGCATCCATTTGTTTTGAAATTAAAAGAAGTAGGCTGGAGATGTCCGATTAAGATCTATAAAACTGAATTGATAGCTTCCGAGTAGTTAACTATATATTCCAAACCAAGCTATATTGTTACAACAATATAGCTTGGTTTAAGTTCTTGTAGATACCTTAAAAAAAGGAAGAGAAACAGTTTAAAAAAACATAAAATAAGGGTGAAAATGATTTTGCTAATACACTAAAATCGTTTCCATCTCAAAAACCTAGAATACTTTTTGTTTTGAGATACAAATATTCCAGCACCTGCATGGAACAGTTTCTTTTATAGTGAAACTTTGCGTGGTTAAAGTAAAACTATGATAAAGTAAATTACAAGAATTCTTCAACTAACTAAAAAAAGACTGATTAACTATATAACCAAATAATCTAACACAATATCTATTGATTTTCCATCTCAATAACATAACAGTACTTTTGATTTTGAGACATAATATTTTTCATAAACACAACTGCGTATAATATAGGTTATGTAAACTATATGATTATAAACTCATATAGAAAGCCCGTAAAATCTTATCCTTTCTGAATATAAAAATATAGGGACCTTTATCGTTTTCCGTCAGTAGGCGTAAGCCTAACGTTTTTTGGTTCTGGTACAAAGATAAAATAAAAGAGCATATAGCACATATATCTTTAGTGGAATTGTATTTTATGCTATAAGTCCAAACACTTGGTGGATGAACTCTTTTTGATTTTGGACAGACTGGCTCCGTAAATCAATCTGTCCCTTTTTTATCATATGCATGGCTTCAACACCACTCAATATAGAAGTTGCAGTTTTAAATGACTTAAACCCTAACATATGACGCACACGTTTCTTAATAAAACGATGATCTTGTTCCACTATATTATTGAGATATCTGACTTGCCTTATCTTTATGCCTTTGGGCATATGCTTCTCTTCTTTCAACGCTTGAATCGCTACAGGATAGGCAGGGTTTTTCTCTACTGTTATCACACGAGGTTTAGAAATGTACAAAAAAGCCAAGGCTTTCTTGAAAAAGCGCTTGGCTGCTTGTTTTTCCCTTGATTTAATTAGATGAAAATCAAGGGTATTCCCTTCTGAATCAACGGCACGATATAAATACATCCATCGCCTTTTCACTTTAATAAAGGATTCATCGACTCTCCATGAATCGTTTGTTGATTTAAGATGATGCCGTATTTTCTCTTCTAATTGAGGTCCATATTGATGAACCCATCGCATAATTGTAGTGTGAGCTATGGATAAGCCTCTTTCCTCCATCATTTCCACCAACCAGGTTACGGAAGCTCAAATTGTACCGTAGGCACCACCTTACCGTTAATAAAATTAGTTCCGGCTGATAATGCTTCCATTTAAATATATTTTCCTTTTCCATACTGATCACACACCTTTTATAGAGTAGTACTATCAGTACGTCCAAGTTTAATAGACAATTTTCATATACTTCTAAGTTTTTTGCACCAGAACCAAAGAAAAAGACATCCTTCCGGATGCCTTTCCACAGTTTCTAGGTTTACACATTTTGTAAATGTGATAGGACGTTAGGTTCGAATCTAACGATTAAAGAAAAAAATCTGAGCAGTTCTATTACATTATATGCTAATCTGGACTAGTAATTCTATGCAATTTTACATATTAGGGATCACAACACAGCCCATCAAGCTAAGGTCTTGAAGTACCCCCTAAACAAAATTTTTAATTTTCCCACAGTTATTTATGTGAATTCAATTCGTTTTTTTGTTTTGGGGGCGTTATAAGCGTGTCCTTTTACACTTTTCTATCAATGAAACTATTATTTTACTCCTACGTCATTCCAAGCTTTTTGCACAGCTTGATATGTCGCGCTATTAACGCCATCGTAATCAGCAACAGATTGTAATAAAGCAGCACGTGCCTTGCTGAAATCACTTGTTGGCGTAAGGTACGTTGTTAAAGCACGGTAGTAGATTTTTTCTGCTTTTTCCTTACCAATAGCATTGATTATTAAATAAGCAGCTTTATTTGGAATACCGCTATTGATATGTACGCCGCCATTATCTCCTTCTTCTGTTGGTGGTAAATATTGATAGTCATTCATATGAGCAGGTTGGCCATACTTTTCAGGATTTGATAAGCTGCGAAGTGCATCTCCTGCAACTTTTGGCGTAGTTACAGCTTCTCCTAAATCCCAGTTGGCTGGATCAACGAAATATCCAAATACATCAGAAAAAGATTCATTTAGTGCCCCGGATTGATTTAGGTATTCAAGCTCAGCTGACTTATCAGTTACCGCATGTGTTAGTTCGTGTGCAACAACATCAAGAGAACCTGACAGCGGTGCGAATTGAACACCATCGCCATCACCATATACCATTTGTTGTCCATTCCAGAATGCATTATTGTAGTTGGTTCCGAAATTAATTCCAGAACGAATCGTTGCACCTTTTCCATCAAAACTGTTACGGTTATGAACATTTTTATAATAATCATATACTTTTCCTGCATTAAAATGAGCATCAACTGCAGGAGCTTGGCTCTTATCTATCCAAGCATTATCTGTATCGAATAAATAGGAATTACTTGGATTTTGCCAATCAGTGCCGTGATTAGTTGTAGTTGTCTCAATAACGCCACCGTTCATCGGCTTTGTTGTGTCTTTTAAATAGTATTTTCCATATTGACTGCTATAAGTTGTATTCAGGCTTTTTCGATCCCCAAATACGCCGTTGCCGTAGCCTTTTTGCGGAGTATCTGCATCTGTAACTGCATTATATGAATTTACAATTGTTCCATCTTCTGCGTTTACATAGATTTTCCAGTTTGCCCCATAAGGTTTAATGAATTGTAATTGTACTTTATAAGTTAAGTAATAATTTCCGTCTTTTTCATAAACAACTAAATCTGCTTTTTCATTTGTAGATTTTGCGGTTTCTTTCATTTGTTCTAACGGAGTCCCATTTGTTTCTACAAATGTATCTTTTTTTGCTAGATTAATATGTTTCCATGCATTTGAAAGGGCAGTCTCATTTGAAATCTTAGCCTTTGTATTTCCTTTCAAACGTTCAGCGGCAGCGGGATGCACGTCTCCGTTTACCGTTGTTACTTTGCCATCACGATCTGTATGAATAATGAAACGTGCACCATCAACTGGAACTTTATTAATAGATTGAATGTACACATAATGTTTCATTCCTAAATCATCTGAATTTACTTCTTTCAGTGTTAAGTCAGTTTGTGGGTTGATTTTAAATAATTCTTTATTTTCTTCAAGGAACGATTTTACTGCCTTTTCTGAATCTACTTTTTTATCAGATAATTCTCCTGAAAGGAAAGATGGATTTCCTTGTTCATCATTCCACTTTTTTTGAACGACTTCCATTTTGTCCAAAGCTTCTTGCTGCGATACTTGTTCTGCTGCAAAGGCAGTTGAAAATGGAGCACCTAAAACCATTCCGGTTGCTAGTAATGTAACGACGGATTTCTTCATTTTTATTTCTCCTCTCAATACTACGTATAATAAAGATGTATCTTATTAAGGAATTATACAGAAAAAATATTATTTTGTTATTATTAATGTAAAATTGCATAATTTTTAAAAATTATAATATTTTGGGTTCTGGTGCAAAAACTTTGAAGTATATGAAAATGGTCTATCAAACTTGGAAGTACTGATAGTACTACTCTATAAAAGGTGTGTGATCAGTATGGAAAAGGAGAATTTATTTAAGGGGAAACATCATCTTGTTAACCGTACGTTGGTACCTACGGTACAACTTAAGCTTTCGTGATTTGGTGGAAATGATGGAGGAACGAGGGTTATTCCTGGCTCATACACCTATTATGCGATGGGTATATCAATATGGGCCGGAGTTTGATAAACGAATTCGACGTCATCTCAAACAAACGAATAACTCATGGAGAGTGGACGAAACATATATAAAAGTAAAAGGACAATGGATGTATTTATATCGTGCCGTTGATTCTGAAGGAAATACAATTGATTTTCATTTAAGCAAAACAAGAGATCATAGGGCTGCAAAGCGTTTTTTCAAGAAAGCTTTGCAGTCTTTTCATGTTTCAAAGCTCGGTGTGATGACAGTAGACAAAAACCCGGCCTATCCAATCGCTATCGAACAGTTGAAGAAAGAAAAAAGGATACCAATAGGCACCCAAATCCGAAGGATAAAATATTAAAATAACATAGTAGAACAAGATCATCGTTTTATTAAAAAACGTATACGCTCTATGTTGGGATTTAAATCATACAAAACATCAGCCTCTATATTGAGTGGTGTTGAAGCCATGCATATGGTCAAAAAAGAACAAATTGATTTGCAGGACCAGTCTGTCCAAAATCAGAATATTTTTATTAACCAGCTGTTTGGATTAACTGCTTAACAGGTGATTCCGTTAGGAATCCTTGATTCTTTTTTATTTATCATCTTTTTGCACCAGAACCTCTATGAGTATAATCGATTTGAAAAACAAAAGAAAGCTGTATAATTTTTGAAAATGATACCTACTTAGGCTTATTTGGCATGCTCATTTTTAAGGACAAAAAACATTTTAAGAGGTTTTTAGTTCATATGAACGAAAGTTCATTTTGTCTCCGTTCTTAAGTTGATGGGCATGTATGGTGACCCCTTTAAAGCGTCTTTTCTTTATTTTTATAATTTAGTTGTCTGACGTTTGATAATCATAAATCTTTTCACGAATAGCGGATGCAATAAATTCTTCAATAGAACTGTTCGTTTCTTTTACAATGTTTGTGATTGCATGGTATTCACTGCTTGTTATCGTTACTGCCTTAGTAACACTACTGCTATCTAAATACACGCTATTATTAACACGTCTTGTTAATTTTCCTTCTATTATATATGGAGTTAAACAATCAATCCATTCTACCTGCATTTGCATTGGTAATTGAATAATGGATTGACGTACATCAAAGTACCAAAAACCATCTTCCTCAGAAACCTTAATATTTCTTGGTGATGCATACTGTAGTACTAAGTCAATTAAGTGAAAAATGTTACTTCGCAATTGATTTGATTTAGGAAAACGAAACTTTACAAACTTTTGGTGATGACTTCTTGGTTTATCGGATAAAATATATGCAGGCTTATACCCCATTTTAATTGAATCTTCTAGTGTCATATTGTTTCCAAACTCATCAATAAGCACAATATCCCCGCGCTTCGGAATGGATATAATGCGTGCTAATTTATTACCTTCTATAAATTTTTGGAACAATACTACATTATATTTTTGTGAGAATGTATACAGCGTATTGGCCTGATCCAATTGCTGTACCAATCCGTGTATTTCTTCCTCATTTACAAATTTAGTCTCACGATTACGATGTTTCTGTATAGTACAAGTCAATTCTCCTTCTTCTATCCACTTTTCAAGTTGATACATGCTCACATTATAATCTTTAGCTGCCTGATATAAGGTAATTCCTTCTGTTTCACGATCTTCTTTGAGCTTTTCGATGTCTTCTCGCTTAAATAAAAAGCTACCATCTAAACGCCAGGTCTCTCGATTAATGGGATTTAATTGTCCTTGTTTCATAAGAGTACTAAAAATGAAGCTACTAATTCCTAAATAAGCTTTTACTTCATTCGTATTCATATTTATTTCCTGTCTTTCAAACATACCTTTTCCTCCTATGTGTAAACTTCTGTTATGTGAAATCAATAATTTTATTATGTAAAGTTAAATTGATAAAAAATATAATGTAAATTAATTATAACACAATCATAACTTAATTTATTTTTAAAAATATATGAAATTAAAATTCACTTTCTAATTAAATTATCTTTTATATAATTAGAAATTATATAAAAGATAATTTTTTAAAAGAAATAGATAATAACCATAGAAAATGGGAGATTTTCTACGGTTGTTTTACACTTTCATTTTTATAAAGTTTAATTTTACTTTCTAAATAATTTTGAATAAACTTAAGTTATAATAATAGATACAAAGGTAATTAATAAGGAGTTGAAGAATAATGAAATTTGAATTGAATACAATTCATAGTGAAACTTCTTTAGAAAATATAGAAAAACAAAAACAAGATTTCGCTAACATAATTGCAGTATGGAATCGTGATTATATAGATGAAGCTGAATTTAAAAAGGAAAATAATGAAAGAGAAGATACTTATACATACGAAGGATTTTCTGACGAAGAGATAATGTACTACTATTTGAATCGACAAACTCATTTCGACCAAGAAAAACGTATCAAAGATGAATCTAGGACTTTGTATGCACGTGATCTAAGCCAGTTTTACTTCTTTATTAAGCAAAGTACAGAGTTTTTGCAGCAAGATGTAAAAGACTATAAAGTTGGCCAAGTCTGGAGGAATCTAAGAAAGCGCCATATCCGTAACTATCAAAAATGGTTATCCCAGGACGCAATCTCCTATCAATCAAAAGAAAATTACAAGGCATCTACGATTAGTCGGAAGCTCGGTGTAATCCGTTCTTATTTGAAATGGCTATACGAAATCCAATATATCCAGGAGCCTCTTCATGTAGAGATTCTAAGCACGGCGGTGAATAAACAACATAAACCAAAGCGTGAGTTATCATATGAGGAAGTGAAGCAGCTGCTAAACTACTACAAGGATAATGAAATTAACTATGCTTTATTATCAGTCCTTGCTACTACAGGGTTACGTGTTGCAGAGGTGGCCCATGCAAAGTGGGAAGATCTTGAGTATGACGCTATACGAGGACGATACTATTTAACGGTTGATACAAAGGGAGATAATGAACGGATTGTTTCTATTAATAAGGAGATTTTTAATCGAATTGCCGCGTTTCGAATTCGAAGAAGATTACCTATAGACATTGGGAATACAAATGGTGGAACGGTATTTCAAACTAAGAACCATACAGCTTATAGAGAGAATTACTTGTCACAATATATTTCTAAAATCATTAAGGATACTCAGTTACCCTTTACAGAGAACATCCGAATTACTCCCCACTTCTTTAGACATTTTTATGTACAGTACTTGTATGATTACAAAGGATTACCACCTCATGTGATCGCAGCTGCAGTCGGTCATAAAAATGATCGGACTACGAAAGAAAATTATCTGAAGCAAAGATTGACGAAAGATAATGATGCCGGGAATCTAATTTTGGAAGATGAATTTTAATTTTAACGCTTTATAATTATTATTACATGGATACAATAATATTAATTTTAGTTATGTATTTTTTACATAACTAAAATTAATTACTAGGCTGTTTATTTATGTTTATTCTTAAAAGGATTCATTAGTTCTTCGCCAAGATTCCCTAAAAATATATCATTCCTATAGGGGGACTTGTAGAGCTTTGCTAATATATGTAAAATTTAAAATTAGAAAATAAGAGGGTCATAGCATGATATCCAATTCATACATACTTAATGTGTAAAAATTACACGCCTATCCTTTCGGATTATTTTAAGTGAGAAAAGCGGTGTTAAAATGAAGGGAAATTAAAAATCATATTTCATAGACGGGGTCCCGCCAACCAAATGACTTAAAACCCACGTTAAGACATTTTTCGGAAAATGAATACCTGATTTTTCTACGCTAGGAGGGGGACGGCTAACAT
Source organism: Bacillus sp. BB51/4 (assembly GCF_008368845.1). NCBI lineage: Bacteria > Bacillati > Bacillota > Bacilli > Caryophanales > Bacillaceae > Bacillus > Bacillus sp. BB51/4. The sequence goes on from NZ_QOSC01000010.1 coordinate 12,627, forward strand.
TTCGGATAGGGTCAATTTTACTGAAAAAAGACCATTTTACATTCAAATAAAATGGTCTCATTAGATATTTTAAGTTCATTAAAAAAGCTTTTCATTTATTTTAGAACTCCTACTTCTTTAGATATTGTGGAATCTTTGTAACAAATTTCTTTAAGTTGAGCGACAATCATTATGCTGATAACAACAAGCAAGAACCAAGAACTAATTTTACCGACATGTACAAGACTCCAAGAGTCTTGTTGATTCGGATATTGCCATGCTCCGAAAAAAGTAGCAATATTTTCTGCAATCCATATAAAGAAGCCAATTAGGAAAAATGAAAAAGGAAGTGGCATTTTATATGTGTTGTTTCGCACTGTGAATTGTACATAAGTTTGAGCAAAGACAATAAATAAAAGGATCGTCAAAATCCAACGGAAATCTAAAATAAAATGATGTGTGAAAAAGTTTAAATAGATCATCACTCCAAGTGGTATTGTCCATATATATTTTGGCCAGTTATTCATTCTTAAATGAAATCGATGCCATGCTTGGCAAATATAACTCGCAACACTTGCATACATAAAACCGCTATATAGTGGTACTCCAAAAACTTTCGTCCACGCTTCTTCTGGATATGACCATGAACCGACATGAACCTTATATACTTCTAATAGAAATCCGATAACATGGAATACACTGATTACTTTTAATTCGTCTTTTGTCTCTAAATTATTTTTGAACATGAGATATTGCGTAATGAGACAAATAAGTAGAATAAAATCGTAGCGATGCAATCCAGGAATTACAATTATCTTTGAAGCAGCAAGTGTTACAAAAATAACCACTGGAAAAATGCAAGATAAGGCTTGATAATAACCGAAATAAAAAAGATCTAGTATATATTTCATGTTTTCACCTTCTAACTGAGTAACGTTCTGTTCTATGTTGACTTAAAGTACATCACGTTTTTGGAATAATGTACTTGATACAATCAGTAATACTGCAAAGTGTATGATTACAAAAATTAATGATGTTGTAAAATTGAAATCTGTAAATAGTGACTTAGTTCCACCACTAATAAGTACATTACTATCATACATTTCTAAATTCAAATGAGAGAATACGGAAAATTGTGCTACTTCTTTAAACGTCTTAAACAATATAGTATTTATTAACCCTTGGGAGAAGAAGATAAATAGCGTAATAATTAATGGTAATACAGATTTTCTAAAAATATTTGCTAGGAAAAAGGCAAATGTTGTATAAAATAATATTGGTAAGGTTTTATAAGTAACTATTTTTAGTAGCATTCTAATCGTTAAATCTTCTTTTTCTCCACCAAAGAATACAAACCCAATTAGCATTGAAACCACCAAAGAGATCAAACAAACAAAAATCACAGTAAGTATAGTTGTTAGATATTTCGAAAACAGTATGGTGATTCGTTTCCTTGGACGAATAAGCAACTGTTTAATGGTTCCTTTCTGGAACTCCTCTGAAATTATTCGAGTTGCAAGTGCTATACTAAAAATTGTAACCAGACTAGTAACCATTTCAAATGTCATGTTTGTAAACGATAGATAACTTGCAAATCGCTCTTTCATTGGGAGCCATGAACGGATAGCGAATACTGATACAATTTCTAAAAAAACTAAGAATCCTATAAACATATAGATGTTTTTTCTTGCATGTAGTTTTAGCATCTCATTTTCAACTAATTTAAACATTATGATTTTCCTCCCTCTGTAATCGCTAAGAATTCATCTTCTAATGTTTTGTTTTGTATTGTTACACCATAAACCAGTACATCAGCATAAATGAGTTTCTTTACAATTTGTGGGATATCTTCTTTCTTTACAGATGTAAGGACTACATTCTGATTCACTACTTTTCCTTTTATAATCTTATTTGCTTCATTTGCCGCATCAACTCCAAAAGTAACTTTGACCGTGTCTTCATTTTTTTGCTTTTCATGTAAATTATACGCTTGTACAAATTGCCCATCTTTTATAATAACAACACGGTCACACATGAGTTTAATTTCACTCAATAAGTGACTGGAGACGATTACTGCGATACCTTCTTCTTTCGCTAAACGTCGTAAATAATCCCGAATTTGACGAATGCCTGCTGGGTCTAATCCATTCGTCGGTTCATCTAAAATTAAAATCTTCGGATTATGCAAGAGCGCTTGTGCAATACCAAGACGTTGCTTCATCCCAAGTGAATATGTTTTTACCTTTTTATCAATCGCTTTCTCTAAATCTACAAGCTTTACAATTTCAGCAATACGTTCTTTGCTAATTGGTTTAACTGCCATATTAGCAAAATGCTTTAAATTTTGCATACCTGTCATATACTCATATAGTTCAGGATTCTCCACAATTGCTCCAATTTGCTCTAAAGCTTTTTCGCGATTTGTATGAATACTATGACCGCAAATGATAATATCACCTTCTGTCATCTTAATGAGACCGGTCATCATTCGAATCGTTGTCGTTTTTCCACTACCATTCGGTCCAAGAAATCCATATACTTCGCCTTCTTTTACTTCAAATGAAAGACCTCGAATAATTTCATTTCCACCAATTTTTTTATGGACATTTTCTAATTTTACTACTACGCTATTCATTTTTTCCTCCTTCTAACGAATTCCGATTTCTCTATTAAATAGACATAATCAAATTCAATTATTTTTCACTTTTTTTATTACTGAAATGATAGCCACCAACAATAATGCAGTAATACCACTAAAAACAAAAAGAATACTTAATGGAATTAGAAAGAAAGGTTCCGTTAATGTTCCGTTTGGTTCTACGCTTGAACCCATCACTAAATAACTAACCATGCAAATGGCTCCTAGTAATATTGATATAAAAGCTAATACATATATTTTTTTCATGATACATTCTCTCCTCCATTAACAGAGTTATTTTTTTTATACTCTAAAATATCACCCGGTTGACATTCTAAAATTTCACATATTTTATCTAGCGTTGAAAATTTAATCGCTTTTACTTTTCTGTTTTTCAATATTGAAACGTTTGCCATTGTAATACCTAATCTTTTAGAGAGTTCTGTAACACTCATTTTTCTTTTCGCTAACATTACATCAAGGTTTACTATGATAGTCATATCTCGGCACCTCAAATCGTTAGATCATTATCTTGTTTTATCTCACTAGCGTTTCTAACTAAATAAGAAAGCATGGAAGTAAATATCGCAATAACAACAGCGAAAAATAGAATTGGTAACAGTACCATTAAAACATTTGTATTGTAGTCTCCAGATATCAAAAGATATAGTAACGCAAAAACGTATAGAACACTTTCAATCATTGATAAAATACTTATTCTTCTTAATCTATCGGCATTTTTAATGGTAAAGGCTTGATCGTAACCAATATCGGAACATATTTGCCACCCAAAAACTAATGCAATAAAGAATGGAATTCCAGTCATCCAAATGAATACAATAAAAAACGGAATCTTGGTAGTCCAGATAAAGATAATAAAGGGCTTATATAATGATTTCAGATTTTCTGAATTCTTTAAAATGTCCCTTCCTATTTCAGGACCAATATAAATGCAGAACAACAAACCAAAAATCCCGCAAAAAACAATTATTAATTTTAACCATACTGATAATTCTTTCTGTTTCAAAGAAAACCCCCCTCTTAGCTAGCTATCAATATAATAAATCAAGAAACATATTTTGGTCAATAAAAATTTATTGTTTTACGATATAAAAATATCGTTTCGGCATTTTATCTTTGTTCCACATTAATGGGCAGTACCCCATCGCTATCAAGCTAATAAAAATAATTTGGCATGAATAATCTTAAAAACTTCTTAAAGGAGAACCCTTTTATTAAATGTTCTCTATATGTAATATTAGGAGCCGGAGTAGTAAAAACAGGTTATGAATTTGGTTATTTCATTACAAACTTCACATTATAAAACAAGAAGTGGTGTTAATTAACATAACAACACTTCTCGGTAGTAAACATAAGAAAAGACGG
>NZ_QOSC01000011.1:0-5705 GCF_008368845.1 Bacillus sp. BB51/4
AGGATATCTAATAAGAAATCAATGCCGGATTTGTGAAAAAACAATGAGAAGAACTCAGGGGAATATAGAAGTACAAGCTCGCAAACCAAGATGAAACAAATTACTTTGCAAAAACAACAAATGAACTTACAAGAACAGGAAGACGATAGATCATGGCATGAAAAAACAGCTCTTTATACGCAATCATTTTTGCATGGAGTTATCGTATTTTTTCAAGGTGCTGGTGATACAGCACTAGAAAACTTTCTTGGACTACAGCCACATGAGGATGATAAATTAGAAAGTAAGACAACTTACCAAGCTGGAAGGTTGGCCGGAAATGTTATATCAATAGCCGGTTCCATTGTAGAAATGTTTGAAGCTATTTCGCTCATAGGCGGATCTAATTTCTTAACTATTGTGGCAGAAGTAGGAACTGGTGGGTTAGCATCACCAATTGTTATTCCATTAGATATAGCAGCAACAGCTGCTGGGGCTAGTTTTTTTGCACATGGTCGATTTGTATGGGATAAATCGATTCAAAATACTAAGGATACTATTCAAAAAATCCAGTCTTCTGGTGGAGGTAAGGGTGCGAGTAATCGAATACCTTCTTATGGAAAAGATTCTGTACCTAAAGGTCCATACCGTGAAGTAAATGGTTATCCAATAAAAGTGAAAGCAGGAGCTCAAGAAAAGCATATTCCCGATACACCGAATTATAAACAAGAATTAGCAAATGGAAAAAATAAGAGCATTTTCTATGGCGATAATAAAATAGCACAAGAATTGCTTGATAAGTTTGCAGGAAAAGGAACCACTGTTACCAAAAATAAAGAAAGAGTGGACTTTGGTAAACCAATAGGTAAATACTATGACACTGTGACCGGACAATATATAGAGACTAATAGAGGAATGATACATTATGGAAAAGATGGTGCCCATATAGTACCAGCAAAACCATCAGAATAAAATTAAGAAAGAGGATGTCTATGGAAGCAGATTCTTTATTTAAAACATTAACAGAGCATGAAGGTGTAGAAATCATATTAGAGTGGAACAGCGGGTTGAGAATTATAGGTAAAACAGACACATTTTATGAGACAGACAATGGATTAGATGATGATGACCCCGCATACGCAGAATATTATGCAACAGCATTTCAAGTAAATCATATTTTATCTCAACCTTCTACTAACGAAGGTATTGTATATAATTGGTTGATACAAGAAAAAAGTTCATTGGTTGAAATTTCTCTCTATGATGATCCACCATGTGCAGTGTTTTTAACTGACGGAAAAAGAGTATGGGAAAGTGAAATATGTAAATAATAGGTGGTATATAAACTGAGACCTTGATTGGCATATATGCTTTTCAAGGTTTTTCTATGTTTTTAACACCTGTAAAGGGTGTTCATCAGTGGTACGAAATTGGTTGCAAGAATAAGAGACAGATGAGAGTATGAGTGTACTTAGGATATCTAATAGAAATCAATGTCGATTCTTTAAAGAAACAATGAGAAGAACTCAAGAGATTATAGAAGTACAAGCTGGCAAACCAAGATGAAACAATTTACTTTGCAAGAACAACAATTGAACTTACAAGAGCAGGAAGACAATATTGCTGCAGCTAGAGAGGTTGGAATAAAAGTTCAAGCAACTATTAGAAACTATAAAGATCCACTTCCAACAAATCTGATTGATAGATTTACAACTAAAAAGGGAGTACCTAAAACTTGGGGAGAAGCTCTAGACTTAAGAGTTCTAAAGCAAAAGACTAGTTTTAGAAATAATAATCCAATGGGTTCTTTTGAGTTAGAAAAAATGAAATAGAAAGAAGTGCTATAGCTATGGAACAGTATTACGTTGATAAAGATATATATGTATATCCTGAACCTTACCAAAAATTAGTGGAATTGAATTTAGTTGATTTTGATGTATGGTATTTAATTAAATCTGAACAGGCTACTAGAAGGTATCATGATTTAAAGGAAAGATATCCAAAAAGAAATTTAATTCCTTTTGCTAGAAGAGATGACAACGATGACATTGCGTGTTTTGAGATTGGCAAAGGAAGTAAAGTTCAACTTATTCATGATTTTGCTTCTGAAGGTTTTGAACAAAGAAAAGAATTTGATGACTTTTGGGATTGGGTCGAAGTTGCTATGAAAGAAATGATAGATTACAACCGGAGTGAAGAAATTGAATAATCAAAAAATATTTAATGATTTAAGTAAAGAAGTATCTTATGCTTTACGTCATGCTCCATGGGAATACGAATTGGAGTTAGATGAGAATGGGTGGATTTCTGTTGAGCAACTTTTACACGCACTTCACCAATCCATTGAATGGAGAGATGTGAAGATAGAAGATTTAAAAATAATGATTGAGAAATCTGAGAAAAAAGGGCATGAGCTAAAAGAAAATAAAATTCGTGCCTTGTATGGACATTCTATTCCCATGAAAATAGTAAAGGAAGAAGGAGTTCCACCTGAATTTCTTTATCATGGTACATCTCCGCGCTTTTTAAATTCTATTGAATCAAATGGGCTATCACCTATGTCTAGACAATATGTTCATCTTTCTGAAGATATTATAACTGCTGAATTAGTGGGGAAAAGAAAAGATAAGCATCCTATTAATTTAGAAGTTAATACTGAAAAAGCTAGAGAAGAAGGCGTTAAATTTTATTTAGGAAATGAAAAAGTTTGGTTAGCAGATGAGATTCCTAGTGAATTTATCGCAATTAATAAGAATTAATTGAATCTATTCTACTAGATTATGACGGCAGGAAAAAATTTTTCTTTAGGATATATATTTGAATGAACCACGTTATCTGTCTTAAAATAAACAAATAAATGGCGAGTTACTTATGGAAAATAATCAACAAGAGAGACTTCACATTTGAGGTCTCTCTTGTTGATTTAAATTGAAAATTATTATTTAAGCGAATACTCTTTTGTACCTCGTATTTCACATACACACAGGCTTCAATTGCTGTTACATAGTATGTTTTTCAACGTCAAGAAACATTAGAAAAAGCAGGATAATATTATTCAATAACCGGGTCCACTGTAGAAATGTTTGAAGGTATTTCGCTCATAGGCGAATCTAATTTTTAAACTTTCGTGGCAGAAGTAGGAACTGATGGGTTTGTTTGGAATAAATCGATTCAAAATGCTAAGGAGACTCTTCAAAAATTCGAGTCTTCTCCATCTTCTAGAGAGCGTGTTAATAAAGTTAAAGAGACTAAAAAGCTCGATAAAGAAAGAAATAATTCTAAAAATACAGGTAATCCTAGTAAAAAACCAAAATCTCAACTTAAAAAGGTGTTCGATGTAGCTGACAATTATACCTTACATAATAGAGTATATACTAATCATATTTTAGAAAGGCATGGAAGTAATACCAATAATCCAGCTTTTGCAAACAAATCAAAATTTAATTCTGACTTTGATATAAGGGCCGGAATAGATAGTACATTAAAAGGACATGGTGTGTTAGTTAAGCAAAATACTTCTGGGAGAGAAGGATATATATTCGAACAAACTTTCAGACAATCCATTGGTATTAAAGCTAATGGAAGGCTTGTTAGCACTTTGAAAGTAGTTATTGATAAGAATGGAAATGTAATAACTGCGTTCCCTAAAAAATAGGAGGATTATAATATGAGTTTAGACTTTTACATCGGAAAAAATATGGATAGCATTGATTTTAAATCAAAATGTGTGGAATTCGATGATGAGCTTCAAAACTATCTATACCATATTAGAAACAAGGTTTCTTTTGATATTCAGCCTCTATATGGAATAGATCCTTATGACGATACAATTTTTGATGAAAATGATATAAAAAATATAATTGCAACTTGTGTTAATCTATTGGATAGTAAATTATTGGAAGGGTTTGGTGATGAAGCTTCAGTTTGTATATTAAATATCAAAAGATTATGTGAGGAAGCATTACAGAGACGAGAAAGACTATTTTCAATCGGAGACTAAAATGGTGCATTTGAAGGTTCAGTAAAAATGCCTAGCGGTAAGGAGAACTATTCTTTCTGTGCTTCAAGATCAATACACTACTATGATATTGTAAATCTTGATCATTACAATGTTCCTAATAAAACTAATCCGATTTCAAAAGCAAATGAAAAACAGATTATCATTACTCTCATGGAGTATATCATCCCAAAAAAAGAGCTAGCTTATAAGCCTTAATATGTTTTTCCTTTCAAATGTTTATTTTTTAATATACTCGTACCACCAATCGCTATCATCCATCCAAGCTGTAATTTTATCCAGCTCACCATTTGTCAATACTTCTGTTTCAAAGTATGCCAATCCAGTTGACGGATTAGAAACCACCTTCCCTTTTGTTCTACGTTCATTCATAGCATTTATTACTTCTTAAACTATTAAAATGCCAAAACTACCAGATTTAACATAATTAAGTTTTTAATCTTATATTTTACACACAAGAATGACAAAGCTTACAGTGTTAAAGTAATTATACACAGGCATATAAGACAAATGAGAAATAAAGAACTTATTTTTGAAGTGGAAAGAAAAAGAAGCAGGCTATTAAAAAGCAAAGACTCATGATAGTTGTACCATCATGGAGTACTGTGTGCAATACTAGGGTATAAAAACAAAGTACGAGCATAGGCGAGATGACATTTTATTGGGCGATGAGTCACAAAATAAAATCGGTCATATCGCAAAAGGAGCAAAAGCATCAAGTGGAGTAAGTACACAGTAAAACTAGCAAAAGAATTGAAGCCAATGCTTGAAATGTTACAATCATTTAAGAGGGATGCGTCCTATGCATTCTCTAGTGTTGGTGGAACTATTGTAACCAAAATACCTCAAGGTGAATTGATAGAAGCTTATTATAAGTTTGCGAAGTCAAAAGATGGTGCTAAGGGTACGGGAAAAGTGTATCCAACGAGGCAAATAGATTCAGTAGCAGAAGCACATATAATTGATAGAGTGAAAGAACTAAGAGGAAATTTGACTAGTGGATATAAAAAGTCTGGGAACTTTGCTCTAGCAGAAGTGAATGTTAATGGTATTGATAAATCAGAGTTTTTTGCTCAAAGTAGCATAGATGAGTTTACAGATAGTATAAAGGAAAGAGTGCCTAATATTTCTTTGCAACCTAAAAATCCTATGTTTAATGCAACAATTACACAGGACATGATTCGTACTAGTAGCAGAACTAGCCAATCAATTTCGATCTACGGGAGCAATAATTTAATGCATAAAGGTGTTACGTTAAAAGCAAGGGGAACAAATGATTTTTCTTTAGATGTTACAATAATAAATAAAAAATAGGAGTCGATTTATTTGGATAAGTTAATTAAAATTCTCCCTCCTCCAGAATTCCCACAAAAAACTGGGGATAAAGAACAATGGGGAAAGTTTTTCGGCGCTCTTGGTACGGAATTGCCTACAGACTATGTAAAATTTATTGAAATTTATGGCACAGGCGGTATTGACAATTTCTTGTGGATATTAACTCCTTTTGTAAACGATGAAAATGTAAATTATCTTGGTAGGCAGAAGGAAATGACAGATTCATATATTCAATCTAAGAAAAATTTTCCGCAATATTATAAACATGATGTTTACCCTTCAAGTGGGGGGATACTTCCATGGGCATACACTGATAATGGTGATGAATTGTACTGGTTAACAGATGGAAAACTTGGTGAATGGAAAATTGTGA
>NZ_QOSC01000012.1:0-501383 GCF_008368845.1 Bacillus sp. BB51/4
ATAGTAAAACCTAAAGAAGAGGCAAAAGTTAAAGAAGAAGTAAAAGCTAAAGAAGAAGAAAAAGCGCAAGAAATAGCAAAAGCTAAAGAAGAAGAGAGAGCAAGAGAAATAGCAAAAGCTAAAGAAGAAGAGAGAGCAAGAGAAATAGCAAAAGCAAAAGCTAAAGAAGAAGAGAGAGCAAGAGAAATAGCAAAGGCTAAAGAAGAAGAGAGAGCGAAAGAAGTATCAAAAAACAACATACAGTCTGCTAAACGTGAATTAACGGTAGTAGCGACAGCGTATACTGCTGATCCAAGTGAAAATGGTACATATGGTGGACGCGTTTTAACTGCTATGGGGCATGATTTAACGGTAAATCCGAATATGAGAATTATCGCAGTTGACCCGAAAGTAATCCCATTAGGATCTAAAGTATGGGTAGAAGGTTATGGAGAAGCTATCGCTGGTGATACTGGAAGCGCAATTAAAGGTAATCGTATTGATGTATTAATGGGGTCAAAAAGTAAAGCTATGAATTGGGGAAGAAAAACTGTTAAAGTAAAAATTTTATAGTAACTATAATGATCCAAATAGAAGTCAGTTCTCTTTATTGAGGCTGGCTTTTATTTTTTTAGTGGAAGTATGTATGTTGCTACAATTACACAAGATATAGAGGAACGTGAACTTATTCCAGTAGTTGATTTCCAGTTCGGGGAAATGAATATATACTATTATTTATGTAAAGATTGTTCAATTATAAAAACGGAAACACAAAGTACATAACAAGCCTAACATATTATGTTAGGCTTGTTTTTTGATCGCAACATCATTAAGAATTGCATCAAATATATCTTTTTGCGTAAAGTTATCTGTAAAAATAGTTTCTCTGGCAACCTCAATTGTATCGTGCGGATTATACCATTTTTGTAGGGAATCTTCACCAAATTCATGTCGTTTGCCCCTTGTGTTATGTCGTCTAATAGTTTCCTCGAGTAATAAATCAAATTAATATGTAAATGCATTTTCATCAAAATAACGCATTAATTCTTTTAACATCTCACCATACCTACGACTGTTCAATATACCTTCTAAAATAACAAATTCACATTTTCCTTTTCCGTACTTTGTAATTTCAAATAGTAAATCATGTGATAAATTACCCATTGTGTCGTGTACTCTAAGCATATCTCTACGCACAACATCCTGTGATACTAAAAGTGTACCTTGTCCGAAATGTTTTTGTAGTTGCTTTGCAATCGTTGTTTTACCACTTGCGGAGTTTCCTCTAAGAATGATTAAAGTGGATGTAAGTATAGGTTTAGACATAATGTATTCCCCCAACGGTATTAATTATATAGAAAATTTTAACAAATAAAGTGAGGAAAGTGTATAATTAATATGATGGATATTTAAGGAGGGGATTAGATGGGGGATATATTAAAAAATGCACAACCTATATGGAAACGGACTTGGTTTCGTTATCTAGGGGCATTTTTTATTGTTCAGTTACTGTTTATTTTGTGTGAAATAACTGCGTGGGCACCAAACTTTAGGCCAGGCGGAGAGTTTTTTAATAGAATATTAAATTCTCAATTTTTCACTGAATGGTTCACACTCTATACAATCCCGCAATTTAACGTATTTACAGCATTTTTTGCGATTACATTACTACCATATGCATTAGTAGGTGCAATGAAAGATATAACATCAAGAAAAAATATAAAGGAATAATAGAGGTATAATATGCTTTTTCAAAAAGAAGGTTTATTGATTAGATACGTAATGGAAGATGATGCATCTATCATTTCTAAATGGTTAACGGACCCAGCAGTCCTGCGGTATTACGAAGGACGAGATAATCCGCAATCTGTAGAAAAGGTGCTTGATCATTTTATACATAATCCAAACAGTAATGAAAAAAGATGTTTAATAGAATTTGATACCGTTCCGATTGGTTACATACAAATGTACCCAGTTGATTCAGAGTGGAAAGTGTTATATGGCTATAAAGAATCACAAGATGTATGGGGAATGGACCAATTTATCGGTGAACCAGCCTATTGGGGAAAAGGAATTGGGCAAAAACTCGTTCAGGCAGCAATTACATACATTATGGGTGAAATGGGAGCAGAAGCAATCACAATGGATCCGAAAGTAAATAATGAACGAGCGATAAAGTGTTATGAAAAATGCGGATTTAAAAAAGTAAAGATTTTAAAGGAACATGAGCTGCATGAGGGGAAACTAGAAGATTGTTGGATGATGGAATACAAACAATTATAATGAATATGCAATGGCTTATATAAACGAAGGGAGCTGTGCGAAATGAAAAAAGCATTAATCGTAATTGATGTGCAAGCCGGTATGTATACAGCTGGAATGCCAGTACATAATGGGGAAAAGTTTTTACAAACATTGCAAGAGCTTATTGGGGAATGTCGTTCAAATGATATTCCAGTTATTTATGTCCAACATAATGGTCCTAAAGACCATCCGTTAGAAAAAGGTACGGATGGATGGCGAATCCATGCGACCATCACTCCGCAAGAAGGGGATAATATTGTTGAAAAGACGACGCCAGATTCATTCCATAAGACAAACTTAAGCGAAGTGTTACAAGAGAAAGGAATTGAACACGTTATTCTTTCGGGAATGCAAACAGAGTATTGTGTAGATACGACAACGCGCAGAGCATGTAGTGAAGGATATAAAGTAACGTTAGTGAGTGATGCGCATAGTACATTTAATACAGAAGTGTTACGTGCTGAAGATATTGTGAAACATCATAACACAGTATTGGGAGCGTTTGCGGATGTTATTGCATTAAAAGACTTGAAAGTGGCTGCCTCTAAATAAGAGGCAGTTTTTTTATTAGAAAAATAGCGTTAAATATTGTCGGTAAGTCGATATTTTGAAATAGTCGTTTATATAATTTCACGTACCATAATGAAAAAATACAAAAAAGGAGCACCACATAATTAAAAAGGGCGCTCCTGCATCAAAATGTTATTTCTTCTTATCTTTATCCAATACATTCTGTTCTTCAGCAAATTCCGTACCATATGCAAAGCGGCGATTAATATGAATGTTATCGTTGTTGTGCCTTGTGTGTGAGTTAGAAAAGCGATGAACGATTACTTCAGATAATGTAAAGACAGTAGCGGAAAGGAAACTCCCCCATGCAATTTGCATGTAATTGTCTAATAAAATATTACCGAAAATCCATACGCTTAAATACGTTAGTAAGAAATCCGACATAATGGCACCGGTATTGCCTATTCGGTTTAATATGATTTTATCGACGAACATATAGGAAACGATTGTAACAAAGAGACTAAATGAAATAATTTGGACGAACGTTGCAGGGAAAAATAAAGCGAGTCCAATACTAAATGCGATAATGCACGATATAAATTTGATAAGTACTACAGTAAAACCATTCAATATTTACACCTCCGATTTATACATAGTTTTACAATAAATTTAGGAGTTCATACATTGTAACGAATATATTTACATAAAACTTTTTCATGTTCATTTTTTGTCTAAATATTAAAAAAAAAAAGAAAAAATGTTATAGTAAAATGAGAGTATATGACATTTTTAGGCAAGGGGGAATCCATGATGTGGATTACTTCAGAAGTAGAAATTCCAGAGGAGTTAATTGATCATCTTGAACAAGGAAAGTTAGTACTATTTGTTGGAGCGGGAGTTTCTATGAAAGGGAAATCAAACTTACCGAATTTTGATGATCTAGTTGATGAGATTGCGAAAACGTTATATGTAGAAACGCGTGAAATAACAGAACCTCATGATTATTATCTTGGTAAAATTGCGAAAACAAAAGATATACATCAAGTTGCAAGAGATTTAGTTCATATTGAAAAATCAAAGCCGAATCCGCTTCATTATGCGATTCCGAGGTTGTTTCCTTTAGATACGGAAGTCCGCATTGTCACGACAAATTTTGATCGGCATTTTACAACTGCGATGAAAGAAATGAATAGAGAATTAAACGTATATTACGCACCTGCGTTACCTACAGGTAGAGCGTTTAAAGGACTCGCTTACATACATGGCAATATAGAACAAGAGAAAGAAGCTTTAATTTTAACAGATGGTGATTTTGGAAGGGCTTACTTGACCGAAGGCTGGGCAAGAAGGTTTTTAGTTGATTTATTCTCGAATTATACTGTTTTATTCGTTGGATATAGCCATAATGACCCAGTAATGAAATATTTGGCTACTGGTTTACCGCCAAGTACAAGGCGTTATGCATTTGTTGCACAAGGGGAAAATACGTACCATTGGGAGCATTTAGGAATACGGCCGATTGTATACCCGAATAAAGGTAATAATCATCAATCTCTTGTTAAAGCAGTGAAGCGATGGGCAGAATTAATGGGAGATAATTATATTACAAAACGAATGCGGATTCGTGACATAGTAACAGTTCCACCGTCAGTAGAGCAGGAACAATTATCGTACATAAAACAATCCATAAAAAAAATTGAAACAGTCCGCTACTTTGTTGAATTCGCTCATGATTATGAATGGGTGGAATGGCTTGAAGCAGAAGGGAAATTACAAAATTTATTTTTAGTTACATCAAACGATAATGAGGTAGATGAATTACTTGCAGAATGGTTGGTGGAACAATTTCTTTTTAGTCATCAAAAAGAATTATTTCAATTAATTTTTAAAAATCATTCTAAAATATCTCCGTTATTATGGAGAACAATTTGTAGCTACTTAAACGAAACGAAAATTAAAATGGACCCGTTGTTGTTTGCAAGATGGACACTTCTTTTATTAGAAACAGCTGAAAAAGATAGTAAATCTATTGAAAAAATTTCTTGCTTACTGCAAAAATGTTCTTTTCCTGAGCATAAAGAAATTGCTTTATTATTACTAACGTTTATTTTGGACGGAAAACTGAAATTGAAGCGGGAAAGAAAATGGGGAAATGATACGCAAGAATCAATAGAACTTGAGGAATCGAGTCGTTTACCAGTGTCTACATTTTCTTATGTGGAGCAAATTTGGAATGAGAAGATGAAACCTCATATTTCCTATTACGCCGTACCAATTATGATGATGGGAATAGAGAAGATGCGAATGTTATCACTACGACAAACGGCACTGAAAAAAAAGGATAAGGAAAATGTTGAAAAAGAGTTTCAGCAAAATGATCTTGCATTTTTAATTCAAACTGTAAAAGAGTGTTTAGCCTATTTGTGTGAAAATAATGAAAAAAAAGCAAATTATTATATTACAGAAATGATAGAAGCAAACAGCATGCTTCAGAACCGAATTGCAATTGATGCGATGAATAAAAATATATTCGTTAGCGCCGATGCCAAAATGAAATGGTTGTTACAGGAAGGACTTCTTTTAGATGTCACGTATAAACACGAAGTTTTTCAACTTATAAAAAATCATTTCGCACACTCTTTAGAAAAAACAAAGGAAGAGGTTATTCAAATTGTATTGAAGGACCTTGCAGAGGCGAGAGCATTTGATGCTTGTTTAGTTTTAGATTTATTATTCACTTGTGATTCGAATAGTCCATCTACAGCAAAAGGTTATGAGTTAATGAAGCAAAAACATCCTCACTTTCATTCTGATCGATATAGTGTACAAAAGAAAGAGACGGCAGATCAAAGTATTACTTGCAATGTAACTGCTGATGGATTATTGCAGTTGAAAGACGATGAAATTATGAAGCAAGTTCGTCAATTTTCTCAAGATGGTGTTTTTGAACAACGCCATTTTTTAGAGATGTTATCGAAAGCATGTAAGTTGAATATAGAATGGAGTATTTCATTTGCCTATCAATTAGTTGGTACGCACGAAATAAGTAATGAAGTATGGTTTGTTTGTATTAGAGAGTGGCGAAATAATCGAGGATTGACAAATGAACAAATCCAAAAAGTAATTCCGCTATTACAGAAATTTGTTAGAAATACTTCTTTTCATTGGTTAATTAGTAGCTTTCTATATGAAATTAGTAATCGATTAGAAGAGTTAGAGGAAAATAGTATACGCAGTGTGAAACGTTTTGCTTTTTCGGTATTCCCTCAAGTAATGAAAAGTGATACAGATTTTAAGCTTGGAAAACAAGACTTTTACAATGAATCGATCCAGCATCCTGTTGGGAAAATGACAGCTGTATTATTAAAACTGTTATCATATGATCATTTATACGATCGTAATGTATATGAATATTTATTTTTATTTGAAGAACAAGTAAGAGTTAGTAAAGAACGGACAAATTTTATGTTAGCTCGTTTAGTAGCAGATGTTACATTTCTTTATCATATTGAGAAGCAATGGTGCCGAAAATATTTGTTGCCATGCTTAGATTTAAAGAAAGAAAATGAGATTACGAAATATGCATGGGCAGGCTTATGTTACACGCAAATCAATTTACCTTTATTTACAGAAATGAAACGATTTATTAAGTATGCAGTAGAACATTTGGAAGTATTACATCCGCATACGAGGGAAGCTTTCTTGAAATGGCTCAGTTTTGTATTTATTAAATGTGTACTGTATTGGGAGCAAAAAACAGATTGGTTATACCCGTTACTTATACGAGAAAATGAAGAAAATAAAATTAAATTTATGCAGTTTTTATGCTATTACGTCAAAACGTTAAGTGCAAAAGAACAACAAAAATTTTGGGCATCTTGGCTCAGTGTATTTTTGCGAGAGCGACCGAAAATGGGTGAAATCACAGCTAGAGAATATGTAATGCTTTTGCGTATTATTTTATTTATGGATGAAATAGTAGAAAGAGGATTATCTATAATAAAAACATTTTCAGGTTTGGTTGGAAAAGGGAATCAAACGGAGTTAAAACAGTTGTTTAATGAAATGCTTGAAAAGACAGAGAGTATAAAAATGTATAAAGAATTGTATGCAAATGTATTTTTCACTTTACTACAAACGCTTCAAGAAGCCGATTTACTTGAAAATGAAATCATTCAAATAAAAGAAATATTAATCCAGTATGGAGTAGAAAAATATGTATTAAATGCAATAGATAATGAGATAATTCGCATCGGAATTGTTATGGAGAATTTACAAGAAGAAATGTAGGACGGAAGTGGAATTTTAAAAAAAATATAAAAAGTTGTTGACAGTGTTTTGAAAAGCGTTCTATAATACGAATCATACTTATTCAATTTCAAAAACATTTGAATAAACAAAGTGCAATGAAGAGATCACAGTAGTGGTTAGTCTTACTGTAACAGAGAGCTGGTGGTTGGTGTGAACCAGTACAGGGATAATCATGAATTACAGTCTTGGAGCATCTTTTTCGTAGTAAAGATAGTATTGTCTTTATGAAGAAAAAGCGGTCAATTGATCGTTAACAGCGAAGAGAGGTAGACGGAAAGTTAGTCTACAACTAGGGTGGTACCGCGATAAATATCGTCCCTACTGATTTATTCAGTAGGGACTTTTTGTATTTTAGTGGTCTAACTTGAAAATTAAATATATATGCGTTGAAAGGAAAAGCAGTAGTTGTTGTTTCCCTGTAACAGAGAGCTGGTGGTTGGTGCGAACCAGTACAAAAACAAGAGCGAATTACAGTCCTAGAGCATCTTTTTCGTAGTAAAGATAGTATTGTCTTTATGAAGGGAAAGACGGTCAGATGATCGTTAACAATGAAGAGAGGTAGACGAAATAAGTCTACAACTAGGGTGGTACCGCGATAAATATCGTCCCTACTGATTGGATCAGTAGGGATTTTTTGTACAAAAAAGTGGGTTTTGATTGAGTTGATAGTGTCCTTATAGTAAGTATTTGTTTAAAATAAGAAGAGGTATCGATTCCACTTAAATTTTGTATAATTTATCAGTTCAGAAAATAGAGAATTTTTCATTCTCTTACTATACTTTTAAAACATTAGAGGAGGATTTCCAAATGGCAAATCATGAATTAGATCAATTACGTAAACAGGTAGATGAAATTAACTTACAACTATTACACCTTTTAAACAAACGTGGTGAAATCGTTCAAAAAATTGGGGAGCAAAAGCAAGTACAAGGTACGAAACGTTTTGATCCAGTACGTGAGCGTGAAGTACTTGATATGATCGCAGAGCATAACGAAGGACCATTCGAAACGTCAACAGTTCAACACATTTTCAAAACAATCTTCAAAGCTAGCTTAGAATTACAAGAAGATGATAACCGTAAAGCATTACTAGTATCACGTAAAAAGAAACAAGAAAATACAATCGTTAATGTAAAAGGTGAATTGATTGGAAACGGAACACAAACGTTCATCATGGGACCTTGTGCGGTAGAAAGCTTAGAGCAAGTTCGCCAAGTAGGGCAAGCGATGAAAGACCAAGGTCTAAAATTAATGCGCGGTGGTGCTTTCAAACCAAGAACATCTCCATACGATTTCCAAGGTTTAGGAGTAGAAGGATTACAAATTTTACGCCAAGTAGCAGATGAGTTCGACTTAGCGATCATTAGTGAAATCTTAAATCCGAACGATGTTGAAATGGCGCTAGACTACGTTGATGTCATTCAAGTTGGTGCACGTAACATGCAAAACTTCGATTTATTACGAGCTGTAGGTAAAGTTAACAAGCCAGTATTATTAAAACGTGGATTAGCAGCAACAATTGATGAGTTCATTAACGCAGCTGAGTACATCATTGCACAAGGTAACGACCAAATTATTCTATGTGAGCGTGGTATCCGCACATACGAAAGAGCGACACGTAACACATTAGACATTTCAGCAGTACCGATTTTAAAGAAAGAAACACATTTACCAGTAATCGTTGACGTAACGCATTCAACTGGACGCAGAGATTTATTATTACCAACAGCGAAAGCAGCGCTTGCAATTGGCGCAGATGCAGTAATGGCTGAAGTACACCCAGACCCAGCGGTTGCATTATCAGATTCTGCACAACAAATGGATATTCCAGAATTCCATAGATTCATGGATGAGTTAAAAGGTTTCAAAAATAAATTATCTTAATTCCATATCATATATGCGCTGAAGAGGAGACAGTAGTGCTTATCTCACTGTTAAAGAGAGCTGATGGTCGGTGTGAATCAGTACAAAGATAAGCATGAATTACAGCCTTGGAGCATCTTTTCCGCCAACTTTTGGAGGGAAAGACGGTCAAACGATCGTTACAGAAGAAGAGAGGTAGACGATAGTTGTCTACAACTAGGGTGGTACCGCGATAAACATCGTCCCTACTGAGCGCTCAGTAGGGACTTTTTTGTACAAAAAAATAGTAAAGGGGCAAGAGAAATGAGATACATTACAGCTGGAGAATCACATGGACCGCAGTTAACAGTTATTTTAGAAGGTGTACCAGCAGGTTTAACATTAACATCGGAACATATTAATAAAGAATTATTAAGAAGACAAAAAGGGCACGGACGCGGAAGACGCATGCAAATAGAAACTGATACAGTTGAAATTGTAAGTGGTGTTCGTCATGGGATGACACTTGGCTCACCAATAACGTTAATCGTTAAAAATGATGATTTCAAACATTGGACGAAAGTAATGGGTGCAGAGCCAATTTCGGAAAAAGAAAGTAAAGATATGAAACGTACAATTACAAAACCACGTCCAGGACATGCAGATTTAAACGGTGCAATTAAATATGGACATCGTGATATAAGAAACGTATTAGAGCGCTCATCTGCAAGAGAAACGACAGTTCGCGTAGCTGCTGGTGCAGTTGCGAAACAAATTTTGAAAGAATTAGGCGTAGAAATTGCAGGGCATGTTCTTGAAATTGGTGGGGTACAAGCGAAACGAATTTCAAACTTACCAATAGAAGAAATTCAAACGATTACTGAAAATTCACCAGTTCGATGTTTAGATAAAGAAGTAGAACAAGAGATGATGGATGCGATAGATAACGCTAAAAGTAGTGGGGATTCAATCGGCGGTATTGTTGAAGTCATTGCAGAAGGTATGCCAATTGGCGTTGGTAGTTACGTTCATTACGATCGTAAATTAGATGCAAAACTTGCTGGTGCAATTATGAGTATTAATGCATTTAAAGGTGCTGAAATTGGCGTTGGTTTTGAAGCAGCAAGACAGCCAGGAAGTAAAGTACACGATGAGATATTATGGGATGAAGAAAATGGATACACGAGAAAAACGAATAATGCCGGCGGTTTAGAAGGCGGTATGACAACAGGAATGCCAATTGTCGTAAGAGGTGTTATGAAGCCAATACCTACATTATACAAACCGTTAGCAAGCGTTGATATTGATACGAAAGAAGCATTCCAAGCGAGTATTGAAAGATCTGATAGTTGTGCAGTACCAGCAGCAGGTGTAGTAGCTGAATCTGTTATAGCATGGGAACTTGCACATGCACTAGTCGAACAATTCGGAAAAGATCGTATGGATTTAATTCAGCAAAACATTACGCAACATAATAAATACGCAAAAGAATTTTAATAAAAAGGTGGTTTTAACATGCAAGTAAAAGATCAACTATCATCATTACAACCATATAAACCAGGTAAATCACCTGAACAAATGAAAGAAGTGTACGGAGATCATTCATTTGTCAAATTAGCATCAAATGAAAATCCATTCGGCTGCTCACCACGTGTTTTAGATGAGTTGCAAAAATCGTGGTTGGAACATGCTTTATATCCTGACGGAGGTGCTACAGCACTCCGTCAAACAATTGCAAATAAGTTACATGTTCAAATGGAACAAATACTTTGCGGTAGTGGTTTAGATGAAGTCATTCAAATAATAAGCCGTGCAGTACTTAAAGCAGGAGATAACATCGTAACGGCTGGTGCAACATTCCCGCAGTACCGTCATCATGCAATTATTGAAGGTTGTGAAGTGAAAGAAATCCCTTTAAATAACGGTGTATACGATTTAGACGAAATTTCGTCAGCAATAAATAATAATACGAAAATCGTATGGATTTGTAATCCGAACAACCCGACAGGCACATATGTGAATGATCGAAAATTGACTCAATTTATTGAAGGTATTAGTGAAAATACGTTAATTGTCATTGATGAAGCGTACTATGAATACGTAACAGCAAAGGATTTCCCAGAGACATTACCGCTTTTAGAAAAACATAAAAACATTCTTGTACTTAGAACATTTTCTAAAGCGTACGGATTAGCTTCTTTCCGCGTTGGATATGCAATTGGACAGGAAGAGCTAATCGAGAAATTAAATGTCGTACGTTTGCCATTTAACGTATCTTCATTAGCGCAAAAAGCAGCGACGATTGCTTTTGGTGATGACGAGTTTATTGAGGAAATAGTTCGTGTGAATACAGAGGGATTACAACAATACGAAAGCTTTTGTAAAGAAAATGAAATTCCGTTTTATCCATCGCAAACAAATTTCATCTTCTTGCCAGTTGAGAATGCTGGGGAGATTTATGAAGCTTGTGCACACGCAGGATTTATTATTCGTCCGTTCCCAAATGGTGTCCGTATTACAGTCGGAACAAGGGAGCAAAATGAAGGAGTGATTTCAGTGTTAAAACAACACTTTGAAAATAAAAAAAGAAAGTCTCGAGATGAGGAAAATGCGTAAAAAGGTAGTTTTAATTGGAACTGGTTTAATCGGAGGCTCTCTCGCATTAGCAATTAAGAAAGAGCACGATGTAACGATAACAGGTTATGATATATTTCAAGAACAAGTAGAGCGTGCAAAAGAATTACATGTAGTAGATGAAGTAGCAGTAGATTTACAGCATGCATGTGAAGAGGCGCATTTAATTGTGTTTGCTTCTCCAGTTGAAGAAACGAAGAAGTTATTACACAAATTAGCGTCATTTCATTTACGAGAAGATGTTATTGTAACAGATGTTGGTAGTACAAAAGGGACGATCATGAATGAAGCGGAAGCTTTATTTTCAAAGGAAGTCTCTTTTATTGGTGGACATCCGATGGCAGGTTCTCATAAAACGGGAGTTGAAAGTGCAAAAGCACATTTATTTGAAAATGCATTTTATATTTTAACGCCGATGAATCATGTGCCAAATGAACATGTGGAAGAACTGAAGCGTTGGTTACAAGGAACAGGATCTCATTTTCTCGTTCTAAATACAGAGGAACATGATTATGTAACAGGGATCGTTAGTCATTTTCCGCATCTTATCGCAGCTGGATTAGTAAAGCAAGTGGAGAAACATGCAGGAGATAATCCGCTCATTCATCAACTAGCTGCCGGAGGGTTTAAAGACATTACACGTATCGCATCTAGTAGCCCAAAAATGTGGAGTGATATTGTTAAGCAAAATCGCGAGCATTTAATGGTATTATTAAAAGAGTGGATCTCTGAAATGGAAGATTTATATGATACAGTTTCTACCGGAGATGCAGGCGAGATTCAAAACTATTTTGCAGACGCGAAAGAATACCGTGACTCTTTACCAGTACGAAAGAGAGGGGCAATTCCTGCCTATCACGACTTATACGTCGATGTTTTAGATAAAGTAGGGGCATTGGCTCATATTACGAGTATTTTGGCACGCGAAGAAATTAGTATTACGAACTTGCAAATATTAGAAGCACGTGAAGGGTTGCTTGGGGTATTACGTATTAGCTTCCAAAGAGAAGAAGATCGTATGAAAGCAAAGCTAGCGCTTAGAGAAGAAAAATACCAAACTTATGAAACAATTTAAATGAGAAGGTGAAAACATGAAGGAAAGAACAATAGAACCTGTTAATAACGGATTAAATGGTATTATTACAATTCCAGGAGATAAATCCATTTCACACCGCGCTGTCATGTTCGGCGCGATTGCAGAAGGAAAAACAACAATTAAAGGTTTCTTGCCCGGTGCAGACTGTTTAAGTACAATTTCTTGCTTTAAAGAAATGGGAGTAGAAATCGTGCAAAATGGTGATGAAGTCACTGTAGTTGGTAAAGGATTAGAAGGCTTACAAGAACCGAAAGCTGTATTAGATGTTGGTAATTCTGGTACAACAATACGTTTAATGTCAGGAATTTTGGCAAATACACCATTTTTCTCTTGCGTACAAGGTGATGCATCTATCGCAAAAAGACCGATGAAACGTGTTACAAATCCATTAAAACAAATGGGTGCAAACATTGATGGCCGCGAAGAAGGGACGTTTACACCGTTAACAATACGTGGTGGAGATTTAAAAGCAATTGAATACACTTCACCTGTAGCGAGTGCGCAAGTAAAGTCAGCTATTTTACTTGCAGGTCTTCGTGCAGAAGGTGTAACAGCTGTTACAGAACCACATATTTCACGTGATCATACGGAAAGAATGCTTGAAGCATTTGGTGTTAACGTAACTCGCGAGGGAAAAACAGTGAAACTTGCAGGTGGACAGAAGTTAACAGCGACAGACGTTCAAGTACCAGGTGACGTATCATCAGCAGCATTTTTCTTAGTAGCAGGTGCAATTATTCCAAATAGTAAACTAGTATTACAAAATGTAGGAATGAATCCAACTCGTACAGGTATTATTGATGTTTTAGAGAAAATGGGTGCTACTTTTACTGTAGAGCCAATTAACGAAGGAGCATCAGAACCAGCTGCAAATATTACAATTGAAACATCTTCATTAAAAGGAATCGAAATTGGCGGAGATATTATCCCAAGATTAATCGATGAAATTCCTGTTATCGCCTTAGCGGCAACGCAAGCAGAAGGAATTACAGTAATTAAAGATGCGCACGAATTAAAAGTAAAAGAAACGAACCGTATTGATACAGTCGTTGCGGAGTTAACGAAACTAGGAGCGCGCATAGAAGCAACTGATGACGGGATGATTATTTACGGGAAATCAGCACTAAAAGGCAATACAGTAAATAGTTATGGTGATCACCGCATCGGAATGATGCTTGCAATTGCCGGCTGTCTAGCAGAAGGAAAAACAACAATTGAAGACGCAGAAGCAGTAGGCGTATCATATCCTACATTCTTCGAAGAACTTCAAAAGTTAGCAAAATAAAGTAATAAAAAGCAGATACGGGATGTATCTGCTTTTTATATTGGATTCGTGTCGTTAAGTCCATATAATTGCATTCACCGCGCTGGAATATTGAGAATTATGGTACAATTCAAACAAGGAATGGAGGAGAAATATATGAACGTTATACGATTAAAAGAAGATAGATTTAGAGAAGCATTACGCTTATCGGAATACGCTTTTCAATATAAAGTTGATGAGGAACGATTGCAACAACAACTTACAAAGATGAAAGAAAGTCATGAAATATACGGTATTATGGAAGGGAAAGATGTAGCAGCAAAACTGCATCTTATTCCGTTTCATATATACATAGGCAAAGAAAAATTAAAAATGGGAGGCGTTGCAGGGGTAGCGACGTATCCAGAGTATAGAAGAAGCGGGTATGTAAAAGAATTGCTTCAACACTCACTTCAAACGATGAAAAATGACGGATATACAGTATCAATGCTACATCCATTTGCTGTTTCATTTTACCGTAAATACGGCTGGGAACTTTGTGCGAATCTCTTTGTATGTCATATGACAAAGAGTGATTTAGTTATGAAAAAACAAGTAAATGGTACTGTAAAACGTTTCAATAAAGAAAATCACCCAGAAGAGGTCGAAAAGATTTATGAAACATTTGCAGAACGTTTTTCCGGTATGCTAGTTCGCGATGAAAAATGGTGGTTACAAGCTGTTTATGATGATTTAACATTAGCGATTTATTACGATAAAAATAAAACGGCAGCTGGCTACATGCTATATAAAATAGAAAACTATAAAATGACAGTAGAAGAATTTGTTCCACTGTATAATGAAGCGCGAAATGGTCTGTGGAACTTTATTTGTCAGCATGATTCTATGATTAAAGAATTTGAAATGACAGTAAGTGAAAATGAACCGTTATTATATACACTAAAAGAGCCACGCGTGAAAGCAGAAATAAAGCCATATTTTATGGGCAGAATTGTAGATGTGGAGCAGTTCTTAAAACAATATGAGTTGAATTGGAACAATGCACAGCAAGAAGTGATTTTACATATTATAGATTCATTTGCACCGTGGAATAACGTTACAGTGAGGCTTGCAAATCATGAAATAACAATTATAGAAGAAGAAATAAAGGATAAAGGAATTAGGCTAGATATAAATGCATTATCTACAATAATGTTTGGATACAAACGTCCGTTAGAACTTAATGAACTAGAATTAATTAGCGGAAGTGAAGAGGAAATACGAGCGTTTGAGAATATAGTTCCAGTACGTAAAGCATTTATTTATGATTTCTTTTAAGTTATAAATAGGAAATTGAGCTGTCCCAAATAAAATTTTGGGACGGCTCAAATTATATTGTCAGTTTTTGTCGGTAAGTCGATATATCTTGAAAATCGCTCATATAATTTTTTCACAAACAAGGGATTAAAAACGAAACGATACTGGTCACGCACTTGACTTTTAATCCATGTAATTTATAATTAAAAACGGAATGAATTTTCATTCCTGAAAATAGAGGTGGAAAAAATGGCTAAAAACAAACAAGAGGATATTTTTGATGCTGCGATGCAACTTTTCGCAGAGCGTGGTTACGATGGTACGACAATTCCAATGATCGCTGAAAAAGCAAAGGTCGGTGCGGGTACTATTTATCGCTACTTTGAAAATAAAGAGGCGCTTGTTAACTCATTATTTTCAAAAAGTATGTTAGAGCTTTCTGAAATGATAAAAACGGATTTTCCTGTTGAAGCAAATATTCGTGAACAGTTTAGTCATACGTACAACCGTTTATTTGAATTTGCGAGAAACAATGTGGACGCTTTTTTGTTTACAAATTCTCACTGCGATAGTTATTTTCTTGACGAACAAAGTAAGCAAATATTTGACGATTTTATAGGCTTCTTTATGAATATTATTGAAGATGGAATCGCAAAAGGTTTTCTTCGTCCATTGCCTCCAGTTGCTTTAATTATTATTGTATATCAACCGCTAGAAAAACTAACGAAGGTAATTGCAACAGGACAATTAGAATACTCAAAAGAATTAGTAAAAGAATTGGAAGAAAGTTCTTGGAACGCTATTAGAATCATTTGATTCTATAGCTAATAAGTATAGGAATGAATATTCATTCCTGGATATATTTAAAACATGAGAGTAGGAGAGGATATTTGTGTAACGATAGGAATGAACATTCATTCCGGTAAAGGTAGTTTAATAGAATTTACAAAATAATGTAATAGGATGATAGGAATGAACGTTCATTCCGAAAAAAAGTATTTTTAAAAGGATAGGAATGAATATTCATTCCCTTTTAATTTTCAAAATGGGAGATGATTAAAATGAGTAAGCTGAAAAATTGGAGAAGTTTATCTTTTCTATTATGGATAGTTATTACTATTACAATGATCGTAACGATGCCTAATATGGATAAATTAGTGAAAGAAAAAGGGCACATTACGATTCCTAATACAGAACAAAGTAGTATTGCTGACAAGATGATAAAAGAGATGGATAAAGACGGGACTGAAAAGTATGAAATTATAGCTGTTTTTAATAGTGGAAGTAAAACAGCTTTAACAACTGAACAAAAAGAGGAAATAATAAAAACAATCAATGCTTTACAAAATGAAAAAGAGCAATTAGGAATTAAGGAAGTTGTTTCACATTTAGATAATAAAGATTTGGAAAAACAGTTGATATCTAAAGACAATACGACCATTTTAACGCAAATCTCTGTAAATAAAAAAAATGGTGAAATATCAAAAGTTGCAAATGGGCTTCATAAAAAAGTGCAAACGAAAGGGGTAAAAACGTACTTAACAGGAAGTGATTTAATAGCGGGTGATTTTCTTACTTCCTCTCAAGAGGGAGTGAAGAAGACAGAAGTTATTTCTATCATTTTCATTCTAGTTGTATTAATCATTGTATTTCGTTCACCAATTGTTCCGATTGTTTCCCTTCTTACTGTTGGTGTATCATATTTAGTTTCAATGGGGATTATTGCCCATTTAGTAGATCAATTTAATTTTCCGTTTTCTAACTTTACACAAGTGTTTGTAGTCGTTGTCCTGTTTGGGGTTGGAACAGACTATAACATTTTATTATATACAAGATTTAAAGAAGAATTAAGTAAACAAGAAAATGCATTTTTGGCTACGAAAGAAACGTTTAAATCAGCAGGGAAAACCGTTTTATATAGCGGGATAGCAGTACTAATTGGTTTTGCATCTCTTGCTTTAGCGAGTTTTAAATTATATCAATCTACTTCAGCCGTAGCAATTGGTGTAGCAGTATTATTACTCGTATTAACTACGTTAAATCCATTTTTTATGGTGCTTTTAGGAAAAGGAATGTTTTATCCAGTTAAAACATTTAAAGGTCATGAGGATAGTCGTTTATGGGGATTTCTTGCGAAAAACTCAGTAGTAAGACCGTTCGCAGCTTTAATCATCGTATTTGTGATATCGATTCCTTTCGTAATGAAATACTCTAACACACTAAATTACAATGACTTATTTGAAGTAGACAATAAGTACGAATCAAAGATGGGGATTAACGTAATAGAAGATCATTTTCCGCCTGGTTTTTCTTCACCAAGTACGTTAGTGATTCAATCAAACAAAAAATTAGATGAAGGAACGTCTCTACAAACTTTAGACGAACTAACTAATAAGATTTTGAAAGTGAAAGGTGTTTCAGAAGTATATTCACCGACGCGTCCAACCGGTGAAAGGATAAAAGAACTATATATAAATAAACAAGCGGGAGAATTGAATACAGGTTTAGGAGATGCCAATGGTGGCATAAAAGAAATCAATGATGGTTTAACGGATGCTAAAAATAAAATGGGTGGTAATGAGTCAGACGGCCTCGCAAATGTTCAAAAGTTAATTGATGGAACGAACGAGGCGGAAAATGGTGTATCGGCTTTAGGAACAGCGTTGAATCAATTATCGAATGGAATAAACGATGGGGCACAAGGAGCACAGCAAATTGAGAGTGGGTTAACTTCAGTAAATGAAAATATAAATGTCCTATCTAATGCAACGTCACAGCTTCATGCTGGCTATGCACAGTTAGAAAAAGGTTTAAGTGCTTACAATCAATACTTCGGAAGCATTTCTCAAGCGATTGATGGTGCGAAAAAAGGATACGAACAAATCGAAATGTTAATGACCAATTTCATTCAAACGAAACCAGAATTAGCAAATGATCCGAACATACTGCAAACGATAGGAATTGCTAAAGAGGCTCAAAAGCAATTAAGTATACTATCAAAAGAATTAAATGAATTAGCAACGCAGCATAAAGCGGCGATGGGGTCATTTAAAGAAGCGAATCAATCGTTATCGAAAGTGGATAACGGCTTAAAAGAAATGAGCAATGGAGTTATTAAATTACAAAAAGGGGCAGCTGATCTTAAAAATGGATTAAATGAAGGTGCTTCAGGTTCAAAACAAATTGCGAACAAGTCATCAGAGTTACAAACCGGATTAACAAAAATAAATGATGGGCAAGGCCAGCTATTAACTGGGCTGAAAGACTTGCAAGAAAAGATGGGGCAATTACAATCAGGCTTATCTAAAAGTACAGAAGGGCTTGGAAAAGTAAGTAACGGCCTAAATGACGCACAGAAATATTTAGGCGAGCTAAATGAATCCAAAAGCTCTGAGAAGTTTTATATTCCAAAAGAAGTGTTAGAGGGAGAAGATTTCCAAAAATCATTGAATACGTACATGTCACATGATAGAAAGACTGCTAAAATGACAATCATTTTAGACGTAAATCCATATTCAAAAGAAGCGATGCCAATCATTGAAGAAATTAATAAAACGATAGACGGTACGTTAAATGGTACAGAATTAAAATCGGCGAAAAAAGCAATCGGTGGCACAACAGCTAGAAACGTTGATTTAAAAGAAGTAACAGGCCAAGATTTCTTACGTACAGCTACAATTATGTTAATTGGCATTGCGATCGTATTAATCATGATTACACGTTCATTATTAAACACAATCTTTATTATTGGATCGCTAATATTAGCGTACTTTGCATCACTAGGTATAAGTGAACAAATTAGTACGCATGTTTTACATGTAGATTCATTAAGCTGGAATGTTCCATTCTTTAGTTTCATAATGATTGTCGCTTTAGGAGTGGATTATAGTATTTTTGTAATGATGAGATACAATGAGTTAGAAGGGGACCCAGCGACGAAAATTGTAAATGCATCTCGTCACATAGGGGGAGTCGTATTATCAGCGGCACTGATTCTAGTTGGTACATTTGCTGCATTAATCCCTTCAGGTGTATTGACACTTATACAAGTAGCATCTGTTGTTGGTGTTGCACTGTTACTATTAGCGATAATTGTGATGCCAATATTATTACCTGCTTTAATAGGGTTAACGAGTAAAATGAAGGATTATACAAAGAAATTAAGCAAAAGAAAATAAAAGAATCCCCTTTTAAAAGTATGCCATTTACCACGAAGGAAGGGAAAAAGTAAACAGTAAACATACCAGCACAACGATTGGGGATTACTGACAAAGTGTTTGATTTAAAAGATATAATTTACTTTAGATAGTTCACTCAAATAAGAGTGGACTATATTTTTTTAAAAGGTAAATGGAAAATTTATGTTAAAATAATTATAGACATTGTGAAAAAATGTTCTTAAACTAATGGTCAGGTTGCTTTAAGAATGATTTTTCAAAAGAAATGGTGAATATCATATTTTGAAGGGGTGATTGCAGTGGAGTAAGTGATTTTTTTAATCTTGGTTAAATACTTTGAAGGAAGGGATTTATAACTATGAATACAAAACTAATAATAGTAGAAGGATTACCTGGATTTGGAAAATCAACCACTGCAAAGCTAATAAATGAAATTCTAAGCCAAAATAAAAGTGAAGTTGAACTATTTTTAGAGGGGAACTTGAACCACCCAGCCGACTATGATGGTGTATCTTGTTTTAATAAATTTGAATTCGATAGATTATTATATAACAGTGGAGATTTTAAAGAAGTGCTTCTTAAAAGAGTTCTAAAAAAAGGAAGCAATTATTTATTACCATACAGAAAGATAAAAAATGAGTTTGGTGACCAATTTTCGGACGAATTATTTCACGATATTTTCAAAAACGATATATATGAATTACCATTCGATAAAAATGTTGAATTAATTGCTGACAAATGGAATGACTTTGCTGAAATTGCTCTAGAAGACAATAAGGTTTATATCTTTGAATGTTGTTTCATACAAAATCCATTAACGATTGGGATGATTAAATATGGTGAACAAAAAGAAAAAATAATAAATTATGTAATGAAAGTTGCAAAAATCATAGAGAATTTAAATCCAATGTTATTGTATGTAGAACAAGATAATCTTGAATTTTCATTTAGGAAGGCATTAAAAGAAAGAACTCCAGAATGGTCCACAGGAATTGTCGACTATTACACTAACCAAGGCTATGGGAAAGAACATAACCATTCAGGTGTAGAAGGAGTAATAAAAGTTCTTGAAGCTAGAAGGAATTTAGAGTTAGAAATATTCGATATGTTAAAAATGAAAAAAGAAAAAATCAATAATACAAAATATGAAATTGACTCATATAGGTCAATGTTAAAAGATAAGTTAACAATACAAATGGTGAAATAGTTTTTTACACAAACTGGTGCTTTATTCTTTTTTCTCTTGTTTTGATTCAATAGGTGTTTTTGCATTGTTATTACTACTACATGCAGTTAAGGAAGCAATTGATAAACATAATGCTACAATTATAAATATTTTCTTCAAAATAAATCATCCTTAAAGTGTGCATGTAACTTTAATATAATTAAAAACAAATGTTTTATTCAATTTTGAAAAGAAAGGAATAGCAATCAACCGTTGCTATTCATCCCTTTTCTACTATATAATAGCTATAGTCTACAATAGTTGAGTCGTAATATGCGATTTTTTAAGACAATCGGTGAGAAAATGCTGAAATAAGCGGTATTAGTAGGAGGACACAAATGATTACAGTAAGTAACGTTAGTTTGCGTTTCGCGGATCGCAAATTGTTTGAAGATGTTAACATAAAATTCACGCCAGGTAACTGCTACGGTTTAATCGGAGCAAACGGTGCGGGTAAATCAACATTTCTAAAGATTTTATCTGGAGAAATCGAACAATCAACAGGTGATATACATATTACGCCAGGTGAGCGTCTAGCAGTATTAAAACAGAACCACTTCGAATATGAAGAGTTCCCAGTATTAGAAACAGTAATTATGGGTCACACGCAACTTTATAAAGTAATGCAAGAGAAAAATGCCATTTACATGAAAGAAGACTTTAGTGATGAAGATGGTATGCGTGCTGCTGAACTTGAAGGTGAGTTCGCGGAGCTTAACGGTTGGGAAGCAGAATCAGAAGCTGCAATCCTTCTTAAAGGTTTAGGTATTGGTGAAGATGTTCATGATAAGAAATTGTCAGAATTAACTGGGGCAGAGAAAGTAAAAGTATTACTTGCTCAAGCATTATTCGGTAAACCTGACATTCTATTACTAGATGAGCCTACCAACCACTTGGACTTAAAAGCGATTCAATGGTTAGAAAACTTCTTAATGAACTTTGAAAATACAGTAATCGTTGTATCCCATGACCGTCACTTCTTAAATAAAGTTTGTACGCACATGGCTGATCTTGATTTCGGTAAAATTCAACTTTATGTTGGTAACTATGACTTCTGGTATGAGTCAAGCCAATTAGCTTTAAAATTAACACAAGATGCTAATAAGAAAAAAGAAGAGAAAGTAAAAGAGTTACAAAACTTCATTGCACGCTTTAGCTCAAACGCATCTAAAGCGAAACAAGCAACTTCTCGTAAAAAATTATTAGATAAAATTACATTAGATGATATTAGACCATCATCACGTCGTTACCCATTTGTTGGCTTTACACCTGAGCGTGAAATAGGAAATGACTTATTAACTGTTGAAGGTCTTTCTAAAACAATTGATGGTGAAAAAGTGTTAGATAATGTGTACTTCACTTTAAATAAAGGTGATAAAGTTGCATTTATCGGTCGTAACGATATTGCGATGACAACATTATTTAAAATCCTTATGGGTGAAATGGAGCCAGATAGCGGTTCATTCAAATGGGGCGTTACAACATCTCAATCTTACTTCCCAAGAGATAACTCTAAATACTTTGAGAACAGTGACTCCAACTTAGTTGATTGGTTACGCCAATTCTCTCCACAAGATGAGTCAGAAAGCTTCTTACGTGGTTTCTTAGGCCGTATGTTATTCTCAGGTGAAGAAGTTAAGAAGAAAGTTTCTGTATTATCTGGAGGCGAAAAAGTTCGTTGTATGCTATCTAAAATGATGTTAAGTGGTGCGAACGTAATCACACTTGACGATCCAACGAACCACTTAGACCTTGAGTCTATCACTGCATTAAACAACGGTTTAATCGCATTTAAAGGTACAATGTTATTCACATCTCATGACCATCAGTTCGTACAAACAATTGCAAACCGCATTATCGAAGTAACGCCAAACGGTGTAATCGATAAAGAGGCTACTTACGATGAGTTCTTAGAAAATGAAGAACTTCAAAAACAAGTAGAAGCAATGTACAAAGGTCAATAATAAATGATGAAAAACCTCGCTCTCTTTATGAGAGCGAGGTTTTTTTATAATCTTTTATTTTATGAATTGTGAATAATTATACAGAAATAACTTTAGAGAAGAAAAGACCTTTTGATGTTATATATAGAGAAAGGACTGTATCAAGAATAAACTTGAAATATATGAAGGAATTTAGTATACACCGAAAAAAACAAATACTATCTATTGTGAATTTCGTTATATTACATTAATGTTCCAGAACTGGAGACATATTTATTTGCGAAGCAGTAAAGAAAGGTTTATAGTATGTGGAGTCATAATTAGTGGATGAGACTTGGGAGAAAACAGAAAATGTTACAAATTTATTTTATTAAATAGAAACCAAGGTCAAAATGTCTAGAAAGAAATAGTTGAATAAATACTAGCTTCAAATTATAATTACTAATATTCTTCATTTAGTTAAACAAACAAAATCTATTTGAAGATAAAAAATTGAATAGAGACAGACTTATAAAAAAATAAGCCTTGGATGATCAAAAGAGGTGGAGAGATGAAACAATTACTATTAAAGAGTAAGCGAGTGTTAAGCAATCACTTTGGATTTTTCGTGTTTGCCATTATTTTATTCTGGTTAAAAACATACGCAGCATATGTGACAGAATTTAATTTAGGGATATCCAACACAATCCAAAAGTTTTTACTGTTTTTCAACCCGTTAAGCTCAGCAGTTTTATTTTTAGGGCTCGCATTATTCGCAAAGGGGAAACGTGCTTACATTTGGTTAATTGTTATTAATTTGTTAATGTCTATACTGCTATACGCAAACGTAGTATATTATCGCTTTTTCAGTGACTTTATTACGTTCCCGACATTAACACAAACGAATAACTTTGGAGATTTAGGTGGTAGTATTTTTGCATTGCTACACGCATATGATCCACTATATTTCTTAGATACAATCATTTTAATCGTTTTAGTTGCAACAAAATTTGCAAATCCAAAACCAATTCGTGTTGCGAAACATAAAGTATCACTAGTATTTGTAGCAGGTATTTTATTATTCAGCATTAATTTAGGTCTTGCAGAATCCGATCGTCCTGAATTATTAACAAGAACATTTGATCGCAATTACATTGTGAAATATTTAGGGGCATACAACTATACGATTTATGATGGCATTCAAAGTGCGAAAGCATCAACAGAACGAGCGTTAGCTGATGGAGATAATATGACAGAGGTTAGAAATTATCTTGCATCAACATATGCAAGTCCTAATCCTGAGTACTTCGGTAAAGGAAAAGGAATGAACGTAATTTATATTCATTTAGAATCATTCCAAAACTTTTTAATTGATTATAAATTAAACGGGCAAGAAGTTACACCGTTCTTAAATTCATTTACAAAAGATGCGAATACGCTATACTTTGATAACTTCTTCCATCAAACAGGACAAGGTAAAACATCTGATGCTGAGTTCATGCTAGAAAACTCAATGTATGGGTTACCACAAGGATCTGTTTTTACAAATAAAGCTCATAACACGTATCAATCAGCACCAGCTATTTTAGGTCAACAAGGATACACATCAGCTGTATTCCATGGTAATTACAAAACGTTCTGGAACCGTGATGATATTTATAAATCATTTGGTTTCAATAAATTTTTTGATGCGTCATACTATGATATGAATGAAAAAGATGTAGTAAACTATGGATTAAAAGATAAACCGTTCTTTAACGAATCAATTCCGTTATTACAAACATTGAAACAACCGTTCTATACGAAGTTCATTACGTTATCGAACCATTTCCCTTATCCAATTGATAAAGCGGAAGCAACAATTGAACCAGCGACTACAGGTGATTCATCAGTAGATACGTACTTCCAAACAGCACGTTATTTAGATGAGTCTGTAAAAGGATTTTTGGATTACTTGAAACAATCTGGTTTATACGATAACTCAATTATCGTTATGTACGGTGATCATTACGGTATTTCAGATAACCATGGCGCAGCAATGTCTCAAGTAATGGGTAAAGAAATGAACTCATTTGAAAATGCACAACTGCAACGTGTGCCATTAATCATTCGTGTTCCAGGAATGAAGGGCGGCGTACAACATCAATACGGCGGAGAAATTGATGTTCTGCCGACACTATTACACTTACTAGGTACAGATACGAAAAATTATGTCCAGTTCGGATCAGATTTATTATCACCAGAGCATAAACAAGTTGTTCCATTCCGTAACGGTAACTTCGTAAGTCCAACAGTTACTGCACTGAATGGAAAATACTATGATACAGCTACTGGTGAATCTGTAGAATTAACAGACGAAATAAAACAAAATGAACAAATGGTTCAAAAATCACTGAAATACTCTGACCAAGTCGTAAACGGTGACTTATTACGATTCTATACACCGGAAGGATTTACACCGGTCGATCGTTCGAAGTACAACTATAACCATCGTGACAAAAATAAAACGAAGGTAAAGACGACTGAAGACGGAGAAACGAAATAAATATTAAAAAGCGCTACTCATATGAGTAGCGCTTTTGTTTGTACATATAACGTTGTCATTATATAGAATTATCTTTCGTTTTTTGTTTCATCTTTCCAAAGAATACTACACCGACAATGATAATAATGATAAATACCCATTTTATGAAAGGATTACTTTCGAAAAATCCAGCGAACCATTTCTCATCTACAATCATTTTCGCGGCAGTATAAGCTAAAACAGCTGCTCCAATCGTAATGATGACAGGGAACCGGTCCACCCATTTTAAAATTAATGTACTGCCCCATACTACTACTGGAATAGATACTAATAGTCCAATGATGACTAAAGAAAAATTGCCATGCGCAGCTCCTGCAACAGCGAGGACATTATCAATTCCCATTAATGCATCAGCTATAATAATGGTTTTAATAGCAGACCAAAATCCTTCTTCTGCCTTAATATCATGATCTTTACCTTCAGCAATTAATTTGTAAGCGATCCATATAAGGAGTACACCACCAATTAGAAGTAGCCCTGGTATTTTTAATAACCAAACGACAACTAAAGTAGCGAGGGCTCTAATCGCGATTGCCCCGATAGTTCCCCAAATAATAACTTTCTTTTGCTGATCTTTCGGTAATCGCCTTGCTGCTAACCCAATTACAATGGCATTATCACCGGCTAACACTAAATCAATTACAATGATGGCAAGTAAGGCAGACAAATATTCGGTTGAAAGAAAATCCATATACACATCACTCCTTAAGAGTAATATGTGCTAAAGTGTTGATAATATAAAAAATAGGATTGAATTTGTATACTCAATCCATAATTTCTTACTGTATTTTGATATATATGTTTTAATTCCGTATAAGTCGCTATTGCAATTTTTTTTGCTTGTCGTTTCTTTTTCTTAATTTTCGATTCATCTTTTTGATACGATTTTCTTTTCTATTATCCCAGTTATCACTTCTGATTTCATTAATAGATTTATCTTCCTTAGCACGAAAACGTCTGACTTTTTTTACAAAGGAAAGGGGGATTTTGCCGATAACACCTTGTTTTTCTAATGAGGCCTCTTTACCTTTATACCAATCAGGATGAGATAATAAATAGTCGAAGTCGAATATTAATCTGTACTCTTCATCCATAAAAGTAAACCAGTCTTCTAATGTTCGTTTATTTGTTTGATGAAAATACATAGAGCTAGCAGTCATGGCACAACACCAGTAACTAAGATCACTCCATAGTACCCATTCATTCGGCACATCAAGTGCTAAAAATTTGAATTGAATATACGAGAAGTAATACTCAAAAACGATAAAAAAAGACTCAATAACCTACTAGAGGAAATCAAGTCTTTTTCATTACATACGATTATCATGCCAGAAGTTTAATGGGAAGTGTTCGTTCTCATTATAGGCTTCTAATTCATATCCTTTTTCTTTCAGTCCTTTTATAATTCCAGGTACTGCTTTAACGGATTGAGGATGAATGTCGTGCATAAGAATAACTTCTGTCGGTTTGTTAGCAACGTTTAGAACGTTTTCGACAATTTTAGCTGATGCAGCGTCAACAGGCATTTTGTTATATTTCCAGTCTAAAGAATCAATTGTCCAATCCCAAACTTTTAAGCCATTTTCTACAACTTTGTTACGAAGAGCTTCATTTAATCCTGGCATTGAGCCGTAAGAGGGACGAGTTAATACTGGCGATTTACCTAGAACTCCAGCGATTAAGCCTTGGTCTTCCTTCATTTCATCTACGTAATGACCTTCTGTGTAAAGTTTCTTGTAGTTATGAGTCATACTGTGCATCCCAACATAGTGGCCTTCAGCATCTTCACGTTTTACAAGATCAGGGAATGCTTTTACGTTTGAACCAATTAGGAAAAATGTTGCTTTTGCATTTTCTCTCTTTAACATATCTAAAAGCTCAGCTGTGTATTTTCCAGGACCATCATCAAATGTTAAATAAGCGACTTTTCTAACTTGCCCATTATATTGTTTTGGAGCTTCTTTCGGTGCAAGCGATGATTGAATTTCACTTACAAGTTGAACAGATTTTGCTTCATCCTCTGTACTTGCTAGAGCAATATGTGTTGATCCTAAAGCCGCTTCGTATGTAAATAATACCCCCGCGCAAATCAACATAGCCCTTTTTACTAAAGTTGTCATTCGAATTCCATTGTGCATAATTTTCCTTCTCTCTATAAAAGTTCTACTCTACTATATTAGCAATTATAGGGAGGTAATTGCAAAAAAACTTTTTTACAAGTGCAAAAAAGTTTGTTCAAAAATATGCAAGATTTTGTATCAATTGCAGTCTTGAAAAAACAGGGTGATTTTAATGTTTATTATGAAAATTTTCAAGAACCAAATTTTCAAGAATCAAATTGGGTTCTTCTAATAATGATGTAGGTGGTTTTTAGGGGAATCGGTATCAAAATGAAAGGGGACTAATCATACTTTTGTATCACTTCATTTTCATTCCAATTATTGATTCGAATATTTTTATTTTCTATTAAAATATTGGTATAGAAATAATTAAATTTTGGTCTGGGGAACATTTGATATTATCGGAAGAAATATTTATTACATCTCAACATTTATATAACTGCTTTTATATGAATTTAATACTAAAGTCCTACTATTTATAAACTAATAGGTCTTTCAACTTTGGCAGTTCTCACACTAATGAGGGATGTGAAAGGAAATATATGTAACCTATAATGATTACTATAAAGCTTTGGAAAATGAAAAGGAGGAGATTTGCATGAAGAATTGGGTTCAATTTAGAATGGCAAGACCAACAGATAAATATGAAGAAGTTATAAGTTTTTATGAGATGGGGTTAGGGTTAAAGCGTATAGGAGAATTTTATAATCATGAAGGATATGATGGGGTTATGTTTGGATTACCGGATGCCGAGTATCATTTGGAGTTTACAACGCATGTTAATGGAAGTCCATGTCCGGCACCTACAAAAGATAATTTACTAGTTTTTTATATGCCTAATAAAGATGAAATTGAAAAAATAGTGAATCGATTAAGTAATATGGGCTATCATGAGGTAGAACCAGAAAATCCGTATTGGATAGAGAAAGGGACCACAATAGAGGATCCAGATGGTTGGAGAATTGTGCTTATGAATGCATTTGAATAAAGAAGCTCTTTTTGTATGAAATGGCACGTTTTTATAATGAAACTGGTATGAAAATAGGAACGTCTGCGGCAGCGAATTTATTAGCTACTAAACAAATCGAAAAAGAAAAGGTGCGAATTTTAATGTAGTTATAGTTTTTCCGGACGCAGTGTCTATAGAAGAGTGGTCAGATGTAAAGAGCTTACAAAAAATAAAGAGAGAATCAAACAAATAAAAGTTCTTTCATATTCTATTTTTTACACTTTGGGAAATTGATGAAATGAAAACCTGTATATGTAAAATGTACAGGTTTTTCGTGGTTGTTTTAGTTATATATAGCAACTATAAAATTTCACATACCGTATTTAAAAAATACATATAGGAAAACTAAAAAGTAATGTAGAATATATCGTACATACATATATGAAGTCAACATAAAAGATAAAGAGGTGGGTATATGTTACTTGAAGAAGTAATGCAACAACTAGAGGAATATGGAACAGAACAAAATCGTAAGATCTTTAAAAATCACGGAGCGAAAGAGCCACTATTCGGAGTTAGTTTTGCCAATTTAAAATTGTTAAAAAAGAAGATAAAAAAAGATCATGATTTAGCAATTTCGTTATGGAAAACAAAAAATATGGATGCAATGACTTTAGCAACAATGATTTTAGAACCAAAGAAAGTTACGACAGAACAGCTAAACAAATGGGTACAGGAAGTTGATTATTATTGTTTAATGGACGTTTTGATGACGGCTATTTGTACGTCGCCAATCGCGATAGAAAGAATGGAAGAATGGACAAAGTCTGATGATGAATGGATTGGAAGAGCAGGATGGTCTCTATTAGCAAATATAGCGATTAAAAATAAAACGTTACATGATGAATTCTTCACTCCGTATCTAGAAGAGATTAAAGCAAATATACATAATGAAAAAAATAGAAAAAAAGAAGCGATGAATAGTGCTTTAATCGCGATAGGAATTCGTAATGAAGACTTAGAGAGAAAAGCGATTGAAATTGCACGTGAAATTGGGAAAGTACAAGTTGATCATGGGGCAACGTCATGCAAAACACCAGACGCAGAACCGTATATACAAAAGGCAAGAGAAAGAGCTGAAAAAAAGAAAGTGAAATAAGAAAAGGGGAACGGTTATGAAACCAATGGAAGCAGCACAAAGCATAATTACATCACAATTTCCGAATTGTGATGTAGCTTTACTGGGAGGAAGCGTTGTAAGAGGAGAAGCGACAAAAACATCTGATCTGGACATTGTTATAGTTGATCAAAATTTAACGTCTTGTTATAGAGAATCTTTCTATAGTAATGGATGGCCTGTTGAAGTGTTTGCACATAATTTTGAAACGTGTAAAACCTTTTTTAAAATGGATTGTGACCGAGGGAGACCTTCGTTACCACAATTAGTTTCAGAGGGTATTGTATTAAAAGGAGAAAATGAAATTGTTGAGAGATTAAAAAGAGAAGCAAATGATTTACTAAATAAAGGGCCAGCTAAATGGACTGAAGAAATGATGAAGCAGAAACGATATTTTATTACGGATACTTTGGACGATTTTATTGGTGCATCAAAAAGAGAAGAAGAATTGTTTATCGCGAATTTATTAGCTGATTTATTACATGAATATATATTAAGAGTAAATGGTAAATGGTAAATGGCTTGGAAATTCAAAATGGTTTATAAGGGTACTTAGAAAATATGATGAACAGTACGCAGATCAATTTGTAGCAGCGTTCGATCATTTTTATACAACGGGAGAGAAAAGAAAATTAATTACTTTTGTAGAAAAAACGCTAGAACAGTACGGAGGAAGAATGTTTGAAGGGTTTTCTATAGGAAAATAAAAAGGGGATAACGCAATGAATGTACCATATGTTCAATTAAGAGAATTGACACTAGATGATGTAGAAGATCGATATCAATGGTCATTAGATAGAGAAGTGACAAATCATTTAGTTGTACCGGATCAATATCCACCGTTCACTCGTGAAGATACGAAAAAGTGGATTGAAGCATGTATAAATCGAAAAAATGGTTATGAACAAAGAGCTATCACTACAGAAAACAGCATACATATTGGGTGGGTAGATCTTAAAAACTTTGATAAAACAAATAAAAATGCAGAACTGGGAATCGCGATTGGTAATAAAGAGTATTGGGGTAAAGGATATGGATTAGCAGCTTTATATAGTATGTTACATCTAGCATTCTTTGAATTTGAATTAGAAAAAGTTTGGCTACGTGTAGATGAAGATAATTTTCAAGCTAGAAAGAGTTATGAAAAGGCTGGTTTTATTTGTGAAGGATTAATGAGAAATGATCGATTACGTCAAGGAAAGTTCATTCATCGTTATCGTTATAGTATGTTAAGAGAAGAATACGAATCTATAAATAGTAGTTTATAAAAATATTATGTTAACTTAAAGGGGCTGGAGAAATATGATTCGATTACTTACGAAAGAAGATGCAAAACAATATTGGGAGTTACGTTTACAGGCATTACAAGTAAATCCAGAGGCATTTGTAACAACTTATGAAGAGGCGATTCGTCAAGAAAATCCTATTAAGCGAGTGGAAAATAATTTAACAGCTACTACTAGCTGTACATTCGGTGCTTTTAATGAAAAGAATCAATTAGTTGGAGTGGTTACTTTACTAACAGAAGAGAAAGAGGCGTATAAACATAAAGGTCATATCGTTGCGATGTATGTAGATGCAAGCAATCGAAGAAGTGGCCTTGCACGTGAGTTAATACGTAAGGCAATTGAAAGAGCAAGAGAAATGAACTTAGAACAATTGAACTTAGGTGTTGTATCTACAAACGAACCAGCAAAAAAATTGTATGAATCAATGGGCTTTAAAACGTATGGGATTGAAAAGAGAGCTATAAAGATGAATGGTGTGTATAGTGATGATGAACATATGGTCGTGTTCTTTTAATAGAGGGAGTTTAGTATGAAAGATCTCCATTTAGAAAAAAATATGAACCCGCAAGTAGCGATTCTATATGCGACGGTTACTGATACATTTAAACGATTGCAAAAGTTAGTAGAAGGTACTGCTGAGAAAGAATTGTCTTATAAAGGATTAGAAAATAATGAAAATAGTATAGGGCAGCTACTTCAGCATTTAGCGGTTGTTGATTTATACTGGGTGTACCGTTTAAAAGGAGAGGAGGTTCCACCGACACTTGAAAATAAATATGGACCAATGTTGAATGAAATGGGAGGATTGCCTAGTTTAAGAAAGTATAAATTACAAGAATTAATGCAAGATTATGAAGCAGTGCAACATATGTTTTATGAGGAGTGTATGAAACTAACAGAAAATGATTTAACAAGGGAAGTTTTTTATGAGAAGGGAGAAACTGCGACTATAAGGTGGGGAATATCGCATATAGCCGATCATAATCGGTACCATCAAGCTCATATTAGTCAGTTAAGAAAACTATATAGAGCTAGAATAGATGCGAGATAAAGATTTCGAATTTTAATTATATTTAATTTGTTGTATAGTATAAGAAGAAACTAAACAAGGAGTTTTATAATGAAAGCTATTGCAGTAGGGATATTGGCATCATTTTTCTTTGCCTTTACCTTTGTTTTAAACCGGGCGATGGACTTAGAAGGTGGAAGCTGGATTTGGAGTGCTTCATTAAGGTACTACTTTATGGTTCCAATGCTTTTACTTATTGTCATGTATAGAGGGAACTTAAAGCAACTCTTTCAATATATGAAAAATAATCCAAAAGAATGGTTAGTGTGGAGTATCGTTGGATTTGGTCTCTTCTATGCACCACTTAGTTTTGCCGGAGCTTTTGGACCTGGTTGGCTTGTTGCATCAACTTGGCAAATTACGATTGTCGCAGGAATTTTGTTAACACCATTTTTTGCAGTAGATCCATTACATAAAAAACTTCCAATGAAGGAATTAGTTATGTCTGGGGTTATTTTATGCGGTGTTGTACTCATGCAAGTAGAACATGCTTCTTCATTAGGAATTCGAGAAACCGTTTTATGTGTAGCTCCTGTACTTATTGCGGCGTTTGCGTATCCTCTTGGAAATCGAAAAATGATGCAAGTTTGTAAAGGTGAATTAGATGTATTCCAGCGAGTTCTCGGTATGACATTAGCAAGTTTACCATTTTGGTTTTTACTATCTGGTTATGAAGTATCAACAGGCGGATTACCATCAAGTAGCCAAGTTTTCCAATGTTTTATTGTAGCAGTTAGTTCTGGTTTAATCGCGACAGTACTATTCTTCTTTGCGACAGATCTTGTAAAAGATGATCCACAAAAACTAGCAACAGTGGAAGCAACACAGTCCGGTGAAGTTTTATTTGCGCTAGTAGGAGAGCTCATCTTGCTATCTGCGCCAATTCCGTCATCTTTATCTTGGATCGGAATGAGTCTTGTTATTGTCGGAATGATACTACATAGTTATGTAGCAGTCGTTGTGAAAAAAGAAGAAAAAATAACGGCGTAATGAGACTAGCTCTTTATAGAAAGAGCTAGTCTTTTTTCATGGAAAGGGATGTAGAAATGAACTTGCAACGCGTGGAACAAATTGAGAAAGATCCAATTTTAAATGTGTTACAGTATGCAGTTGGGCCAAGTGAAACTAGCTTAAAGAAAGCAGTTTTATATTATGAAAGTAATAAAGGGACTTTGTACAGATATGAAGAAGAGGCTTGTATAGGTATTGAAATAATCGGAGCAAATAAAGCGAGAATATGTCACATAGCAGTCGCTCCACAATATCGTAATAAAGGAATTGCGTTGCAAATGATAAAAGAAGTAGTAAAAATGCTTCAATTAACTTATATAGAAGCAGAGACAGACAATGAGGCAGTAGACTTTTATAAAAAAATTGGTTTTCAGGTTAAAAGTTTAGGAGAAAGATATCCGGGGATTGAAAGATTTCATTTGTATTTTAAAAATAAAACATATTAAAATCATCTTAGAATATAATATCCGGAATAGGATTTGAAGAACTAGTTTGTTTTTCATTTATCCGGCTATTTGGGGGCAGTAAGACTCCCATCTCAAAATTCGGCTGGAGTAAGGAAGCTAGGTGGAAGCCCTGCAGCCCATAAAAGCCCAATTGGTACGGAATAATAATTAATGGGTGATGAACAAAACTGCCATTGCTTAAAGTTTCACTTTATTTGTTCTAATTTTAATAGCAACTATTTGTTAGTTTTTTACAAAAGCGCAAGAAAGGTCGG
Source organism: Bacillus sp. BB51/4 (assembly GCF_008368845.1). Classification (NCBI taxonomy): domain Bacteria; kingdom Bacillati; phylum Bacillota; class Bacilli; order Caryophanales; family Bacillaceae; genus Bacillus; species Bacillus sp. BB51/4. The sequence continues at coordinate 33,482 of NZ_QOSC01000012.1, forward strand.
AATGGTTAGTTGATGCTAAGGAAGGAAGTAAAATATGAGTAAATCAATAAATAATGGAGCAATTGAGAAGAAGCGTGCAGTCTCATTAGATTTAGCAAGGGGTACTATGTTACTATTAATCGTACTTGCCCATGCACCGCTTTACTTGTATGCTGCAGATCCTGGAATTATGCATAGGGTGGAAAGCGGAAGTTTCTTTGATCAAATTGTAAACCTTTTTGGTATATTCATAATTGATAACCGTGCAAGAGCGATGTTTGCCGTATTATTAGGCTACGGTTTGGTTCTAGCACTCGAAGGGCAAATATCAAAAGGGAAAAATGAAAATCATGCTGTAAAAATAGTAAGAAGACGCTCTTCGTATTTAATACTGTTTGGGATTGTGTTAGCAGTCTTAATTGGAGGGCAAGATATTCTTATGGCCTATGGTGTAGCGGGGCTTCTTGTTAGCCCGCTATTAAAGTGTAAAATGAAAACATTAATTCGAACATTTACGATTATCACTATATTGTATATCATTTTTATTCCAATAATATGGGGATTTAATATGCAAGCAATAGGCGATTACGGTTTTTCACCAGATGTTTCAGCAAAAGACACGTATATTAGTACTACAATGTTACGATTACTTTTCTTTCCTCTTATACCCGTTCTCATCCATTTTATGTTCCCGATTATTCCTTCTGTAATTCTTGGTTTGTGGATTGCTAGATATCAGTTATTAATAAAACCAGAGCAACATTTGAAAAAATTATATTTTATAACAATTATAGGATTAGCAATTTCCTTAATAGGTGCTTTGCCTCTATCTTTTATAGGGACTATATGGTATCCAAGTGTATTTACAGCTGGAATGATAAATGGAATCCATATTTTAACTGGAATTGTTGGAGGGTTAGCATATGCAACGGGTTTTGGTATAATAGGGAGTAGATTGAAAAATCTAGGGTACTTTAGCCTTTCATTAATTGCTTTGGGAAAGCGCTCATTAACATTTTTTGTTTTGAATGAGGCACTGCTTGTTATACTTTTATCACCTGTAGCATTTGATTTAGGTGGGTATGTAAGTAACGCTCTTGCTGCATTGATAGCTATAAGTATTTGGATATTGTCTGTCATATTAGCTACAATAATGGAGAAAAACAATCTGAATGGACCATTAGAGATTTTATTGAGACGTTTAATATATAAAAATAAAACAATTGAAAGACGACCCGGATGTTAGGTCGTCTTTCAATTTATTATAGTCTATAAATAAAATTATAATCTAATGATAGTTTGTTTTTATTCATGGAATAAAAAGTATAAAATATGCAAATGTGCATCTAAGGTATAGTTTGAAAAAAGTAAGATTTACATTATATAATAAAGGTATCTGGAAAAATATAGATAAAAGAAATTAGGTGTATAACACATGAGAATGGATAAAAGTAAATTTATAAAAATTGCTACTTCAATAGGGGTATCATCTTTTTTATTAACTGGATGTGGCGATTATGAAGAAGATACTGCTCAACAAGAAAGTACTGCTGTTAAAACGGATGGTGGAAAACAAGGAAATGAACAAGAAACTTTAAATTGTGATGATAAAACTCCTACCAATGAAAATGTAGAAAATGATGAGTTATGCAAGGAAATTAATCCATCGTTTTCATCGTATAATGAAAACTCACATTTACCGATACTGCCATTCGTAGCAGGATATTTATTAGCAAGCAGAACTTCAAATATGAATTATACAGCAAAACCCAATGTAATGAAGAAACCGTATGCAAATAATATTATTCCATATCGTGAAAAAGACCAAAGTAGAACTGGTGGCAGCGGTGGTGGAGGATACTACGGTGGAACTAACAGTAACAACAATAATTCTTCCAATAAAGTAGATTTAAACAAACAACAGCCCAATTCCTCAAATAAAGTGACACCAGATACAAATACGCCGAAATCATCTACTACTCAAACGCCGAAAGTGAATTCTGGTTCAAGTGGAATTGGAAACGCAAAAGCGCCAGCCGGATCATAACACGAAAGGATAATAGGATCATGTATACAGAACAAGAGCAGAAAGAGTATATGAAAGTATGGTTTTCACTTGCGAAAGAGGCTGGTCGGAATGGTTTTACATGGCCGAGTCTATTAGAAAATGAAGAATGGAATCAATATATGGCAACAGGTATGTATCGTATGCCAGTAAAAACTTATACTGCTATTTCAAAAGCGACAGAGAAAGTTATGTACGTGTTATATAAAACGTATCAATATATTGTCAATACGACAGAAGATTTTCAAAAACTAGGATTTCCAGCTGAAACGTGGGAAATTGCGAGAATGGAACATACTGGTTTGTTTTCATATTTTACAAGGTTTGACTTTATCGTAAATGGTGAAGATATAAAGTTAATAGAAGTAAATTGTGACACACCTACAGGTTATTTAGAGCCGTCTGTCGCAAATGAAGTATTATGCCGTTATCACGATGTGAATCACCCAAATCATATAGAAGAGCATATTGTGCAGGCGTGGGAACAAATTAAACATGACTATAATATAGGTCCTGAAGAGACGATATATTTTACTAGTTATGATTGGCACGATGAAGATCATCAAACAGTTCAATTTTTAAGAAGCTATTGCTTAGATCAATCAACGGACTATATAGGAATACAAGATATCGTCGTTGCAGATGATGGTATATATACACCAAATGGTGAACGAATCCATTATTTATATAGACTATATCCAATTGAATATTTAGTTTCAGATACCGATAAAAATGGGAAAAGAATTGGACTTCAGCTTTTAGATCATATAGCGCAAGGAAGAGTGAAAATTATTAATCCACCTGCTGCTTTTCTTATGCAAAATAAAAGTGTACTCGCATTAATTTGGCAACTGTTCGAAGAGGGAGTTTTCTTTGAGAAAGAAGAGCGAGAAATCATTCAGAACTACTTCTTACCAACATATTTTACAAATAAACCGTTTATAGAAAGAAATGAATCATATGTTTCTAAACCTTTATACGGCCGTGAAGGCGGAGGGGTATCTATATACGAACATGATGAACTATTAGCTGAAGATAAAACGGAGTATTACTTTGAACAACGGAAAATATATCAGCAATACATAGAAATGCCTGACTATACAATTGACACATGGGATGGTCCGTATACTGGTAAACTATTAATTGGTTCACACTGTATTAGCGGGAGAGCCGCAGGGTTATTTTTACGTGTAGGCGAGAAAATAACGGGAAACTTATCGATGTTTACAGGGGTTACAATTGAAGGGTAAATGAAACGGAAGAGCTTATCAGTTGTGATGGGCTCTTTCGTTTATATATAGTGTTTGTATTGTTTTGACGTATCACTTTTATTTTTCTTCATACTGAAAAAAACGTATGCAATTAAGCAAATTAGTTCAAATAGTAGAAAAGGGAATAAAGTTTTTTTTATTTATCTGCTATTGTTATTTGAGATCGATATATTGTCATTTGATTATTATGCATGTGAATATATAACCTTTTTTTTGTAGTGACAGAAATGATTAAGTTAAAAATTAAGAAAAATATGATAATATATGTATGTATTAGTTTTAAAAAATGGGGGAACAATCGTGAAAATGAATGACATAGTGGCAAGTACACAATTGCCAAATACAATCAAAACAATTACAAATGATTTAAGAGAATTAGGGTTAGAAAAAGGAATGACGGTTATTGTGCATTCTTCGCTCAGTTCTATTGGCTGGGTATCTGGCGGAGCCGTTGCGGTAGTAGAGGCGTTAATGAAAGTTATTACGGAAGAGGGAACAATTATTATGCCAACTCAATCTTCGGATTTATCTGATCCGAAACATTGGTCAAGACCACCTGTACCTGAAGAATGGTGGCAAATTATTCGAGATAACGTCCCGGCGTTTGAGCCACATATAACACCAACAAGGGCAATGGGAAAAGTAGTTGAATGTTTTCGTACATATCCGAATGTAGTACGTAGCAACCATCCATTAGGAAGTTTTGCTGCATGGGGAAAACATGCGGAAGAAATAACGATGAATCAGTCGCTATCAATGAGTTTAGGAGAGGAATCTCCATTAAGAAAAATATACGATTTAGATGGATACATATTATTAATTGGTGTTGGATATGATTCCAATACGTCTGTACATTTATCTGAAGTACGTACTGGTGCATGTGAGTTAATAAAAGTAGGGGCACCAATTATAGAGAATGGTGCAAGAGTATGGAAAGAGTTTGTTGATATGGATTACGATTCTGATAAGTTTGTAGAAATCGGTGTAGAGTTTGAGCGAAAAGGAACTGTAACAAATGGAAAAATAGGAAATGCAACGTGCCGTCTTATGAAGCAACGAGATATAGTTGACTTTGGAACAGAATGGTTTCGTAAGAAAAATCAGTAAGGGATGGTTACAATGAAGGGGAAAAAGGTATTAATTACGAGTGGTGGTTGTTTAGAAAAATGGGACCAAGTGCGTGGTCATACGAATATGGCAAAAGGGACAATTGGTAGAATAATCGCTGAAGAGTTTATAAGTAAAGGAGCACATGTTATATATTTACACGGTTATTTCGCTGAGAAACCGAACGATGTAAACAATCAATTAGAATTACACCCATTTGAAGGAATTGTTGATTTACAAGATAAAATGAAAAGTATAATTACACATGAAAAAGTCGATGCGGTCATTATGGCAGCGGCTGGATCAGATTGGGTTGTAGACAAAATTTGTGATCAAGATGGTAATGTTCTTAATATGAATGGGAAAATTTCAAGTGATATAGCGCCAATTATTCATTTTCAAAAGGCTCCAAAAGTATTAAAGCAAATAAAAGAGTGGGATCCAGAAACCGTACTCGTTGGCTTTAAACTTGAAAGTGATGTAAATGAAGAAGAATTGTTTGAAAGAGCGAAAAATAGAATGAAAGAATCTAAGGCAAATGTAATGATTGCAAATTCACCACATTCTTTATATTCACGTGGAGCGGTGCACTACGTAATTGGACAGGACGGTAAAGGGAAGTTATGTAATGGGAAAGATGAAACGGCGAAAGAAATTGTCAAAAGGTTAGAAGTACTATGTAATCACATTACTGCTTTATAATTTTAAGTATTTGGATAAGAGTGAATCCGCATAGTATATATAGGTAAGTGAAACTTTAATTTATGGGAATTTTACTTTTACACAAACGTTAACCATTCAAGATGGATACATAAAATAATTGGTGAGGAGTGGATTCTATGGAACATTTATTAAAGCAAGCGATTAAACTAAGAAATGAAAAGAAATATGCGCAATCTAGAGAGATACTAATGGGGTTAACCAATTTTACGCGGGATGCAGAAGTGCTTTTTCAATGTGCCTGGATACATGATGTAATGGGACTTGAAACAGACGCTGTGCCGTATTATGAACAGGCAATTGCAAATGGTCTTGATGGGGAGTCACTTTGCGGTGCATATATCGGTCTTGGCAGTACATATCGTTGTATAGGTGAGTATGACAAAGCAATTACTGTTTTAGAAACAGGTTTGCAGCAGTTTCCGGATAATGCCGTGATAAAAGTATTTTTGTCATTAGCAAAATATAACGTTAACGATCATGAATCCGCGATGAAATTATTACTTGAAACGGTTATAAAAGTAGAAGAAGTTAAAGAATTTGAACGTGCCATTACATTTTATAAAGATCATTTAAACGAGGTTTTTAAATAGAGGAGTGAACGTATGAATGACTCACTATCGCGAAGGCGAAAAGGTATTTGGGTTGGACTCGTATCTTTCAGCGTGTTATCAAACTATTTATTGTATGCCCTTCCGATTGTACCAGCCGCTCCGAAAGAAGTAGTGCTTGGTTCTTTATTAGATTGTATGTTTGTAATTCCGGTTATTACATATTTCTTTATTATTCGAAAAAGATACTCGCTAACGTATATATTTCCTGTCGTAATAGCTGGATATATATTTGCGAGATTTATTATTCCAAGTGACTATTTACAAGCTTTTTCAAACGTTTCTTATATTATAGTTGCGGGAGAAATTGCCTTTGTAGGTCTAGAATTATTCCTTCTCTATAAAATCGTTAAAGTGCTTCCTGAAACAATCAAACGATATAAAGAATATAGAAGAGAATATTCTTCATTTTCTTATGCGATTGATGCAGCGTTTGATGCTACTATGAAAAGAAATAAATTAGTAGATATCATTGTAACAGAGTGTAAGTTAATCTATTATGCATTTTTATCGTGGCGTGCAACAGTACAGGAAGGTGAATCTGTATACTCATATCACAAAAAGACTGGTGCAATAGGTGTATATATTATGATTATCCATGGAACCTTAATAGAAAGTATTGGTTTTCATTATTTGCTTCATCAATGGAATCCAGTAATAGCATGGATTTTACTTATATTAAACGTATATGCAATGTTATATTTTTTAGCTGAAATACAAGCAATGCGTAAAAATCTGATTATCATTACAGAAGAACAAATAATCATTCAAATCGGATTAGGAAAGAAAATTGTTATACCATTTACACAAATTGATAAAATTGTGTTTTATAAAGGCAAACCTTTAAAGAAAGAAGAAGAGAAAGAGGTTCTTGACGCAACTGTGATGGAATTTATAAAGGAACCCCCAACATTTGAAATAACGCTAAAAGAGCCAGTGAAAGCACAATTGTTATATGGATCTTCTAAAACAGTAAGTCGTGTTCACTTAAATGTTGATGAGGAACGGAAATTTTATGATATGGTTACGGAGAAGTTGAAACATGAATAATGCTATTGGAGTTCCTTCTAATTTAGAAGGGACTTTTTTGTGTAGTAGAAAATGAGATTATATGGATTTTATCTTTAAAAACAAGAAACAAATTGACTGAACGCTTTCTTAGTGGAAATATAAAGGGATATAATGAAAGAACTAAAATAAAAGGGGAAATAAAAAAATGAGTTGCTTATGTACGTCAGACATTGAAATTATTGAAAGAAAAATCCGATATGATGGTACAACCATAGATCATGCTTGTTTACTAATAGAAGCGCAGCAGGACAAAATTATTTTATATCATGAAGTACATTATTCTTTTACAATGGCAGCGAACGATACGAAGTTAACGATCCCGAAAGGAAGTTATACAGTTGCATATTACTGGGGAAATCGGCCATATAATTTATACGTTTGGAGAGATCAGGAGGGGTGTTATATAGGTTCTTATTTTAATATTGTTAAGAATACATATATAACGGACCAAGTGGTATCCTTTGAAGATTTAATCCTTGATATTATGGTACTTCCAAGTGGAGAATTTTATATATTGGATGAGGATGAATTAACTGAGCCGTTAGAACACTTTGAAGACGGGTATGTAGAAAAAGCTCTTCATACAGTCAAAAATACAATTCAAGAGTCGCTTCCAAAAATCATTTCAGAAACTGTTACTATTTTTAAAAGTAAATAACGTTCATTAAAACCCAGTTGACTTATCGGAAAAATTTGTATAATATGTACTTAATTCCATTACGTATTGCTGATTGGAGAAACCAAAGGCATTTTATCTATTGATAAAGTGCCTTTGGTTTTTTTATTGCACAAATACTGAATCTGTTCATTTAGATGAATCATTTCAAGGAGGCGAAGAAGTGACTGTTTCAATTGATGGGGTATCAAAATATTTTTCGAAGCAAACTGGTACTGTGCAAGTATTAGAGAATATTAATTTTCAATTAGAGAAAGGGGATTTTGTTACAGTAATTGGTTCAAGTGGTTGCGGAAAAAGTACATTATTAAAAATTATTGCAGGTTTAGACAGCGATTTTGAAGGAGAAATCATTATTGATGGGGAGTATATAACAAAACCGAGTAAGAAGCAAGGATTTATATTCCAAGAGCATCGATTGTTTCCATGGCTAACAGTGGAAGAAAATATTGCTGCAGATTTGTCGCTAAAAGATAAGTATGTAAAGGATAAGGTAAAGGAATGGGTTGAAATTGTTCGATTAGACGGTTTTGAAAAATCATATCCAAAAGAAATTTCAGGCGGGATGTCACAACGTGTTGCGATTGCGAGAGCTTTGCTAAGGGATCCAAATGTATTATTGCTTGATGAACCATTTGGAGCACTGGATGCATTTACCCGAAGTCATTTGCAAGAAGTACTGCTCAACATTTGGGAACAAAAAAAGACAACAATGATATTCGTTACACATGATATAGACGAAGCAATATATCTTTCGAACCGAATTGTCATCATGAGTGCAAAGCCTGGAAAAATACATAAAGTGATTGAAAATAATTTACCTTATCCACGTAGTAAAACTTCGGAGTCATTCCAAAAAATGCGAAAGAAAGTATTACAGCAGTTTGAACACGGGGGACTAATTCAAACAAGTATATAGGGAAAGAGTGAGTACATATGTATAAAAAAATCAAAGTTCTTTCTTTTGCTTTATCTATTTCTTTATTTTTATTCGGATGTGAAAAAAGCACAGCAAGTAGTAAGAAGGAAGATGTAACGGTACAAATTGGTATACAGCAAGGATTAAGTCCACTATTACTCGCACAGAAAAAAGGATGGTTTGAAGAAGAGTTTAAAAAAGAAGGTGTTAAAGTGAAGTGGACAGAGTTCCAAAGCGGTCCTCCTTATTTTGAAGCAATTGCATCAAATCGATTAGATTTTGGTGAAGTTGGGAACTCCCCAGTTATTTCAGCTCAAGCAGCTGGTATTGAATTTACCGAAATTGCTAATACAAGTTATGCAAGAAAAGGAACAGGAATTCTTGTACAAAAAGATAGTAAAATTACGAGTGTAAAAGATTTAAAGGGTAAGAAAATTGCAGTAGCAAAAGGAAGTAGCGCATTTAATTTATTATATCGAGCATTAGAAAAAGAAGGTATAAATGCGAAAGATGTAAATGTCATTCAACTGCAACCAGATGAAGCGCAGCCGGCATTTGAATCCGGATCAGTAGATGCATGGGCCATTTGGGATCCATTCATTTCACTACATACGTTAAATAAAGAGGCAAAGGTTATTGCAGATGGTGAACTATTAAATGTTTCTTCACCAGAGTTTTTAATTGCGAGAACAAAATTTGCGAAGGAACATCCAGAATTAGTTGAGAAATTCCTTAAAGTTTATGAAAAAGCACGTGTATGGCAAGAGTCAAACTTAGATGAAGCGATAAAAATATATACTTCTGCAAAGAAGATAGATGAAAAAATTGTAAAAGAAGTGTTTGATCACGACAAACCAATTTTAGTTCCAGTAACGAAAGAAATAATAGCCGAACAGCAAAAGACAGCGGATTTTCAATATAAGCTCGGCTCTATAAAGAAAGAAATCAAAACAGATAAAGTTGTAGATAATTCTTTCGTAGAAAAAGCATTAAAGGCGAAATGAAAAGAGGTTTTGTAAATTGGAGAATACGAAAGCTGTTATGAAAAGGGCGAGTATAACGATTGGCAAAAACAATGTAAAGAAAGTGCGAAAGACGAATGCAAAAGTGCTAGTAAGAGCAATTACTATACCGATTATCGTATTAATTATTTGGCAGTTAGCCGGCGTATTCGATTTAGTTTCTAAAACAGTTTTACCAACGCCATTAGATATATTACTAGCTTTTCAAGAACTTATTAAAAGAGGAGAGTTATTCGGTCATTTAAGTATCAGTGTATTTAGGGCTGCGGCTGGTTTCTTTATCGGCGGGAGTTTAGGAATTATTTTAGGAACGATTGTTGGATTTTCAACGAGAAGTGAGCAATATTTAGATCCATCTGTACAAATGTTAAGAACTGTACCTCATTTAGCTGTTGCGCCACTTTTCGTATTATGGTTCGGTTTTGGAGAAACATCGAAAGTATTATTAATTGCGGACGGTGCATTTTTTCCTCTATACGTAAACGCGTTTTTAGGGATACGAGGTGTAGATTCAAAGTTATTCGATGTTGCCAGAGTGTTAGAGTTTAGTAAAAGAAAATTAATTACAAAATTAATTTTACCAGCAGCATTGCCGAACCTATTACTCGGAGCAAGATTATCATTAGGAGTTGCATGGGTGAGTTTAGTAGTAGCAGAACTTATGGGGTCTACAGAAGGTATCGGCTATATGATTATGGATGCAAGGCAATTTTCAAATACAGATATCGTATTTGTCGGCATTATTATTTTTGCATTCGTTGGAAAGTTTTCTGATTCACTCGTACGTTTACTAGAAGTGAAGTTTTTAAGATGGCGAGATAATTTTAAAGGAGAGACAGGGAATTAACATATAAAGTGAAACTTTAATCAGTAGGGGACATCCCCCACTGATTATCAGCCCTCACCAATCGGGATCTTACTGCCCGCAAATAGCGGGGTAAATTATTAGGGGTAATTTATATAGAGTATGTTAGTATACGTTTCAAAATAAATAAGGGGTGTGTAAAGATATGGAATTATTATGGTTTATTCCGGCTTATGGAGATGGTCGATATTTAGGAACGACAAAAAGAGGAAGAGCAGCTGAATATGGTTATTATAAGCAAGTTGCACAGGCAGCTGATTATTTAGGATATACTGGTGTATTACTTCCAACTGGTCAAGGTTGTGAAGATCCATGGGTGTTAGCATCAGCTCTTGCGGCTGAGACAGAGAAATTAAAATTTTTAGTAGCAGTTAGACCAGGGTTAATGTCACCGACAGTTGCAGCGAGAATGGCATCTACATTTGATAGAATTTCAGATGGGAGATTACTTATTAATGTAGTTGCTGGAGGAGATCCTGTTGAATTGCAAGGTGATGGATTGTATCTTGAACATGATGAAAGATATGAAGTTGCAGATGAATTTTTAAAGGTTTGGAAGTCAGTATTACAAGGTGAAACAATCTCTTTAGAAGGAAAACATATTAAAGTTACGGAGAGTAAAGTTGTATTTCCTCCGGTTCAAACACCGTATCCACCAATTTATTTTGGCGGATCGTCCGCTGCAGGTAAAGAAGTTGCAGCTGAACATAGTGATGTATATTTAACTTGGGGAGAGCCACCAGAGCAAGTGAAAGAGAAAATAGATGAAGTAAAAAAACTTGCGGAAGAGAAGGGGCGTAACGTACGATTTGGTATTAGACTACACGTAATTGTAAGAGAGACAGAAGAAGAAGCATGGGAAGAGGCTGAAAGGTTAATTCAATATGTAGATAATGAAACAATTGAGATCGCTCAAAAAACATTTGCAAGATATGATTCAGTTGGACAAAAACGAATGACACATTTAAATAAAGGAACGAGAGAGTCGTTAGAGATAAGTCCTAACTTATGGGCTGGAATTGGGCTTGTAAGAGGTGGTGCTGGTACTGCGCTTGTTGGAGATCCGCATACAGTAGCAGAAAGAATAAAAGAATATGAAGCGTTAGGAATTGATACGTTTGTATTATCGGGATACCCCCATTTAGAAGAGGCATATGAAGTGGCAGAACTGTTATTTCCTTTATTGAAAGACGAGAAGAAACAAGAAAATAAAATTGTTGGTGAAATGATAGCTGATGCATATGCATTAAAAAAATAGTGAGAAATAAAGTTGAACCAATCGGCCATTAACAGGCAGTTCCACCTATGTTTTGTTTCATTTTGTTTACTGCCTGTTAATACGGGATAAAAAAACTCGCAAGTATTTCACTTGCGGGTTTTCGTCGTAAACTATTAGAAAATATGGTAAAATTAAATAGTAACTTAAGGTACGGTTGGTTGTTCAATTATCACTTCTCCAAATAGGAGGGGGGTGATAATACGTGAGTGAAATAGCGTTGCTACTGCAGGGTGGACTGTTTCTCGTTGCATTGTTAACGTTCGTCGTCGTTTTAATAGACAAGCTCAAAAAATAACAACCCACCTATGCCAATAGAATGTGGGTTGTTTTGTTTGTAAGAAACAAATAGGATAAATGAACAATCCAATCTGCTAAGTTACGTGGACTAGTGTGTAGCCGCACACTGGTCTTTTTTATTTATTTACAATTAATAATTGGTTTATGTGATTGTATTGTTCTTTTCATACTTATTATAACACAGTGTCTTTTCATCAAGAAAGGAGACCGTATGTTCTGATTTCGATTAAATAGTAGGTTTTTTTTCTTTAAATAGCCCATCCATATACTGTTTTAAAGTTTGGACATAAAATTCCTGCCTATTTACATCATTTACGCCGACAATTGGAGATGAAAGTTCATACCTCTTTTCTGATAAATGAACGACAACGTCAAATATATCAAATAGACGAATGAAACAGAACAGGCCATCTTTATCACTTAATAAAATAAAGTAATGGTTCTCGCTATTTGTATTTAATGTATTCCATAAAGAACTTTTACTTAAATCGCGAACTATACTTTTTTCTTTTAATTCCATAAAATCGGCATTTGATAGAATGTTAGAAATAACAATCGCATCTGGATCTTCAAAATAGCCATCAACAGCTTGGACAGCGAAAGTATAAGCTGTTTTTAATACACTCATTTTGTATTTACGGTTATCTAAAAGTAATTCACGTTGAATAGAGCTAGCTACTTTCGTTACACGTTCTTCTTTCCAAATTTCATTATGTAGCGAAATATCGTGCTTTTTACATAGTTTCATAATTAATGCATTGGAATAAAGTATTTCATCACTTACTTCAACAACATCTGTCTCAGCAGCCGCAAGTTCCTCACCATGTTCATTCGTATAGAGCGGGGAATCAATTTGTTTTTTCATTTGCTCAATCTTAAATTGACTTAATTTATGCCGAATTAAGGGACGATCAATATTTGTTGTCATTTGTTCATGGCAAGTATCACAAATTGAGTTTGTGAAATAATATCCACATAATATTTCGGGGATGACATATTGTTCACTAAGTTCTTTCGTATCTTTTCTGCATATGATGCATTGTGTCATTTTTATCACCTTTACCTGCAAATTTGTATGTAATCTCATTGTAGTGTATTTATTGGTATTTTGGAATATTGTAAAGGAAAATATTATGTGAAATTCTTGCTTATTTTGGTACAATGAAGAGAAGTGCTAGTTTAAAGGAGGACGTTTTTTTGAAATCGAAAGTGCACTTTTGGACATTAGAAGTGCTAATGGTTGTAGCGATCATATTTATTTGCACAAAAATATCGTTTCTATTTCAACCGATTGGTATCTTCATATCAACATTGTTTTTCCCAATCTTAATCGCGTTATTTTTATACTTCATATTTAACCCATTGTTAGTCTTTTTGGAGAATAAAAAAGTACCTAGAAATTTAGCGATTTTACTGTTATATCTTTTTATTATAACATTAACTGCAGTTGGAGTTGGGGTAGTTGTTCCAACGATCTCGCAACAGTTAATGGATTTAGTAAAAAATATGCCCGGTTATATTAAAGAGGGAAAACTATACATACAAGATTTATCCCATCACAGATTATTTGAATGGTTATCTACACAAAACTACGTTTCCATTGAAACAATTGAGAAAAACGCGATTGAATATTTAAAGGATATACCAAACACGATTACGTCGAGTGCAACGGCTTTATTTGGTATTATCACAAACGTTGCATTAGTTATCTTCACAGTACCGTTTATTTTATTTTATATGTTTAAAGATGGACATGCGTTTCCAGGGAAAGCAGTTAGTCTATTACCTGAGTCTTACCGTGAAGAAGGACTTCGTATCATTAAGGAAACGAACGAAACATTATCTGCATATATTCAAGGGCAAGCGCTCGTTTGTATATTTGTAGGTGCTTTTACTTTTATCGGTTATTTAATTATCGATTTACCGTACGCTTTCGTTTTAGGAATTATAGCAGCATTTACAAATATCATTCCTAACCTAGGTCCATTTATCGGTGCAGCACCAGCTGTTATTGTAGGTCTGTTCGTATCTCCGATGCAAGCGTTGTACGTAATTATTATCGTAACAATTGTACAACAGTTTGAAAGTAACATCATTTCACCGCGTATTATGAGTTCAAAATTAAATATCCATCCGTTAACAATTATTATTTTAATTTTAGGGGTAGGTAACTTTGCGGGAATTATCGGAATGATTTTGGCAGTACCAGTTTATGCAGTAACAAAAACAGTTGTATCGAACTTAGTGAGATTGTTTAAGACGAAACGAAGTAATCGAAAATAGTATAAGTTGGGAAAGATACACCGCTTTTTAAGTGGTGTATCTTTTGTTTGTTAATCAATGAAAAAAAGTGTATGCATAAACTTTTATTATATATTTATTACATATCAAATATAACGGTAAACTTGTATGATATAGCCTCAATAAAACTATGTGGAATCCCTCTGAACTATCCAAATCATTTCCTTACAGCGTGCTAGCAACATCATAATCGACCCCTTTCAAGTTTTATATTTTTAAAGGATTATAGGTGAGAGTAGTATTTGCTTCTACGATCTCGAATTTCGTCTATAACCTGTTTATATTGTTGTTCTTGTTTTAATTCAGCTTCAGAATAGTTTTTTTTCTGAATTGTAATTGTTAAAAAGAAAAGGTGAAACTTCATAATACATTCCTCCTTTCGAAAGGAATTATAGATGGCTACAGTAGTGACTTTGGCGTTCTTTTACATCTTCCATAGCTTTATTAATTTGATAATCATGCAATATTTCACTGTCGGAGAACTTAGTTTTTTGAATCGTAATGGTTAAAAAGAATACTTTAAATTTCATTTGTTTTTACCCCTTTAAAAGTTATTTAGAAAAGACGGCTGTAATAAGAAGCTTGACGATCTTTCACTTCGTCCATAATAGATTGAATGTGTTGCTCACGTAAAATATCTCTCTGTGAAAGCTTACGTTTTTGAATGGTGATAGTTAAAAAGAATGCTTTAAATTTCATTAGGGAATTGCTCCTTTAAAAGTTATTTAAAACAGACGGCTGTTGTAATAAGAGGCTTGACGATCTTTCACTTCGTCCATAATAGATTGAATGTGTTGCTCACGTGAAATTTCTTTCTGTGAAAGTTTACGTTTTTGAATCGTAATGGTTAAAAAGAATGCTTTAAATTTCATTAGGGAATTGCTCCTTAAAAATATATTTTTAATACATATGCGTATAATATGAACTTTTAATGTCAGTCATTTTATCAGTCAGTTGTTTTAATTGTTGTTTACGATTGATCTCAGCTTCAGTTAAAGTATTTTTCTGAAGTACAGTCGTAAAAAAGAAAATATGAAAAGTCATAAATGAATTCCTCCTTTCGAAAAGGAATTACATGTGATCACAATAAAGTGCTTGGCGCTCCTTAACATCATTCATAGCTTTTTCAATTTGCTCATTATGAAACATTTCATCTTTAGAAATTTTATTTCTTTGAATCGTAATACTTAAAAACAATACGCTAATAGTCATCGAATGTTGCTCCTTTCTTAAAAAAATGATGTAGGAGGCTAAAAAATCGCACAAAAAAGCCACAGGAAGATATAGTTCTCCTATGGCAGGGCGTGAAAAAGCCACAGGAAAGTATACGACCTCCTGTGGCGAATTTATGAATTAATCGAAATAATGTACGATTTTCAATTCTCCATTAGGTTGGTCGAATTCATATTTAATTGTCCAGAAAACACAGGTGCAGTTAACGCTAAAGTTAAAGCATGTAATTGTAATTTCATCATTTCCTTCGACCTCCTTTTAGAATATTTTTCTTACGTTAGTAATTATATACAATTAATGGATAATTGTAAACAGAAAAATTGAAATTTTTTAATTTTGATTAAAATGCGTATATTTTAAAGGGTTTTGAGAAGATGTATTGTAATGAACGAAATATCAATAAAAGTGGGGGATGCTAAATGAAATATATGCATCGTAATGTAGTTGTTATGCTAACAATTTTTTTATCCTTTTCAGCAAGAAGACTCCATCGGATTTGTGTTACGGGTGAAACCCAACAATTCAGGTGGAGATGAATTGCCGTCAGAAGTTTCTTTTTGTCTTACGATACAATCTGCTCTTAGGTAAGGAGGGAATAGATCGTAAGACACCGAAATTGGATAATCATAATCATTTTGTATTTGAGCCAATAGGAATTGCGATGAAGACTATGTTTACATTTTGTTTCGTTCCCAATATGGATTTGCCAAAAGTAATTAATAGTTACAAAAGTGTTAGTACTTGTTTTATGAAACGAGATTTCCTAAGATAAAACACGATTTTAGGAAAAAAATTAATGAGCTCTCTAAGAAAGGTGGTGAAAACAATGGCTAGAAAGAAAGCAGTGAAAGTATTACGTAAACAAAAGAAAAGAGAAACGATGCAACGATTCACGCAGAAACAAAATATTGGACGAGCTTGTCTCAAGGCTAAAGAATTTCGTTTACTGCAACGCATGTCACATAGTTCAAAAGCATTGCGAAATGTTGGGTTGTACACGATTAAACAAAGTTATTTGAATCATAATAAAATAGCTACTGTAAAAGAAGTGGATAACGCCATGCAAGCTGATATGAACTACTGGGGCGTGCAATCAAACTCTGTGCAGGCTATTCGTAGAGCCTTATATGCAGAAGTGAAGAGCTTTTTTAAGGCATTGGAAAAGTGGAAGAACAATCCCGAGAAGTTCACAGGTCGTCCTAAGTTTCCAAATTATTCTCGTTCGACTGACAAACGTATCGTTGAAATCTATCAAGTGCCAAAAGTGGATGATAACGGGTATTGGATCATTCCGATGAATGTTGCATTCAGAAAAAAATTTGGTTCCATTAAAATACGTATGCCAAAAAACTTAAGAAATAAAAAAATCGCCTACATTGAGATTGTACCGAAGCAAAAAGGTCGGTTCTTTGAGGTGCATTACACATATGAAATGCACGTTTCACAAATGAAGAAACAACCCACGACTACGAGTAACGCTTTGAGTTGCGATTTAGGTGTAGATAGATTAGTAAGTTGCGTAACCAATACAGGTGATACATTCTTAATTGATGGGAAAAAATTAAAATCCATAAACCAATATTTCAACAAAATGATATGTAATCTCCAGCAGAAGAATATTGAAAACGGAATTTCAAAACGAGTTGTAACGAATAAAATGGCTGCACTTTGGCATAAACGAGAACGACAAATAAATGGTTACATTTCACAAACGGTAGGTCTGCTGTTCAAAAAAGTGAAAGCATTTGGCATAGATACGATTGTCGTAGGCTATAACGTTGGTTGGAAACAAAAATCTGATATGGGGAAAAAGAATAATCAAAAGTTTGTTCAAATCCCGTTTCATAAACTGATTGTAGCAATTGAGAATAAATGTATAAAAGAAGGTATACGATTTTTTAAACAAGAAGAAAGCTATACTTCAAAAGCTAGTTTTCTGGATAAAGATCCGGTTCCAGTTTGGTCTAAGGATGATAGGACCCGTTATCGCTTTAGTGGCAAACGAATGACTCGTGGTCTGTACCAAAGTAAAGCAGGAACATGTATCCATGCAGATATTAATGGTGCATTGAATACATTGCAAAAATCAAAAGTTGTACAATTGGATGACAACCTCAAAGTGAAAACACCGATTCTATTAGAAGTGCAAAAACGTAAGGCTGTTGCTTCGCGCATAGCTTAGTGGGTGCGTCAACCATCCATGTGTACTCGACTTGTCGGGGCTTGTAGCACACGCCAGGCTCATCTGAGTGGTGGCTTCTTCCACAAGGAAGAACTGCTCTTTTTCGAAAGGGTGGTGCAAGTGGGAAAACAAAATCGTTCGTTGCCAGTACCAACCAAAAACATACTTGGGGTGTTACCGTAAGGTGGCATGAATGCTAGAGCGTCAACTGTCTAGCGATAGACGAAAAGACCTAGCGTTCGAACTCAAGCCGCGACTGAAGCGTTTCATCTCAGTGGGGGTAGTTGACTTATTACTGCTTGTTCTAGCGGAGAAAGAATAAAAGAAATATCTGATGTGAAACCTGGTGACTTTAAGAAATATGCTGGGACATACGTTGGTAATAACTCAGATGTGGTTGCAGTTGTTAGTCATTTACCCGGTGGCGAAACATTTCAAAGTATAAATTTAGAGAATGAAAGCATAAAGGTGATCTATGGTGCAAAAGGGAATGGAACCCTTACAGAAGAAATGGTAGCGACGTATTGGTTTGATAATAAGGATACGATGGAGAAGAATTTTCTCTTTAACATTACGTATCTAGCAGTTTTAGTACCAAATGCAATAGGTTACGATTTTCAAGTAGAAAATAAAAAATTTATGATAAAAAGAGAAGAAATACTATCAATACTGTATGAAAAATTTGATGATTTTCCAAAAGAAAATGATATGTGGAATAAAAAGAAAGTAGTAAAGTTCCTTAATGATAATAACGAAAAAATTATAATGCTTATACATGATAAAGAGTTTCGAAAATCTTTATTTACTAAATATCCAGTGCAGCAGTTGAAATGATGGGAGGAGAAAAGGTGGAGTTAGTATACAAAATTACTTATCATAGAATGAAGGATCATTATTTACATAAGTTAGTACAAGCAATTAGGTTCGTTAGTGAAGATGAATTGTGGAAAGAAGGAGCTTCTGTTAACTCAATTGGTGGAATCGTACTACATATTTGTGAACATATACAGAGAAATACTAGTCGTTATAAAGATCCAAATATAGTTTTTGAAAAGGGAATCGAGGAGTATTTTCCAGTAAAACAACAAAGTTCTGAAGTTTTGCTACAGTACGTTGAAGAAGTATTTGATGAATGGGGAAAAGCATATATACAAGCATGGGAAAAAAAGTATATGGACCTTCATAGTTTATTACATTTAGTAGAGCATACAAGTTATCATTTAGGGAAAGTAGTAGATCGTACAAAATTTATAAAGGGACAACAATTTAATTTTTGTCAAAATGGTATAAATGAAAAAAATTTGAGAATTAGAGTTGAAACTTTAAAATTTTAGAAAGAGAGTCATTCTTAAATGGATGACTCTTTTTTTGTGAAAGAAATATATGGAAATAAATATTTTCGTGTGGTATGGTTAATTACATAAGTAATTAACCTATGAACCTAAGGTGGTGAAATTGTGAAACCTACTCTGGAGCAAAATAAATTAATATACTTGCAAATTGCAGAAACGATTGAATCTGATATTTTAAAAGACATATTACTTGAAGAAGAACAAGTACCATCAACAAATCAATTTGCGAAGATGTTACAAATAAATCCAGCTACTGCAGCTAAAGGGGTAAATGTATTAGTGGATGAAGGGATTTTATATAAAAAGAGAGGGATCGGGATGTTTGTTGCAAAGGGAGCAAAAGAAGTCGTACTTAAAAAAAGACAAAATACTTTTATGACCGAATATTTACCTAAAGTATGGGAAGAAGCAAAGGTGTTAGAAATATCTAAAGACGAATTGATGGATATGATTCAAAAAATTACGAAGGAGGGAAATAGGCATGATTGCTCTTGAAACGAAAGATGTAACGAAAAAATATAAAAAGACAGTAGCGGTAAATGAAATAACGATTGCATTAGAAGAACATAAAATATATGGTTTGCTCGGTAGAAACGGAGCGGGAAAAACGACATTATTAAATTTACTTGCAGGCCAAATTATTTCAAGTAGTGGTAGTATATCAATATTTGGGGAACATGTTTTTGAAAATAGTAAAGCGATGCAAAATATTTGTTTTGTTAGAGTGAAAGAAGAAGCACATTTAAGTTATAAAGTAAAAGAAATCTTTAAGATGTGCAGCATGTTTTATAAAAACTGGGATGGAAAGTACGCAGAAGAACTTGCCGATAAATTCCAACTTAATATGACAGTAAAATACCATAAACTATCACACGGCATGCAAACAGTCGTTGGAATTATTCAAGGGTTAGCAAGTAGGGCACCAATTACCATTTTTGATGAACCGACTACTGGTTTAGACGCAGCACATCGAGAATTATTTTATAGTTTACTACTAGAGGATTACGGTGAATATCCACGAACAATTATATTATCAACACATTTAGTAGAAGAAGTAACCCATGTGATTGAAGAAGTAATCATTATAAAAGAAGGAAAACTAGTTGTTCAATCATCAGTGGCAGATTTATTACAACAAGCTCATATTATTTCAGGAAAAAAAGATAAAGTAGATAAGTTTGCAATCAATAAGAAAGTAATAAATCGAGAAGTCTATGGAAATAAAGGCATTACTGTTATATGGGAAGAGCTTTCTAATGAAGATTATTCCTCTCTTGAAAAAGAAGGTTTAGTAATTGATAGAATTACATTACAAAAACTATTTATTCACATAACTGGTGGTGAAGTGAAATGACAATGTTAATGAAGCAGTTGAAGTTACATATAAATTTTCATTATAAAGCAATTTTAATATTCTGGATGGTAGCTTTATTAATAAAAGGGGCTTTAAATGCTGCTCATTTATATGGAGCAAACATTGGTTATTTACCTGAAATTATAAATAACCCTTCAATAGCAATTATGTTATTTATAGTAGGGAGTGTTTTCATCATACAAGATGAGCTATTTCGTTTAGCTATTTCATTCGGTGTTACGAGAATACAATATTTTATCGGAGCAATTTGTTACATTGTACTTCAATCTGCATTATTTTCATTTCTTCAAGTTATGCTTCTGCAAGATTTAAAATATAACGTAGTAAATGTTAATTTTGGGGAGCAATCGATACAACAATTTATTTTGCAATTTTTATTTTATGTTACAACAGCATGTTTCTTTCAAGTGGTAGTAGTTTTTAAGCAACGATTTAAGTGGATTGGTCTTATGATTGGTGGAACACTGTTCTTATCAACAAATAGTGTGCTTTATGGAGAGGCGGGAGTAACCAGTTTATTATTTACGAGTGATGTATCCTCAGTAGATATTCCATATTTTACTGTTATTTCAATTGGATTAACTGTGCTTTATATCATAACTAGTAGTATATTTATTCGAAAAGTATCATTCGAATAAACGATTTAAAATAGTATTAGATTACTATAGAGAGAAGGATAGAAAATGGGAGACACATCTTCACTCATTACAGTTTTCTTATGCATTGCACTACTAATATTCTGGCGTCGTTATTGATCTATGTATAAACCTATAAAGGGAACAGGGATACGTATTTTGTGGCCATTATTATTTTTAACACCGGGTGTTTTATGGTTTTTTGATCCCGTACATCCAGCTATATTACAAGTAGTTATAGCAGTATCGATTGGAATTCTTCTCGCCGCACCACTTATAGTTTTAACAAATTATGAAAGAAGAGATGATGGGAATATTTATACGAAAAAAAGTGTAGCTTTTTTAATTACTTTCATTCTACTGGTTATTTTAAGGTATGGTTCAAGGCAATATATTGTAGATTTAGATAAACAAATGATTGGTTTATTATTTTATGTTGTTGCAGTATCGTATATCATTCCGTGGAGAATTGCTTGTTATATAAAATTTAGGGAAGTTTGGCGGGAAAATAATAATCATGTTATATAAGAAAAAACTTTTCTTTTGAGAAGTTTTTTCTTTTTATATGTAATTGAAATCATTTGTTGAAGTGCAAGCTACCATACAATATGATGAATATAAAAAGAGAAAGTAGGGGGTATAAAAATGCGTACAATTTTACTTTTTCTAAACGAAATGTCTATTAATGAAATAGAGGACATTAGGAAAAAACATGATCCTTTATTCGGTTTAATCCCACCGCATATTACAGTTATATTCCCATTTGAAAGCTCGATTTCAAATGATGAGCTGAAGTTACATATTTTAAAATTATCAAAAGGGATACAAGAGATAGAAATTAAATTTGCGAATCAAATTACAGATGAAGGGGAATATTTGTTTTTACGAGTTGAAGAGGGGAAAAAACAAATAGAAGAACTACATGATATGCTTTATACAGGACCTTTAATAAAATTTTTAAAAGAAGATATTCCATACATACCGCATGTAACAGTCGGGAGAAAAGAAAGTGCTGAGTTAGCTGCTGAAGTAGCCAAGGATATTCATAGTTTACCTGAAAAGTTACAATGTGTAATTGATAAAATTAGTGTAGAGCGAATTGGAGAGGGCGGGGAATCAATTATTGAATTTGAAGTACCGTTGTAAAAAAGCTGACAAAAGTCAGCTTTTTTAATCCGTAATATGAAGTAAAGCACCAATCGCACCGCTATTACCACCATCTTGTAAAAAGATTGGTGTTTTATTTTGATATACTGTGTAGCTACTAATAATATTTTGGAGGTGTACGTTATTACATAGAGTCGAACCAATATAAATAATATGGTCAATGTTTTTTGTTTCGGCGAATTGAAGGCTTAATGCAGTAACGACTTCACCGACAAGTCCTTGTACAGTAGCAAGTATGTCTGAGCTATTATATTTTGATTCTGAAATAGCAGCTTTACCAAAATTGCTTGCAGTTAAGCTATTATCAATAGGAGAGAGAATGCCACCATAAATATCACCGACCGTAATATCTAGTTCTTTTCTAGAACCTAATTTTGTTAAAGGAATCACATCTTCAAAATGATCTATATTTGTTAACAATTTTGAAAGCCCCATAATAGTACCACCGCCAACACCCGTTCCACCAGCTCGAATATATTTGTCATTATAAACGTAATGAATGGAAGTACCTGTACCTATATTTGTTAAAATAAAGTTGTTTATATCATATTGCTCTTCTTTTAATATGTATCGGACACCTACAAGAGTAGCTTCAAATTCGTTTAGTTCTACTATTTTATATGAGTCTGAAAGTAGTTGTTGTAATCGTTTTGCTTTACCACCTGTTATACATATTTGTTTTATACAAGTGTTTTTCTTAAGCCAATCTATTATTTTATCTTGTTCATTTGAATAAAATTTTTCAAAAGCTAATTGCTTTTGTTCGTTCAAATAAGCAATTTTCGTTAATGTTCCTCCAGCATCGATACCGATAGTACTTTCCATTTTCCTGCTCCTAACCAAGTAATTTGTTTACTCTGTTCATGTTGGTGAGACGAATTTGTAGGAGAGAGATATCCTGACGAATTACATCGTCTCTATTCTGCTTGATATATTAATAGCTTTTCTATAGTTACAATCGGCTGATCGTTAATAGTTGCAGTACCTTTACCGAGAATAAAACCTCGACGATTGCGAGCAAGCTTATAATGTAAATCAAGTTTATCACCGGGATATGCGTTTCCGTGGAATTCAACCCCATCCAACGAAGAGAGGAAGCCTAGACCTTCAGAGTCATTTGTATTTACAAATGCACTAAGCTGAGCAAGTGCTTCTACAATTAACATATGAGGCATATGTTTTTGATTATCATTTATAAACCACTCATTATTTGAAATGAGTTTATATCCCGTAACGGATTCACCATGTTTTACATTTGTTACTTTATCAATCATTAAAAAAGGATAACGATGAGGAAGAGTGTCTTTAATATGCAATGAAAGTACCTCCAATAAATAATACCCCTGCTACAGTTAAGCAGGGGAGTTACCATTAATTTTTGACTAATTCATTTATTTTTTCAAGAGAAAAAATACCGCTATTTCGAATGTTTTCAACAACTTGTTGTAACACTTCTTTATCTTGAACAAGTGCAATACGTACAAATCCTTCACCATGAGGTCCAAATGCGTGACCTGGTGTAACAACGACATTTGCACGATCCATTAATGCATAAGCGAAATCTATAGAAGTCCAGCCTTTCGGAATTTCGGCCCAGACGAACATACTACCAGCTGGTTTATCAACATTCCAACCAAATGTTCGGAATCCATCAACTAAAGTATCTCTACGTTCTTGATAAATATCGCGATTTTTCTCACAAAACGCAGCGCCATTTCTTAGTGCCGCTGATGCCGCTTTTTGAATTGGTAAAAACACACCATAATCTGTATTGGATTTAAATTGCGTAAGCGCACGAACAATTTCTTTATTACCAATCATATAACCAATACGGCTACCTGCTAAACTATAACTTTTTGATAAAGAGTTGATTTCTACTCCAACTTCTTTAGCACCAGGTACAGAGAGGAAGCTAATTGGTTTATTGCCATCAAAATAAAATTCAGCATAAGCAAAATCATGGACAACAATAATGTTATGCTTTTTCGCGAATGCGATTACCTCTTTAAAGAAATCTTCATGAGCCATTGCTGGAACGGGATTTCCTGGGAAGTTTAAAATCATCATTTTCGCTTTTTCGGCAATTTCTGCAGGAATTAACTCTAAGTTAGGTAAGAATTCATTTTCTTTCTTTAATGGCATGTAGTAAGATGTTGCACCAGCCATTTGAATTCCAGTTTCATAAGCTGTATATCCTGGATCCGGAACTAATATAATATCTCCCGGATTTGCATAAACCATAGGTAAATGAACAAGTCCGTCTTGTGAACCCATTAATAATAAAACTTCTTTATCGGCATTTAATTTAACGTTATGAGTGTTGTTATAATATTCAGTTACAGCTTCGTGAAATTCTTGAATACCACTTAATGTGTATCCGTAGCTTTCTTTTTCACTTGCTGTATGTACCATTTCTTCTCTTACGAAGTCAGCAGGCGGCATATCAGGATTCCCAATACTTAAATCAATCATTTTGTGACCTGCTGCAATTTTTTCTTTTTTATAAGCCCCTAATTCACTAAATATAGAAGATTGGAATGCTTTCATTCTAGTTGCTAACGTGTAAGTCATCAAAACCCCTCCTAAAAACAGTGTTTTCTTTCTGCGTTTTTAATTATTCTGAAAACACATATTTACATTTTATCATTTTTTTATGAAAATTAAAACGATTGACAAATTTAGAGGGAGGATTAGTCTTTTTTGAAAGGGCGTTGTAAATAAGGACTGGTTAACTGAATTGTTTATTATATCTTTCTATACGGTTTAGGATGTTTTATAGTTTTTATTAAGTATATCCCGCATATTTTGGATGAAAAAGAACACGAAAACGAGGCCTAATATACCACTAAGCCAATAGTATGAATTTCCTGTCGTGAATCTTTCATAAAATGAAAGTGCACTCCATAGGATTAGGATAATGGAACAGATTGTTGATACAATTAATGAACTTAAACTTCTCAAAAAAAGCACCTCGCATTAAAATATTGTTATTATATAATACTACATTTAAATTTAAAGATTTAAAAGAGGAAAATGTTTTTGGGGAGGTTTTGTAAATTAAAAATAACGCAGAAAATATTTTCTGCGTCTTATATGAAGTGTAATCATTTCTTTTTATATGTACATAACTTTTCCACTGCATAAAAGTATACATTTAATTTGCCATCGACAACTTTTAAAGTTTGATCCGATGTAAATGAGTTACCATAATCAATGTGATATACATTAGAATTCTTTACAAATGAACCTTTGTATAAATCTTCTTTATTCTTCGTTGTTTGCATCTCTACTAAGTTTTGAACAATTTTTTCTTTCTTTTCTTCTTTTACAACTGTTTCAAATTTATAAGATGCAGGGCAAAGACTATTTTTGCTGTCAACGACTTCCCAAGAACCGTATATATCATTATTGCTACATCCGCTAAGTAGAACAATGAATATTGGAATAATTAATAGAATCTTTTTCATTTTGTACTCCTTTCTTTTCATTTTCAATAAACTTGCGAATACGATACGAATATTGTAATAAATAAAGTTTAAATTTTTATAAAGAATTATTTAATTTCACATAAAAATTTTGGGGAATTGAAAAAGCATGAATCTAGTATAAAGTCAGATTCATGCAGAGTACTATAGTCTATGTTATGTCTCTTTTGAGGAAAAATAATGAGGAAAGTAGGATCATTATTCCATTTAAAATATATATAATTGCAACAATGAAGGCTATCCCACCTGCGCCAAATCCAGCTTTATCGAATATAGAAGCGAATACTACGGTAGCCAAAAAAACAATAGGAGTTAGTAGTAAAAAAATGAAACCTGCGATAATTCTTCTTTTAAGGTTATGTCCAGATAAGGAAATTGCTAAAAAGTTTATGATGCTAAACAGAGCTAATACAAAAATAAAGATACTAAATAACTGCATACCATCAGACAATTTCGCACCTCCTGTATATATCATGTTAGTATACTGTATTCGAAAGCGAAAGAGGGTACTCCTTTAAATAATTATAATAAGCGTAATAAATAAGGCTTTATATAACAAAGACGCATGGATTAATCTAATATGATCCATGCGTCTTTATTTATGTTATAAATTCGCAGATTGCGAAGGTTGTTTTTCATATTGTTTCTGTTTAGATAATGAAATGAAAACAATTAATAATGAAATCACACCGAAAATGAGAACCATATATTGCAATCCAATCGTATCTAAGAAGAAGCCTGTGCCGAGTAAGACAATTTGGAACATAACTCTCTCAAACATATTACGGAATGAGAAGAGACGACCATGATAGCTTTTTTCCACTTTCGTTTGGAAAATTGTCGACATAATAGGGAAGAAGCAACCAACACTAAAACCAAATAAACCAAATGATGTAAGAGACATCCATTTTATATCGCTAAAGAACAAGGAAAGGTGTGCAAAAGCGGTACAAACAGCGAAGAAATATAATAATTTTTCAGGTTTGAAATGGTCAGATAAACGTTTAATAACGAAGGCCCCTAACATAAATGCGACACCTTCAATGGTATATATAAAGCCTTTAATCGTTGGATCATGTTGCATTTCACTAATGTTGATTACCATTAAATTAAATCCGGCTATAAATAATAGAGGGATAATACTTAATATAAGTGCTGTAAAAGCAATAGGAATTCCTTTTAAAATACGAAATACTTCCATAAAGCTATTATCTTTCGCAGCTTGTTTACTTGGTGTTGTTGATTTCTTATCTTCGAATTGTAAGAAGAAAGTTGAGAGGAATAATAAAGCGTATGCTGCCATTGAGAAGGCATACATATACTGTAAACTCATTACAACTAAAAGAATTCCACCTAGTGAAGTACCTGCAATACGAGCGATTGTACCTACATTCATATGTACACCGTTCATCTGTAATAACTCATGCTCACGTACGATGAGTGGAATTACAGATTGTAATGCAGGGAAGTAAAATGCTGCAGAAATTTGAAGGGCAACCATAAATGCAATCATGAAGGCAATGCTTTCAAATTGGATAGCGAAAAACATAAAAATAACACTAATAACGCGACCGAACCCAGCATAAAGAAGAACTTTTTTCTTTTCATACTGATCGATAATACGACCAGCCATAGGACCAACTAGTACACCAGCTAATAGTCCGATAAATAATATAACTGATTTCATGAAATCAGAAGGGACATATTTTTGCATAAATTCAAGGTTGCCAAGAATACCAAGCCATAGCCCTAGACCAGCAATAAACTCCCCAATTAACACAATCCAAACATTTTTATTACGCCACATAATGTAAAACCTCTCCGTCTTTTAAAATGAAAAACTCGTATATAAAACCTCCTTATTTTATATAGAATTTATAACGAACTTTTTTAGAGTCAGAGTCTATATTACGTGTTTCATGAGTGGATTTCAATCTTTTTGATTTGTCAAAAATTTGATGTGTTAATAGATGAAATAAGTAAGTCAAAATGTATAAAACCAATGATTACATATTCATTGAAAGTAAGGATAAATAAAATAAAAGCATCAAGAAAATATCACTATTAAATGATATTTTTCTTGATGCTTTTAATACATCAGGCTGAATATTCTTCTTTACGTACTTCGAAAAATTCATTACGACGTAAGTAATTATAAACTTTCTCGGAAACCTTTTCTTCTTCAGACATTAAGAAACGATGATCAAAAGCATAGAATGATTGACCTTTAATTAATTTTACGTAGTATATTTTACACGCCTCCTCTAGCATAATTGGAACTTACCTAATATTATGATGGCCTATATGCTTGTGAATCATACTTGGAGTTTCAAAGGATAGAAGCTAAATAAGTTGAAAAAGCTTACAAAACTGTAATGTTGTTGTCACGTTTTCCGATAGTTAAAAATAACCAATATCTCCTATACTAGAAATATGTTACATAAAATAAGGGGGGGAAAAGATGGATGAAGTAATTGGGGAAGTTGTAGCAGGTATTTGTGAATTTGTAGTTGAAGTAACGGCAGATGCTGTTGGAAATTTAGTTTCTAGAAATAATGAGCCTTAATATATATACAATATATTAATATTATTTAAATATTTGTTTGTTAGGATGGAGATGAAACCAATATAGGAGGTGATTAAAATAAATATGCCGAGTTTGGGATTAGATTTATCTAATTCCCGTTTAATTATGGCGAATGTAGACGAAAGGGAATATCATTTTATTATACGTGAACATCCAATTTTAGGGAAAATTATATCGCTACTTGAAAATGGAAAAGAATACGGCTTAATGGATAAACAAATCGCTAATAAAGATAAATTTATAAAATCGGAGCTTATTAAATTAGATTATTTTAACCTAGATGTTCTACAGCATACACCTGGATGGATATGGATCGGCATGGATCAATTTGGTTTACATGCTCGTGAGGCTACTTATAACGAAGTAGACGTTATTATGAAGTTGAAAGAGGATTTATATTATATAGATGTATATGAAAAAGTAAAAATGTAATAAATATTTAGTCGGGTTAGGGGACAAGTTCCCGTAGCCTTTTTTGTTTAGTATATTGATGATAGGACAGCATGATAAGAAGTAAGCTGAAAAGAGGATTTGAAAATACATAAAGAGAACTTTAATTATTATATGAATCCTATATGTAAATAACAATAGAAAGAAGATGATAAAATGAGTAAAGAAGAGCTTGTAAAACAACAGTTTGGTAATAATGCGGAAAAATATGTGAAAAGTAAAATTCATGCTAATGGACCAGACTTACAATATGTGGTTCAACAAGTTGAGTCTCGTCATAATAATCGTCTTCTTGATATTGCTACTGGCGGTGGACATGTTGCGAATGTATTAGCTCCATTGTTTAAAGAAGTAGTTGCCTTAGACTTAACAGAAAAAATGCTAGAGAATGCGAAAAACTTTATTATAAGTAATGGATATGAAAATGTATCTTTTGTCGCTGGAAACGCTGAAAGTTTATCGTTTGCCGATAGTTCTTTTGATACGATTACATGCCGAATTGCAGCACATCATTTTACGAATCCAGCTCAGTTTATATGTGAAGTAAATCGTACGTTAGAACATAATGGATTGTTTATTTTAATAGATAATGTTTCACCGGAAAATAATGAATTTGATACATTTTATAATTTTATAGAAAAAAAGCGAGATCCGAGTCATGAACGAGCGATGAAAAAAACAGAATGGATTACCTTATTAGAAAAAAATGGTTTACAAATGCAGTCATGTCTTACTTTTGACAAGAAATTTGAATTTGACTGGTGGTGCGATATGATGAATGTACCTTTGCAGAAACGCGTGAAGTTAACAGAATGTATGATGAAAACATCAGTTGAAATGCAAGAGTTCTTTAACATTCAATATGAAAATAATAAAATTATATCGTTTTATACTGAAATGGCATTGTTTGTATGCAAAAAAAGCGCGACATTAAAAAGATAAATTTCTTGCAGTCTTTTCAAAGTACGTTATACTTAGTACAGAGAAAATGAGAATTGAGGAAAAGTAATAATGATTCGCGTACGTATTGAAGGAACTGAAGAAGAAATGTTTGAATTTATGGAGAAAATGCCAGATATTCCTGGATTTGAAAAAACACATATGAGAGAACCGAGAAAAGGAAATAATCCGAAATACGATTCAAGTAAAAATGTACTAGCATATTTATCTTATAAAAAGATTGAAGTCGCCAATAAATAGGCGACTTTTTTAGTTTGCACCGTTTCACAGCCTTGTCTTTTTTACATAATAATAATAATAGTAGATTATGTTGAAGAGGGGTGAGGATAGTTAATAAGAAAATCATCTTTTTTGGAGACTTTGGTATTGACGATGCGGTGGCGTTAATTTATGCAAATAAAACATGTCAATTGGATATTATAGGTATTGTTGCTGAATATGGGAATGTATCGCGAGAGATTGTAACGGAAAATGTGTATTTTTTAGAAAGATACTATGCTACAGAAGTAAAAATCATTGAGGGTGCAGCAAGACCGATGACAGCTGAAGAACCTTTGTTCTTTCCTGAAATACATGGAGATCATGGTTTAGGGCCAATTATTCCACCTGATATGAGGATTTGTAAACGGGAAAATTTTTGTGAACTAATTAAATTAATTGAACCTTGTCCAGAAGATATTATTATCGTAGCGACAGGGCGTTTAACAACATTGGCAACGTTATTTTTATTATATCCAAATGTAATGGATAAGGTATGTTCATATTATATTATGGGCGGTGCGTTTTTATTTCCTGGTAACGTTACTCCTGTATCAGAAGCTAATTTTTATGGAGATCCAATCGCCGCAAATATTGTGATGAAGTACGCAAAGAATGCGACTATTTTTCCGTTAAATGTAACGCAAGAAGCCCTCATTACTCCTGAAATGGTGGATATTATTAATAAAGAAGGAACAGGACAGGCGAAACTTATTAAACCAATGATCGATTTTTATTATGAGAACTTTTATAAAAAAGAATACCCGGGTATTGCTGGAAGTCCGATTCATGATTTACTTCCGTTCATTTCCTTTATTAATGATGATATTTTTGAATATAAAAAGTCAGCAGTTTGGATCAGTACGACAAATGACGTAACTAGAGGACAAAGTGTGGCAGATTTTAGAAAAATAGCCGAGCCAACAACGTTTGATAATAGACCAATTCAAAAAATTGCAGTTGGTTTTAACTATCCTGCATTTAAAAAAGAGTTTATACGGACAATATTAAAGCCTGACTGTCCTTAATATGTGTATTACGAATAACATCAACCTCGAGTCGAAAAACTGGTCGTTCATTATTTTGAAATAATCTAATAGTTGATTTGTATGAATAACTACTGAAAAATGTAACATAACTAATGGTAAGCAATTGTTTCTAATTATATTTTGATTGGTAAAATATAAAGGAGGTTATCATATGATTTGGTCTTTAATCGTCGGTGGTATATTAGGATGGCTTGCGAGCTTAATTACTGGAAAGGACGTACCTGGTGGTGTAATTGGTAATATTATTGCTGGTATTATCGGTTCTTGGATTGGTTCGAAATTACTTGGTAGTTTTGGTCCAGTCATTGGCGGATATGCAATTATTCCAGCTTTAATCGGTGCGATCGTTTTAATTTTCATCGTAAGCTTCTTATTACGAGCAATGCGAAAATGAATGTACGGACTGTTTACATTTGTAAGCAGTCCTTTTTATATGTTATGCTAGCATTATACAATCAGGAGGTGTCAGCATTGAAAACATTTACAGTAAATTTCCATCAAGAAGATAATGCTAAAGCGACAACAGTACATAAATTAAGTGAAGAGGACTTCAACAAAGCAACAGAAAAAGGCACTCGTCATCTATTTGATTTAGATACAAACGTTGGATTCTTCGTATTCTTTGACGCAGAAGATGCAGAAGGTAATGATCAATACTTAATGTTACAATACGAAGGCGATCATGAAGAGCCAACTGCGTGCTACGGATTTGATTTAAAACTATACTATCAATTTTTAGCACTATACTTAAATGATCTTGAGTTCCAAGGTGAAACAGATGAAGAAGAGGAAGAGTATGGCCCAATTCATCATTTAGCTCACTTACTTTATCATATTGTTGAAGATGGTAAGTCAATCGAAGTGTAAAAATACATATGTAAAGCTGTCCTTTTTGGGCAGCTTTTTTTATTATTATGATGAATGTTATGATTTGCATAATGGTAAATGGATTTCTGATGGTGATAAATGGTTTGATTAAACAGAAAAAGCAACAAAGAAGACTCATCTTTCTTTGTTGCTTTTTCTACGTTTCAGGAAGGATTGCAGTGTAAATGGCGAGAAGGGATATATAAGGAGATGGAAAAAATGATAAATAATACAATTCCAAGTTTTTTAAAATTATGGGAAAGTAACGATGTAGAATTAGCAGTCCTCAACCAATACTTTACTTCGCATCCAGAGATATTTGAAGAATACTTTAAGTATCATTGTCCACATACGAGAGAACGAGTTTCTAATGCCATTAAACGATATCCCGCAAAAATAGAAGAAATTCGTATCATTGCAGAAACATTACCGACTATTATTCAAGAGATAACGAATGAATATCATTATAAATATAACTTTGATGTAAATATGAATTTCCATCTATTTGTTGGAGGGTTTGGCTCTAATGCATTTGTAGAAAGGGAAATTATTGGGGACATATTTTTTGCGGCAGAAAAATTATCTCCAGATGTAAATCACCTTCGTGTTATTGTCGCTCACGAAATAGGACATATATATCATAATGTTATGTTACACAATGATGGAATGGATTGGACAAAAGCTGAGTGGACTGACGCGGCAGTTACTTTGTATCGTGAAGGTGTTGCAACATATTTATCAAAGCAAATTATAAAAGGCGTAAATGAATCAGTGTACTACTCATATAACAATGATGGTGAACGTTGGTTACAATGCTATATAGAAAATGAAAAACAAATAAAGAATCGTTTTTTGGAAGATTATATAGAAGGATGGACGCTCGAAAAAGAGAAAGAGTGGTTCCGGTTATCGGGAGGACAGTATTTTGGATACAACCGACTCGGTTATTTTTTAGGAACAGCTTTTGTAGAATATGTTGTACAAGCATTGGGAGAGAGTGAAGTATTTATTTTTTGGAACAAACACAATTTGAAAAGTGGTGTCATGGATTGGTTATCAAAAGGAATAAGATTATAATAGGGGGCTGAAATGTATGAAAGTGTATGTAAAGATAGCTATGTTATTTCTCGCTTTTACATGCATATTTGCATTAGTAGCATGTAAAGGGACAGACGAAAAAAAGGAAACAAACCCAACCTCTGAAAATAGTAAAAACGAACAAAATAATTCTTCTGAAGAAAAGAAAGAGCCTGAAGCAAAATCAAATAATGAAGGATCAGCAAAACCAAAGACAGATTCAAGCACGAAAGATACAGTAATAAATCAAAAATCAATTAACCACATTAAAGATTTGTTTGAACTAGCGAAAGAAGGAAAAGTACCTAACGTTCCGTTCGCAGCACATACAGGTGATATTGAAGAAATAGAAAAGGCTTGGGGGAAAGCAGATAAAACGGAACAAGCAGGTAACGGAATGTACGCTACCTTTATAAATAAAAATGTTTCCTTCGGTTTTAATAAAGGATCACAAGTTTTTGATGTACGCTCCTATCATGCAGAGCTAAAATCAATTACATTACAAGAAATAGAGAAAGCATTAGGAAAACCAGCTTCAGTTAAAGTAAATGGGGAAGATAAAATATACGTATATAAAGTAAACAATCAGTTTGAGTTGAAATTCATTATTCCAGAATCGACTGGTAAGGTAAATCATATTTCGGTATTTTCGCCAGAGGATAGTATAAATAAAATGGCAGGGTAATAAAGAAGGCTATCACCAAAGGTCATCAAGACTTTTGTGATAGCCTTCTTTTTACTGTTAAAAGGATGAGCAAAGCAGCCTATAAAACATGAGGAGTATGCTCTGAAATGTCTTTTTTTATTTTATTACGCTCTAAATTTTGAACAAAAAGAGCCTGAATAATGCCCCCAATTATTAAGAAACAAGCACAAATATAAAATAGCATACTGCCGTTTAGTTTGCTTAATAAAACCGCACCAATAACAGGACCGCACGTTCGAGATATATCCCAATGTAAGCCGTAAATTGAAAAATACAATCCGCGTTTATCTGAAGGAGCGATTTCTGAAACGAATCGAAGTAAATGGTTTAAAGCAATACTTCCACCGATGACTAAAAAGAGTAATGTGAAAAATAGTGACGCGATTGTTGCTGAAATCCCGTAGCCAATTGCAGCTATTGTATAGCAAGTGTAAGAAATAAGAATAATTTTCGCCATAGAAAATCGTTCAGACCATTTCACGAGGGGAATTTGCAGAATGATTTCCATAATAGCCTTGCATGTTGAAATAAAAGCGAGCATGAATACGAAATCTGGAAATATATCTTTAGCGAAAATGCGATAATTTGTCTCGGTTTGTGCATAAAAAAAGCTAATAGGAAGTGTAGAAACCATAAGTCCCAGTACGGCGTAATGTTTGTGTACAAATTTTTTTGGAGATGATACTTCAAGTTTTTGTTTTGGCGTTGTAAGTGCTGGAGCAGTTTCTGGAAGCTGCGTCCATACAACTACTGCATATACCATAAGTGTAATGCTTTGCATTATAAATAAATATTCAGGATGAGTATGATAAAAGATAGCACCAATTATTGGACCGATTACGGAGCCAATTGCAGCCATCGTATGCAAAAGAGCAAAAATTTCTGCTTGTTGTTTTTGTTTTGTTAAATCAGCAATTTGTGCACGTTGAGCGGGGATATATAAGGAACGACCAATCCCATTTATGACGTAAAGCAAAGCAAATATAAAAACAGATTGAGCAAAAATGAAGCTACCGATTGCAACGCCTTGTAGCAATAAGCCGAGTAACATAATTTTCTTTCGCCCATATTTATCAGTAATTCCCCCAGCAATAAGTGTAAATACAATGTCTGATAGTGGTTGTAGTCCGAAAATGAGCATAGTTATTATTATATTACCGTTTAACATTTTATTAACGTAAATAATCATAATAAGAGCTAACATGGATTCGGTTGTTCGGGTTAATAATTCGCCGCACAGTCTTATAATAATTGGTTTATTATAACGTAGTAAGAGATTGTTCAATATTAATTCCTCCTTTCTATATTGAAATGATAAGATGAAAGGAGAAATGGAAAAAGGGTAGAAACAAAAGGACTTATTTTTCACCTTTTAGGGGGATTATGATGTTTATTTTAGATCAATATATTGAAATGTGGTGTGCGTATGGTAAAGGTAGACGAGAAGGAGAGCAATTAGAAGTAACAGTACAAATGATAGCAGAAATATTATTTTGTACGGAGCGTAATAGTAAATTAATTATAAAAAAATTAGAAGAGTTACATTGGATCACTTGGTTTCCAGGGCGCGGGAGAGGGAATCGCTCTAAATTAATATTTCAAAAGCAACCGATGAAATTAATTTTAGACAGAGGAAAAGAACTAACGAAAAAAGGGGATGTGAAAAGTGGAATCTCATTTGTGGAACGATACAGCTCACAATTTCCATCAGTAAAGAAAGAGTATGAAGCTTGGGTAGATTCAATATTTGGTCATAAAATAGAAAGGACACCTGAAGGAAGAAAAGATGTACTTCGGTTGCAAGTACAAATGAATCTAGACATCGCTTTAGATCCGGTCTACGCTACGATGCGCTCAGAATGTCATATGGTTAAACATATTTTTGATACACTCGTATATGTGAATGAGGAAACAAATTGTATAGAGCCAAGACTTGCTTTTCACTGGCAATATAATGACGCTGAAAAGGTTTGGACATTTTATTTAAGAAAAGGCGTTCATCTTCATAATAGAAAACGACTTACCGCACATGATGTTATACATTCATTGAATCGATTTATGAAAGCGGAAAACAACCCACACGCATGGATGTTGCAACATGTTGAAAATGTCCGTGCAGTGGATGAATTTGTTGTTGAAATTCAATTACATACGGAAAATAGGATGTTTTTACATATGCTAAGTGCAGAACAGTGTTCTATCGTAAATGAAGATGAAGCAGGAAACTTTATTGGTACAGGACCTTTTATATTACGCGAGAAAAATGCACAATTATTTGTATTAGAAGTGCATGATTTATATTATCGTGAAAGACCTTTTCTTGACCGAATTGAACTAATGAATGTAGAGAAAAATGTAAATACGTATGACGTGTTAGTAAAGGCGCAATATAAAGATAAAGAAAAGCCTAATAAAGAGTTGTCTCGGCTTGAATCGAACGTGACATATGTAACGTGCAATCTTGTAAAAGAAGGACCAATGCAAGATGAGCTGTTTCGAAAGGCACTACATAAAATCATTGATGGCGATAGAATTGTTCAAGAACTCGGCGGAGAACGTGGAGAAGTGGCAAAAAAACTAATATTAGCAAATGAAAGAAAAGTAGAGATTAAGGAAGAGATAGAATGCTTAGTGAAAAGGAGTATGTATCATCATGAAGTGCTACAACTCTACACATTTACAGGACAAGATCATGTAGAAGATGCACAATGGATACAGAAAGAGTGTGCGAAGTACGGGATTCGTGTAGAAACTAATTTTCTTGAAGTTGAAGAGTTATTGGAAATCAGTACGATACAAAAGGCTGATATGATGCATGATAGTGCAACAATTAGCGAACGAATAGAAGATAGTCTGCTATATATGTTTCTTACAAAAAATAGTTTTATTCATGGGCAAAGCAGCATGGACTTTCATAAAAAGTTCTCCCCTTATTTTAAAGAAGAAGATTTAGAGAATAGAGTTACATTGTTACGCGATATTGAGGACATTTTGTTGCGTCACATTCATATTATTCCTTTATATCGTAACAAACAACAAGTAACTTCTCACGAAAAAGTACAAAATATAATGATT
Source organism: Bacillus sp. BB51/4 (assembly GCF_008368845.1). Lineage (NCBI taxonomy): Bacteria > Bacillati > Bacillota > Bacilli > Caryophanales > Bacillaceae > Bacillus > Bacillus sp. BB51/4. The sequence goes on from NZ_QOSC01000012.1 coordinate 70,123, forward strand.
AATTCACAAGGATGGATTGATTTTTATGAAATATGGTTTACATGTTGATAAATAAGGGTTTTTACGCATTTTACATAATGTGTAAGAGCCTTTTTTTCGTGTGTGAAACAGGTTTGTTTTACACATTGTTACGCTACTTACGATAAAAGTCCATTTACAACGTAACAGTGTTATGTTACATTGTTATCAGGAAGGAGTGTTATACAGTTGAGTACAGATTTAATTTCAAAAAAAGATTTATTAGAACTAACTGGTATTTCATACGGACAGTTATATAGGTGGAAAAGAAAAAATTTAATACCGGAAGATTGGTTTGTACGAAAGTCAACATTCACGGGTCAAGAGACATTTTTTCCGAAAGAAAAGATATTAGAGCGTATTGATAAAATCCAAACGATGAAAGAAGATTTATCACTTGATGAACTAGCAAATATGTTTTCACCGAGTGTGAGCGAAATTCTTTTAACTAAGGAAGACGTCTTACGTAAAGGGATTGCATCAGAGCCAGTTTTACAATTCTTCATAGAACAAACGAATAAAACAACAGAGTTTCAATTTGTAGATATTCTTTATGTGTATATGTTAGAAGAGTTACTACAATCGGGAGAGATTAGTTTAGAAGAAGGAAAAATGGTCTTGCAAGTTTTACGTGAAAATTATGAAGCGATTAAGCATAAAACTTGTGACTTAATCATCGTCCGAAAGTTAGGGATTTCTACATGTTTCTTAGTTTCAAACGTGGACGATTTAATTTTTGAAAAAGGTACCAAAATTGTTTTACGCGAAGCGATTATGAAATATACCGAAGCATTAAAAACGAAACTGTTGTAGTGGAGGAGAAAGTATGCGTACAGATAATTTGATTATAAATGGTTACGGTTCATCGAATGGCGGTGAGTTTCATAAAGTGCAATTAAATGGAAAAGGGACTGTTAATGGAAATATTGAATGTGACCAATTTGAATGTAACGGATATGGTGCTGTTACTGGAAATTTGAAAAGTAGCAATGCAAGAATTAGTGGATCAGGTAAAGTTGATGGTACAGTTATTGCGGAAACGATGCGAATTGATGGGAAAGCAACAATTACGCAAGATGTGAAGGCGAACAGTTTAAAAATTGCAGGAAAAGGTACAGTAGGTGGAAATGTAACTGGAGACGAATTTAAAATCAACGGTCAAGCAACGATTGATGGGAATTGTGAAGTGGATACTTTTTCTTCAGAAGGACAATTTACAATTGGTGGATTATTAAGCGCCGATGAAATAAATATTAATATTCACGGTACATGTCGAGCAAAAGAAATTGGTGGTCAAACGATTAAAGTAAAACATAGACTAAGTACTTTTAGTAGACTGTTTAAATCAGTATTTGGTATGCAATTAGAGGCTGAACTATTAGAAGGCGACAATATTGATATTGATTATGCTCACATAAGAACGGTAAGAGGAAACAATGTGACAGTAGGAGCGAACTGTGAGATTGAATTGATTGAATATACGGGTGTTCTTACTGTTGATAAAAGCGCAAATGTAAAAGAAATGAAGCAGGTTTAATGGGAGGGAGAAAGTAATATGGAACATCAACATAGTCTTACTGTCAATGGTTCTGGTAGTTCAGCAGGCGGGGATTATAACAAAGTGAAGATACGCGGCGAAGGAACGATTTCTAATGATATGAGTTGTAATGAATTTAAAACGTACGGCACGAGTGATGTACAAGGTAATATGAAAGTGAAAAATTATGTCGTGTATGGAGATAGTGAAGTACAAGGAAATGTAGATGCGGAATATGTAAAAGTATATGGTAATACACAAATGAATAGTGATGCTCATATTGAAAAAACGAAAGTAAGAGGTATGATAGAAGTTAAAGGGAAGTTAACTGGTGATTTCGTAGATGTGAAAGGCGCTTTAAATGTAAAAGGAGATATTGAAGTTGAAGAACTATCACTAACTGGTGGCCTTGAAAGTGATGGATTACTTAATGCTGAAAATATTGAAATTTCACTTCGCTATGAAGGTAGCAAAGTGAGAGAAATCGGCGGTAAAAAGATTACCGTTCGTAAAAAAGCGAGATTTATTCCATTTACAAGTCATGCTGGAAGCCTCCAAACGTCTATCATTGAAGGAGATGAAATTTATTTAGAGCATACGATTGCTGAAGTTGTAAGAGGAAACAACGTTACCATTGGTCCAGGATGTGAAATTAGTGTTGTAGAATATCATACTAGTTTTAACCCAAAAGGTAATGCAGTCGTAAAAGAACATAAACAAATATAAGTAGTACGAGGGAGAGCAAGGTTATGGTTGAGAAGAATAATAAGCTCGGCTTTGTTGTGGCAGGCTTATTGCTAGGTATTTTAATGGCATCAATGGACAATACCATTGTCGTAACAGCGATGGGAACGATTGTTGGTGACTTAGGAGGCCTTGAAAACTTTGTATGGGTCGTTTCTGCCTATATGGTCGCAGAAATGGCGGGTATGCCGATTTTCGGAAAACTATCAGATATGTATGGTAGAAAGAGATTCTTTATTTTCGGTTTAATCGTCTTTATGATTGGTTCGGCACTTTGTGGTACTGCTGAAAATATTACACAGTTAGGTATTTATCGTGCCATTCAAGGTATTGGCGGCGGGGCATTAGTGCCGATCGCGTTTACTATCGTTTTTGATATTTTCCCTCCTGAAAAGCGCGGGAAAATGGGTGGATTATTCGGAGCAGTATTTGGTTTATCAAGTATTTTTGGTCCGCTGCTTGGTGCGTATATTACAGATTACATAAGCTGGCACTGGGTATTTTACATTAACTTACCGCTTGGCGTTTTAGCACTTATTTTTATTACATTCTTTTATAAAGAATCACGAGTTCATAGAAAGCAAAAAATTGATTGGTTTGGCGCAATTACTTTAGTTGGTGCAGTAGTTTCGCTAATGTTTGCTTTAGAACTAGGTGGACAAAAGTATGATTGGGATTCTAACTTTATATTAAGTTTATTTGGCGGATTCGCTATTTTAATTATTGCATTTATTTTTATTGAACGTAAAGTAGAAGAACCAATCATTTCATTTGAAATGTTTAAACAACGTTTATTCGGAATGAGTACCATTATTGCATTATGTTACGGTGCTGCGTTCATGTCAGCAACTGTATACATACCGTTATTCATTCAAGGTGTATACGGTGGTAGCGCAACAAACTCAGGATTATTACTTTTACCGATGATGTTAGGATCAGTCGTAACAGCGCAGTTAGGTGGATTTTTAACGACGAAGCTTAGCTACCGAAACATTATGATTATTTCTGCTGTTATTATGCTAATTGGACTATTTTTATTAAGCACATTAACGCCAGAAACAAGTCGAATATTATTAACGTTTTATATGATTATCATTGGATTTGGAGTAGGTTTCTCATTCTCTGTACTAAGTATGGCAGCTATTCACAACTTCGGTATGGAACAGCGTGGATCTGCAACTTCAACGAGTAATTTCATTCGTTCATTAGGAATGACACTAGGTATTACAATCTTCGGAATGATTCAAAGAACAGGTTTCCAAGGTCAATTAGAAGAAGCTTTTAAAGGGATGAGTGGGGGAATGAATACAAATGCTTTAGGAGATTCAAGAGCTATTCTATCAGAATCGGCAAGATCTCAAATTCCGCCGCAAATATTAGATAAAATTGTTGACGCTCTTTCTAGCTCAATTGTTCAAACATTTATGTGGGCATTAGTACCAGCTGGTTTAGCATTCATATTTATTTTCTTTATGGGCAATGAGCGCATGGTAATTAAGAAACAACAAAAGAATAATAAGAACGAAACATCCAAAGCGTAATGAAAAAGCTCCTTTCCAATTGGAAGGGAGCTTTTTCGTATGTACAGATTTAGATTAGCCTTCGATGATTTCGTATTCTTCGTCTGCTAATAATAAGATTTGTGTTTTCTTACCTTTGTTTTGAACTTCGATAACATCGTATGCACCTAAGTCTCTTAGTTTGTTTTGAGAAGCGTTAACCATAACTTCCATAGAATCAATTAAGATATCTTCTTCAATGTATGATTCAGGCAATGCCATATCTTCTGTTTCTAATACACATGCATATAGATTTTGTAAGTTTTCAGCAGTTGGGTTTTGTTCCTCGACATCAATGATGTTCTTTACTGCATCCATATTTTCTTCTTTTGCTTGGTATACTTTAATTTTAGCCATTGTTTTAATCTCCTTTATAACGTAATCGTAGAGGCTACACCTTATTATAACGTTTTTTTCATGAAAGATGAAATTGTTATATGTATTTATAAGGAAATTTATGTGTTATTACTAATTATTAGCGTAAATTCATTATTAATTTGATGAGTAAGTAACTATATTCTTACGTTAAAGTTATATTGTCCAAGCTTTTCTCATATTCCGCTCATATTATATGTATTAGATAAAAACATATAGAGAAGGGATGGAGTGTAAGTGGATTGTGAGTCGAAACGTGATTGTGAATGTTGCCAAAATAGTATATGTGAATTTTTACAAAGTCTTGAACCTTATACTAAAGTTGAGAGTATCGTAATAGCAGGAAATGAAATTGTTGTATCTTATTTTCTTTCATTTAATAAGACGAAAGGTATCGTATCATTTGTACAAGAAGACAATGAGGTTATTTTTGTAGATTGTTCAAAGATTGATGCAATTCGAATAGGGAAAGTTTGTAGTTGTAAAACGAAAGTTAAATTTATTGAAGAGGATTTTAGTCTACTTGGAAATGTTTGTCCGAAATGTTTAACCGAGGGAAGTACACTCTTTTTTGACTTTCACAATCCAGAATTGAATTTATCACTGCAAGCAAAAACAATTGATGCACCTAGTTGTACTGAATTTATAGATGAACTTGGGAATGTCGTAAAGCAAATTACTATAATAGGTGAAGCGATTGTTTCTAAAGATTTTGTTCAAGTGCCTGAACGATTAAATTTCCGATTAGTTTTATCTGATACGGCGGCGAATCCTTTAAAGTTTGGAATACTGTTCATTAATTTCCCGGATCTTACGTTTATTATTCTTTTCGCATCGAGTGGGTATCTCAACATTTCGAACTGTTTGAGAATAGAGAGTGGAACTGGTAATGCTGAAATAGAAGAAATGAAAAAGATGATAAAGAATGATAATAATACGTACAAGTCAATTATTAAGCTGACTAAAATATATAAAAATGGAGCTACAGAATCCTTTACTTCTAAGAAGGAGATATAACGTATTTATAATTGATTAATCCTCTTACAAGATAGTGAGGGTTTTTATATATAAGAATTGAATTGTATTAACGAAAAAATTGCTTTGTTAATATGAATGTTAGTAAAGCAACTAAGAAAAGGGCTATTGAAGTAGCCCTTTTTTAACTATGTAAATAGTTGTTAGTAACTTTTAGTAAGATTAATTCATGATTGTGTTACTTACTAAATTCTTTTTGAGCTCCCATGTAGCTTCCGATAATATTTTGATAACTTGGAAGATGCTTAGCAAGTAATGATCCAAAGCCTTCAACATCATTTCGCCAGTCACGCTGTAATTCAGCTGCAACGCTAAACCAGTTCATTAGTTGAACGCCCCCATGGGCCATACGCATAAGAGCGGCATCAGCAACTTGCTTATTAAAAGTGCCCGATGCATCAGTTGCAACAAACACTTCATATCCTGCGTTTACAGCGGATAGCGCTGGGAATGCAACACAAACATCAGTAACGACGCCTGCGATAATTAGCTGTTTTTTACCTGTTGCTTCGATAGCTTTTACAAATTCATCATTGTCCCATGCGTTTATTTGTCCAGGACGCGCTATTTTAGGCGCATTTGGAAAAAGTTCAATTAATTCTTGCATGAGTGGACCATTAGGGCCATCTTCGAAGCTAGTTGTTAAAATAACCGGTAGATCAAAAAACTTAGCGGTATTTGCAAGAGCTAAAACATTGTTTTTGAACTCATCAGTGCCATAGTCGCGCACTAGGCTAGAAATTAGACCAGTTTGATGATCCACAAGAAGAACAGCGGCATCACTTTTTGAAAGACGAGAATAGAAATCAGACATTTTATAATCCCCCTTAAAAAGTTTATTTACAAATTAATCTTACAGTTATTTAGATGGGTTTGGTATACTTGAAAAAGTTTTTCAATAAATTGGATTTATTTAGATATAAAGATGTGTATTTTGAAACTGCAAAAGTGAATTTTACTTTTTTGATTAGATGTTATAATAATTTTATATTTACGAATATTTTACGATTATATATAGTTTAATATACTTTTGTTTATATATGAAAAGTAGAGTTAAACTGATTCCAAAGAAAGCGGGAATGTAAATGATATATGAAGCGAATATACATACAAGAGAAAAATTAGTTAATATGTTCAAAGATTTCAATAACGTTGTTTTACTTTCTTATTTACAAGGTCATATGGGTACCGCTTGGGTAAATGATCTTGAAAATCCAACAGTAGCGCAAGTTACGGTTGGGATTTTCACATTTTACGCTGGGGATTCAAAGATGAAAGAAACAGAAGAATTACTACGCAACATTCCTGATAGAATGTTAGTAATCGTAAATAGTGTAGAGTGGAAAATGCGTTTAGAAACATTTTATGGAAGAAAAATAGATAAGTTTTTACGCTATAAATTCAAACGTAATGCGGAAGTTTTTAATCGTTCAAAATTACAATCTTTTATATCGGCGCTTCCAATAGGGTATGAGTTAAGGAAAATAGATGAACATATCATAAATAAGCCTACTTTACATAAGGTATCTGAAGATTTTACAAGTCAATTTCAATCAGTAGAAGATTATATAAACCGGGGTATAGGGTATAGTATTTTGTATAAAGAAGAAGTTGTATGCGGTGCATCATCATATAGCATTTATGATAATGGCATTGAAATTGAAGTTGCGACTGATCACAATCATAGAAGAAAAGGGTTGGCAACTATAGTTAGTGCGGCGATAATCCTGGACTGTTTAGAAAAAGGGATATATCCAAACTGGGATGCAGCGAATACTACGTCTGCTAAACTAGCAGAAAAGCTAGGATATGTTTTTGATAAGGCGTATGATGCTTATTTTGTGGATAATAGATGAATGAGCAGAGATTGTACGATTTGTACAGAATAAAGAAGTTAAAAAGGGAAAGACAAATGACTAGAATGTTTTGATAGGCGTTGTTAAGAACCCCTATGGAAACGTTTGAGAATAAAATAATCAGTTCAATAATAAGGAGATTTTATAATCTAGTGAGTACAAAAACCGGCTTTTTTAGTCGGTTTTTATTTTTTTATAAAAGGGGACAATAGTCGTGATGTTCTGTTTTGTGGATATATTAAGTGAGTAAATGATTAATATTAAATATTCCCTTTGTCGATAAAATAAAAGAATCTTTAAAAATAAATTTTAGCATTCTTATTAATTCTATCTTATCTAGGTAGATATTCGTATAGGCTCCATATATTAATTTATGTATTTTTAACTATCAAGAGAAATTGATAAAAGTGACTATGATACAAACCCACGCATTAATAGAAACAGTACATATACAGTAAAGAGAGTTAAAAAACTCTAAATTTTATTATAAAGGAGATTATAAAATATGAGTGAACAATGTCCAATTAATGTACCATGTCAGGCAGTAGGACAAACCCAAACACCATTAAGTGATGCAGCTGCAACGCCAATTACTACTCCAGGAGCACCAATTGTAAAAATACCGGTTGTATTAGCAGAAAGAACGATTCAAATTGTTGTAGAATCTGATATTCCATTAGATCCTCCAGCGGTTGAAATTAAACGTATCTTAAAAAATGCATTTTTAACACAATGTAAGTTAGTTCCTGTAGCATTTACTCCAGTACCAGGTACACCTTACCGCCGAGTTACAAGAGCAAAGTTATTTGTACAAGGATATATTCGTAAAAACATTGAATATGCAAATGACGAGTGTAATGGAGTGCTATATGACCGCATTGCTAATGTTCCATTTTCTGGTTTTGCTGATTTAACAGCTGGTGATTTTCTATCACAGGCTATAGTGGCTGCTTCCTCAGATACTACTTCTCATTTTATTAATCCTAAAAATGGTGATCTACCACGTTTAGACAAATACTTCTTCGAAAATACAGTTTTTTATAATGAACAACCGTATTGCGAATTAGTCAGCGCTCAATTTTTTGAATTAGACTTTTCACCTTGTCCAACAGACCTAAACGAACCATTTGATACTCTTCGTGAAAAAATTGTACTGGATCTTACTTTAAAAGTTTTACAAGTACAACAAGTACAAGTATAAAACTAAAAAAGCATTGTCTTTGATAAAAAGACAATGTCTTTTTTATTATTATAAAACATATATAATGATGAAAATGAATACGTGTAAAATAACATATTTTCCTGAATTTTATTAGATGGGGGGGATGGTGATGAATAAGCCATGGATTGGTAAGGTGCTATGGGATGAAATTCACAAGTATAAAAATCTGAATAAACAAGATAATTCACGAGAAAGAATAGTAAAGAAAGAAGAAGAAGTATCTGAAGTAAAGAAAGAAGAGGAAGTATCTGAAGTAAAGAAAGAAGAGGAAGTATCTGAAGTAAAGAAAGAAGAGGAAGTATCTGAAGTAAAGAAAGAAGAGGAAGTATCTGAAGTAAAGAAAGAAGAGGAAGTATCTGAAGTAAAGAAAGAAAATGCAACATCTGAATCACAAATAGAACCATCAGTGCGTTCAATGGTAGTGAAAACACCATTTTCTATTATTTCTGAAGTGTCTAGTTTTAAAGTATTTCCAAAAATAAACATAAAAAATCAAGAAGCGTTTGTTTTTCAAAATGAAAAAGATGTAGGTAGGCGTGAATTAGATTCTAAGTTATTAACTACAGTACAACAGTATCATTCGGAGGCTTATTGTGAAATAGTTTCTTTTAATCTTCATGAAAAGAGAGTGCTTATGGAATTATATAATAAAAAAGTCATAGGGAATATTGAAGAGAATAAGGTAGAGACATCTTCATGGACCCCTATACATAGCATAATATTAGAGGGTAAAAATGAAGGAGAAGTAAATAATGTTATAACAGCCAAGCTACCAATAGAAATAGGAAAATATAAAGGTGAAATTATTTTACGAGAAAAAGTTGTATTTAAAGAAAAAGTCATAGGAATAAAAGAGGTGGAACAGGAGATTGTTTTGACAAAAACTGAATTCTTAGTGCCAAAAGTAATAAAAAATGGACAAAATACATTTACAGTTGAAAAAGGGAGCTTATTTGTAGAAGGCTATATTTATCAATGTATTGAATACATATCAGAACAAAGTACATTTCATAATAATATGTATCAATTAATGCAAAATATTGTACTGGAATTAGTCGTTCAAGTAATACAAGAACAGGAAGTACAAGTACGAATGAAATAAAAATGAATATATTCCCTAAATGCTACAAATGGTTTTCCCTCAATAAATTCAGTGTAATATTTATGAAGACTAATTTTTGCTAACGGGGATAGTTACTTTATTATATGAATCTATTTAGGTCTATGAAAAAATAAGTGCTAACATGTTTGAAAACAAACTTACTAACACTTATTAAAAACAGACATAAAATTTGGATTATATGTGGTTTGATTTAAGAATTTAATAAAAAAATTGATAATTGCTTGCTATAAACTGATGTGTAAAATAAAGTGTATTCACTTCTTTTTTACAAGACTCTCAACTTGAATAGTAATACATGTTTATCATAATTTTCTAAACACCAATTATATTTTTTTAGAATAATTGGATGGACAACTTCTTTCGTCATATCAACATCAATAAAGCCATATGTTTTATAAAAACTTTCTAGTTCTTCAAAAGGAATACAAAATACGTTTTGTATTTCTAATGCTTTCGCAGTCTGTACTAAGAATGAAACAAGTTTCTTAGCTAATTGTAGACCTCTAAATTTAGGGAGAATAAAAATCCCACCCATTTCTAAAGTATTTTCATCTAGTTGGACTAATCGTCCAACACCTGCATACTCATTGTTGTATGTAATGATTGCAACTTTATCTCTCTCTAAATCACTTTGTACAAATCCTATCGATTCATATTGATTATTAATCCATTCTAGGTCATTAGATGTAGCTAGTTGAATACTCATATGCATCCTCCTTTGGAAAACTTGCGTTATTTTCATTATATTGAATATAATATCAGGAAAAAAGTAGTTGGAATCGCATGATTTTCAATTACTGTTCAAGTTTTGAAGAATAGTGCATACAATATAAAGTGTTTTCCTTTCTTCATTTAAGTTTTACGTATATAATTTAAAAGTACTATTTTATATTTTATTATTTTATATTTATAACAGAATAGAGGTTTAAAAATGGGTGTTAAAATCATTACGGATAGTGCGGCGGATTTACCGGTAGAATTGCTGCAAGCATATGATATTGATTTAATTCCACTCCGTGTATATGATGAAGCAGAAACAGAGTATTTAGATGGAGTTACATTAGAGTCAGTTACATTATTGGAAAAAATGAGAGAAGGCGCAGTTTATAGAACGTCATTGCCTTCACTTGAAACTTTCCAAGAAAAATTTGTTTCTTATGCAAAAGAAGGTAATCCTTGTATATATTTAGCTTTTTCATCTGAACTGTCTGGTACATATCAATCGTCAGTTGTTATTAAAGAAGAAGTGAAAGAAACTTATGCTGATTTAGATTTAGAAATTATCGATACAAAATGTGCTTCGCTTGGTCAAGGGCTTGTCGTTTTAGAAGCTGCTAAAATGGCGAAAGACGGCGCATCAAAAGAAGATATTTTAAAACGTGTTGATTTTCTAATGAATCATATGGAACATATCTTCACTGTAGCTGACTTGCAGTACCTTGTTAGAGGTGGACGTTTAAGTAAAGTAGCAGGTTTTATCGGTGGGTTACTAAACATTAAGCCGATCTTAAACGTAGAAGAAGGAAAGCTTGTACCACTTGAAAAGGTACGTGGGAAAAAGAAAGTCCTTGGCCGAATTGTAGATATTATGGAAGAGCGCGGAAAAGACCTTAAAGGTCAAACAATCGCTATGACTCATGGCGATGACTTAGAAACTGCCGAAGCATTAAAAGCATTAATTACGGAAAGATTTGGCTGTGAAGTATTTATTGTAAATACAATTGGAGCAGCAATCGGAGCGCATACAGGACCTGGTGTTATAACATTATTTTTCTTAAATGAAGTAGAGTAAAGGATTGATCTTTTGATCAATCCTTTTTTAATTCTAATATAATTGTTTTATGCGGATGAAAAATATGTAATTTTATATTAGTTAGTAACTTTCTTTTTAGTAGGTATGAAGGTAGATAGGAAACCAGTGAAAGCTAGTATGAAACCAAATGTTTCAGTATCATCAACTACTAAACCATTGTTCCACTGATAAAGGAAGGATGCTAGCAATAAAAGAGTAGCAGCGCCTCCAACATATCTTGCCATTTTTCGTGTTGAATCATTTTTTGTTTTTACAATCATATTTTTCATCCTTTCATATTTACTAAATAATTCGACAAACTAATTTCTAGGATGTGATATTGATAATTCATCTATTGAGCTCACTTAATTTATTTTCATTTACAATAGATGTCTTCCATGTACTAGGTAAATGTAATTAACCATTCGATCTATTTTAAGAATGATAGTTTACATGTAGTTAAATCCTTTTCATTAAGTTTATCGTAATTCAAGTATATGGCGCTGTCCTTGTTAATAACAAGTAGTAAAATTGTATGAAAAAAGTGGGCAAAAACCTTAAATTTAAACCATTAAATTTAACAAGCTATCTAGAAATAATCATAATATGAATGTAAAATTAAAATGAATGATACATTTTTTTACATTTGTGAAATTGTATATTTTATTTAGTATGAAAAATATGTAGATACATAATGACTTAATTAGTAAAAAGCATGAAATGGTTAATTAGGGAGAGAAAAAGATGGAAATAGGGGAACGTATTCGGCAAGTTCGTATGCAGAAAGGATTGACACAGGGGGAGCTCGTATCAGAAATATGCTCAGTAACCTATTTAAGTAGAATTGAGAGTGGGAAAATCAAACCATCATCTTCTTTTTTAAAACAAGTTTCTAAGAAGCTGGGTGTTGATTGCGATTTTCTCATAGATGGCAATTACGAGGAGATAAAGCTTACTATTCTTGAAATATGTAATAAATATAAAAAAGATAAAATTATAACTGAAGCTGAATTATCTTTGTTAGAATTATACGTTCGTGAAGTGGATTCAATCCCTTTATTATTAAAGGTATATGGTGTACTTATATACTATCATGCCCGACAAAAAAACTTGTTATATGTGAAGTCACTTGTAGATCAAGCTTCGCAAATGATACCAAGTCAGGTCGAAATGCAAAATACTGAAGATTATATATATTATTTAAGAGCTCGAGGTCTTTATTTTTCTAATAAAGGGGAGTATTTTACAGCATATGAAGTTTACAAAAAGATAGAAAATATGCTGGAACCAGAAGAGACAGAGTTGCACGCAGATACGTATTACAATCTAAGTATAGTAAGTCAGAATCTTAATAAAGATCAAAGTATTAGTCGCATATATGCAAAAAAAGCATATAAATTGTATAAAAAGTTTAATATAGAACAATATAAAATTTATGCGTTAATACTTCTTGCGATGCAATATAACAAAGATAAACAGTATGAACAAGCATATGAAACTTTAAAACAAGTAGAAAATGAATCAAAGGTGGAAAATGAGCCATTAAATTTATGTTTTTTGAAATATAATTACGGGAAAATTTATCAAGCATTAAAAGATTATAAAAATGCAATAAAGTGTTACGAGGAAAACTTGATCCTTTGTGAGTATTTACCAAACAAAGAAGGTAAGGTATATACAATTCGGAATTTAATAGAAATTTATATAGAATTAAAAGATTGGCAAACAGTAACTAAACTTATAGATGAGGCATTTGAAATTTTATCGATTTGTGATGTACCGTATGCCCATGTTCAACTATATGGATTTAAAGCGGAAAAATCTAGAATATGGGCAGATTATAATGGATATGAGAAGAATATGAAAACAGCAATTGAGATGGGTATAGAAAAACAGCAATATAGCTTAGTTGCCGCATTAGCTTATAAATTGGGGGATTATTATTATGAGAATCGATCATATAAATTATCTGCTAAGTATTTTAAACTATCAGCTGAAAATAAAATGGATTAAAAGCAAAGTTTAGTCGAAAGCTTTCATGAATTTTAAAATTAAAGAGGTTATCCAAAAGTAAAATGTTTTATACTTTTTGGATAACCTCCTTTTATTGCTATTGTATAATTGTCGGTCGATATGGTAGCGGTTTATCCTTTTATTGGGGGAGTGATATTTATTCCAGTGGCTGTATCATTCATGTGTTTATGCTATGGGCGTTTCATTAACGGAAGTAAAGAATATCAATAAGACTTCGCTCGTAGAAATCTAAATATTTAAAGATATTAAATTTTTATCGTTTCATATATAATTGTGTAGGGAGAAATATCTGTAACTATTTGTAAAAATAGGGGGCGGCTATAAAAATGCACGAAATTGCTAGGTGGAATTTAGATCGATTGTATTCGTATGAAGATATTATATTTCCAATATTGGAGTTGAAAGAACAATATATCGTAACAAAGGGTATAGAAACTCTTTCAAAACTTATACAAGCTATTGAAAAAGCAGAATACTATTTGTATTGCCGATCAGCTGAAGAAAGTGTTGCATCTGAAATTGCTTTATTGACAGTGAAAGTAAAAGAACTAAAAAGTGAAGTGCAGCATTTAATACAACAAAATGAAGTGGAAACTTCCAATAATAGTAACAATGGATTAATAAAAGATGAACTTAATGCGTGGGAAAGTATGTACATACAATTAAGGAATAGGATAGAAATAGAGCACAATGAAAAACAATTATCCTTTGGACAAGCAAATAATATTGCAATGAATAGTGATAATGAAAAGGAAAGATTAGAAGTATTCGAGTTATTAATAAGTGCTTTACATAAGGAAAAAGAAATCTTTGCTACTGTATTGAATCAAATAGGGAAATTGCGTAATACAAAGAGTAATGAATTAGAAGATAGAGAGATTTTAACGCAATCTCTACATGCGAATGGCATTACTGAAACTGTATTATTACAAATGTGGAATGCGACAGAAGAAAACCTTGATACATTAGTAAGTGCTTTAAACGTGTATAAGAAAAGGAAAGCTTCCATTACATGGCATGAACTTATGACAGTAAAAGAAAATAATGAGGCTATTATTCCTTTTTCAGTAGCAGTAAAAAACATATATGATGCACTAAAAAATATAGATGAAGAATTGGCACAGTTCGCACAGAATGCAATAGCAAATGGATGGGTAGATGCTGAACCGAGAGATAATAAACCACCAGGTGGGTTTTGTGCTCCTTTTTTCAGTGAAAAAGAATCCCGTATTTCAATGCGTTATGATGGAACAATTGATAGTGTAAGAGTACTTGCTCATGAATTAGGACATGCTTGGCATTTTTATGTTATGAGTTTGGAACAATCTACTTCATTTTTAGATGATTACCTGCCAATGAGTACAGCAGAATCAGCGTCTATTTTCTTTGAAACCGTGCTCATAAATTATCTAATTCAAACAACAGATAGTATAGATATGAAAAAGTCATTGCTTAGTTGGAAAATAAGAAACAGTTTTAATTATGTAATGGCGATTCGAGCATCGTTTGAATTTGAGAAGAATTTTTATGAAAAGTGTAAAGAAAGTTCTGTAAGTGCTGATGAAATTGAGAAGTTATCTATAGCAGCGCAAGAAAAAGCATATGGGAATGCATTATCAGAATATCAGCCGTTTGTTTGGATGAAATATGTTCAGTTTTATATAGCAGATATTCCTTTTTATAATTATCCATACACATTTGGCTATTTAGCTAGTTTTAGTTTATTAGAGATGGCTCAAGAAACTAAAAGTACTTTTCATTCGAAATATAAAGAGTTTTTACGAGAAACAGGAAAAGCTCCAGTGGAAGAGCTTATGAAAAAACATTTTGAAATAGATATAACAAGCTATGAATTTTGTGATAAAGCTTTTAAACAAATTTCTAAAGATATCGATGAATATTTGCAGCTTACGTAAGGGGAGAGTATAGTGGATTACCAGCTTATAAAAGGAATACCTTTTTCAACTTTAGAATACGCAAAAGCTATAAGTTTATTAAAAGGTTGGCTACATGAACAACAAGAGAAACCAAGGTTTGTAGTAACTGCAAATCCTGAAATTGTTATGTCTGCAAAGGAAACCACAGAAAAATCAAAGCAGTTTAAAAAGATGTTACTATCTGCGGATCTAATAACAGCGGATGGGATTGGCGTCATAATTGGCTCGAAAATATTGAAGGGAACTTTGAAAGAACGTGTTACTGGGGCAGATATCACTCATGATTTAATAAAATATTGTAATGACAATGGATACCGTGTCTTTCTTTTTGGAGCCGCACCAGAAAGTAATAAAAAGGCATTATTAAAATTAAATGAGCAGTTCCCAGGAGCACAGTTTAAAGGACAGCATGGATTTGTAAATGTTGAAGAAATAGAAGAAGTAAAAATAAAAATCAAGCAATTCAAGCCGCATTTATTGCTAGTAGGACTAGGTTCACCAAAACAAGAAGAATTCATCTATGAAAACATACAAACGTTAAACGTTCCGCTATCTATTGGTATTGGAGGCATGATTGATATAATATCTGGTACTGTAAAAAGAGCACCGAAAATTATGAGGGATACTGGAACCGAATGGCTGTATAGGTTACTCTCACAGCCGAAACGGTTAAAGAGACAACTTGTACTTCCGAAATTTTTATTTTCGGTTATGTCTGAAAGAATTAAAGGGAGTAATTAATGAAGGGGACTACATACATGAACAAAATCGGCATTATCGGAGCAATGCAAATTGAAATAGACTTACTTTTAGAAAAACTAGTTATAATAGAAGAACAAACAATTGCTGGAATACCTTTTTACGTTGGAGAATTCATGGGAACAGAAGTAATTATTACACGTTCTGGTGTAGGGAAAGTAAATGCAGCCGCATGTACGCAAACATTAATTCATAAATTTGATGTAAATGCTATCATCAATACAGGTGTTGCTGGCGGGTTACATCCGGATGTAAAAGTTGGCGATGTAGTTATTTCAACGAATGTTACCCATCACGATGTAAGTAAAACTCAAATGAAAAACTTATTCCCGTTCCAAGAAGAATTTGTCGCAAGTAAGGAATTAGTAGAGTTAGCACGTAAAGCATGCAATTGTAGTTGTTTACATATTGCGGTTCATGAAGGAAGAATTGTAAGCGGTGAATGTTTTATTGAAGATTCAAACCTAAAAGCGAAGTTAATAGACGAATATGCACCGCATTGTACAGAAATGGAAGGTGCAGCAATTGGACATGTTGCCTATATAAATGATATACCGTTTCTCGTTATAAGATGTATTTCAGACAGCGCAGACGATGAAGCACAAGTCTCTTATGATGACTTCGCGAAAACGGCAGCGAATTATTGTTCGGAAATTATCGTTGAGATGCTGAAAAATATATCAAGTAAAACTGTATTGTAATTCAAAAGGAGAGAGTAAAATGTTACAAGCATTAATTTTTGATATGGACGGAACGTTATTTCAAACAGATAAAATTTTAGAATTATCGTTAGATGATACTTTTGATCATTTACGTTCATTGCAATTATGGGATACGGTAACACCTATTGATAAATACCGTGAAATCATGGGTGTGCCTTTACCGAAAGTTTGGGAAGCTTTATTACCGAATCATTCTCTTGAAGTAAGAGAACAAACTGATGCATATTTTTTAGAAAAATTAATTGAAAACATTAAGAGCGGAAAAGGTGCTTTATATCCGAACGTAAAAGAAGTTTTTACATACATAAAAGAAAATAATTGTTCAATATATATTGCTAGTAATGGTTTAACTGAATATTTACGAGCAATCGTATCTTATTATGATTTAGACCAATGGGTTACTGAAACATTTAGTATTGAACAAATAAACTCACTTAATAAAAGTGACTTAGTAAAAAGTATTTTAAACAAATATGATATAAAAGAAGCAGCTGTAGTTGGGGACCGGTTATCTGATATAAACGCAGCCAAAGATAATGGCTTACTTGCGATTGGATGCAATTTTGATTTTGCACAAGAAGATGAACTTGCTCAGGCGGATATAGTAATAGATGATTTACTTGAGTTGAAGGGAATATTGCCTACTGTGCAGAGATTATAAAGTGTGTGCAGTTTTTTGCCAATTCCTATATATCTTATTACACGGAGGAAATATGCTGAAAGATAATTTTAACATTAGTAATATTCCCGCGGTTTTGTGGGGAGATAAAAGTGAAAAAGTTTTTATTGCAGTACATGGAAATATGTCAAATAAGGAAGATGCAGTTATTCAAATATTAGCTGAAGAAGCTAATCAAAAAGGTTATCAAGTATTAAGCTTTGATTTACCTGAGCATGGAGACAGAAAAAATGATAATACTCCTTGCAAAGTACAGTTTTGTGTTAGTGAATTATCTATAATTATGAATTACGCAAAAGAACATTGGAAAGAAGTAAGCGTGTTTGCATGTAGTATAGGAGCTTATTTTAGCCTTTTAGCTTATCAAAATGATGTGATAGAAAAGGCATTATTTTTATCACCAGTAGTTAATATGGAACGAATTATCGAAAATATGATGAAATGGTTTAATGTAACACCAGAGCTTTTGCAAAAAGAAATGACTATAGAGACACCTATTGGTCAAAAGTTATATTGGGATTATTTATGCTATGTAAAAGAACATCCTATTAATAAATGGAATATAGATACATATATTATGTACGGAGCAAAAGATGAACTGTGCGAATTTGAAACTATTAACGATTTTACAAAAAAACATTGTTGTGAATTAGAAGTCATGGAGACGGGGGAACATTACTTTCATACTGCAGAACAGTTAAAGATATTTGAACAGTGGTTACACAAACATATCAATTAGCAAATTATAATGTATCTTGAGTCTGTTAGAGAAGGATGGCAAATATATAAACTAATATAATATTTGAGAGATATTATAAATGTATTTACTTAAACGGCTTTATTCATGATTTTTGTGTACAAATAGCTTTAAATGTATAGAAATTAGACAATTATATTATCGATTTATATCTGAAGTGAAGAATAGCCATTCATGAATTGAATAAAGTAACAATCATAAAAATGCTCAGAACAAAAGATTCTTGAGCATTTTTATGTATTTTCATATTAAGGGGGGAATTTACTTGAAAGACATACATATTCAACAAATTGAAGATTTAATGATATACGAATACGACTATCTCATTGAAGAAAGTAAAGAAGAAGGATTTAATTTCCTAATAAGACTAATAAGTGAATATGAAAATAAAATAAACACCTTTAATAAAACTGGAGAATGTTTACATGGTATCTTTCAAGGGGAAAAGTTAATTGGAATAGGAGGGCTGAATGAGGATCCATATACAGAAAACAATAAGATTGGTAGGGTAAGGAGATTTTATATTGCAAAAGAATACCGAAGGAAAGGATTAGGGAGGTTACTGTTAGTACGAATTTTAAACGATGCGAAAAAATATTTTAATATTGTTGTCTTACATACAGATACAGAACAGGGTGACAAATTTTATACTTCGAGTGGATTTGTGAAAGGGACAAAATATGTGGGAGCGAGCCATTATTTGAACTTATATAAAAGGATGTAATGAATTATTATTTATCCCTCTAATAGAACTTTTGTTCTATTTTTGTGTAGATTGATGTTATAATTTATATGAATCTAATATTAGAATGGGGAATTGGATGATGGGAGAAAATAAAATTATTAATGATTTCAATGAATATTCAATTTGGTTAAATACATTGAAAGGTATGAAAGAGGAATTGTGGGTGGCTCCAATATCAGAGGGGAAATGGACTGTTAGCGAGATCATATCACATATTATGAACTGGGATGACTATCTTTTACGTGAGACATTATCGTCAGTGAGAAATGGACAGGGAATGGAGTTCCCTGATTTTGATACATATAATAAATTAGCATCTAATTATGCTAAATCAGGTATATCTAAGGTGAAACTTCTTGAAGAAGCAAAAGCTAAAAGAGAGTTACTCGTAAAAGAACTTAAATTACTGCCTGATGAAAATCTAAAGAAACCTTTAACAGCCAATGGGGTATCACATTGTCCTCATACTGGAACGCCGTATTCTCTTATATATATTATTAAAGAATTTATAGATCATGATAACCATCATAAAAGACAGGTTATTCATTTTTTAAATGAAAATGTAGTTGCTAACTGATAAATAAAAGATCCCGCAAATGATATTTGTGGGATCTTTCTTACATTATAATTTAACATTCATTTCTTTCAATAACCCCTTCGGATCACCTTTCACATAATAAAAATGCGGATTATTTTCATCATCGTAAAGCATAATATAAGGTTTTTGATTAAGCGGGAGGAGAATAAGTACTTCATCAATTGTTGTATGTAACCATTGATTTGTAATAGAAATTGGTTTAGATAATGGGATTTTTATCATGTGACCATCTTTTGGAACGACGTTTAAGTTTTTGAATGGGCCAGTAATGGATTTAGCGTATTGAACAGCTTCTTTTTGAATAGCTGGATCTAAAGATTGTTTTTGAACGACCATTTCTTTTTGACAATCAAACACTTCAATTTGTTGATTTGTATTTGCGAACACATTTGTTGATAATAAGAAACAAAGAAGAGTAATGACCCCGATTTTTTTAATCATAATACAACACCTCGTTTTTACTATACCCTTAAAACGTTCAAATATTTTTCTGTCACATTGATGTAACAAAGAAGTTGTATAATACAATTGGTTTTTGTTTAATAGCAATGGAGGATAATGTATGAGAGTATTAATAGCAGATGATGAACAAGATATGTTAAGGATTTTAAAGGCTTATTTCGAGAAAGAAGGCTTCGAAGTTTTATTAGCAAAAGATGGAGAAGAAGCACTTCAAATATTTTATGATGAAAAAGTTGATTTAGCTGTTTTAGATTGGATGATGCCGAAACATAGTGGTATTACTGTCTGTCAGGAAATAAAAAAGAATTCAAGCGTAAAAGTGTTAATGCTTACAGCGAAAAGTGAAAGTGAAGATGAATTAGCAGCACTTCAAAGTGGCGCAGATGAATATGTAAAAAAACCATTTCATCCAGGCGTATTAATAACTAGAGCGAAAAAACTTATACAGCATGATGATGTCATTCAAATTCAAGATTTGAAAATAGATTTCACTAAAAATAAAGTTTATAAAAATGACAAAGAGTTAGATATTACAAAAACAGAGTTAGAATTGATAAAGTGTTTTTTAAATCATAAAGGCATGATTTTAACTCGAAAAAAATTGTTAGATATCGTATGGGGATTTGACTATTTCGGAGAAGAGCGAACTGTTGATACACATGTAAGAAGATTACGTAAAAAAGTAGGAGAAAATATTATAAAGACGCATCGTGGTTTAGGATATAGTTTGGAGGAGCAGAGTGAATAAACTTGGAAAAAAGCTATTTCTCAGCATTTCTTTAACTGTTATTCTTATTTTTACAATCTCTTTATTATTAATTAACTATCTTTTACCGAAATATAATATTTACAAAACGCGAGAAAGTTTAGAAGGTATTACAGCACAAATACAGTCCATACCGAGCAAACAACTGGATGAAGCAATTACTAGCATTGAAAATAAAGGAAATGTTACGATTGCGTATACATCAATTAACAATTCGGAAGATCGAATTAATGATGAGTTACGTATGCAACTTACAAGGAAAAGGGTTGCCCTTAATAAACTTTGGATTACAAAAGAAGAAGTAATGAAAGTAAAGAACTTCGGGCAAGCGAATAAAATATATGATCAAGAAAAGATTAAATCTAGTTTTTTTGTGAAATACATTGCGAAAGACGATATGTTAATTTTAGTAGGAGTTTCGATCGCACATTCTAATGAAATAATAAAAACGTTAAATTCATTTTATTTTTACATTTTTGGCATTACGATTTTTCTCATTATCGTACTTGTATGGATACTTTCAACGACAATCACCAGACCATTGAAAGAATTAAGTAATGTTGCAGAAGATATTTCAAATTTGAAATTTGAACGAGCGAAAGTGAAAACAAATGATGAAATAGGGGACTTAGCTAATAGTATTAATATCATGAGTGAAAAACTAAATGAAGCGCATGAAGATTTAACAGATCGAAATGAACATTTAAAACGATTTATGGGTGATGTGACGCATGAATTAAAGACTCCAATCGCATTAGTGAAAGCATATTCTATGGGAATAAAAGATGGTTTAGATGATGGTACATACATAGATACAATCATTAAACAAACTGATCACATTTCAAACCTAATTGAAGAGTTATTACGATTTTCTAAACTAGAAAGAGATGTTTTACAAAAAGAAGAATTCGATATTAAATCACTAGTCCAAAGTATATTAGATAAGCATAAGATTGAACTGGAATCGAAAGAAATCAATTTGCAAGTGAACTATAATGTTAGCGATGTAGTGGTTAATGCTGATATAAATAAAATGAAAATGGTGTTTCAAAATTTAATATCTAATGCGATAAAATATACAGCAAATCAAAATATAAAAATTACTTTAGAAGATAGAAATGAAAATATATATTTTCAAATTCAAAATGGTATGAATGCTGAACAAATGAAAGATATCGATAAAATTTGGGAACCTTTTTACGTCTTAGAATCTTCTCGTAGTAAAGACCATTCTGGTACAGGACTAGGTCTAGCGATAGTGAAAAGTATTTTAGAAAGACATGGTTTTGATTATGGAGTCTCTACAATAGAGGGAGATATACGATTTTATATTAATATGAAGAATGACTAATTCGAAACTATAAAAAGCATCGTCTATTATTAGGCGATGTTTTTTTGATTATATGAGAGTAGTAAATCAGAATATATAACCTCGAAAGCTCGTTTGAAGAGTGTTGTACAAATTTTTCAAGTTGTTGCGTAAAATATAAACTGAATTTTCTGTAATTTTAGTGTATAGTAAAAGGAGAAATATATGGGGAGGGAAGGGTATGGGGAAAAAGAAAATAGCAATTACATTATCAACAATCTTATCTTTATCAGTCACATCAGGAGTTTCTAGTATGACTGCGTATGCAGACAATAAAGAAACAAACTACATAAATGAGAATGACGTGAAGTTAAATGTGAAAGTTTCAGAAGGGGTACAATCAAATACGAAGATAGAATTAGAAAATGGAATGACAAAACCCATTTATTCGCTTGATGAAGCAATTATTGAAAATTTATTTGTGGAAACAGAAGTTGATAGTGATCGAGATGGAAAAAAGGATCGTGTATCAGTAAAGGTTATGCGTCCAAAAACTAATTCGAATGTGAAAGTTCCCGTTATTTATGAAATGAGTCCATATCGATCTGGCTTAAAAGATGTTCCTGTATATAATGTAGATGAAGAATTGTATGCGTATGAAGGGAAACCGTATGGAGCTGTTAATCTTGGTTCATACGGAAATTATTATGTGCCAAGAGGCTATGCAGTCATTTTAGGTGAAAGTATAGGAACTGGAAAATCAGACGGATGTCCAACTACTGGGGATGAGCAAGAAATATTAGGGACGAAATCTGTCATTGATTGGGTGAATGGACGTGCGAAAGCATATACAGAAAATGGTGAGGAAGTTAAGGCTGATTGGTCAACAGGAAATGTAGGGATGACAGGAGTATCTTATAATGGTACGTTACCGAATGCTGTTGCGACGACTGGTGTTGAAGGGTTAAAAACAATTATTCCAATCGCAGCGATTAGTAGTTGGTATGATTATTATCGTGCAAACGGTGCAGTCATTGCGCCTGGTGGATACCAAGGAGAAGATACAGATAACATGGCAGAAGCAGTTCTAACAAGAGAAAATCCTGAAGTTTGCGGACAAGTAATAAAAGAGCTAACAGCTGGACAGGACCGGAAAACTGGTAATTATAATGATTTTTGGGATAAACGTAATTATGTAAAAGATGCTAAAAACGTAAAAGCGAGTGTATTTGTTGTTCATGGTTTAAATGATTGGAATGTAAAGACGAAGCAGTTTGCGCAGTGGTGGGAAGCACTTGGAGAAAATGATGTCCCTCGTAAAATGTGGTTACATCAAGGTGGACACGGTGGAACATCAACAAATGATTGGCAAAGAACACAAAATAAATGGTTCGATTACTGGTTGTATGGAATTGAAAATGGGATTATGAATGAACCGATGGTGGATGTACAACGTGAAAATAAAACTTGGGATAAAATAAAAAATTGGCCGGATCCAGCAGCTGTGCCGTCAAAAGTTCGTATGTATTTAAGTAACAAAGCAGTTAATTTGCCATTAAGTATGGGCTCTGCAAATAAAGTTTTCTCATTCGTGGATGATGCAAAAATGAAATCAAATCAATTAATAGCAAACCCAGAATTAGAAGTAGCCAATCGATTAGTGTATACAATGCCTGTACTTCAAAAAGATACGCGTATAAGCGGTACACCAAAGATTTCAATTACAGGAAATATTGATCGATCTGTATCAAATTTAACTGCTTTACTTGTTGATTATGGTGGAGCAAAGCCGGAAATTGTAACGAGAGGCTGGATGGATCCACAAAACTTAAAGAGTATAGAAAATTCAACAGCGATTCAACCGGGCAAAGATTATACATTCACATGGGATATGCAGCCTGATGATTATGTATTTAAAGTGGGGCATCAAATAGGGGTCATTTTAATCGCTAGTGACTATGATTATACGATTAGACCGAAAGCAGGCACGAAGCTTACAGTAAAATTAAGTGAAGTGACATTACCGATTGTGAAATAAATGATTTTTAATGAAGAGCTTACTATATAGTAAGCTCTTTAAACTTTGAAATATAAATGCATTACCAATACCATGAGTTTAATATGAATTTTTATTAGCAGAAACAAAAATACTTATGATAAATAAAACAATCGCATTTAAGATTAAAAGTCCACTAAACGTTAACCCAGCAGCACC
This sequence comes from Bacillus sp. BB51/4, assembly GCF_008368845.1. Lineage (NCBI taxonomy): Bacteria > Bacillati > Bacillota > Bacilli > Caryophanales > Bacillaceae > Bacillus > Bacillus sp. BB51/4. The sequence goes on from NZ_QOSC01000012.1 coordinate 94,367, forward strand.
TCCAGCGAATCCATCTCCAACTTTTTCACCAATTACATGCAAAATGGTGAAGAAAACGATGGGGGAAGAAAGAATGAAAATGCCACTGGTAATTCTCCATATTTGCCTATATTTCTTTGCAATAAAGAAAATTACAGCATTAAAAGCAATAAGAAGTAAAAGAAATATAATGAATGAATTCATCATATCCTCCTTCTGGTAAAATTCCGAATTTTCATTTTTATATTTTCATCTAGAAGGAAATATTATACAATATGATTATATTCTATGGAAAGCGAGTGATATATTATGACAGTCAGCTCTTTCGAATTTTTATTAAAAGTAAAGGTACAGGAAGATTAATTGAGTTGAAATCTTCCGTACTTAAAAACGGAGGAGAAAATAAATGTTTAGTTTTTATAGTACACTTTGCACGGAACTTTATGATTACACAAAACCTGTCGGTTATTCTTTAAATGGTGATATTGAGTATTATCAAGAACGTTTAAAAAATGGTAGAGGAAGAATTCTAGAAGCAGCAGTAGGATCAGGTCGGGTCATCATCCCACTTCTTGAGGCTGGTTTTACAGTGGATGGGATAGATTATTCACCTGAAATGTTAGATTCTTGCCGTATACGCTGTACAGAGAGAGGTTTACATCTTAATTTATATGAAGGAAGCTTACAAAAATTTTCACTGCCGCATAAATATGAGGCAATTATCATTCCGACTGGATCTTTTTGTTTAATTGAAAATCGAGATGATTCTATAAACGCATTGAAATGTTTTTATGAACATCTTAATCCTGGGGGACGATTAATTGTAGATATTATGCTTCCGCATGACTGGAAGACTGGAGAGATTCATACATCGACTTTTTCTTTACCAAGTGGAGACGGAATTACATTAGAAAATAAATCAATTGAAATAGATTGGCTGAACCAAGTTACTCTATCATATTTAAAATATGAAAAATGGAGTAAAGGACAGTTAGTACAAACAGAACTACAGCGCTTTGCGATGCGCTGGTATGGGATAGACGAGTTCAGACTTCTGTTAGAAAGTATAGGTTTCTCTAACATTACTTGCTCTGCTGACTATGTTTATGAAAAAGAACCGTCAAATGCAAATCAAATGTTTACTTTTGAAGCTGTGCGAAACGAAAAATAAAAGAACTATCTATGAAAATAAGGTAATTGATATAATATCGATTGCCTTATTTTAATTGTATATTGCTTACATGTTATTACGTTTCATTGTCCAAGCATTCTGCTACTAACTACATATACTATTTATGTTAAAGTCAGCTACTATTTTATATAGGGCTGTTATTTTCCTATAAATGCTATTTTAGTGAAGTGGGAGGAATCAATTTGGAAAACGTAGAACAAGATAGAATTGAAAATCAAGTGTATTCAAATCGTGTAGTAAGATCAGAATTTGATGCGAATTGGGAAACATGTATATCAAAAAGCGGTTATGTAATTTATGTAGCAACAAGTAATAATGCTGAAGTAATAGTACTTCTTGCAGACGGTTCAAGTAAGTTATTAATTTTCGAAAAAGGTGGTAAAGTAGTAGTAGGCGGCGGTGGAACAAGTCATTACAGTAAGCCGCATATTGCAAGAAATATTTAAGGTAGAACATGTTAATTGAGAAGAAACTGGATAACGGTTAGTCAGTCCTGTTTAGAGCATGAATGACTAACCGCTTTTATTTGTTTAAATCATTTTAGTAGAACTTAATTTATTACAAATACTTTTGGATGATCAGAGAAGTTTGAAGGGAATTGTACGGATCAGTATTTGAAATATAATGTAGGGTTTGGAGAATCCTATAAGCAATATAAAAAAGCATTTCCTATTTCGGGAAATGCTTTTTCTATGTTATAGTATAATAGTGTTTTAAAACGATGTTATATTAATATACTTCAAATTTTGTTGTGTATTATTTTTATATTAAATCAGTTGCTTAAGTATTTTTTTATATAAGGAGTAATAATAAGAGAAATGAAAAATATAGACTTTATACTAGAAAGTGATGAGGCATTAAAACCATCTGAACGATTAGTACTATTATTATTAGAGAAGCATAGAATGTTATATACGAACGATCTATTGGCATTATCTAATTTATCATATAAAACTTTAACGGATTCATTAACAGCGCTAGTTTTAAAATCATATGTATTAAAGGAAACAGGTAAGGGAAGAAGACAGAATTGTTATAGATTGGTATGATAAGGTTGCTGATTTTAGAGAGTTCATATTAATGTTTTTCAAATGTAAGGAGAAATTTTATTTTTGTTTTCAAATGAAAAAACGAACCGCGATGCGTACTTAAATATTTGGATTTCATTTTTGTTAATGATGATTTTATAATTATTGAAAATAGAAAAATAAAATAAACTGCATAAAAAAGAAATAAAAAAACAATCCGTTTTAAAAATGGATTGTTTTTTTATTGAAATAATATTATTTGATATGTTGAAAGTATGAATGATTATTCTACTTCGCTTGTATACTTTTCAGGTAATAATTCCATTACGTTACATTTTACCAGTTCACCATTATATGAAAGTATAACGTTCGTATTTATTCCGTAATCACTTATTAATTCTCGACACATACCACATGGAGCAACAACCCAACATTTTTCTATATCTTCATGAGGGTGTGGGTGAGCAACTGCGACAATGGTATCAAATTCATGATCACCTTCTGAAATAGATTTTCCGATCGCCATAGCTTCACCGCATACTGTTATTCTTCCAACATTCGCTTCAACATGCACTGCTGCATAAATATTACCTGCTTTAGTTCTTATAGCTGAACCGATATGATGACGACCGTATTTATAGTTTTTTTCGATTACTTTTTCAGCAGCTTTAATTAAATCATAGTCTTCACTATTTAAAGGCATTACTTGTAACATAATCTCTCCTCCATATTAAACATGATTAGTGTTATTTCAAAAAAAATTTAATATTTAAAATAACAGATAATTATTGGAGAGATAATATTATTATGTAAACTATAGTTTTAACAGGAAAATATCATAATCAATAGAACATATAGAAGAAGGGGAAACTTAAATATTTTGAAAGATGGGAGAACAGCATATTATATTGCATTAGAAAAAGGACATGATCACCTTTTACATCATTTAAAACAGGAAGTGAACGTATGATAAATAAATGGAGTGTGGGCATATTTTTATTTAACGAGGTAGAAGTGTTAGACTTTGCTGGGCCATTTGAAGTTTTTTCTGTAACCGAAGCGGATGAAGAAAAACCATTTACTGTGTATACAGTTAGCCAAAATGGAGAAATGATTACAGCAAGAAACGGATTAAAGGTAAAGCCAGATTATAGTATTGAAGATTTACCACCAGTTGATATTTTAATCATTCCAGGTGGTAAAGGTGTTCGGGAAAATGAAGTGCAAAATGATATTATAATAAATTGGGTTCGTCAGCAAATGAAAGAAGTAAAGCTAATGACTTCAGTTTGTACGGGTGCGCTATTACTTGCGAAAGCCGGTTTACTAGAAGGCTTAAAAGCAACAACGCATTGGGCTAGTATTCAAACTTTCAAAAAAGATTATCCGAATGTAGAAGTAATGGAGAATGTGAAATTTGTAGATGAAGGACACATTATTACATCTGCAGGTATTTCAGCTGGTATTAACATGTCATTTCATATTGTGAAAAATTTGTTAGGTGTGGAGATTGCTGAGGAAACAGCTAAAAGTATGGAATATGATATTGATTTACAAAATTAAAAAGCCCAGGCCGGGCTTTTTTATATTGATTGAATATAGCTAATCTCCTCATCACTCAAAATAGGGCGAACAGACGCATTTGCATTTTCTTGTGCTTGTTTTTCTGTTTTTGCACCTGGGATTACAACACTCACTGCTGGATGAGTGAGTATATAGCGAAGTGCAAGTTGCCCTAAGGTCTGATTTTTATTTGAGAGCAACCGAAGTTTCTCTACCTTTTGTAAGTCTTCTTGAAACCAATTTTCATTTGGCCAATCTTTGCGTAAATCTCCATTTGGAAAAGTTGTTTTATTTGTGAATTTTCCAGTTAAAATACCCATTTTTAACGGCCCACGAATAACAGCTCCTAGATTTTTTTCTTGTAAGAATGGCAAAATATCATTTTCTGGTTTTTGATTCAATATATTGTAATCAATTTGTACGATGTCAATTTCATTGTTTTTATTGAAATGACGAATGTATTGTAAATCATGTGTCGAAACACCGACTGCTCTTACTTTTCCATCACGTTTTAATACTTCAAATGCACGTAAAAATGCTTCTGTTTCTCTACGATTATGCCACCAAATATGACAAAAATAAAGATCAATGTAATCTGTTTGAAGACGTTGTAAACTTGTTTCAAATACGGCGATAATTTTTTCGGGAGTATCATATACAGGATCTCCATTCGGATCGTAGTGATGTCCGATTAAACCGCCTTTCGTTGATAGGATAATATCATTACGATGTCCTTTAATTGCGGTAGACACTAACTTTTCACTATGTCCTAAACCATACACATCTGCAGTATCAATAAAATTCACACCACACTCAATTGCTTTTTTTATAGCGGTTATAGATTGTTTATCGTTAACAGGTCCCCATTCATCACCACCGATTGCCCATGCCCCAAAACCTATTTCAGAGACAGTTATTCCAGTTTTACCTAATGTACGGTAATGCATATTTTTCCCCCTTGTAAGCATGTTATAACATCGATATGTAGGTAAGGTATTTTGTGTGTAAAAAAACTCTTCTACAATAGTAGAAAAAGAATAACAGAAACTACTATTTTATGGCAGCATACATAAAAAAATGCAATGTAAATATGGAAATGTCGTCGAATGCTATCTTTAATTGGTTAATTTGTAAGATATTTTTGTGAAGGAGCTTATTTTATAAGAATAGAATTATAGTTAGTAAGGGATTATGCCGAGGGTAGTGAAAATATATGTGTTAGGGGGATTTCATAATGAGGAAACTCAAGCGAATAAATGTTCCTAATATAGAAGAGCAACTATCACAGCCTAATGAGAAGCGAGCAATTAATAAGAAAAAACTAAGACGATTTATATTCATGTTTATATTTATTGCGGCGGCTACTTTGTACCTTCAATTTATTTTAACGAAACAACAAGAAATAATCGTAGAAAAAAAAGATACTATAACGAATCAAAAAAAACAATTGGTCTCTTTAAAGAAAGATCAGGATTTTTTAAAGACTAACATAGAAAATTTAACAGACGATGAGGAAGAAATTTTGAAGTTTGCGAGAAAAGAATATCAATTTTCTAAGTCAAATGAAACTATATTTGTGTTGCCGAAGTAGTGTAATAGAACAGTTAGCGATTGCTAGCTGTTTTTTTATGTCTGAATGGCATGGTACAAGTAACAATCACATATTGTAAACATGAAGAGTTTAAGCTGTTTTTATAATTATGGAATATACACCGGAATAAGTATTGTTAAAATTCTGTCAATTGTATTATAATACAAGGTAAGCGGATACATTTTTTAATCAACGTTGAGTTTATCACTCATACGACTATTAAGAAAACCGTTATCCCGTATTAGAAAGGAAGATAGCTGTGTACGCTTCAAATACAATTTATATCGTAGGGGATGCGAAAGCACCTCAAAATAATCCTATTACCGAAAAGTTCAAAAGTTATTTTGTAGCATTTGTACTTGTTAAGGAGACAGGGGAAATTGTAGATGCAGATTGCTCAGCGACAATTGCATTAACATCACAATTCGTTAAATATTTGTTTCTACATAAAAATATTAATGATCCACTATTGGTAACAGAAATAAAAAATAGATACTTCGGTTCGTCTCAAAAAGCACTACTTGTAGCATTAAAAGATGCACAGAAAAAATATAATCAAATCGCTGCTTTGTCTACCCATTCCTAGACAAAATCCAGCCATAAGAATCTTCTTATGGCTGGATTTTTTTATTTTACATTAACCTCCTATATGAAAAGCAAGCGAAAGAGGAGATTAATTGCCCGTAAAAAACTAATCTATTTTGTGGATTAAGGTTACACTTTGTCAGACAACGAAAGGATGAACAATATGAAAATTACCGATGTAAAAGTAAATCGTAGACGTGTAAATCTTCATACACCGTTTAAAACGGCGCTTCGTACCGTAACTGAAATAGAAAGTATAGATGTATATATTTATACAGATGCAGGAATTGTTGGGAAGGGTGCTGCAACCGCAACACCAGTTATTACGGGGGATTTCGCTAACGGAATTGAAGAAGCAATTTTAGGACCGATGCGTTCCTGTTTAATTGGTCAAGATATTATTCAATTTCAGCAGTTACTGCAGCACATTCAAATGAGTTGTATTGGAAATCCAAGTGCGAAAGCGGCGGTAGATATTGCTTTATATGATGTGTATTGTCAACACCAAAACGTTCCACTTTACGCATTATTAGGCGGGAAGAAAGAAATTCATACAGATATTACGGTGAGTGTAGATGAACCTTTTATTATGGCGAAAGAGGCAAAGCAACATGTAGAAAAAGGATTTCAAACTTTAAAAATTAAAGTGGGAAAATCTGCTCATTTAGATTTAGAACGTATTGAAGCAATTCGAAATAGTGTACCAAAAAATACGACGTTACGATTAGATGCAAATCAAGGGTGGAATCCAAAAGAAGCGGTTACGATCATTAAAGAGATGGAAAATCGAAATTTAAACATCGAATTTATTGAACAACCTGTTCATGCGAAAGATTGGGATGGATTAAAGTATGTCAAAGATCATGTACAAACGCCCATTATGGCAGATGAAAGCATATTTTCAGCGAGTGATGCATTGAAAATTGTTCAAGGAGGATATGCAGACTTGCTCAATATTAAATTAATGAAATGTGGTGGCATACGTGAAGCGTGGCGTATTGCCGATATTGCCGAAACAGCTGGTGTAAAATGTATGGTCGGAAGTATGATGGAATCTTCACTTTCTGTTAGCGCTGTAGCCCATTTAGCTGCTGCACATCCTAATATTCATTACTTCGATCTGGATGCACCGCTTTGGTTAATGGAAGAACCGGAAGGAATGACGTATTCTGGATCAAAGGTAAACCTTCAATCGACAGTGAATAGTAAATCTTAGGAGAAGAGATTAGTAAACTATCTTTTAAGGGGGATATGTATGAAAAAAGTAGGAACTGCATTTTTAACAACTTTATTTATATTTTCATCGTTTACATCAGCAAATGCTGAAGAGAAGAAAGATAGTAAGGCATTTATCGATGTATCTGCCGCAACACTTTGGACCGCGCCTGATTCATTACGACCAATTGATGTACCAAGCGCTACAAATCCAGTTGATTTATGGAAGTGGACGAAATCAATGACGCTTGATGAGAAACTTTGGTTAACAAATGCAAATAAATTAGAAACGCAAGCGCTATTAGGTCAAGAAGTAACGGTTGTTGATAAAAAAGGGGACTGGGTGAAAGTGTTAGTCCATGGTCAACCAACACCACGAAATGAAGAAGGGTATCCAGGATGGATGCCTGAAAAACAATTAACATATAATCAGGAATTTGCAGATAAAACAAACGAACCTTTCGTTTTAGTAACGAAACCGACAGCTATTTTATATATAAATCCTTCTGAAAAACATAAATCGCTTGAAGTGAGCTATAATACGCGACTTCCTTTACTTAGTGAAGATACAATTTCATACCGCGTATTGTTACCAAACGGGCAGAAAGCTTGGCTACGAAAAAATGACGGAACTGTTTATCGCTCCCAAAATGATATTCCAACTCCGACGGCTGATGATTTAATAAACACAGGGAAAATGTTTTTAGGATTACCATATATATGGGCTGGTACAAGTGGTTTTGGATTTGATTGCTCTGGATTTACACATACGATTTATAAATCACACGGTATTACAATTCCGCGGGATTCTGGTCCGCAATCGAGGAATGGAGTTGCGGTTGATAAAGAACATTTACAAAAAGGAGATTTAATCTTCTTTGCACATGACCAAGGAAAAGGTAGTGTTCATCATGTAGGGATGTATATTGGTGATGGGAATATGCTTCACTCACCGAGGGCTGAAAGATCGGTAGAGATTATATCGCTAAACACACCAGGATATATAGAAGAATACGCTGGTGCTCGTCGTTACTTACCTTAAAAAATAGAGGGGGTTTTTAAATGAAAAAAGTTGTTCGTTACTCATTAGTTAGTACCCTATTAGTTTCTTCAATTTTAGTTGGCTGCGCAAAAGAAAAAACAACGACAAAGCCGAAAGATGAGAAGAAAGTATTACAGTTACTAGAAACGGGTGAAATTCCGTCGTTAAATTCAGGGAAAGTAACAGATGCAGTATCATTTAACGTTTTAAATAACGTAATGGAAGGATTATTCCGCTTATCGAAAAATGATGAAGTGATTGAGGCTGGAGCACAAAAATATGAAGTGAGTAAAGATGGAAAAACATATACATTTCACTTACGTGACGCGAAATGGTCTAACGGAGATCCAGTAACAGCACAAGATTACGTATACGCTTGGAAGCAGCTTATTAATCCGGATACTGCTTCTCAATATGCATACATTGCATACGATGTGAAAAATGCGGAGAAAATAAATAAGAAACAACTAGGGTTAGAGGAATTAGGAGTGAAAGCGACGGATGATAAAACGTTCGTTGTAGAGTTAGAACATCCTGTACCGTATTTTACGAAACTACTTATTTTACCATCATTCTATCCAATTAACGAAAAATATGCGAAAGAACAAGGTGATAAATACGGATTAGAAGCAAATAAAGCAGTGTATAACGGGCCATTTACATTATCTGATTGGAAGCATGAAGCGAGCTTTACAATGAAGAAAAACGATAAGTATTGGGATAAAAAAGAAGTGAAGTTAGATGAAGTAAACTATCAAATTGTTAAAGAAATTTCAACTGCGGTAAATTTATATGAAACAGATAAAGTTGATAGGGCTGTCATTTCAACTGAATTCGTAGATAAATATAAAAATAATAAAGAGCTAAAACAATATACAGATCCGGTTATGTACTTCTTCCGATTCAATGAAAATGTACCGATTCTTAAAAATAAAAATGCAAGACTTGCGCTAAGTACAGTGTTTGATAAGAAAGGACTTGCGACTTCATTTTTAAATGATGGTTCGGTTGCTGCTAACTATTACGTACCAAAAGGATTTTTAAAAGGTCCAGACAAAAAAGATTTTAGAAGTACAGCAGGTGAGTTTAATAAAACTGATGTAAAACAGGCGAAAGAATATTGGGAAAAGGCGAAGCAAGAGACAGGTACAAATGAAATAACGCTTGAGTTATTAAACTATGACTTAGAAAACTTCAAAAAAGTAGGAGAATACATTAAAGAAGAGCTAGAGAAAAACTTACCAGGCTTAAAAGTAAATGTAAAATTACAACCACATACGCAAAAACTGGCGTTAGAGAAGAAGAAAGAATATGAAATGTCATTATCACGCTGGTTACCGGATTATCCAGATCCAATGACTTACTTAGAAGTATTCCTTTCTGGAAGCAGTGTGAACAATACAGAATATGCAAACCCAGAATATGATGCGTTAATTAAGAAGATTAAAACAGAATTAGGTAATGATGAAAAAGCTCGTTGGAAAGCAATGCAAGATGCTGAGAAAATGTTACTGGATGATGCAGTAATTGCACCGGTATTCCAGCGCGGGTTATCATACTTACAAAAGCCATATGTGAAAGATTTATATGTACATCAATTCGGTCCAGCTACAAGTTTAAAATGGGCAGATGTACAAAAATAAAATTATGGAGAAACAGACTTCACATGTGTGATAGTCTGTTTTTTTAGTTAAAGTCGGGTAAATAGTACATGGTATAATGTACTAGTCTGTATAAAATTTTGGAGGGGAATAAAGGTTTATGTTTGTAGAAAAGAAAGTAATACATACCAAAAGGTTATTCATGAGAAAGCCCATTATAGAAGATGTTGATCAATTTTATAGCATATTAAAGGAAGAAGTTGTTGGCAAATGGCTTGCTAAATCAAGAGGAATGTCAAAAGAAGAAGCAAATGATTATATCAGGAAACTTATATTACATTGGGAACAGCATAATTTTGGTGTATGGTTGTTATTCAATAGTGAAACAGGGAAGCTTTTAGGACATTGTGGTTTAAGAAAAGTAGATGAAACAGGCGAAATAGAAATTATGTATTTACTTGATCCGGAGTATTGGGGAAATGGATATGCGTCAGAAGCAGCGGAGGCTTCTATTCAATATGCAAAAGAGATGATGAATGTAAAAAGAATAATTGCTAGAGTAAAAGTAGTAAATGAAAATTCGAAAAAACTTTTACGAAAATTAGGTTTTACATATACTCATGATGTTGATCATAGTGGGCGCTTATTATCATACTTTGAACTCCATACATCATTGGATGAATTATAGACATTTTCTATGTATTTTAACTGATTAAAAATAAAATTATTACTAAAATTCTAGTGTGAAATTTATGTAGAATCTTGTATAATTAACGTGTTTCTATGGAAACATTTTCTTGTGCTATTTATATAGGACTTAATAGGACAAGGAAGGAAATACATACATGTATATAATAGATAAATAGAATGGAACATGTATAGAGAAAAAGGAGAAAAAGATGACGTGTCAAAAACAAGGGTTACAATTTAATAGCGAGAGAAAGAGGAATAACAGATGAAGATGAAGCATGCGTTTGGTCCCATAATTTTAGCGTGTGTGCTTTTTTTCATTATCATACTAATCCCATCGAAAAGTTTAGTATCACTTATTAGTGATAAGAAGGTAGAAGATGCGGCAACTTCCTTACAAAAAGAAAAATTACAAAGTGTTTTCTTACAGCAAAAAATGTTAGAGAATTCGCAGTATTTACCGATGTACGGTTCATCTGAATTTTTACGAATGGATGCATATCATCCATCTAATTACTTCAAAGTGAATCCCGCAGGTTTTACGCCATATTTAATCGGGATTGGCGGTACACAAAGTTTAGCTCATATATTAAATATGACATCTACAATGGATGAATTAGAAGGTAAAAAGGTAGTCTTTGTTCTATCACCACAGTGGTTTACCAAAACTGGTGTATCACAAGGGGATTTTACTAATAATTTCTCCAAACAACAAGCATATCATTTTATTTTTAATGATGAAATAAATGTTGAAATGAAGAAGAAAATTGCGAAACGACTATTAGATTATAAAGTTGTTCAAGAAGATGATATATTAAAAAATTCATTACAGGGTATTGTATATAACGATACAAAACATAACATAAAAGCAGGTTTAGTCAAACCACTTGCTTATATGCATCGAAATATCTTAGATCATAGAGATTTATTTAACTCTATATTTAAGATTGAGCCGATGAAAGAAAAAACAAATATGGGATTACGTTCAATTTCTTGGGTAGATGCACGTAAACATGCGGAGGAAGAAGGGAAAGCGGAATCTACTACAAACGCATTCGGAATTGAAAATCCGTATTATTATAAGAATAATCTGAAGAAAAAACTAAAAGGTCTAAAAAACTTTAGAGCAAATGAATCGTATGAAGAATCACCAGAATATGATGACTTACAAATTGTTTTAGATATTTTTAAAGAGAAAAATGTTAAGCCACTCTTTATTTCTGTACCTGTAAATGGACCGTGGTATGATTACGCTGGTTTCCCTAAAGAACGCCGTGAAGTGTATTATAAAAAAGTTCGGGAACAAGTTGAGAAAGCAGGATACCCAGTAGTTGATTTTTCTGGCCATGAATATGATAAGTATTTCTTAAAAGATACAATTCATTTAGGTTGGAAAGGCTGGATTTACTTTGATGAAGCAGTGCAAAACTTTTATACTGAGAAATAAGTGTGGAGAAAAAGGAACGGCTATAAGCTGTTCCTTTTTTTTAGTATAGAGGATTTTGATTTGGACAATTCGGAAAGGCATGTATATCTTGAATTTGTCTAAAATCATAATGTTTCATTGCGAACTGTGCTTGATAAAGGTATTCATACACATATAATTGACCATCATGTGCTGAACATAATACACCAGAGGTTCCTTGCCCATTGATGAAGGAAATACCGATAGGGCGTCCGATTAAGTATTGTATTTTTTGTTGCCAATGCATAGGGGAACCACTCCTTTTTGAAATAATATACGAAATGAATGAGTGAATTGTTGCTTATCCATGTAATTATGGAGGCTTTTTATACAATTTCTAGAAGACATAAATATGAATGAATTATAAGTGGGAGAAAGGAAGGAATAATGGAGAAAGAAAATATTTTGGAAGAAAAGTTAAATTTAATAGAATGGTGTCAAACGTTGAAGGGATTAGCTGATAATATATGGTTTCAATCTTTTAAAAAAGATTCGTGGGCAATTGCGGATGTGATTTCACATTTTATCGTTTGGGATGTGTTATTAATAAAGCATAGAATTCCATACTTTAAATGTGGACAATGTGTACCAAATGTTCCAATAGATGTTGAGGAAATGAATAAGGGAGCAATTAAATATGCGAGATCTGGTATTTCAAAAGAAGAACTATTAAATCAATTTAGTGTTACTCGTAAACAATTAGTGGATGAAATTGAGCGAATTCCCACCCAATATTTTTATAATGACTACCAATTGGGCACTAAAAAAGTGAGATTAAATAATTACTTTTCATCACTCATTCAGCATGATTTAAATCATAAAGAAGAAATAATGCAATTTCTAATACATAATCAAATCTATAATAAAAACCGCTAACATCCGTAATGAATGAATAGCGGTTTTTTTATTTATATTTTTACGCAAGATTTTTACGCTTTTTTGTCCATTTTTTTATAACGAAGTATAAAAGAATAAGTAAGACGCCACCAATTGCGAATGATTTCACATACGGTCCAGCAATATCATTAATGTTCTCCCAATTTTCACCTAGTTTTTCGCCTAAGTAAATGAAAATGATAGACCAAGGGATGATTGCGATTGCTGTTAACGTAGTGAAACGTAGGAATGACATTTTTGTAATACCAGCAGGAATTGAAATCGCATGACGTACTACTGGAATAAAGCGTGCTGTAAAAATTACGCCAGTTCCGTAACGATTAAACCAATCCTCAGCAGCGTCTATTTGTTTTTTGTGAATAAAAATATATTTTCCGTAACGTTCTAAAATAGGGCGTCCACCGTATCGTCCAATCCAATAAATAAAGATTTGAGCAATAACACCGCCAATTGTACCAAATACAACTGCGCCTAAAAATGAGATACTACCATTAAATACTAAGTATCCCGCATAAGCAAGGACAATCTCACTTGGAATAATCTCAATCATAAGTCCAAGCATAATGCCCCAATAACCTAATCCTTCAAAAAATGTTAATACTGAATGAATAAAACTACTAACCATTGATGCACCTTCTAATTTATGAATTTTTGAATAGATGCGCCTTTATTTAATAACATAAAAGGTTCACTATGTGTATATTATACCTTATTTATATAGGGGATTGCTATTTCAATTCTTTTATGTCTCTCATAAGTATTATAGTAAAGCATATAAGCCCAGTTTTCATGAAGAAATAATGAAAAGATTATTAAAAATTTCTCATATTTCAATGATAATAGACTGAAAATTAAGTATAATAGTGAAGGTCTTTAATTTACAAAAATAGGAGGGGAACGTATGTATATTACAGATCCGATTTATGGACCAATATTTATTCAGGATAGATATATCCTTCAATTGATAGATACAAAAATATTTCAAAGATTGGCCTATATTAAACAACAAGGACATACTTATTTTTTACATGAGAACGCAATACATACGAGGGAAGAACATTCGATAGGTGTATATGTACTAGTAAATAAAGTGATAGAACATCTTACTGAGATTGGTGACATACATTTGTCGGAATATGAACGAAAGCTAGTATCTACTGTAGCCCTTCTACACGATGTTGGACATGGTCCATATTCACATTGTTTTCAGCAAATATCGGGTGAAGATCATGGTGATTGGACGGTACGAATCATTCAAGAGGACGAAGAAATACGCACGATTTTAAATCAGACCCCTGGATTATTAGATGATGTAACGAAAGCTTTAACAGAAGATGGAGTTTTTCCAATTATAGATGAACTATTATTTAATTCATTAGGAATGGATCAATTAGATTTTTGGAATAGAGATTTATATTATTCTACGCTTGAATTAGAGGGCTTACGAATTGAAGAACTGATTGCTAGTATGCGTTTTATTAACGGTAAACTTGTAATTGAAGAATCGGGAATCCCTTTGATCGAACAACTAATGAAAATGAAAGAGGGACTTTATAATAATGGCTTTGGTCATCCGTTTGTAATAGGAAAAGATTTATTGTTGCAATCCATTTTTCAAAAGATAACTGAGAAAAATCTTAAGTTCTATACTACTGAATTACAAAATTTCTTTCATAAAGAAGAGGATTTATTAGTAGAGGACTTTCTCCCATTACAAGATGAAATGATTTTACATGAAATTCAGTGCTTTGCAAAATCAGAGGACAAACAATTAGTGGCGTTAATTCAGCTTTATTTTTCAGGTGCTAAAAGTTTATCATTTGAAAAAGGACTGGAGGGTGATTTTAAAAAGGAAAATACCAAATTAGCGGTAATAACTGAGAAAAAGGCATACAGTTCATATGTAGGTGGTATTTACGTTTTTAGTGAGGGGCAGTTAGATGATATTTTAGAAAAATCCCCTTTTATTCGAGAGATAGTAAGGTTACCTAAAAAAGAATATGCATATTCCATTTGAGTTGATTTAGAAGCTTCAAAATACTTTGTGGGGAATAAACAATATAAATATTCTCTTTTCACGTAGACAGGTACTTCACTTTCAAATAACGAATTATAATGTTAATGGAATTTTTATAGAAAATTAGCGTGATGAGGGTGAAAATATGAAAGAAGCATTATTAGAAAAGGCCTCATATCTACATAGAGCAGAATTAGAACAATTACATATAGCTATATTAGTTTCCGAGAAAGCTCATGAAGGACAATTTCGTGTTTCGGGTGAGCCGTATATTACTCATCCATTTGCAGTTACAGAAATTTTGCTAGAGTGTAAGGCTGATATTATAACTTTAGTTGCAGCATTACTACATGATGTGGCGGAGGATACAGATTATACAATTGAGTATATACGTGATATATTCGGTAAAAAAGTGGCTGATATTGTAGAAGGATTAACTAAAATTGATAAAAAACAAATCCCTAATAAAGAAGAGTATGAAGCAATAAATTTAAAGAAATTATTGTTAGCTACACAAGGAGATATAAGAGTAGCTATTATAAAAGTAATAGATCGTCTACATAACATGAGGACTTTACAGGTAAAAGCTGTAAAAAAACAAGTTCCTTATGCAAATGAAACACTCAAAATTTTCGCTCCGATTTGTAAAAGGCTGGGGCTATTTCATATTCAACACGAGTTAGAAGATTTAGGTTTTTATTATCTTAATCATTCTAAATATAAGGGCATGAAAATACTTTTACAAAATTATGTTAAGTTATTAGAGGGTTTGTCTCAAAATATAATGCAAGATATAAATAATTTTCTAAATCCACCTTTAATATTTGAAGTTAACTATGAAGTAAGTCCTATTTATACAGCTTATTCTCGTCTCCAAGATATTCAAGACATTACGGTGGTGTCAAAAATAATCATCACGGTCTCAAGTAATTTAGACTGTTATAAAATATTAGGAATTATACATCAACTGTACAAACCAATTCCTCATCAATTTGAAGATAACATAGCAATTGAAAGTGATGTATTAAACAAATACTTAAAGACCAAAGTGGTAATCAATAACCATGAAATAATGATATGTATTGAAACAAAAATAAATCAGGAGATACGAGATAAAGGGGTATTTCATATTCTTACAAAAAGTATAACTGATAAGGAGATGCAAAATATAATTCATAAATTGATGAATCATTTTATTAAGACAAATGATCTAGTAACTCAAGATGCGATTGAATTTTATGATTTAGTATCATATGAACTATTCCAAGATAACATTGTTGTATTTACTCCTAAGTTAGATTCCGTGAACTTACCGCAAGGTGCTACTGTAATTGATTTTGCTTTTGCATTAAACCCTGAGATCGCTAAGTATATGTCAGGTGCTAAAGTTAATGGTATAAATAAATCGATAATAACGAATGTTTCACATCTAGATATAGTTGAACTTTTGGTAACTGAAAATATTAGTAATGTGAGACAGGGTTGGTTAAGTTTTGCTAATAGCTCAAAAGCTCAAATCGAAATTTATAAAGAGTTACAAAGATGAGGGAATTAAATTTATCGAGAAAACTTGTTCGAAATATAATAGAATGAAATGATCATTTTTGAATTAATAATAGGCGATTATGGTTTTTTATAATTAATACCTAGAGAAACAAGCATCAACCTGTTCTAAGTATGTAACAGATTGATGCTTGTTTTCGTTATAAAAAAATAGAAGCATTTCTGCTCCTATTTTTTACGGTTTCACTTCTAAATTTTGTAAAAATAAAGTTGCTGTTACGTAACGTTTTGCTAACATTTGTACATAAGCGGTATGCACAGATAATGTGGCAATAATAATCGCATTACGAATTGCTTCGCGTTGTTCGTTGTTAACCTGATCGAACTTGCTTGCAATTTTATCAGCTCTTTCTTTCACGATATTTTCAATTGTATGGATTGTATCTGTTGCATTTAGTTGTAAGCAATTCCCTTGATTGAGTTCTTCAAATAGAGAAGAGTATGCTCCATATAAATGAACAGGATTGATTAAGTCATCACTTCGATCGGCTGGGTCATTTACGATAAGGCGTAATAGCTTACGAATGGATTCAAAATCAAGTGCTGTTTTTAAATCTTCAACAATGAATAGTAAGGCTGCTTGTTCAATTGAATATTTTTTTCCTTTTTGAGGAGAGCCAATCATTTCTTTAATATCTCGTTTCACCCAGTTTTGCATGGCCGTTACTGAGAAACTTGTATTTTCAATCTGATTTCCAAGCGCAACTATTTCATTTAATGAAAAACCGACGTCTGTATCATCAATTTTAATCAGTTTTTCAAAAATAGGTGAAAGTGCGGTAGTAATAAAAGCAGTTACGCTTTGTCCGCTTTCAATATCTTTTTTATGTGACTTTGCCCACGCTTCTTGTAAAATACCGAGAGGCTTTTTCGTATTCCATCCTCTTAAAGATAGAAGAAGGGTAGCCATTTCGTTTCGTGTGAGATGAAATGTTTCCATCTTTTCACCTCCAAAAATAATAAAAAGTTCTTATGAACCTATAATATGTTTTGTTTCATTTAAAGTCAATTCTGTTTTGCTTAATTTTTCCTTTGTCACCAAACTGTCGTAAGTAAATAATGCTTGCATATTTCGACAAAAGTTCATATAATGAGTTCATAAGAACCTTTAAAATGTTTTTAAAAACAAATCTATCATTCTGAATTTACTAGAAAGGTAGATTTCACATATATCTATATAAAAGGAGAATGGATATAATATGTTGAAAAAACTTGTAGCAGTCATGACAGCATTCATGGTTATCTTTGGAGCTAGTAGCTTCATGTTTGTAGATCACGCAGCAGCGAAGGGTTACAAATCTGGTAAAAAATCATACACACCAAGTTCTGGTCAAAAGTCAAAAGTTGATTTGAACAAAAAAGATAATAACGTAAACTCACAAAAAACAACAACAGATTCAAAAACAAAGGCAACAAACACAGCACCAAAGAGTAATAAAGGAAGCTTTATGAAAGGTTTATTACTAGGTGGTCTTGGTGGTTTACTAATGGGTAGCCTATTTGCAAATATGGGAGCTCTTGGTTCTGTATTAGCGTTTATGGTAAATATGTTAGTAATGGCTGGTATCGTAATGTTAGCAGTTCGTGCATTTAAATACTTCAAAGATCAACGTAAGAAAAAGGAAGATGAAGTAGCATGGAAACAATAAAAATTTCTGAACAAGAACTTATCAATGCGCTTTGTGTATATATCGCTGAAAAAAGACAAGTTGGTCCAGAAGAAGTTTTAGTTGAGCTAATGTATGATGATGAATATGGTTTCTCTGCAGAAGTAGAGGTAAATGGCCGTCAACAAATATTAATTCAAGCAAACTTAATTGAAGCACTACGCTTGTTACTTGACAGAGAATATAATGTCAATTCATTCGCAGCAAGACTACAACTTGAATTAGATGATGAAGAAGGCATTTACGCATTAGCGAAATTTAATAACTCAGATGAGTAGGAAAAAGAGCTGTTGAGAGTAATCTCAACAGCTCTTTTTAGTATGTGCATATGTAAGGGAATAATCACGCCAAATTTCATTCATTTTACGCCTACCGACATCAATCCTCGGGTTAAATTGAATGGCAGCTTGTTGACGTACGGTATGTACATGTTGGATCGCCTGTTGCAAGTGTTGTTCAACCGACTGGGATTTTGTATTTGCTTGTTTTACGATTGAATATCCAGCAACAGTTCCTTGTGCCATCGCGATTTTTCCGCTTTCAATGCCAGTTATATTGCCGGCTACAAATAAACCGGGAAGAGGGGTTTCCATTGTTTCGGAATGGAGAGGAACATGGCCGCCTAATTCCGGAATGTAACGGAAAGGACAGCCAGCTACAGCAGCAAGCTCAGCAAGAGGGTATAAGCCACCGGCAATACAAACGAAGTCTGCCTCATATATTTGTTCCGATCCAGTTATGATGTTTCCTTTCGTATCAATAGTAGCAACCCGTACACCTTCAACTTGATCTGTACCGATAATTTCAAGAGCTGCTTTTCGAAGGTGAAGTGGTGTGCCATTTATTTTCATACCGTTATTTGGATAGAAGTTTAATCCAGCTTGTTTCACCCAATTATATTTCATCAATCGACTACCTATACGTAATAAAGGTGATGGAGCAAGGTGTGCAGCATGTAAGAGAGAGTTTAAAACTTCTTCTGGTTCACTAGCCTTTTGACTTAATTCACTTTTTTCAGGAAGTACGATATGTTCCACTTTAATGCCCGCTAATTGTAATTCATTTAAGATAGCGAATGACAAAATGTTAGCACCAATAATTACTCCTTTTCTCCCAACTTGAACGCGATGAACATTTGTCATAACTTGAGCTGCTCCGATTGACATCACCCCAGGAAGTGTCCAACCAGGAAGGGGAATGGAGTACTCAGCAGCGCCAGTAGCAAGTAAAACGAACGGTGCTTCTAACGTACCGATATTCGTATGTACGAACCAAGAACTTTCATCTTTATCTAAATTATAGACAGAAATGCCACATCGAATATTAACTGAAAGTGATTTTGCTTCTTCGTGAAGTCGTTTTGATTCTTCTATTCCGTTCCACCATTCTCCAGTAGGTTCTTGATGTAATTGTCCGAGCAACCTTCCGCCAGGCTTCATAAATTCATCAATAACAAGTACATTTAGTCCAAAACGAGCACAAGAGATGGAGGCTGATAAACCTGCTGGTCCAGCTCCGATAATAATGACATCGTTCATCGCTTTTTCACCATCTCTCTCACGATATTTGGATGCTGTTTACCACTATCAACTACCATATCTTTTTCTAGAACAGTTAAGCATGCTCGTACGTTCGTTTGATTGTTTACTGTCACGCGGCATTCAGAACAATGCCCGATATTACAGTAAATACCTCGCGGCGTTCCACTATCTTCATGTACTCTTAATGTTCGTATTCCGTTTGCAAGTAAAGCCGCCGCAATGGTTTCATGTTCATAGGCTTCATATTGTTGCCCGTTAAATTGGAAAGTGATGCGCTTACTACTATTTAAACTTCCTAAAATAGGGTGATGTGTAATTCTATTCATTGATTTTCACCTACCGCTCCAAAGGTAACTGCGCGAACTGGTGGTTGATATTTTAATGGCATTTCATTAGTGTTTACGTCGGGATTTGCACTTTCAATCATTCGATCTATCATCATTCTACATGTGCGGCCACCACAAAATCCCATGCCAGCACGTGTTCTTAGTTTTAATTCTCTTGCCGAGCATTTATATTCAGCAATTGTCGATTGAAGTTGTCCGTATGTAACTTCTTCACATCGACAAACAATTAAGTGATCTTTATTCGTCATATGTATTCCTCCTCTAGTTCGGTTTGCACAAATTATTATGCAAAAACTATGCCATAGTAGAGAAGGAATGTTTATTGTAACCCGAGTTTTTTTAGGCGGTTATATAAAGTGGCCCTCGTAACACCAAGCTGTTTCGCGCATTCTAATTTATTCCCATTTAAAATGCGTAAAGCCCTCTCGATGACTTTTTTCTCATGTTCATCCATCTCTTCTTGCAAAGAGAGGATTGTATTATTATTGCTGAGTAATAGGGAATGTGCCGTATGGTTGTCTAACGTTTCATTTGTATGAAATGGTAAATATTCTTGTTTTATAATACCGTCAGTCGCAAATACGACAAGTCTCTCAACAACGTTACGGAGCTCGCGAATATTACCTGGCCAATTGTAATGAAGTAGTTCATGCATAATGCTTGAAGGTAAGTCACGAATTGGTCTGTTATAGTTGATTGAAAAATCATTTAAGAAAGAGTATGTTAATTCGATAATATCTTCTCGTCTTTCGCGAAGCGGTGGAATATGCAAACTAACTACATTTAAACGATAGTATAAATCTTCTCGGAACGTGCCTTTTCTCATTTCTTCTTGTAAATCACGATTTGTAGCAGCGATAATGCGGAAATCAATATGAATCTCTTTTTCTCCACCAACACGGTAATACTTTCGTTCTTGTAGTACACGCAAAAGTTTTACCTGCATATCAAGCGGCATTTCTCCTATTTCATCAAGGAATAATGTACCGCCTTGCGCGAGCTCTATTTTACCTTTTTTTCCTTTACTATTTGCACCAGAAAAAGCCCCACGCTCATACCCGAATAATTCGCTTTCAAATAACGCCTCGGGAATTGCACCGCAGTTAATTGAAATGAAAGGTGCCTTAGTAGCTTCACTTGCTTCATGAATTGCTTTTGCAAATACTTCTTTTCCAACACCACTTTCGCCGAGTATTAAAACAGTTGATTTCACCGAACAAACCTTTCTAGCTAATTGTATTGTTCTTTGAATAACAGGGCTCTTTCCATTCATCGCAAGGAAAGGATCTGATTCATCTTTGTACTTTGCGACCTCTTGTTCTAAACGGTGCATTTCATGTGACATATTGAATAGTTTTTCGTTTAAAGCGACTTGATTTGTTACATCAGTTTCTGAAACGACAGCTCCGATAATTTCATCGTTACAATACACTGGATTTGAATTAATTAATACGAACAAATCTGGACGAGGCTGATGGAACTGAGCGATTATGCTTTTTCCGTCATGTAATGATTGCAAGATTTCCAAATCTTTATAGTCAAAAAAACGAGTGATAGGTTGTCCAATAATTTCAGTATGGTTGACCGAAAAAATCTTTTCGGCGCCATCTGTCCAAGTGCGAACACATTCTTTATCATCGATAACTGTAACAGAAGAATCCGTTGTTTGTATTACGGTGTTATAAAAAGATTGTAGTTCATTGTAAGTCTTAACAAGAAACGGAATGATTTGCTGAGCTGTTATACAGCATATAGGCACTTTATTTTCATTCATTATGATGACAACTATTTCATTGGAAAACATGTCAATTAAAGTGGTGAATGAGTCATCTTCATATATAACAGCGCAGTTATATTCTTCAGTAGTAGAAGGGCGGTAATAAAATTTTTCTCCAACTTGCTCAATAGGTTGCATGCTGTATGTATGATCAATGGATAAAGTTTTTAGAAATTCTTTTATTGTGGGAAATGAGAATGCCATATTGTCCTCCTGTTATGTATAAAAATTTTGACAGTGATAAAAAAATAATACACCTATTTACGATAAATTTAAAATATTTTTACAAATTAAAATATTTTTTATAAAAAGTGTATATATGTAGAGTTGGCACGTCAATTGCATAAAAGAAAGTGAGGGAGTAAAAAGAAAGGAGGGGTGCTAAGTGAGGCACTGTGACGTTTTAATAATAGGCGGTGGTATTATTGGCTGTTCTATCGCTTATTACACATCAAAATACGGTAGAGACGTAACAATCATTGAAAAAGGAGAATTTGTCAGTGGGACGTCTTCACGGTGTGACGGGAATATTTTGGCTATTGATAAAGACCCAGGGTTTGATAGTCAAATGTCGTTAGTAAGTCAAAAATTAGTAACAGAATTAAGTGAAGAGTTAGAGCATTCATTTGAATATAGAGCACCAGGAAGTATTCTCGTATGTGAGTCGGACGAAGAAATGGAAGCAGCGCAGCAATGGGTGAATCGTCAAAAGGAAGCTGGATTGCCGTTTCGAATGCTTGATAGACACGATATAAGAGAAGAATCGCCATTTTTTGCAGATGATTTATTAGGCGGGTTAGAATGCGCAACGGATTCAACTGTAAATCCATATCTTCTTGCTTTCTCACTTCTTGCAGAATCGAAGAAATTTGGTACGAAAGCTTTTAATCATACGGAAGTAAAAGAAATGAAAAGAGATATAGACGGATCCTTTATTGTAGAAACGACAAATGAGACGTTTACTGCGAAGCAAGTGGTGAACGCAGCCGGTGTATGGGCTCCAAAAATCGGACAAATGTTGGATATAAATGTCCCAATTGAACCGAGAAAAGGGCATATTATTGTAGCTTCAAGGCAACAACACGTTGGCTGTCGTAAAGTAATGGAATTTGGTTATTTAATTTCTAAATTTGGCGGAAAACGAAAAGTGGATGCTTTAACTGAAAAATATGGGGTAGCTCTTGTATTTGAGCCGACAGAAAGTCAAAATTTTTTAATTGGTAGTAGTAGAGAGTTTGTAGGGATGCATACGAGGATAAATAACGAGGTTATTAAATGTATTGCGAATAGAGCAATTCGCTTTTATCCGAAAATGGCGGATATGATGGTGATTCGTTCATATGCTGGATTACGCCCGTGGACAGAAGACCATTTACCGATCATTTCACGTGTGGAACATATCCCGAATTACTTTATAGCGGCAGGGCATGAAGGAGATGGCATTAGCCTTGCAGCTGTTACTGGGAAAGTGATTGAAGAATTATTAAATGAAAAAGAAACAATTATTCCTATTGAACCACTTCGTTTGAGTCGTTTTACAGAAAGGGTGTTAAACGGATGAGGTCACAAAGAGTCTTTACGACGATTGATACACATACGGGCGGGAATCCAACGAGAACATTGATTAGTGGACTTCCTAAGTTAATTGGAGAGACGATGGCAGAGAAGATGTTACATATGAAAAAGGAGTATGACTGGATTCGCAAATTGTTAATGAATGAACCACGTGGTCATGATGTAATGTCAGGAGCACTATTAACAGATCCATGTCATCCTGAAGCAAATATTGGTGTTATTTACATAGAAACAGGTGGGTATTTACCGATGTGTGGTCACGATACAATTGGTGTATGTACAGCTTTAATTGAATCAGGTTTAATTCCGGTAGTTGAACCGATTACTTCGTTAAAGTTAGACACGCCAGCCGGCTTAGTTGAAGTGGATATCTTTGTTCAAGATGGAAAAGCGAAAGAAGTCTCTTTCTGTAACATACCAGCTTTTTTACTGAAACATATTACTGTACAAGTCGAAGGGATTGGAACTGTAGAAGCAGATATTGCGTATGGAGGGAATTTTTATGCCATTATCGATGCGAAGTCAGTAGGTTTAGAGTTAGTACCGGAAAATGCATCTACAATTATCGATAAGGCAATTCATATTAGAAATATCATTAATGAGGAATTTGAAATCATTCATCCGCAGTATTCGTTTATTAGAGGGTTAACCCATATTGAATTTTATACAGATCCTACTCATGAAAGTGCTCATGTGAAAAATACAGTTGTCGTTCCGCCAGGAGGAATTGATCGTTCTCCATGTGGTACAGGAACATCAGCGAAGTTAGCTGTATTATACGCAAATCAAAAAATTGAAGTGGATGAAGAGTTTATTCATGAGAGTATCGTTGGCTCTTTATTTAAAGGGTGCGTCATAAATACAACATCTGTAGAAAATATTGAAGCTGTCGTAACGAAAATTACAGGTTCAGCTTGGCTTATGGGGATGCATAGATTTTTTTATAATGAAAAGGACCCACTTAAAGAAGGCTTTTTGCTAATTCCGCCGATGGAACATGAAACGGAGGATGTAAAATGAACATTCAAAAAATGTATACAGCAGTAGACGTACATGTAAATGGTGAAGCATTTCGTGTAATGAAAGATGTACCATGCAAATACTACTACAGTTTAGAGCAATTAAACGAACAATTTTCAGGTGAATTAGCAGAAGAAATGAAGCTTTTATTAAATGAACCACGTGGTTTTATCGGATTAAATGGATGTATTGTCGTTCCTTCTATTCATATGGAAGTCGATGCAGCTGTATTATTTTTTAATCATGAAGGATCCATTCCGCTTCATTATGGGGGGATTGTCGCAGTCATAACGATGTTACTAGAAAGCGGGTATTTAAAAAAGAGAGAGACGAACCAATACAAAATCGAAACGCTATCTGGTATATTTTCAATCCATGCGTATGTAGAGAATGATGAAGTTGTATCTGTTTCGTTTGAAAGTAAACTATGTTATATGATTGAGAAAAATTTACAAGTTGGTAATATAAGTTACTCTCTCATTCAGGCAGATAAAGTATATGCAGTTGTAGAAAAGGATGCATATTCACCAGAAATCAGTATTGAAAATATCTCTAAATTAAAAAAATGGAGTGAAGTTACACTTCAAGCTATACAAAAACAGTCATTAATAAAAAGACTTATTTTAGTAGAATCTATGCAAACAGAAAAGAACCAAATAAAGTCGATTACATTTCATGAAGATAACTTTATCGTACGTTCGCCTGGTTTTGTTTCTACTATTGTATCTTATGTTCATACATTATTTAAAAATGATTATATAGCGGATAAACCTTTTAAAAATGAAAGTATATTTAATAGCTTTATAACAGTGGAACAAGTGAAGAAAGAAGAACAAGGATACATTTTTCGCTTTGAAAGTAGAGGGTTTATTACAGGAATGCAGACGTTTCTATTAGACCCTACAGATCCGTTTCCGACAGGATTTTTATTAAAATAAAATAGTAAAGGGAGAGATAAATATGAAAAAAATTAAAGGGGCATTTCCAGTATTGATTACACCGATGGATGAGTTTCAAGAAATTAATTGGAACGGTGTAAAACAAAACGTTAACTATTTTATCGATCAAAAGGTAGCTGGCATTATTATTAATGGAAGTACAGGGGAGTTTGTTAGTTTATCAAAAGAAGAACGATTTAAAATGGTAGAAACAGTATTAAAAGAAGTTGATGGCCGTATTCCAGTTATTGTAGGAACTGCAGCAGAAACGACGAAAGAAACGATTGAATATACGAAACATGCAGAAGCACACGGAGCGGATTGCGCATTAATTATTAACTCGTACTATTGTAAGCCGAAAGAAGAGGAAATTTATTTTCATTTTAAAGAAATCTCAAACGCTGTAAATATACCAATTATGTTATACAATAATCCGTTTACATCTGGTGTTGATATGAGTACAGAGCTCATGCTACGTATTGGAAAAGAATGTGAAAATGTTACACATATTAAAGAATCTAGCGGAGATATTCGTAAAGCAAGAGATTTAGTACGACAAAGCGAAGGTGCTTTTCAAGTCTTCTGTGGATCTGAAGATTTAGTTATGGAGTCTTATTTAGTAGGTGCAACGGGATGGGTTTCAGTAGCAGGAAATATCGTACCGGGACTTGTTACGAAAATGTATGAGCATTTCCAGAATGGTGAATTAGAAAAAGCTTGGGAAATAAACGATGCTATTTTACCTCTTTGCGAGTTTCTTGAAGGATCAGGAAAATATGTACAAATCGTTAAACGCTCAATGGAATTATACGGGCAAGCTGGGGGACCTTCTCGTTATCCGAGACTCGGATTAACTGAAGAAGAAGATCAAAAACTTCAAACGATTATTTCAAAAATTGCAGCTCATGCAGCTGTTTAAATAAGGAGGAGAGCATATATGTTAACGAAAAACATTGAGCTGAGACCAAAAGTGAAAGCGTTTTTAAATGAAGAAATTAAAATGTTTATTAATGGTGAATTTGTACCTTCCATTAGCGGGAAGACATTTGAGACATACAATCCAGCAACAGAAGATGTTTTAGCTGTCGTATGCGAAGCGCGAGAAGAGGATATTGATGTAGCGGTAAAAGCTGCAAGATCTGCATTTGAATCAGGACCTTGGGTAGAAATGACTACCGCTGAAAGAGCGCACCTTATTTATAAATTAGCAGACTTAATTGAAGAGCATGGAGAAGAATTAGCGCAGTTAGAAGCTTTAGATAATGGAAAACCATATCAAGTAGCACTGGATGATGATATTGCAGCGACTGTAGAAAATTATCGTTATTATGCGGGATGGGCTACGAAAATTATTGGGCAAACGATTCCGATTTCAAAAGATTACTTAAATTACACACGCCATGAACCTGTTGGCGTTGTAGGTCAAATTATTCCTTGGAATTTTCCACTCGTTATGTCTTCTTGGAAAATGGGAGCTGCACTAGCAACAGGTTGTACAATCGTATTAAAACCAGCAGAGCAAACGCCTTTATCGTTATTATATACAGCGAAGCTCTTTAAAGAAGCAGGTTTTCCAAACGGTGTTGTAAACTTTGTTCCAGGTTTTGGCCCTGAAGCAGGAGCTGCAATCGTAAACCATCATGATATTGATAAAGTAGCCTTCACAGGTTCAACAGTTACAGGGAAATATATTATGCGTCAATCTGCAGAAACAATTAAACATGTAACGTTAGAACTTGGTGGTAAATCACCAAATATTATTTTAGAAGATGCTGATTTAGAAGAAGCGATTAACGGTGCATTCCAAGGCATTATGTATAATCACGGCCAAAATTGTAGTGCCGGTTCTCGCGTGTTCGTTCACCGAAAACATTACGAAACAGTCGTAAATGAACTAGTGGAAATGGCGAATAACGTGAAACTTGGAGCAGGTATGGAGAAGGAAACAGAAATGGGACCGCTCGTATCTAAAAAACAACAAGAGCGTGTGCTACATTACATTGAACAAGGAAAAGCTGAAGGCGCTACTGTTGCTGCTGGTGGTGAACGGGCATTTGAAAAAGGATATTTTGTACAGCCAACTGTATTCACAAATGTTACTGATGATATGACAATTGTGAAAGAAGAAATTTTTGGACCAGTTGTCGTTGTACTTCCATTTGATTCAACAGAAGAGGTCATCGAAAGAGCAAATCGCTCTTCATACGGACTCGCTGCGGGCGTATGGACACAAAATATTAAAACAGGACATCAAGTTGCCAATAAATTAAAGGCAGGAACAGTATGGATTAATGATTATAATTTAGAAAATGCAGCTGCACCATTTGGTGGGTTTAAACAATCTGGTATTGGTCGTGAGTTAGGTTCATATGCGCTTGATAATTACACAGAAGTGAAAAGTGTTTGGGTCAATATAAAGTAATAGAGAATCTAACTGTTAATAAATAGAGGGATGAAATAATGAGAGATACGGACAACTATAAGGTTTAATAATAGTTGTCCGTTTTCTTATATATAAAATAGTTTTCAAAAGAATATTAAGGGGGATTTGGATGGAGCAATTAGTAGAGTGGTTAGTAGGGCAAGTATGGAGTATTGGCTTAGTTGTTTTTGCATTAGGAGCAGGTGTGTATTTTACAATTGCAACTCGTTTTCTACAAATTCGTTATTTTAAAGAGATGATTAAATTATTATTTGAAGGGAAGAGCTCGGAGACGGGAATTTCATCCTTTCAAGCATTTTGTTTAGCCTTATCAGGTAGGGTTGGAATAGGTAATATCGCAGGAGTCGCGACAGCAATCGCTTTTGGCGGACCAGGAGCTGTGTTTTGGATGTGGGTAATGGCTCTTTTAGGAGCAGCGAGTGCATTTGTTGAATCAACATTATCTCAAGTGTATAAAAGTAAAGTTGGGAATGAATACCGAGGTGGTACACCATATTTCATTGAAAAAGGCCTGAAAATGAAATGGTTTGCAGTCATTGTAGCGGTTGTTGTAACACTTTCATATGGCGTTTTATTACCAGGTATTCAGTCTAGTAGTATCGCAGTTGGATTTGAAAACTCTAATGGCATTAGCAAATATATAACTGGAATATTATTAGTTATATTATTAGCATCAATCATTTTTGGTGGCGTAAAGAGAATTGCGGGCGTTTCGCAAATGCTTGTTCCATTTATGGCAATAGGTTATGTAATTGTTACATGTATCGTATTAATTGCGAATGTAACAGAAATTCCAAGTATGTTCGCTTTAATTTTCTCTAGTGCTTTTGGTGTAAATGAAATGTTTGGCGGAATCGTCGGTGCAGCAATTGCATGGGGAGTAAAGCGTGCTGTATTTTCAAATGTTGCTGGTGTTGGAGAAGCGACGTATAGCTCCGCTGCTGCTGAAGTATCCCATCCTGCAAAACAAGGGCTAGTTCAAGCGTTTTCTGTATATATCGATACAATTGTTGTATGTACAGCGACAGCTCTTATGATTTTAATAACAGGTATGTATAATGTTATACCTGAAGGAAAAAGCGCCATTGTAAAGAATATAGGGAATGTTGATGCAGGTCCAATCTATACACAACAAGCAGTTGAAACTGTTATGACAGGGTTTGGTCCAATATTTATTTCATTCGCAATCTTCTTCTTCGCGTTTACAACTTTACTTGCTTACTACTATATCGCTGAAACGACACTTACTTATTTAGATCGTGAGCTTAAACATAGCTGGTTAAAACCAGTTTTAAAAATTGGATTTTTAATTATGGTATACATCGGTAGCGTAGAATCGGCGTCACTTTTATGGAATCTTGGAGATTTAGGAATTGGTAGTATGGCATGGTTAAATCTAATCGCGATTCTACTATTAAGTAAAATTGCATTAAAAGTGTTAAAAGATTATGAATCACAGAAAAAAGAAGGGAAAGATCCAGTGTTTGATCCTAAAAATGTGGGAATTGAAGGTTTAACATTTTGGGAAGAGAGGAGTAAAGAGATTGAAAGGAAAAACTATAAAGAACAATCAGTAGTGGATGATAGTCTGAAATTGTAGTTATAATAAACTGAATATTCATTCTATTTAATGAGGTATATTACCTTCTTTTCATCACATACTACAATAGGTACACATAATTTGAATGGGGGTAATAATAAGATGGAACACGAAAAACATAGTTCAGTAAATGACGTTCTACATCATTATAAAGAAGGTATCGGTAGTTTTACAAACCAAATTCCTGAAATTGCAGAAACATATAATGCATTCACGCAAGCTTGTTTTCAAGAGGGCGCTTTAACAAAAAGGGAAAAACAACTTATCGCATTAGGAATTAGTCTAGCAACGCAAGATGAATATTGTACCGTTTATCATACAAAAGGTTGTCTTGATCAAGGGTGTTCAGATAAAGAAATTCTGGAAGCGTGTGGTGTATCAGCAGCATTTGCTGGTGGAGCTGCAATGAGTCAAGCGGTAACTTTAGTACAGGAATGTTTAACAGAACTGAAAAATCAAAAGCATTGAATAAAAAAACGTTTTAAACATAAAGTTTAAAACGTTTTTTATGTGAGATTAAATTTTTATTCACTTTAATATTCTATATCTTCATAAATCGAATTCTCTACATCAGGAAGAACTGTGTATATGCTTTTACCGATTAAAGCTTCTAATTCTTTCTTAATTGCATAAAACCCTTTCCAATGTAATGATGTATGAGACGTTGTACCATGACGTAAACCAACGGAAATCAATCTTCTTTCCAGCGTAGTAAAACCATCCGCGTCAGCAAGAGCATCACAAAGAGTAATTATTTTATTGTATAAATCGTAGTTACAATGTTCATTCAATATTTCAACTAACTGGATTCTCATATGGTCAGGAACGAGACTCCACTCCGCTGCTATATCTAAATGCTCATTTTTACACGGGAATGAATGTGTCACGCAAATAATCGCGTTTCCTGTATACCCTAAATTATTCAAATACATATAACCATCATAGGAATGAATAACAGATTTAGTAAACCC
The DNA here is from genome assembly GCF_008368845.1 of Bacillus sp. BB51/4. Classification (NCBI taxonomy): domain Bacteria; kingdom Bacillati; phylum Bacillota; class Bacilli; order Caryophanales; family Bacillaceae; genus Bacillus; species Bacillus sp. BB51/4. Next base: position 124,674 of record NZ_QOSC01000012.1, read on the forward strand.
TTTATATCTTCCTATATCATGCAGGAGGGCAGCATTATATGCTATGTCAGCATCTAGGTCGTACCCATTATTAATAAGTTCTACAACTATCTTTTCAGTTGCAAGGGCAACATTACATGAATGTTCGAACCACGGACCTGGGTTTTGTTCATATGCCCACTTGAGAAGTTCTCTTGCGTATGTCCTATCTAATATATACTTCATATAAGTATCCTTTCTCAAAAAAATGTACCTTAAATAATTTCATCTTAGTTATCCGTTATTCCTTCTTTAAAAATTGGTACAATGAAACAAAAGGGGGATTAGTAAATGCAAAATGTAGTAATTGAAGAGATTAAGCAAATAGAAGATGATGTGGAAGAGCTTTCTAAACTTTTGAAAATGGTTGTAGATGATGGGGCGTCAATTGGTTTTTTACCTCCACTGGAACAAAAAGAATCAGCGAAGTATTGGGAAACTGTATTAGCACCAGAAGTGATCTTGTATGTTGCTAAAATAAATAATGAAGTGGCAGGGAGTATTCAATTACATTTAGTTACAAAGCCTAATGGGATTCATAGAGCTGAAATTTGTAAGTTAATGACTCATCCAAACTTCAGACGTAATGGCATTGGACGTTTGCTTATGCAAAAAGCAGAGGAAAGAGCAAAGCAAGAAAATAGGTCTCTTATAGTGCTAGATACGAGAGAAGGAGACCCTTCTAATAGATTGTATAAATCATTAGACTATAAAGAAGTTGGAAAAATACCAGAATACGCAATATCTCCAAATGGTAATTTAGATGCAACGGTTATTTATTATAAAATGATTTAGTATTTTTATTTAAAAAGAGGGATATTTTTAAACGAAAAATCTGTTATTAGGTCTGAGTATTGATTTGTAAAAAGATTGATCCCCCCCTGTATAATAGGGGTTTTCTTTTCATTCATTAACTTCATATTGAATGTTCAATTTGAGGGCCAATTTGTATAAGGTTTTAACAGTTGTATAAGAGGTATTACTTAAATAGGAATTTTGAAGTCCTTTGGTGAATATTAAATGTCAATCTAAAAGATGGAGGTTGCTGTGATGTTGAAACTGTTTCAATATAACTGGCAAGTTCGTGATGATTGGTTTACATGGTGCGAAGACATATCGGCCGAAGAACTGGTAAAGAAACGGGTCGGTGGATTCGGCAGTATACTACATACCCTATTTCATATTGTAGATGTGGAATATATGTGGATCTTAGGGTTGTGTGGTGAATCAGTGCCTGAGGAGCCATTGTTTGAAGAGTATGCCAGCTTACAAAAAGTGAAAAATCTTTCAGCTCAATACCACGGGAAAGTGAAGCCATTTGTGACCTCTTGGACAAATGAAATGGATTCTCGGAAACTTTCAAAAGCTGACTTCAATGAAGAGCCGATTAGCTCAAGAGACGCACCAATTAGGCGCCGAGTCATTGAATGTACACACGGAGAGTTAATACGTCATGTCATTGTCCACGAAATCCACCATATCGGCCAGTTATCTATATGGGCACGTGAAATCGGAAAGGAGCCAGTTTCCGCAAATCTGAGAGGGAGAGGGCTATTTGATAACTAGACTAACTTTGCCAATTTCGTAATTTATTTATAAACGAATAGTTTAATTGAGTATATTTAACACCGTCTATATTTCTCTAGCGGTGTTATTTGAATGTATTAATAAAATTTATTTAATGTACTAATTGAATTTGAGAAAGTTTTTAGAGGGTTATGTTTGTATAGTCTCTCATCTTATAATGAATGTAGAGGAGATGACTAGGCAACTATAGTTGTTTTCGCTTTATTATGCGAAAGGGGATGTCGGGATGAAAACGAAAGGTTTACAGAAAGTGAAGAAAGTTATGTTAAGTGGTAGCATATTACTTACGGGATTGTTAACTTTCGGTTTTTCAGAAAAAGCTTCAGCTCATGGATATGTTGAATCACCAGCGAGCCGTTCTTATTTATGTAAGCAAGGGGTAAATGTGAATTGCGGACCGATTCAATATGAGCCACAAAGTGTAGAAGGAATAGGTGGATTCCCGCAATTAGGACCTTCTGATGGACAAATTGCCGGAGCTGGTCATTTTCCTGCTTTAGACGTTCAAACAGTTGATAGGTGGAAGAAAGTTACGTTAAACGGAGGGACGAATACATTCAAGTGGAAACTAACGGCACCTCATAGTACGAAAGAATGGAAATACTATATTACGAAAAAAGATTGGAATCCAAATAAACCATTATCACGATCTGATTTAGATTTAGTACCGTTTTATGTGAAAAATGACGGAGGAGCTAGACCAGGAACTTCCGTGACACATGAAGCAAATGTACCTACAGATAGAAATGGATATCACCTTATTTTAGCTGTTTGGGAAATTGCAGATACTGGGAATGCATTTTATCAAGTTATAGATGTTAACCTTGTAAATAACGGTTTAGCATCAAATTTCGCGCTAAATCATGTAGTGCAGGCTCCTACCTTATTTTAAATAAAATATACGTTTCGATCATCTAATTCATTTTAGATGATCTTTTTTACGAAAAACGATGAAAAATATAGCAGAAAGTGCAATTATTTATAAAAAAATGGGCTTTAAATATTGTCATATTTGCTTCTTTAAGATATCCTTTTCATGAAGAGGTGGAAAACATGGAAAAAGTACTAGTTTTCGGGCATAAAAACCCAGATACAGATGCAATTTGTTCTGCAATTGCTTATGCAGAATTGAAAAAAGAATTAGGAATGAATGCTGAGCCTGTACGTTTAGGCGAAATCAGCGGTGAAACTCAATTTGCGTTAGACTATTTTAAAGTAGAAGGACCGCGTTTTGTTGAGACAGTAGCAAGCGAAGTGAACAACGTTATTTTAGTTGATCATAACGAGCGTCAACAAAGTGCTAACGATATCGAATCTGTTCGTGTGTTAGAAGTTATTGACCATCACCGTATTGCTAACTTTGAAACAAGCGATCCTATTTACTACCGTTGTGAGCCAGTTGGATGTACAGCTACAATCTTAAACAAAATGTACAAAGAAAATGGCGTTACAATTCGTAAAGAAGTTGCAGGTTTAATGTTATCTGCAATCATTTCAGATTCTTTACTATTCAAATCTCCAACTTGCACAGAGCAAGACGTAGCAGCAGCTCGTGAATTAGCGGAAATCGCTGGTGTAGATGCTGATAGCTACGGCTTAGAAATGTTAAAAGCTGGTGCTGACTTAAGCGGAAAAACAATGGAGCAATTAATCTCTCTTGACGCTAAAGAATTCCAAATGGGTAATGCGAAAGTTGAAATCGCACAAGTAAACGCTGTTGATACAAACGACGTTCTTGTACACCAAGCGGAACTTGAAAAAGTTATCTCTGCAGTAGTAGAAGAAAAAGGTTTAGACCTATTCTTATTCGTTGTAACTGATATCTTAACTAACGATTCTGTCGGTCTTGCGATCGGTAAAGCAGCAAACGTTGTTGAGAAAGCATACAACGTATCTCTAGAAAACAACACTGCTACTTTAAAAGGTGTTGTATCTCGTAAAAAACAAATCGTACCAGTATTAACAGAAGCATTCCAAGCTTAATAGTATTGAGTATGGTTTAACAAAAAAGGACAAGTAGCCAATCTGACTACTTGTCCTTTTTTATCTCTAAAAAACAGAAAATTTAAAATGGGAGGATTGTGTATGCTTAATGATTTAGAAAGTAAATTACAGTCACTTTTAGTGCGAAATATTACTTCTGTTTCAGAATTAGAGCGTTGGCTTTTGGAGGAATTGCGTGTAAACGCTGAAGTAGAAGAGGAGATAACAAGTAGTTTAATCGCCATGTATAGAGATACAAATGACAGAAATATACGTGATTTACATATGTATAATCAAAGTACAATTCAGCCACTTTTAAAAAGATACAATGCAAAATTTGACCAGAAATTTAGAGAGTGTCCATTTTCAAATTTATTAGATGAGCAGAAATATGGATTTACGAAAAAAGCAAGAGTAGTAAAAAGTAAAATGTTTCATGAAAAGAACATTGCTCTTTCCATTAAAGAGCAAGAACTTATTACGAAATATAGAGAAATAATGTCTAACATATCTATTAATTGGGAAGGTGAGCAAAAGACGTATGCATACGTAAAAGCAAAGCTAGATAACCCCAATAGGGCTATTCGCAAAAAAGCTTGGTACGCTTTATGTGAAGCAAGAAGTGCAGTGAAAATAGAAATAGATTGTATTATGAATGAACTCGTACAATTGCGGAATGAGATAGCTTTACATGCAGGATTTAATAATTATAGTGAATATGCTTTTAAACAAAAAAATAGAGACTATAGTATCGAAGAGTGTTATAAACTTCATGAATCTATAGAAAAGTATGTTGTACCAATTTGGAAACAGTTAGGAAGTCTTTCTAAAAAGAATCTCGGTGTAAAAACGTATCGTCCTTGGGATTTAACGCCTTGTAATTTACCAAAAGCCCCATTTCAAAATACCGTTGATTTATTGGATGGGGTGGAAGAAATGTTTCGGAAGACTGATTTATATTTTTATGAGAAATTTATTCATATCAGGAAAGCTGGATTCATTGACGTAGAAGAACGTGAAAATAAAGCGCCAGGAGCCGCTTGTTTTACCTTGCCTCATAGTAAAGAGGTTTTTGTGTATTCTAATTTTAGTCCATCATTTTATGCAATTAATGCACTCATACATGAAGTAGGGCATGCCTTTCATTTTTATAAACAATTTAACAATGATAGTAGTATGCAAGAAAAATATCTTCGCGAAGAAGTGGCTGAGCTTTATTCTCTCAGTCTTGAGTTGCTAGTAATGGATAAGCTGGATATCTTTTATAAGCAAGAGGATGAATATAAAGAAGTACAGCGCGTACAATTATATCGTGCTTTCTCACTGTTAATGTCGTCAATTGCAGGAGATGTATTTCAGCACTGGCTGTATTCAAATCCAAACCATACTCCAAAAGAACGTGATAAGAAATATATGGAACTATGTGAAAGGTATCAATATTCATCAGTCGATATTGCTGGATTAGAAGATGAAATTAGTTCAAGTTGGTTAGACTCATTTCATTTTATTCAGTTTCCTTTTTATAAAATTGAATATGCAATTGCACAAATAGGAGCAATGCAATTGTTTCAAATTTATCGGGAAGATCCAGAAAAAGCGATTGCTTTCTTTAAAGAGGGAGCTAGTTCAGATTGGAACCTACCTATACAAGAAATATATGAAAAAACAGGTGTTACGTTTGATTTTTCGGAAGGAAGGATAGAAAGTACAACAAGGGTTATTTTGGATCTGATTAGCGAATTAAAATAAGGATAGCATTAGCTATCCTTATAACTGTTTATTCGTAGATTTCTTCTTGTTTATATAAAATGTAATAATAGCCGCAATGATGAAAATAGGTATGGCATACGCTTGCCCAACAAACAACTTCCAGCCAACGTGATTATAGCCTTCAGATGCTGGAGCAATCATAGCGATTATGCAAACAATAATATAGAGTACTAGTGCAGGGAGAAGATTCTTCATATGTTCACCTCCTTTTAATAACATCAATACACATATATTTATATAATACAGTATAGGTTGAGATAAGGGATATGTTTTTTACAGTTATTTAAATAAAAGGGTTATTTTTAAGTGGAGTAGAAGTGATGTATGTAGAATGATATAGGTGGGGATATAATGGACAATATATTAAATAAAATAAAGCAAGATATAAATATGGATCTATTGTATGAACTATGGCCTGGTTTTATGGGGGCTGCATTCGCATTATATAATGATGAACATGTGTATGTATTTCATCATCCTCTATTTTTGAAAGATGATGATAACTATGAGTATACCGTATTAAAGTGGGATGAACAATTTAAAGCTGATACATTTATACTATTCAAAGATTATCCGACTGCTATTGTGAATATGAATAGATATAAAGATTATGAAACTTTACTTGCGGTTGTGGTGCATGAACTTTTTCATTGTTATCAATATTTGAATAAAGAAAGGAGATTTCCAAATGAATCTATAGGATTTCAATATCCTATAACAGAAGAAAATATAGAATTGCGAAATAAAGAACAAATTTGTTTATATGATGCTGTTCATTGTAAGTCACAAGCTGAGAGAATTAATTATATTAAGCGATTTATTGAACTAAGAGAGCGTAGAGCTAGTTTTATGAAAGAAGAGTTTATAACATATGAATGTATGGTTGAAAGCATAGAGGGGCCTGCTTGGTATGTTGAAATGAATGCATACAATTCAGTATGCAAAAAGGATGAAAGCGAAACATTACGAAAATATAGCGGACTTATTTTAGATGCATATGAAGCTAATTGTAACATTAGAAAGAGCTGCTATAGCCCAGGAATGCTTTTATGTTTATTATTAGATGAAATCCTTCCTGAATGGAAAACGAGCTTCTTTAATAGTGATACATCGTTATATGCCTTTTTAAAACAAAATATAAATGTGGATTTGAGTTTAAATAATGAAATTGCAATAAGTAAAGAAACAAAGCAAATTCTTCATTTTGTTCAAAACGAAAGAGACAAGGATTTCATGCAATTTTATAAAGAAGAAGGGTATCATCTGTATATTGTAGGGAATATAAAATTAAATTCGTTTAATCCAATGAATGTAAAGTTAAACGGAAATAAAGCATTACATAAAACTTTTTTAAGTGTAAGTATACATAATAAAACATATATGATAAATCAACCTGTTTTAGCATCTTTTGAAGAAGATTTTAAAAATATGACACAAGTTCATATCATAATGAATGAAAAACCGATAGAAACAAATAATGGTTGGAACGTAGTGGGAATTGGAGATATAGAAGCTGCGTATGAAGAAGTAGAGAGTTCTATATTTTTATATTTAAAAAGTTAGAAGTGAGGTAAGAAATAAAGATGAAAAGGTTATGCATAATTGCATGCGGAAAGAAGAAAATTTGGGATAAGTATTCAGATTACGGGCCGATGGAGGCAAAAGATGTATATATTAGCCCATTCGGAAAAGCATGTCAGGCGTATGCAACTATGTTTTTCGAGAATTGGGTTATCTTATCTGCGAAGCATGGATTTTTAAGACCAAATGATATTGTATTAGAAAACTATGATCTTGCGTTTGATTCAAAGAGTGATGAGATTATTAGTATGGAACAATTAAAACAACAGATGATTGAAAAGGACTTGCTTCAGTTTGATGAAATCGTTTTACTTGCAGGAAAGAAACATAAGAAAGTAGTGACACAATTATATCCAGAAGAAATCATTACGTATCCGTTAGCTGGGTGTAAAGGGATTGGGTATATGTTGCAGAGGTTGAAGGAGGCTGTGGGGGAAGGGAGGGAGCTATAGGGAAATTATAGTCAGCTTTTCGGTTTACATAAGCTTGGTTGATATAACAAATGTTTTACAATGTATATAGGTAACCAATGTATAATTAAGGTATGAAGATGGAGGTGATTAAGAGTGAAAAAAGTTTTCAAAAGTAATGTATCTAGCTTTGTTTGTATAGGTCTTGTGTTATTATTAATTGATTTTAATAACTTATCAATATTAGAATACATATTCTTAACAACGAGCACCCTTGCTTTTGTTGCATTTTTAGTGAACTTAGCAGTTACATACTATTGTGAGAGAGAAGAAAGAAAATATACATGAATGTAAAGCCCAAATATTGGGCTTTTTTCTATGTTGTATTTCCGTTGAATATGTAAGGAAGAATTATTAAGGATGCTAAAATAACTTTTATAAAACGTAGAATATAGACTAGTAAACAAGCCGTTTTATACTTTCAAACATAGAATATGATGAATGCTATTGAAGGGAGAGTCATATTCATGGGAAACAATTGTCGTTGTAGACAATTCCAGGATTGTAATAGATTTTGGGATGATCTAATGTTTGGAAGATGTAGACGTAGAGATTGTGATGATTGTGGTTGTAAACGTAAACGTCATTGTGATTGTGATGATTGCCGTTGCAATCGTAAGCGTGATGATGATGACGATAAGTGCCGCAAGTGGTAAATTTTTTTGAAAGAGTACTTAAAAGTAAGTACTCTTTTTGTATATGAAGCTTTTACATTCCATCTTGAATTAATTTTCTTTCAATTTCCCATGTATCTCGTTTTTTAATTTTTATAGCTACATTAGTTCCGGTAGATTCCTTATAAAAGATATATCCATTGTTTTCGTCCACATATGTCAATGGTTCACTTATGCAATCTCGCGAACAAGATGTATTAATTAGCTCTATTAATGATAGTTCGCTCGGATCGGTTTTACTTGCATCTATAATAGTATCAACGTCTATTTTACGGTAACCTTGTAAGTTTACATGGAAACTTTGTTCAATTTCACCTGTAATGCTAGTATTCATTACTTCAACAGAATTTTTCTTTTCTTGAAGAAATCCATTCTCATAAAGTAATTTTGTATATCCAAGCCATCCAATTAAAACTAGCATAATAAACATACTAAATATTTTAAGTGTTCGAAGCCGTTTACTAACAATCGTTTCTGAGTATTTCATTCAGTTAAATCCTCCATTGTTTTTAATTAAAAGTATGTCTAGATGCATACTTTTAGAAGAAGGATAGAACTTAACGAGTTCTATTCTAGATTCAAAAAAGAAAGCATCCGAAGTTAGATGCTTTCTTTTTTAAGTATTTTTCGCTATCTGTTCGTTACTTGTTTCATAAGTGGTCTAATTTCTTTAACAGGTGGTTTCTTATCATAAGCATCAACGTATGAGAAATAGTAATTTAAATTTCTGAGAAGACCTTTTCCTATTTTAGCGCTCAAGAACGGAAATACTTGCCCAGTATAATCATCGAGAGATTTACAGTAATATTTTTCATCTAAATATATACTGTATTTACATGTTAGTTCAACTAGTAAGTTACCGTCATCATCAATTACTTCCTTAGAATCAATAATGTCTATTAATGCGAATTTTTCATTCAGATAAACTTTCTTTTTTTTCTCGTGTTTATTTGTGAGTATAAATACGAGACCAATGGCGTTAATCAAAAGATTTCCTCCTATAAAAAACGGATATTAATAAAATATATCGATATACGTTAAATGTAAAGGGGAGAGGTGAAATTTCATTGATACAAAGTTTAATAAGCCGATTTGTGTTTTCAAATCGGCTTATTATTATTGAAACACTTGCGGAAATTGCTTTACGATTGCGTTTGTTATCATGTCTGCCATTTCTAATGCTTCTTTTTCAATTTTATCGTATAGTTTTACGCTTGCTTCAAAATCTTTATTTAGGAAGGCAAGTGCTTCAGCTTTTGTTAATGCTAAATGTTCATAAAACATTTTTCGAAATTCTTCTTTTTCTATATATGGGTTGATGCTAGTAAGAAACGCCACAATTTCATCACCATTAGCGTACCATTTTTTCTCTATAGCGGCAGCTGTATTTTGATCACCAGCTTTTGCGGCTTTAACTAGATCCGCTGCAATGACTAAGTGGTCTTTAATTAGTGCACTATATTTTTTTACAGCATCCTCACCATAGAATGGTTCAAGAGATAGTCCCATATGTGTTGCATTTTGAAGAAGACGCCCAACTGTAACGTTAACGTCTGGTAAATTAAAGACAATACTTATAATAGCTAATCTCGTCCAAGCGACATGTTGTTCCCATAAAGAACGCATATAACCTTTTAAAAAGTTCTCGTTTTTACTAATTCGGTAATTACGTACAGATGTATCAAAGTGTACATAAGGGTTATGATAGGGGGAGTAATACGATTGCCAATAAGAATACATAAACGGTAACACTCCTTTGAACATGTATAACTCAAAGTATGATGGGAATTTATTTTTAGTTACGTGTCCTAGATTAATTTCAGAAATTGATATGGAAAAAGATGAAGAATTTTATTGTGGTATATATAAATAAAATGAATACGATAATAAACAAGGCTCTGCAAGGGAAGTTGCAGAGCCTCAAAAGGGTATTGCCGAGATGTCGGACTCGACTAAGTAATGTTATCATAAAATTCTATTAAAAAAACCTGGTAAATGTGTCCAAATGAAAATAGATCTTTAATAAAGTCAAAGGGATCCGCTTCCCGCAGCAGATCCCTTTAACTAGATAATGTTGATGAGCAAAAACTCATCTGGAGTACTTTTATAGTAACAAGTGAAATTCGTTTTGTGTATTGAGAAAAAAAGAATTACTTCATTAAATCTTAAGAACTTATATTTTACTTCTTGTTATTATCATCATTTGTTGTGAGTGGCGTATGGTTATAAAATGGAGAAAAGACATGTAAACATATATAATTGTACTGAATTAAATAATAATCAAAAAAGACCTGCTGAAATAGGCAGGTCAACTTAAGGGGTTTATCCAACAGAATATTTCATATGATAACAGTTGTATTATAGTAAGTCTATCAGGTATATATTGAGAAAATTATTATGGATAATATATCACACACACGTATTAACGTTTAAAAAGTTGAGAAAGAAAATGAAAAAGCTTTTTATAAGAAAATAATGGCTGGTATTTATAATACGATTCATATTTCCACGCATCATGATTCGAGAATTGGAGTTGGTTCGGTACTGTTTTCTGCTTGATGGAACTAATATTCTGCTGCTTCATATAGTAACCTCCTGAATTCATATGTATAAGATTAGTAGTATTCAAGGAAGAGTAATAAAATGTATATTTATTTTGTAATTCATTTTAAATGTGCTTTATTTATGTTTTAAAATTTATAAACATAAATAGCCATTAAAACACCGTTGCTAAACAACCTTTAAAACGTAGAGAAGCATAAAATAATGAAAAAGCAAGCTGTTAGTCATGTATTGATTACTTTCAAGTCACATAAGTGATGATATAATAGGGATAGATGAAAGATAAAGAAAAGCAGGTGACTCTTTTTTGTTTACAAAAGCACAAGAACTTTTAGCGTCTTATTTCGGTTATTCGTCATTCCGAAGAGGACAAGATGAAACAATTAAAAATGTATTAGATGGGAAAGATACAGTCTGTATTATGCCTACGGGTGGTGGTAAGTCAATTTGTTATCAAATTCCCGCATTAGTATTCGAAGGAACGACGTTAGTTATATCACCTTTAATATCACTTATGAAGGACCAAGTAGATACATTAGTGCAAAACGGTATTTCAGCTACTTATATTAATAGTTCTATTTCTATTACAGAAGCGAATCAACGAATTCAATTGGCAAAACAAGGACATTATAAGTTACTTTATGTGGCGCCGGAGCGTCTTGATTCAATGGAGTTTGTTAATCAACTTATGGATATGAAAATTCCGATGATTGCAATTGATGAGGCACACTGTATTTCGCAGTGGGGACATGATTTCCGTCCGAGTTATTTACATATACATCGCATATTAGATTATCTTCCAGAAAAGCCGCTCGTACTAGCATTAACTGCGACGGCGACACCACAAGTTCGTGAAGATATTTGCAACACGCTTGGAATTAATCAAGAAAATACGATTATGACAACGTTTGAGCGCGAAAACTTATCATTTTCTGTTATTAAAGGACAAGATCGTAATGCATATTTAGCGGATTATATTCGTCAAAATCAAAAAGAATCTGGGATTATATATGCAGCTACTAGAAAAGTAGTTGATCAATTGTATGAGGATTTAATGAAAGCGGGAGTATCTGTATCAAAATACCATGCTGGTATGAGTGATACAGATCGAAATGAGCAGCAAGAACTCTTTTTACGTGATGAAGTGAGTGTAATGGTAGCGACATCTGCATTCGGTATGGGGATTGATAAATCGAATATTCGTTACGTTATCCATTATCAACTGCCAAAAAATATGGAAAGTTATTACCAAGAAGCAGGACGTGCTGGCCGTGACGGATTAGATAGTGCATGTATATTGCTATATTCTTCTCAAGATGTGCAAGTACAGCGCTTTTTAATTGATCAATCGACAGGTGAATCTCGATTTTCAAATGAACTTGAAAAACTGCAAAATATGACTGATTACTGTCATACAGAACAATGTTTACAATCATTTATTTTGCAATACTTTGGAGAAGAACCGAAAGAAGATTGTGGCCGCTGCGAAAATTGTACGGACGACCGCGAAAGTATCGATGTGACGAGAGAATCACAAATGGTTCTATCTTGCATGATTAGAACGAACCAACGATTTGGAAAACAAATGATTGCACAAGTTTTAACTGGTTCGAAAAATAAGAAAGTTATTGAATTCAATTTTCATACTTTACCAACATACGGGTTACTATCAAATCGTAGCGTAAAAGAAGTTAGTGAATTTATTGAGTTTCTAATTTCAGATGAGTTAATTGCAGTTGAACATGGTACGTATCCAACATTAAAAGTAACAGAAAAAGGGAAAGAAGTATTATTAGGTAAAGAGACTGTTTTACGTAAAGAACGAGTAGAGACAAGACAAATTGTTCAAGATCATCCTTTATTTGAAGTGCTTCGCGAAGTACGTAAAGAAATTGCGCAAGGAGAAGGTGTACCTCCATTCGTTATTTTCTCTGATCAAACTTTGAAAGATATGTGTGCAAAAATGCCGCAAAGTGACTCTGAACTTTTAACAGTGAAAGGGATTGGTGAACATAAACTTGTGAAGTATGGTTCTCACTTCTTACAAGCAGTTCAGCACTTTATTGAGGAAAACCCAAACTATGCTGAAACTATTAAAACAGAAGTGGTGTCAGAGCGGAAGAAGTCAGGGAAAGCTTCAGCAAATTCTCATTTGGAAACGTATGAAATGTATAAACAAGGCATTGATCTAGATGAAATTGCGAAAGAACGTGGATTATCAAGACAAACGATTGAAAATCATTTAATTCGTTGTTTTGAAGATGGAATGGAAGTAGACTGGAACAGTTTTGTTCCTGCAGAATATGAACAACTGATTGAAACTGCTGTGCAAAATGCTGATGGTGGTTTGAAATCTATAAAGGAACAACTTCCGAATGAAGTGAGTTACTTTATGATTCGTGCTTATTTACAAATTAGAAAGTAGTGACATGTAAAGGGGATAGGGATTTATGCATCACGTTTTTGTGTATGGCACGTTAAGAAAAGAGCAAACGAATGCTCATTTTATGCAAGGTGCAATATGCATCGCAGACGGAGCGTGGACGTATGGCAAATTATTTGATACAAACGAAGGCTATCCGGCGATGATTTATTCAAATGAAGAAAAGGTCTATGGTGAAGTTTATGAAGTAAATGATGAGATATTGCGTAAGTTAGATGAACTAGAAGAATATACAGGTAATGCGGAGAATGATTTATATGATCGAATCAAGCAAACAGTATATGCTGCTGATAGGGAAATAGAGGCATATGTATATATCGCTCAAGATAAAAAGATGATATTGAAAGTGATTGATTCTGGAGATTGGGTGGAGTATCAAAAAGAAAAATAAGAGTAACTAAAAAATAGATAGTGGAATAATCCATTATCTATTTTTTATATTTAGACTTTTAAATTTCTTATTATTTTGATAAATTGTAAATATAGGGGAATAAAAAGGAGGGTTTTTCATGGGTGTCAGAAATTTAGTTTCTCACCTGTAGTAGAAAAATAACGTACAGGAGGAGAATAATAATGAACGAATTAAATGTAAAAGAATTTTATAAAAAACAATTTGAATTACTAAGCCATGATATAAATAATGAAAATTGGTTACAGGAAGTTGCTGAAGAAATTAAAGAGCAAGTGGGATATCCATTTCAGACGATGTTAGAACTAGGTGCTGGAAATGGCGGGTTTGCAAGAGCGATGTCTAATTTGGATATAAAAATGACTACGGTTGAGCTTGTACCAGAGTTAGTTATGTTTGCTAAAGAACATTCTACTAACGACATTGTGATTCATTGTGCTGACTTTTATAAAATTAACTTTGAAGAAAAGTTTGATGTTGTTAGTTATTTAGACGGATTTGGTGTGGGAACAGATGAAGAACAATTGGTTTTATTAAAGCGAATCCATAATTGGTTGAAAGATGATGGGTGTGCACTTATTGATATTTATCAACCATTATATTGGGAAAAAGCAAATGGACAAGAAATGCCGATTTATTCTGCAATGCGAAAATATGAATATGATAGTGAAAATGCTAGGATGCTGGACCACTGGTGGGAAACAGATTCTTCAAATGATATCGTGACACAATCTTTACGTTGCTATACGATAGATGAGATTAGTAATTTATGTGCAGAGGCTCATTTCAGTATAGTTGGAATTTTCCCAGGAGGAGCTTACTCTTTTTTACTTTTATAGTGTGAATAATTGACTGTCTTTCGTATTTAATTGTCGTTCTTTTTTATCCTTATAGATCTTAGTACAATCCCGATGCCAAGAAATAAAGAAGTAGCAACGACACCATTAATAGGATTTAACCAAAAATCACTACTATTTGTAAGCGTAATAATACCGGTTATAGTTATTAAAACAGTAGGTACGGCGTCTTCAAGTGCATGCATGAACACACATGGCCACACAGATTTTGTAAGTCTATATATTTCGACATACATAATAGACCAACAAACCATAAGTATACAGCCTGATAAAAGCATATTTAATCTTGAAATGGATTCGAAATATTCATTTGGTAAAAAGACTATATAATAAGCAGCATGCCAAAGAGCCCAAATAAAACCAGAAACTAAATAAATTAGCCAATCGTTTAACTTTAATTCAATAAGCTTTGGGGTTAAATAACCGCGCCAAGAGAACTCTTCGAAAATATTTTTAATAAAATTACCTATAGTAGACATGAGTATGAGTGAACATAATGAGGATATCTCAAAGTTAGATATGTTAACGACTCCGAAAGATAGAGCTAAGCTTATAGTTATAAGTGTAACGAATGGATAAATAAGTATTGCTACGAAATACCATTTAAAGCTTCCTTTTAAATTTGGTTTAATACCAAAATCATGCCAATCTCGGCTAAGAACTCTAAGTAATATGCTGACGAAGAAAGGAAGTATAAGCCATAAGCCCATGCCTAAAGAATTTCCTTCAGGCTGATCTGTTAGAAGAGAATCAAGAAATACACCGATCCAACCACTTGCTAGCACAATTAACACAAAAATAATTAAGTGTAACTTTACATGCTTTCTATTGGTTGTAGTCATTTCGAATAAACTCCTTTTTTATTTTTGGTATTTACCTATTGACACTTCTCATTATTTTACAAGTGAAAGGGGGAAATCGATAGAAAGGTAGATGAGAGTTTAGTAAGTTAGTGTATAAATCGTTATTATTAATAGAAAGTAATAGTATTTATATGCATTATTTTATTATATGTAAAGTGTTGTAATTTAGATGTTTTATATTCTTATAATGTAAAAATAACGATAAGATTTCAAAATTAGAAAGATGAAAAGTGAGTTTTTTCGGAAAATTTAAATTGAAACTATTGACTTTATAAATGGATTTTTAATACAATTATATTTCGACTGAAAAATTAGAACGGACAGGAGGGAATCATCAAATGAACAACATTTTTGAAGAAGAGTTACAAAAAATGAAAGATACATTACGTACGATGGATGATCAATTAGAACAGCTTGAAAAAATTCCAGTTTATTATGGAGATGATTTTAAAGAACAAATTCTTGAAAGTATGAGAGAATCTAATAGGCAAAACTTACGTATCGGTGTACAAGAGCCGTACTTTGGAAGATTAGATTTTCAGGAGGATGGAAAGGAAGACGTTATGCCGATTTATATCGGTAAAGTAGGTGTTTCACATAAAGATACGATGAAACCAATTGTAATTGATTGGCGGGCACCTGTCGCAAGTATGTTTTATTCATTTACCGGCGGTGAAGAATTAGCGTTTTATCAATCACCGGATGGATTAGTAGAAGGTGATGTTTATTTAAAGCGAAATATCTCTATTCGAAAAAGAGAATTAGAACGTGTTGTTGATACATATGTAAAAGGAAATGAAGATGTATCGCATGCCGATGATTTTCTTCTATATCGATTAGGTGAGAATAAAGATAATAAACTAAAGGATATTGTTTCAACGATACAATCGGAGCAAAACGATATTATTCGTGCGGAAAGAAACTTACCATTATTAATTCAAGGGGTTGCAGGGAGCGGAAAAACAACAATCGCTTTACATCGCCTTGCTTTTTTAATTTATGAATATCGTGAGCAGCTGGAAGCTGAGAGAATGATTGTATTCGCTCCGAATAGTCTGTTTTTGGACTATATTTCGAGTGTACTTCCTGAATTAGGTGTCGGGAATATTAGTCAAACAACATTTCCGGATTGGGCATTACGCATGTTAGATGATTCGGTGAAACTGAAGCAGACAGAAGAAAAATTGAAAGAAGCATTTTCTATTAATCGTGATGAAGAAAAGGTTATGCTCGGTAAATTGAAAGGCACGCTGGAATTTAAGTCCTTTATTGAAGAGAGAATGGTTCAATTTGAAAAAGAATTAATACCAACAAGTGATTTTGAGGCATGGGACAAAGCTATTATTCCAGTAGAAGACATAAAAAAATGGATGCAAGTTGAATATAAACACTATCCATTAAAGAAAAGAAGAGAAAGATTAATCGGCCGAATGAAGCGCTGGATTGAAATTGAACTGAAAAAGTATGGAGAAACAAACGAGAAGAAATTATTAAAAAAAGAAGCGACAAAGAGATTGAACACCTATATGAAGTTTTGGCCGAAAATGAGTGCACTTTCACTATATAGTTCAATATTGAAAAGTAAAGAAATACTCGAAATATTGCCTGAAGAACTTGTAAAAGAAACTGAAAAGAATTGTCGTAAAAAAGAAGTGTATGTAGAAGATTTACCAGCTTTAATTTACATACATCACCGCATAACAGGTATTGAAATCGGACAGAAATTCCATCACGTTGTTATTGATGAAGCACAAGATTTCTCACCATTCCAAGTGTATGTATTAAAAGAAATTACACTAGGTAATTCTTTCACTATATTAGGTGATTTATCTCAAGCAATTTATGATTATCAAGGGATTGAAGATTGGAGTGCTTTTAAGGAAGTATTTCAAGAAACAGGTTATTATGAATTAACGAGAAGTTATCGTTCTACAAAAGAAATTATGGAATTTGCGAACGAAATAATTAAAAATGCAGAGATTCCAGTTGGACTCGCAACACCAGTTTTTCGTAGTGGTGAAGAGGTTAAAGTAATCCATGCAGAAGATCAATTTAATGAGATTATGAAGACGTTAAAACATCTACAAAACGAAGATGTGAAAACAATTGCGGTAATAGGAAGAACAGATGATGAATGCCGCGATATATATGAGAAATTAACAAATGCCGGACTGGCTGTAAACGTCATTGAAGCAGATCAAAGTAAATATGAAGGTGGTATTTCAGTAGTGCCTGTATACTTGGCGAAAGGGCTAGAATTTGATGCCGTTCTACTAATCGATGTTGACGAAGAACATTATAAAAATACAAAACACGATGCGAAGTTATTGTATGTCGGATGTACAAGATCGCTCCATGATTTATGGATTTTCCATAGCGGAGAAGCATCGTCTTTAATAAAAGGATTAAAATAAATATGAAAAACAAGAGGGTTTTCTAGTAACAAAAAGAAGAACCTCTTGTTTTTCTATATAAAGACTTGGAGAGAAACTAACTATGATTACAAAGGTAATAACAAAAAGAAATTGGGAAATCGCAAAGGTAGATGGAGAAGTTAATGAAGCTTCACTTAAAGAAGAGGGATTTATTCATTGTTCATTTTTACAGCAAGCTTTAAAAGTTGCTGAAAAATATTTTAATCATGAAGAAGATGTTTTATTACTGACAATCGATCCATCCTTAATAAAAGCAGAAATAAAATACGAACTTGCTTCTAACGGTCAAGAATATCCGCATGTATATGGAGTAATTAATATTGAGGCAATTGTAGGTGTTACCCCATTTACTAAAGAAAAAGGAGAGTTTATATTACACGAGGTACAAAATTAAGATTGTAATAGCCGTTTAAATTAACAAGAAAAGCACAAATTATATAGTTTGTGCTTTTCTTGTTATCTATTTTTTGTAAATACGTATTGTTTTTATCACACTAATACTGTACGATACATAGTATAAAACACATACTGTATGACATATAGTAATGGAAATGAGGTGAGTGAATGGATGCTTTATTAAATTCGTTAATTACTGAACTAAGAAGAGGTACATTAACATTAGCGGTTTTAAGCCAGTTAAGAACACCGCAGTATGGGTATTCACTTGTCCAATTATTGGAACAATCAGGGATTATAATCGATCAAAGTACTTTATATCCACTACTTCGCCGATTAGAAAAGCAGGAGCTAGTAACGAGTAGTTGGGATAAAACGGAGAGTAGACCTCGTAAGTATTACGTTTTAAGTGAATACGGATTAGAGATATTTTTGCAGCTGAAGAAAGAATGGATAAAGGATTCGAAAGAGCTTTATAACTTATTAAAAGAGGAGGACAAAAATGAATTTGATTGATATTTATGTAGAAGAAGTAGCGAAGAGATTACCTGAAAAAAATCGTGAAGATATTATTCTTGAATTACGGTCAACAATCGAGGATATGTTACCTGATGATTATAGTGAAAACGACGAAAAAAGAGTTCTTGAAAAATTAGGAAGTCCCGTTTCATTGGCTAATGGATATTTGGATAGACCGATGCATTTAATTGGACCACGTTATTTTGATGTATATACGACGTTATTAAAAATGATTATACCAATTGCAACTGTTATCGCACTCATTGCAATGGTTGCAGAAAATTTTGTAGGATATAATGGTGAGCAAGCGGTATTAAACGTTATTTTAAATTTGATAGGTAAAGGAATTGGGGAAATTATCGAAGTAGTCCTCCATGTGTTTTTCTGGTTGACACTTGTATTTGCAATTTTAGAAAGAACAGATAAAGACAAAGGTACCCAACCGTTGACGACAAGTTTAAAAAAATGGACGCCTGATGATTTGAAAAATACTTCGTATGTTCCAAAGAAAAAGTCGATCTCAAAGTTCGAAGTATTTGGCGGGTTAATGTGGACGGCAATATGGGCAACACTTTATTTTTATGCGAATCATCTTGTAGGTGTATATCATGGTACAGAAAACGGACTGAAGTTTGTCGCGCCAACTTTTAATCAAGATGTGTTACTTCAGTATTGGCCAATCGTTGTAATTATGATTGTTTTTGAAATAGGTATATCTCTTTATAAGTTAGTACAGGGACAATGGACGAAAAAGTTGGCAATTGGGAATGCTTTTCTTCAAATAGCTGGAACAATAGTATTCATTGTAATTGTAGTAAATCCGCATTTATTTAACGAAGGATTTATTACGTTTGTGGCAAATGTGTTTACTACTTCTCCAGAGGAATTTAAAACGTGGTTAATAGGTGGAGGTATTATCATTTACATTATATCTGCTGCATTAAATATATTTGATGGTTTTCGAAAAGCTCGTATTCGTATGTAGTAGTGAAAAGAAAGAAGATAAACTTTAGGAAAGGAAGAAAACGATGATAAGGGAAGCAAGGAAACAAGATGTAACATACATGTTAGATATTTATAATGATGCCATACTGTATACAACAGCCGTATATACGTATAAACCTGTAACCCTTGAAAATAGAATAGACTGGTATGAAACAAAAAAGGCTGAAGGTTATCCAATTTTAGTATACGAATTAGATAATAAAGTAGTAGGGTTTGCGACATTCGGGCCGTTTAGAGCTTGGCCTGCCTATAAATATTCAATTGAGCATTCTGTGTATGTTCATAAGGAATATAGAAAAAATAGGATAGGAGCTTCTTTAATGAAAGCATTGATCACAGTTGCAAAAGAAAGGGAATATATGACCTTAATTGCTGGAATTGATGCAGAAAATGAGAAAAGCATTGCCTTACATGAAAACTATGGATTTGTTCATGCGGGGACAATTAAGAAGGCTGGTTATAAGTTTAACAGGTGGTTAGATTTAGCTTTTTATCAATTGGAGCTTAAAGGTCCTAAAAAACCTACGGAAGAATAGATTATTGAGTTTTGCTTAATATTTAATTTAGAAAGATAGCATGGGAAAGTTTCATGCTATCTTTTTTATTGTATGCATACATATCAAGTAACAAAAAAGGTTTTATACATTCTATATCGAAATTTAAGAATGTAATAAAACAATATAAAAAGAGGTGCGAATATGCAAACTGTCATTGAAAGAATGAAAGAAATACAATCTGGTCAAGTTGGAGTGATTGTGTCTTCTACAAAATCTGAAGATATAATTGCCTCCTATAATAATGAACTATATGTTCCTTTAGCATCAGCAGCAAAAGTGGCAATTGGATTTGCAGTAGCAAACATGGTAAAAAACAAACAAATTAGTTGGAATGATATGCTTCACCAAATTAAATTTAATCCAAAAGAAGATAGTGCACAATTATATCCACATTTGCAAGGAAGAGATACAATATCACTCAGTAAAGCTGTTGAAGTGATGATAGCGTGTCATGACCAGTTATATTGCAAAGGCGATTGTATTGCACTGCGGAGGATGGGATACTGTTAGAAAGTATGTTTCAACGTACTTCCCTAACATACATGTTCAAGAAAACCCTAGAGATGAACAAAATGTTGGAGAGTTAAATGAAATACATTCACTTTTAGTGCAAATTTTTCGAGGGTATAAAACTGAGCCGGAATTATGGGAACCAATAATAAATGGAATGGTAAGGCAGCAAGGAGAATATGAGGGGATACCGCATAATCATTTAGCACATATGACAGGTGGATTGCCAAAAGCTATAATAAATATTGGTATACTAGGAGTGTTTAATGAATTTCCGCTTCTTTATGTTATTGGAGGAAAAGATTTGTCTAATCAATTTGAAAATAAAGAAGCCGATGAAACTATTGCATCAGCTTTGAAGTACATATACGACATATATATAGTGAAAGCATTCTAGGGGGCAAGTAATTGAATAGAAACTTAAAAACTTCAACAATTATCATATTAATTTTAACAATTATCGCTATTGAAGTTGGAATCGCGATTTATGATCATAATCTGTCATTGGATACGATTTACTTTGCAGCAATCCTCATTTGTATTGTATTGCTTTTTGGCACACGTGTTTCTGAAGAGAAAGCAAGTACATCGAAACAGAGACGAAGAAAAACAGCACTTATATTTTGGCCATCTATTTTATTGTCTATCGTTAGTTTTGCTGTTATAAGTTATATAACAATAGGCTATGTCTCTGTACCAGGGATAATTGGTTTTTCATGTTTTGTTACTTATGGTGGATTCGTATTTATTAGTATTATAAAAAGGAAAAGTAAAAATTAAAGGTAGCTTACTAAGTTGAAAGGAAGAAATATATGAAACATATAGAAAGTGGTACTCGAACTGAAGGAGAATACATAAAAAATAAAGTAATTCAATATAACATGTCGATTTTAAGAGATGAAGCAAAACAGCCGATGGAGCAAGTAAGTTTCGTAGTAAAAGATGAGGATGGAAAAATATTTGGTGGGGTAACAGGAACGATGTATTTTTATCATCTTCATATAGATTTTTTATGGGTTGATGAAACAGTTCGTCATGATGGTTATGGCAGTCAACTGTTACATAAAATCGAAGACATCGCGAAGAAAAAAGGGTGTAGATTAATATTATTAGATTCATTTAGTTTTCAAGCGCCAGATTTTTATAAAAAGCACGGATACCGAGAATATGGTGTTGTTGAAGATCATCCTAAAGGATATAGTCAACACTTTTTAGAGAAGCGGTTATAGTGATTGGATTCGTGCTCTAGAAGAAAAATTGATTTTAAAAGCATCACCAAACAAGGTGATGCTATTTTAATTTTAAAGCAACTACTCAACCTGATGTAATTATGGGGACAAATAGTACGATTCGTATAGCTATGATTTTCTTTTTTAATGGAAATGAGTTACTGTCTTTGTTGAAGACACTTGTCGTATTTACTATATATACTAGCAAATACTATTGAATTTTTAGGAGTGGAAGAGCAATAAGACGAGCTCTGAATATAATACTAATAAAGGAGGTGTTAAGCAATCGGTTATATTGTAGATATTTCGAAATGGAACGGTAACATTAACTGGGATGTAGCAGCTCCACAACTAGATTTCGTAATCGCTAGGGTACAAGATGGATCAAATTATGTAGATCCTTTATATAAAAACTATGTCCAAGCAATGAAAACTAGAAATATTCCATTTGGTAACTATGCATTCTGTCGCTTTATTTCAATTGCTGATGCGAAGAAGGAAGCGCAAGATTTTTGGAATCGCGGTGATAAGAGTGCTACAGTTTGGGCTGCTGACGTAGAAGTGAAAACAATAGATGATATGAGAGCTGGTACACAAGCTTTTATCGACGAGTTACGCCGATTAGGTGCTAAGAAAGTTGGCTTATATGTTGGGCATCATGTATATGAGCCTTTCGGTATGGCGAACGTAAAAAGTGATTTTTTATGGATTCCTAGGTATGGCGGTAATAAACCAGCATATCCTTGTGATATTTGGCAATACACCGAGACAGGTAATGTACCAGGTATCGGCAAATGTGATTTAAATCAATTAATAGGAAATAAACCACTTTCCTGGTTTACTGAATCAGTACCAAAACAAGAGAATGTACAAGCACAAGTTTCTAAACAAAACATCATTCAATCAGGTGCTTTTTCACCATATGAGGCTCCTGAAGTTATGAAAGCATTAACATCAGTTAAAATGACCGCTACCTTCATTTTACAATCGGATGGCTTAACGTATTTTATTTCGGATCCAACTAGCGATGCGCAATTAAACGGTATGAAGGGTTGGCTTGATCGAAAAGGTTGGTGGTATGAAGTTAAATGAAGATAAAAGCCGTCCTATTGGGCGGTTTTTATCATTAGTCAACTTAATATATTATGTGCTATTTTTAATATAGAAGAAATAGGAAAGGATGAGAGAGGGACTGTTTATATTGCAATTGTAATATCTATATTATAAATTAATTTTATAAAGGGTTTAATAACAGGTTGGATTCTATAGCTTATATTGAAGGAAGTAAAGTAAGACAAAATAAATATAATGAGTAATTTGATGGGAGAAAGAAAATGTACACGTATAAATTACAACATGAACAACCAATCTGCGTAGGAAAAATAAAAAAACTTTATGACTCTGTCGGTTGGTGGCCAGAAAGAAAAGAAATCGATATTCAAAAAATGTTAAAGCATAGTATAGCAATTGGGGTATGGGAAGAAAATGAATTAATCGGATTTGCTAGAGTTGTTTCTGATGGTGTTTTTCGAGCGTACATAGAAGATGTTGTTGTGCATGAGATTGTAAGAAATAAAGGGATTGGGGAGAAGATGCTTACAATGTTACTTCAAGAGATTTCTCATGTTCATATTGTTAGTCTATTTTGTGGAGAGAAATTAATAAAGTTTTATGGTGAACACCAATTTCAAGCGACGAAACAAATTGTAATGCATCGAAATCAAATAGTGAAAGAATAAGAGGTGCCAATGAAAATGAATGCAACAAGAACATATTGTTTATCAAAAAGAAAAGCGACTGAAGATTCTCCTGATGGTTGGAATGCAACATGTATGAGGCTTAATAATAAAATATTTGCGATAATAAACCATGAAGAAGGAGAAAAAGCTGCGATTACTTTAAAATGTGATCCAGAACTTGCATTAAGATTAAGAGAAGAGTATCCAGAAGCAATCATTCCGGGGTATCATATGAATAAAAAGCATTGGAATACAGTGTATATACATAAAGATGTAGAGCAAGAGCAAACTAATAAGATGATTGATTGGTCATATGATTTAGTTCTACAATCATTTTCAAAGAAAAAGCAGCAAGAGTTATTAGATTAATATGTATAAGGGGTGGAAGTAATGAAAGACACGATCAAAGATACATATGATAAATTAGCGAGTACATATAAAGAAAATCTAGACTTGGCAAATCCATATAACAGTTATTATGAAAGACCAGCGATGATGGAGATGATTCCAAAGAATTTAGAAGGGAAGAGTATATTAGATGCTGGATGTGCAGCTGGGTGGTATACTACTCAATTTGTAGAAGGGGGAGCAAATGTTACTGCAATTGACGTAAGTTCTGAAATGGTAAAAGCTGCAAAGGAAAGTACGGGTAATAAAGCAACGTTTCTTTGTCATGATTTGCAAGAAGTATTACCATTTGAAGATAATACTTTTGATGTTATTGTAAGTTCGTTAACGCTTCATTACTTAGAAAATTGGAATAAAGTATTTCAGGAGTTTCATCGAGTATTGAAGCCAGGTGGCGAATTTATATACTCCATTCATCATCCTTTTATGGATTTTACAAAGTTTCCTTGTAAAAATTATTTTGAAAAACAATTATTAGTAGATACGTGGACTAAACCAAATATTACAATAGAAGTTAGCTTTTTTAGAAGATCACTCCAAGATATAATTAATGAAACAACAAATTATTTTGTGTTAGATAAAATGGAGGAACCGAGGCCGGTTGAAAAAATGAGAGAAGTAAACGAAAAATCATATCATTATCTAAATACAAACCCACATTTTCTTATTATGAAAGCCATTAAAAAATAGCTAGTAAAATAATTATATTTTACTAGCTATTTACAGTTTTAAATTACATATTAGGGGATATTGAGATGAATATGAAAAGAAATAGATTATTATATGCATTGTTTACTATAGTTGTAATTATTTTAGGTCTATGTTCCAGAAAATTTGCATTTACGTTACCTCATCTATTAAATGACTACTTAGGAGATGCTTTATGGGCATGTATGATTTTTACTGGATTCGGATTTTTATTTCCTAAAATGGAAACGAAGAAATTGGCTTTTATAAGTTTGCTGTTTTGTTACGGGATTGAATTGAGCCAATTGTACCATGCCGAATGGATAGATAGCATTCGTGCAACAACCTTAGGTGGACTCGTATTAGGTTACGGATTTTTGTGGAGTGATTTAGTTGCTTATACAATTGGTGTTGGGATTGGAATGTTTTGTGAGTTTATGTTACGGAAGAAATAAAAGATGTAAGAAGGGGTATTTATGAAAAAAATAATATTAATAGGTTCTGGTGGTTCAGGAAAATCTACATTAGCAAAACAGTTAGGGAATAAATTAAATATTAAAGTACATCATCTTGATGCGTTATTTTGGAAACCGAATTGGGAAGGTGTACCGAAAGAGGAGCAAAGAACGGTTCAAAATGAATTAGTTAAAGGGGAAAATTGGATTATTGATGGGAATTATGGCGGGACAATGGACATAAGAATTAACGCAGCTGATACAATTATCTTTCTTGATATTCATAGAACAATATGTGTTTATCGTGCTTTTAAAAGGGTTGTACAATATCGGAATAAAACAAGACCGGATATGGGTGCTGGATGTGAAGAAAGGTTTGATTTGCAATTTTTCAAATGGATATGGCAATATCCTAAAACGAAACGACCTTCAATTTTAAAGAGGCTAAATCAATTGAGTAAAGATAAAGAAGTTATTATTTTAAAATCCTCAAATGAAGTAAGACTATTTTTAGAGAAGTACGATACCATAAATAGTTAGATTATAAAAAGAAGTAAAATGGGGGGATAGGATTGAATAGATTCATTGGCCCGGTTGATTCTAATATGGTGAAAATTCCAGAAGGAAAAGTAGTATTAAGAGATGATCGAATTAAAAAAGAATGGCAAGTCCAAGTTAAACCATTTCTTCTAGCAAAGTACGTTGTAACGATGGAATTATATGATGCGATTGCGAATAATAAACCAAATTTATTCAAAGATAAAAATAAACCAGTTGTAAATATTTCATGGAATGATGCCATTATATTTTGTAATTTACTTTCCAAAAAAGCGGGATTAAAAGAATATTATTCTATTAGTGAAGATGGTCTAATTGTTAGTTGTAATTTAGATTCAAATGGCTACCGATTACCTTTTGAAGCAGAGTGGCAATATGCGTGTAAGGCAGGAACTACGGGATACATATATGGAGAACTGAAAGAGATTGCTTGGTATAATGAAAATTCAGATGGACGTATTCATGAAATCGGTAAAAAAAAGCCGAATGCATGGGGTTTGTATGATATGTTAGGAAACGTTTGGGAATGGTGCTTTGATTTGTATGATGAAAAGGTATATGGATCGTACCGAATTTTCCGAGGTGGTAGCTGGGCTGAAGCAGCTAGAGGTTGCGGTGCGACTTGTCGTCGCCGTAGTCATCCTACATTTCATATAGATGACCTTGGGTTTAGGCTTGCTAGGTCCATTTAGAAGAATAAGACAAAATACCTATAATTCTAATGACAACTTAGAAAAAGATTTAAATTAAGGAGTGTTTAAAGTGGCACGTGTTTTATTCGTTAATACTGGATCAGAAGGACATATAAATCCAACATTGCAAGTTGTAGAAGAATTAGTTTCACGCGGGGAAGAGGTAGTTTATTTTTCAATTGAATCTTTTAGAGATCGTATTGAAAAGACAGGTGCTACTGTACGAACAATTGACGAGCAAAAGTTTTTAAAAGCTTTTCTTTCTGGTGGTCGAAATTATTTATCAGAGAGAATAAATGGTCTTTTACATACGGCAGATGTTATTATACCAAATGTTCTTGAACAAATTGAAGGGGAACATTTTGATTACATCATTCATGATTCAATGTTTGGTTGTGGACATATAATTGCTCAAATTCTAAAGCTTCCAGCAATAAATTCCTGTACATCGTTTGCACAGGATGAAAAATCATTTGAACAAATGTTAGACCACTTGTCTAAAGATAT
The DNA here is from genome assembly GCF_008368845.1 of Bacillus sp. BB51/4. Classification (NCBI taxonomy): domain Bacteria; kingdom Bacillati; phylum Bacillota; class Bacilli; order Caryophanales; family Bacillaceae; genus Bacillus; species Bacillus sp. BB51/4. The sequence goes on from NZ_QOSC01000012.1 coordinate 151,588, forward strand.
CCCCGTGGAAGTTCAGGATAAGATACATAATGATTTTGAAAGCTTAACGAAGGGAATTGCAGAAAAATATGGTGTTGAAATAAACTCACAGTATGAAGTTTTCTGTAATCCAGCGCCACTTACTATTGTGTATACAATAAAGGAATTCCAACCTTTTGGAGATATGTTTGATGAAACATTTAAATTTGTAGGTCCATCCATCTCTACACAAATAAAAAATAAAGAGTTTGATATTACTACACTTGAAGAAAAAAGCCCGATTTACATTTCATTAGGTACTGTTTTCAATGAAGCGCTTGATTTTTATAAACTTTGTATGAAGGCGTTCGAGAATAGTGATCATACAATTGTGATGTCTATTGGTAATAAAACGAAAATAAGTGATTTAGGTAATATTCCTAAAAACTTCATTGTGAAAAACTATGTACCACAAACGAAACTACTCGCATATGCAAAGCTATTTATTACACATGGCGGAATGAACAGTACACATGAAGGATTATATAACGGGATTCCACTCATTGTAATTCCGCAAAGTGCAGATCAACCAGTAATCGCAAAGCAAGTGGAGAATCTCGGAGCTGGGATTAAGTTGTCTATGAAGGAATTAACTGAGGAACAACTACGTGAAAGTGTAGAAATCGTATTAAATAATCCTTCATTTAAAGAAGCAGCTTTGAATTTGAAGGAGTCTTTCCGAAAAGCAGGTGGATATAAGCAAGCTGTTGATGAAATTACTACATTTGCAGGCCAGTAATAATTAGAAAATTATACATGAGAAGAGTGTCTATATGAAAGGATATAGGCACTCTTCTGTTATATGAAGCGAAGAATCGATTGTTTTGAAAGGTTAAATATCTGCATTATAAATTTAGGCGATAGTTTTACGTGTTAGTAATGCTTTCACAGTTTCTGCGCAACTTCTGCACATATTTTAGTGATTTCTATGTCATGATATATTCATTAAGTGAAATATTTCACAAGAAACGAAATATATTCTCACTATGGTGTATGAATAAATAACACATACATCGATACAAGATTGTCTCTTGTTATTCTTTTACATCGAAGCCCACATTACACTACAAAGTATAACAAGAAGGGGACAGGAACATGAATAATCGATTTTTAAAACAACTACAAAACATGAAAATGAACAAAAAAAGTCTAGGAGCTGTTGCATTAACAGCCGGAATTATTGGCACGACACTTATTCCTCAAAACGCATACGCACACGGTTTTGTTGAAAAGCCTGGTAGTCGATCTGCTTTATGTAGTCCAACTTATGGTGCACTAAATGTAAACTGCGGAAGTGTTATGTATGAACCACAAAGTTTGGAAGCTCCAAAAGGGTTCCCGCAAGCTGGCCCAGTTGATGGCCAAATCGCTTCTGCAGGTGGTAAATTTGGTGGTGTTTTAGATCAACAAATAGCTGATCGTTGGTTTAAAAATATAATCACAGGCGGGGAAAATACTTTTACTTGGAAATATACAGCGCCTCACTTAACGAGCAAATGGCATTACTATATTACAAAAAAAGGATGGAATCCAAATAAAGCGCTCACAAGAGCAGATTTTGAACCAATTGGAACTGTACTACATGATGGTTCTGCAGCCTCAAATCATTTAACTCACAAAATCAATGTACCTACTGATCGAAGTGGATATCATGTGATTTTAGCAGTATGGGATGTAGCTGATACAGCAAATGCATTCTATAATGTAATTGATATTAATCTTATCAATGATGTGAAACCAGATATAGAAGCTCCAAGTACTCCAAATGGAATTCAGACACAAAACGTAACAGCGAATAGTATAGAACTAACGTGGAACGCTTCTACGGATAATGTAGGGGTAAAAGGGTATCAAATCTTCCGTAACGGAGAGATGATTGATACAGTACCAGGAACTCATTTTATTGATAAAAAATTACAACCAAGTACAAAATACTCTTATACTGTAAAAGCTATTGACGCAGCTGGAAATGTCTCGAAAGAAAGTGCAATGCTTACAGTAAAAACAACAGTTGAGGCTCCTGATACAGAAGCACCAACACAACCAAAAGGATTACATAGTATGGGAACGACAGCGTCAAGCGTAGATTTAATGTGGAGTCCATCTGACGATAATATTGGTGTAGACCATTACGATATTTATAGAGAAACAGAAGGATTAATGAAAAAGATTGCAACATCTAATACGACTGCTTATATGGATAAAAATTTACTCTCTAATACGACTTATAAATATGTAGTGAAAGCTGTTGATGTAGCTGGAAATGAATCTGTACAGAGTGATATATTCACAATTACTACAAAAACTGAAAGCGCTTCATATGAAGGTTGGGATGCAAAGAAAGCATATGAAAAGGGAGATAGAGTTCTACACGAAGGAAAAGTATATGAAGCAGTCCAGAGCTATCAAGGAAATGGGGATCCAAACTGGATTTATGCCTTATCATTATGGAAAACAGTGTAAGCTTTACCTAGGTATGAACTAAGAGATAATGGGCTTTGATGCAAAAAGAAATCTTGAGAATTCACTTTTCTGTTTATAAAAAAGACGACGTTGAATACGTCGTCTTTTTTTCTAAATTTTACTTTCCTTCATTAAATGATGATAAGTCCCGTAATTAAACTAAAGTGTTATTTTCATAAAATAACGGGGAGGGAGAGATTTAAAGAAAAATCATAGTGTATGATTCTAAAATGTTTTTGAAAATGTATGGGCGAAATAAAAAGAACCCTGTATAAAACGGTTTCTTTTGCTGCGTTCATCTATTAATTACAATCTTGATAATATTCATCACACGAATCCTTATTATCGTTACAGCAAATACAAAATGTTTTTTGCACAAATAAACTAACTATACTAGTAGGACCTTCCTGTTTGGTAAAAGTAAGACTTTGAAAATCTTCAACTTGAAATATTTTTGTTTGAACAGGTTGTAATGTTGCAGTAATTGGGCGGCTAGATTTTCTTGTTAGAATAGTTACTTGAACGGGTGCACTCATCCCGACAACGAATAACTGAATTAATGTTTTATTATGATTGTTTGTGAAATCCTCAAATACAGTTTGTGGCGCGGTGGTTTCAAGGAAAACAGATAAAGGTATATTTCCATTTGCATTTTCTGCAGAACCAGTTATCGTATGAGTTTCAATAAAACAGTTATTTTTTTGATCGTTCGAATGCGATTGATTTTTATAATATTTTTTACCATCTTTATAAAAATAATTAGCCATAAATATTTTGCTCTCCTTTCTTTGGGATATCAATATATATTATTAATTAAAAGGAAAGAGTGCTTGTACAAAAGAATAATATCCGCTTTTGTAAAAAAAGAAATATATTTGAGGATGTTGTAGTTTCTAACTAAAAATAAGCACACATTAAAGTGTGCTCTAGATAAGAAAGGTAAGAATCTTATGAATGGAGAATCTCCATTCAATAACATATGCTTGTCTAATTTTAAGGTGAAAACTTTTTAACAAAAAAGTTATTCGGAAAATTTTCCTGTGATGATACAATTATATTTTTTGATTTTAGATGTTTGGAATTATGAATATCGAGATGAATTTTTAAAAAAATTATAGAAATTTAATTTTATTATAAATAAAGGAGCAGTTAGTCAAGTTTAACTAGCCGATACAGGAGGAGTAATCTAGATACATAGATATTATATTGAGTTATGTATTGTATTCGAGGGGGAATACAGAATGTGTACGTATTGGGAAGCGTATTTAAAGAATTCTTCGAGAAGCAAGAACGAAATAAAAGAGCGATTAGCAAAAGCTAACTGCTCCAAACAGGGATGTCACACTTGATGTATTTATAGTATTAACGAAATATCGAGTTTTATTCAAATGGAGAGAAGTAGGCTATTAACATGGAGATGCATAAATTCATATCCTGTAAGTAGTAAATTAATGACGGGATAGATTGAAAATGGATGATCCGATTAAGGAGATAGTTGGTGCTTGGTTTGTTGCAGTAGGGACAATTATTGCTGCAGTTGGTAGTACACCTTTTAAAAAATTGAATGACGAATTAAGAAGAGATTTAAACATATGGGGGAATGTATTACAGGCAACAGGGAACGGTCTGGAAGCTGATGGACAAGGGGAAATATCTCTTGAAAAAATCGGTAATGAAATCCAATCAATTGGTAATGTAACGGTTTTAACAGGACTCATTATAGAATTTGAAGATAATACACAAAAAAAGTAGTGATTGCAGGGAATTGGATACAAGCATTAGGTGGTATTACAGCAATAGGTGGAGAATTAGAGGATAGTTCCGATATAGATGAATCGTATAACATTGCCGGGAATGTGTTACAAGCGACTGGAAATTCATTACAGGCAATAGGTGGAATTGATGAATTGAAAGCTAGTCGGGATAAAGTGGAGGGAATTTCGGAAGGCAATGAGGAGGATGGACAGATTATAGTAATTACGGGGAGCTGGATTCAAGCAGTTGGTTCTGTAGTTTCATTAATCGGTCAAATAAGAGAAGAAAGACAAGAGATAGTAGATAACAATTCATAGTGAGTTTAATAAAATAATCTTTTTAAAGTGAAAGCAAACAGAATATAGTGCGAATAGAAAACTAGAGAACGCCAATTCATTAAGGTTCTTTTTAGACTATGTATGCTAGGTTCTTTGCTTTCAAGTGAATAAGATACAGAAAGGTAACTATATGAATAAACAATATAGCCACCTTTCTATTATGATAACACTTTCATCATAAGTATATGTGGAATACCATCTTCCATAAATATATCAGAAGAAGTTTCGTAGCCTAATTTCCTATAAAATCCTTCAGCTTGTGTTTGCCCGTGTAATTTCACTTTTGTAGCTTGTTCATTACGAGCAATTTCTTCTAACATTTGAATGATGACTTTACCTAATCCGTATTTACGATAGTCTTTTAAAATACAAATACGTTCTAATTTTCCTGCGCCGTCAATAAATCGTATACGACCTGTACCTACAGGAAGCTCGTTATAATAAACTAAAATATGTTTACATTCCTCACCGATTTCATCGAATGTATCGAATTCATCTTCAAGAGGGACATTTTGTTCTTTTACAAATACTTCTTTTCGAATATGAAAGACAGTTTCTAAATCTGTAAGTTCTGTTATGACTTTGGAGTGCAAATTGTTCAGCCCTTTCTAGTGTGATGTGCTTTTGTTTTCATAGTATATCATAATGATACGCAATAAAGAGAAAATATAAAAAGCTGACTGTAAGAGTCAGCTTTCATTATAATTCCTTTATCCCATTTTTTGTTCCAATAATCGCCTTACTAGTCATATTAACAAACAACCCTGTTTCAACTACACCTGTAATCATTTTTAATTGAGTGTGTAAATTGGCAGGATTAGTTATGTTATGAGGGAATATACAATCAATAATCATGTTATTGTTATCGGTAATAAACGTTTCATTATTTTTTAAACGTAACGTTGTTTGACAACCTAAAGATTGAATTTTCCTTTCGGTTTGTTTCCATGAAAACGGTATAATTTCAACAGGTAATGGGAAAGTACCTAAATGTGTTACAAGTTTCGATTCATCAGCAATAATAATTAGTTCTTTGGAGGAAGTGGCAACAATTTTCTCGCGAAGTAATGCGCCACCACCACCTTTTATAAGCTGTAAATTAGCATCAATTTCATCCGCTCCATCAATTGTAAGATCAAGACTTTGTACGTCGTTTAACGAAATTAGAGAGATATTTAGTTGTTTAGCTAATACTTCCGTTTCTTTTGACGTTGGTACAGCTTGAAATGATAAGCCTTCTTTTACACGCTCACCTAATTTTTGTATCGTCCAATATACAGTAGAACCTGTACCAAGTCCAACTTTCATCCCATCTTTTACAAGGTTAGCAGCATATTCACCAGCGAGCTGTTTGAAATTTAGCATATCATTCTGCTGGACGTGGGCCTGCATCAAGACCTGAATTTTCTACTGTAAGTATAGGACGAACGACTATATCTTTATGTACGTGCATTTGGCATGATAAACGTAAGTGATCTTCAATTCCTTTTTCTGTAATCGCATTTTTTTCATTAGAACTGGCTTCACAAAACTCACCTGCTATAATTTCTACTCTACAAGTTGTGCAGCGTGCTTTCCCACCGCAGCGATGGAGAATGTGTACACCGTTATCTTCGATCGCTAATACTAACTTTGTGCCTTCTTTTACATCAAAAGTTCCCGCACCTTCAATTGTTAATTTTGGCAAATTTGTTCCTCCTCACGTAAAATTGTACATAACATATTTATGACCGCAAATTATTGAACATAAACATAATTTTTTTATATGCCCCGTAACTTTTTTATTTGTTTAATCGTTAATTAAGTAAGCGCTGAAAAGGAGTGGTTATTTTGTGCACAAAAGTAACTCAGATTTTAAAGAATCATATCGATATGAATCATTCAAATATAAACTTTTTAATTGAGCAATATGGAGAATTGAAAAGGTACTGTACATTTTTAACGAAAAACAAATGGGACGGCGAAGATCTTGCCCAAGAAACAGTTTGTAAAGTTCTTCAAAAATATAGTAATAAAGATATTTGTATGACGCTTGTATATAAAATAGCTAGAAATCGTTGGTTAGACCAGATAAAATCAAAATCAGTTTATGAAAAAATAAAGGAACAAATTACTTTTGAAGACCCACAAGAGAACATTGCAGATTTGCATGAAATGGTAGGGAAAGTATTATCGTCATTAAATGTACAACAATCCACAATTTTTTTATTAAAGGATGTTTTTCAATATAGTATCGCTGATATTGCTAAAGTATGTTCCGTATCAGAAGGTGCAGTGAAAGCTTCTTTATTTCGGAGTAGAAATAGACTGAAAACTGTAAGTGAAGAAGGGATTGAGATAGTCGAATTCACAGATGACATAGAAGTTGTAGTAACTTCTATTCGGGAGGAAAAGCCGGAATTATTAACAAAACTTCTTCCTATAATAGATTTTACTAAGTTACCATCTAAACAGCCAGTCTTACAATTTAATGCGAAAAAACCTTCTTCCTACAGTTGTATGCTTTATGCGGCATAACAATTATTGGAGGGATTTAAAATGAATGCAATTCCATATGTAGTAGAACAAACGAAATTAGGAGAACGTTCCTATGATATATATTCAAGGTTATTAAAAGATCGCATTATTATTATCGGTTCAGAAATAAATGATCAAGTAGCGAGTAGTGTTGTAGCTCAATTATTATTTTTAGAAGCGGAAGATGCAGAGAAAGATATTTATTTATACATCAATAGCCCAGGTGGTTCAACAACAGCGGGTTTTGCCATATTAGATACGATGAATCTCATTAAACCAGATGTACAAACGCTATGCATGGGATTTGCAGCATCATTTGGTGCATTGTTATTATTATCAGGTGCAAAAGGAAAACGGTTTGCGCTCCCTAACAGTGAAATTATGATTCATCAGCCACTTGGTGGTGCGCAAGGCCAGGCAACAGAAATTGAAATAACAGCGAAAAGAATACTAAAGTTAAAGCGTGATATTAATAAAATGATTGCAGAAAAAACGGGGCAATCGATTGAAAGAGTAGCACATGATACAGAAAGAGATTATTTTATGACTGCTGAAGAAGCGAAAGAATATGGGATTGTAGATGATGTTGTTACGAAAAAATAAGATAAAAACAGGCTAGAGGATATGCGAACCCTCTAGCCTGTTTTTATTAATCTTTTACCCATTCATCAACTAGCGCTTGATTCTTCTTAATCCATTTTCGCGCCGCTTCTTCGGGATCTTTCGTTTTATTTAACATGACCATTAATGTGCCAAGCTGCTCATCATTCATTTTCCATTTATCAAAGTATTTTATAATATCCGGATGATCTTTTTCGAAACCTTTACGAACAGAGTAATAAATGTCATCTTTTTCACCATATACTTTCTTAGGGTCTTTTAAATATTTTAAGCCAAATTCTGAAAAGCCCCAATGTGGATTCCAAAGCGTAACAGCGATTGGTTTCTTTTTCGTATATGCTTTCTTTAGTTCACTCATCATCGCAGCTTCTGAGGATTGGACAAGTTTTAATTTTATATCATATTCCTTCATCGCTTTATTTGTTAAATTCATAAGACTACTACCGGGTTCGATACCGACAATTTTGTTATCTAGTTCATCTTTATGAGCATTTAAATCCTCAATACTGTTAATGTTTTTCACATAAGAAGGGACGACAAGGCCAAGGCCAGTACCTTCATACCATTTTGATTTTAAGACAATATCATCTTTATAACGAGCATTTAGCGGTTTATCCGTAACGGGTAGCCATACTTCTAAATTAGCATCAACATCACCACGAGCAACGCCAGTCCAAATTGCAGCTTTTTCTAAGTACATGAGCTCAACTTTGTAACCTTTTTGTTCTAATAAAACTTTCCACATGTTTGCCGTTGCAATGTTTTCTTTCCAACTTGTTACACCAAGTTTAATTTTTCCTTTCGAATTTGCATTTGTTGCATTACATGAAGAGAAAATCATAGTAATAAATAATGCAAGGCATATAAGCCATATTTTCTTTTTCATCGAAACCCTCCTAAGAAACGTTTGCCTTTTTAAATAAATGTATAAGTAAGCATTCTTATTATGAACGGAAACGCGAATTTTAAAGAAATCTTATGAATGTCATTTTTATGTAATATTTCTTTGTAAAATCGCAACACTATATGAATAGATGGGTAGAAAAGGAGTAGTGACATGGATAATACAAAGGTGCGTGTTGAAAACGTAACAAAAGTATTTGGGAAACACCCGCAAAGAGCGCTGTCTTTATTAAAAGAAGGAAAAAGCAAATCGGAAATTTTGAAAGAGACAGGAATGAACGTTGGTGTAAAAAAGGCAACCTTTGAAGTATATACTGGAGAGATTTTTGTTATTATGGGTTTGTCTGGTAGCGGGAAATCTACGTTAGTTCGGATGTTAAACCAATTAATTAAACCAACAGCGGGGCATATATACATAGATGGTGAAGATATCGCAACGATGGGAAAAGAAGAGTTACGAAGAGTGAGAAGAACAAAGATGAGCATGGTCTTTCAAAAGTTTGCTTTATTTCCGCACCGTACAGTGATACAAAATGTTGCATACGGGTTAGAGATACAAGGAGTTCCAGTAGAGGAACGGGAGAATAAAGCATTAGAATCGCTACAGTTAGTAGGACTTGATCATCATAAAGATAATTATCCTAGTCAACTTAGTGGCGGTATGCAGCAGCGTGTTGGAATCGCAAGGGCATTAACAAATAATCCAGATGTATTGTTAATGGATGAATCATTTAGTGCTTTAGATCCACTGATTCGCAAAGAAATGCAAGATGAATTGTTAGAGCTACAAGATAAAATGGAGAAAACAATTATATTTATTACGCATGATTTAGATGAAGCGCTTCGAATTGGTGATCGGATTGCGTTAATGAAAGATGGAGAGATTGTTCAAATTGGAACGCCGGAAGAAATTATGATGAGCCCTGCCAATGAATTTGTTGAGAAGTTTGTTGCGGACGTAAATTTAGGAAAAGTAATTATGGCGGAATCTATATTAAAACGACCAGAGACTTTATTAATTGATCGTGGACCGCGTGTAGCACTTCAAATTATGAGGAATGCAGGTGTTTCAACTGTATATGTTGTAAATAAAAAATATGAATTTTTAGGTATATTAACCGCGGATGATGCGAGTAAAGCCGTTCAAAAACAATGGCCAATTGCTGATTTATTACTTAACGATATTCCGCACGTGTATTTAGATACTTTACTGGAAGAAACATATGCAAAAATGGCGGAGATGAAATATCCGTTACCCGTAATTGATGAGAAGAAAAGGCTAAGAGGAATTATTAAACGCGAAAGTGTCATTCAAGCTCTTGCAGGTAACATTGAGGAAGAGGTGAAAGACGATGAATAGTATACCCCGTATTCCATTAGGGGAATGGGTCGACTCATTTGTTGCAAGCTTATATGAGCACCTTGAAGGCTTATTCCGAGGATTCTCTTATATTATCGGTGGATTCGTTGATTTACTCACTAATTTTTTAACAATAATACCAGCCATATTGATGATTATTATCCTTTGTTTCCTCATTTGGTACACAACGAGAAAAGTATCTTTAATTATTTTTACACTGATCGGTTTATTATTTATTTTAAATATTAACTACTGGGCACAGACGATGCAAACATTAGCACTTGTACTTACGTCTGTTATTATTTCAATTATTGGAGGAATCCCAATCGGAATTTTAGCATCTCAAAATGAACGCTTCTCAAAATTTTTAAAACCGACATTAGATTTTATGCAAACAATGCCGGCATTCGTATATCTCATTCCTGCGATTACATTTTTTGGAGTAGGTGTTGTACCTGGGATTATCGCATCAGTAATCTTTGCAATGCCACCGACAATTCGTTTTACTGACTTAGGAATTAGACAAGTTCCAGAAGATTTAATTGAAGCAGCGAATGCGTTTGGCTCTACCGCATCACAAAAATTATTTAAAGTACAATTGCCACTTGCAACTGGAACGATCATGGCTGGTGTGAACCAAAGCATTATGCTTTCTTTATCGATGGTAGTAACAGCATCTCTTGTAGGAGCACCAGGTCTTGGAGTTGATGTATACCGCTCTGTAACACAAGTTAATATCGGAATGGGATTTGAAGCCGGACTAGCTATTGTTGTCATTGCGATTATATTAGACCGCATTACACAAGGATTTCATCAAAAAAGAAGATAAAAGGAAAACACACTTTATTATACAAAGTGTGTTTTTTTGTTCAAAAAATTACATACGAACGATAACAGAACCGCCAGCTGGCGCACAAACTTGGTTTTGTTGTTGTTCCATTGATTTAATTAATTGATTATTTTCTTCGATTAATGAGATTAGTTTCGCTAATTGACTTTCAAGACTTGCGATACGCTGCATCATATATTGTGAATCATGATGCAGTTTATTTCTTACGGGATGGGGGGAATACACATATTGTTGATTTATATTTGGATTCCAGTGAGGATGCATTTAAATCTTTCCTCCTTCAATAAATTACGAAGCTTTCTTATAGTAAATGCCTATGTATAATTAATGGTCACTTGAAATTTTATTATGATAAAAGGATTATGTACAGAAAATGAAAAATATTATATATGAAGTTAAAGTATATTTTGGGGAAATATTCAAGTGAGATAGTGAATATATTAATACATTCAAGTAAGTGTATGTTATTTAGGGAGAAACGATGGGAGGCGATGCAATTTTGACTAAAAATAAAAATAGAAATGATGCAATGGCGATAGGTGTCGGTATAGGGGTTGTAATCGGTGTGTTTCAAGGGTTTTTTACTAATAATTTAGTAATCGGAATTGTAATTGGAATCGTAATTGGGATTGCGTTTTTGAAGAAATAATGAGTTGTAAATTTATTTAAAAAATCGCATCATCAAAAGAATGAATTTTCGGAATATAAATCCTGTTTTTCCTTTTTTTATGATATTATATATGGAAAGGTTGGTGATGGAAATGTATACAACAAATAATAGACAATGTTCATGGGTTGGAAATAAGAAGATGTGTTTAGACGAAGTTTTAATAAAACAATATGGTGACATTGTGCTCGGTACATATGGTGGAAATATAAGCGCCGGAGCAAAAAAGAATGAAGATGGTGCGTTAGTTTGGTCAAATGGTGATTGGGAATTTGCAGCTATTTTAGATGGACATAATAGTGCGGAAAGTGTTGATTTAGTAGTAAATACAATCCAAAAGGAATATGAAAATATAAAAGTAATGATGAATGAATCGATTGATACAGTATTTCGATCTGTTGAAAATCATCTACTTACAATCTTTCAATCCTCTTCATTTAAGGAAAAGTGCCAAAGTATTAAAGGTGAAACAGCTTGCTTAATATGTGTAAGAAAAGAAAATTATATATGGTGGTTGTCTATTGGCGATTGCCTCATTTATGTATTTCATGAAGAGTTACATAAGTTAGGACAATATGCATTAAATCAACGTCATTTTTACGAATGGATTGGAAATGTAAACACTTTTGATTTAACCGTTCCTTGCTATTCAACAGGAATTCGTGAATTACGTGCTGGAAAGAATCGAATTGTCATGGTCACAGATGGGGTATTAGAATGCGGGGAACGTCATTATGAAACACCATTGAATCTGTATAATGATATGAATAGAAATAATATAGAACTTGAAGAAAGTGTTCATCATGTATTAGAGCACGTTCATCATCAATTCGGACGAGATAGTGCGACAATTATTAGTTGGGACGTTGAAAACAAAGAGAATGCTACATATCCGAGTGATCAACCGGATAAAAGGTAAAGGAGGAGACATCACTGCTTTTAGTTAAAGGGATTTTATTAGTATTATGGATCATATTATTAGTTATTTTGGAAAAAGTAGTGAGAAAAAAATTAAATATACCGAAACAAACTGACTGGAATAGTAAATATGTAAACAACGCTCATAAATGGGGCACTAGGGCTCTTATCATTTCTTATATAATTGTAACGATGATATGTGCCACTTTAAATCCTATTTATATTAGTAATTTACCCATTTTATTTTTAATAATTTTATACTGCTTTCAATCATATATGGAGTGGAAATATGATAAAGAATCGAGGGAATATGTCATTTCTTTAGGAACAGTTCCATTATTAATAATAACAGGAATTATGATTAATCTTTTCTTTTATAACTATTGGATTTAATCATATGTGGAATGAATGGGGAGACAAATGAAAAATCCTAAATTACGTGCTGAAGTAATGATTTTAAATGAAGATCATTCTAAAGTGCTTGTTCAATGTGATGAGAATGAATCATTTTACCATTTCCCAGGCGGTTCTATTGAATTTGGTGAAACAACAAAAGAAGCAATAATGCGGGAGTTGATGGAAGAATATGATTTGAAAGTTGATGTTCAAAAGTTAGCAATTGTAAGTGAGCATATTTTTGAGTGGAAGAATGAAAAAGGACATCACTGTACATTGCTACATTGGGGAACTGTTGAAGAGATAATTACCAATGAAATAAGACATAAAGAACATGCGGATATTATATTAATATGGAAAAGCATAGAAGAATTAAAAACGAAGCCAACATATCCTGAAGCGATTGTAAGTTATTTAGAAAAGGATAACCATAAAATAGTCCACTTTATTTCTAAAAATAAATAAAGTAATAGGAGGTGGAGTAATGGGAACTTCTACTTTTTGGATTATAAGTATTATTTTTTGTATAATTGTTTATTTTTTGGATAAGTATTTAAGAAAAAAATTGAATATGCCAAAGAGTGGTTTTTGGGGATATAAAAAACATGTAAATAGTTTACACAAAAAATTAGAAATAGGACTAATGTTTATTTATTTAATAACTAGTTTTATTTTTATCGTTAAATTCGAAAGCGTTAATATTGCTTATGTCATTTTTACTTATTTAGGGGGAATGTTGATATTAAGAGCATTGATGGAATGGAAATTTGATAGAGAATCGAAAGAATATATATTCTCGATGATCGGAGTATTTACATTTGCTGTTATGACTTCAATGCTTTTTTACTTCTCTCCATCTGCCGCATAAAAAAATGATTGTTGGTGGTATAAATAATGAGATAACTTGAAGGGAAGGTAAGTTATTCACCAAAGGATGACTGTCATGTAATCCACTTTATTTTAAATAATGCAACGTAGTAATAGGAGGGGATTGAACATGTGGAATTCTTCTGTTTGGATAATAATTATAGGAATTGCTATAGGCGGATATTTTTTAGAGCAATTTTTAAGAAGAAAGTTGAATATGGAGAAGAGGGGTTTCTTTGGATATAAGTATGTAAATAGCTTGCATGTAAAATTGGAAATTGTATTGTTTATTATTTATTTTGTAAGTAGTATGATTTATGTTAATAGAGATGAAAATGCAAACATAGGGTATGCCTTTTTCATTTTTTTTGCAACGTTATGGACGTTACGTGCATGGATGGAGTGGAAATTTGATAGAGAATCGAAAGAATACATCCTTTCAACAATCGGTTTACTTGCATTTGTAGTTATGATTTCATTGCTACTTTACTTCGATCCGATTTCAGCGTAAAAGTAAGTCTATAGATATAAAACGAGGGGATGAAATAGTTTGGGGTTAAATAAAATATTAGAACAAATTCGAGTGAAGTCTGTAGAGCAATCACTACTAATAATAGGTATTGATGGTTGTGGCGGCGCAGGAAAAAGTACGTTAGCTAATAAAATAAAAAGTAAGTTTTCAACTGTAACAATTGTTCATATGGATGATTTTTATTTACCATCCTCACAAATTATAAATGAACATCCTACGAATAAATCGATTGGTGCAGATTTTGATTGGAAACGCCTTTTACAAGAAGTTTTAGATCCGATTAGCAATGGCATTGAAGGATGTTATAAACGTTACGATTGGGAAACGGATTCTTTAGCAGAAACTCATACTGTCCCTGCAATCGGAATTGTTATTATAGAAGGTGTATATGCAACACGTCAGGAACTGGCGGAGATGTATGATTTGAAAATATGGGTGAATTGTCCTCGTGAAACACGTATAAAAAGAGGGATTGCTAGAGATGGCGAAACAGCACGTGATATGTGGGAAAACAATTGGATGGTTGCTGAAGATATGTATGTAGAAAGTCATAAACCACATGAATTTGCAGATTTTATAATTGATGGTACAAATCAAGAGTTAACTAATAAATAAGAAACCATTGAGTAGTAAATGGTTTCTTATTTAAATTTATCATTTATTTTAGCTAAAATGGATGTAACGAAATTTGTTTTATCCTCTGCATATCGATGTTTATCATTAGGATTAGCTTGTGAAAGTTGAACCTTTAACTGTTCATACTGTATACGAGAAGTTTTGTTGTTTATTAAGTAATCTCTGAATTGTAATTGTTCTATTAAATATGTATTGCCTTGTTCATACATATGAATTTGATGAGTTCGTGGTTCTCCTTTATTAAAATAATATCGTTCAGGCAGTACATCTTTTCTGTATTTATAGTTTAGTAGTTCTAATTTTTTAATACATGTTAAACCATCCGTATAATTTTCTAATTCGATTGCAATATCAATAATTGGCTTTGCACTTAAATGTGGAATAGAGGTACTACCAATATGGTGTATCGCTAAAATATGTTTGCCAATTTGTTCTTCAATGAGTTGTTTTTCTTTCATAAACTCAATTTGCCATTCTTCAGTCCATGGAACTAAAAACACTTTTCCAAACGGTAAACCTAACATTTGATTAGCACCTCTTTCAAAATGTTTATCAAAAAAGTAAACTACATTTTCTTAAAGCTTCTCAAAACAAGGTATTCCCACAATCTCCAAGGAAGAATCTTCTTCGCAAAGATCATAAATTTTACACCTTTTCCAATCGGATATCGTAATTTCGTACGCTTAGATTCAGCAATCTCTACAATTTTATTAGCAACATCTATCGGATTACCAAATGTATCACTGCCGCTATTAATATGTTTTTGTATTTTATCCATATATTCTTTGTAAGGAGAAGGTGTATCAGATTGGTTTGTAGCTAGTTGTTTACCCACTTCCCAAATATTTGTGTTATAAGAACCTGGTTCAATTAAAGCAACATCTATTCCGAACGGTTTTACTTCTAAACGAAGTGATTCACTCCAGCCTTCTAACGCATATTTTGAAGAAACGTAAGGGGATAGACCAGGGAATCCAACTTGACCACTAATGCTGCTTATATTTATGATTTTTCCACTTTTTTGTTCTCTCATATAAGGTAAAACAAGTTGAGTAATTGATACAGCTCCAAAAAGGTTCGTTTCAAATTGTTTACGGTATTCCTCTACTGGAATTTCTTCTACAAAGCCCCCATTTGCATATCCTGCATTATTAATGAGAAGGTCTACTCTGTTTATTTCTTTTAAGTATAATTGAAAGTTATGTATTGAGTTTTGATCGGTTACATCTAATTCTTGAACAGTTATGTTTTTCTGCAAGTTGAGTTGAGTAGCTTGAGATATTAAGTTCACTTGTTTTTCAAGGTTTCGCATTGTAGCTATGACTAAATAGTCTTTTTTCGCAAGCTCAAGTGTTGTTAAAAGACCGAAACCACTTGAAGCCCCGGTTATAACTGCGATTTTTTTATCCATTTTCCGCCAGCTTTCTTTTTCTTTTATCATAACGAGTTATGAAAAGAAAATCTATTATTCTTACATTCGTTTTGAGAGCAATACCTGTTAATTCTATATTCTATGGGATTTTTAAAAAAGGGAATTATAAAGACTCAGCGTATATAGAGAAGTGAGTATGAATATGTTAATGAAATGAGGGAAAAAAATGGCCCATGTGAAAGATGTTTTAGCAGATCAATTATTAGCAAATGCAAACGACCCTAGTTGGTATATTCCATTTTCAGATGCAGTGAAAGATCTACCTGAGAGAGAAGCTTTCTGGAAACCGAATGAAGAGAGTAATAGTATAGCTGAAATTGTACAACATTTACTGTATTGGAATTCAACGTGGCAAACTAGGTACAAAGAATCGAATGTGAATGCCGTGCCGGCTATTGGTGATAATAACAAAAGTTTTATGCTTTCAAATAATCAAACCTTCGATGAGTTGAGAGAAAAACTACTAGAGAAACTGTTACAATGGCAAAAGCTTATAAATGAAGAGAAGGTTGAAAGTGATGTAGTTGGATTTCCTGTTTCTGCAAAATGGTGGGAAATATTAGCGAATGTAACAACTCATAACGCTTATCATATTGGTCAAATTATTTACATCCGGAAGTTACAGAAGAGTTTTGAGAATGAATAAGATAATAATTCTCAAATTAGGTGAACAAAAGTGGACAAAACGAGACATATGTCTCATTTTGTCCACTTTTTTATTATGAAAGAAAAGAGAAAACCTATGAAATCAGGGATTAGAATTTGGCACAGTACTTGCAATATAAAAGATGAACAAGAAAATAGGAGGGCTGAACATGTTAAAAACAACTGAAAGTAAAGGGAATGAAATTACGAAAGAACAAGCTCGTTGGATGTATGAAAAAATGTTAGAAATTCGTAAGTTTGAAGATAAGGTGCATGAATTATTCGCGCAAGGCGTTCTGCCAGGTTTCGTTCATTTATACGCAGGTGAAGAAGCAGTAGCAGTTGGTGTATGTGCCCACTTAACGGATTGTGACAGTATTACAAGTACGCATAGAGGACATGGACATTGTATCGCAAAAGGCTGTGATTTAAACGGGATGATGGCCGAACTTTTCGGGAAAGTGACAGGGTTATGTAAAGGTAAAGGCGGTTCCATGCATATTGCCGACTTAAATAAAGGAATGCTTGGTGCAAATGGGATTGTAGGCGGAGGTTTTCCACTTGCTTGCGGCTCAGCATTAACTGCTAAATATAAAGGAACGAAAGATGTGAGTGTTTGCTTCTTCGGTGACGGAGCAAATAATGAAGGGACATTTCACGAAGGGGTTAACTTAGCAGCGATTTGGAAGTTACCAGTTATTTTTATCGCCGAAAATAACGGTTACGGTGAAGCAACGACATTTGAATATGCGTCAAGTTGTGATTCCATTGCAGATCGAGCAAAAGCTTACAATATTCCAGGTGTTCAAGTGGATGGAAAAGATTTACTTGCAGTATATAAAGCCGCGGAAGAAGCAGTAGAACGTGCGCGTAATGGTGGTGGTCCAACAATAATTGAATGTATGACATATCGCAATTACGGTCATTTCGAAGGTGAAGCACAAACGTATAAAACTTCAGAAGAAAAAGAAGAACATTTAAATGAAAAAGATGCGATTGTGAATTTCCGTAAGCATTTAATTCATGAAGCGCTATTAACTGAATCTGAACTTGTCGATATAGAAAAGGCAGTAGATGAAGCAGTTCAAAGATCAATTGAATTTAGTGAAAATAGTCCATATCCAGAGGATGAAGAATTATTAAAAGATGTATACGTTTCTTACAAATAAGAGGAGGGTGAAAAATAATGACTAGAACAGTAAGTATGTCAACTGCAATTAATGAAGCGATGAAAATATCAATGCGTCGTGATGAAAATGTAATTTTAATCGGAGAAGATGTTGCAGGCGGTGCACAAGTTGATCACTTGCAAGACGATGAAGCATGGGGCGGTGTGCTCGGTGTTACGAAAGGCCTTGTACAAGAATTTGGTCGAAATCGTATTTTAGATACACCTATTTCAGAAGCGGGTTATATGGGAGCGGCAATGGCAGCTGCTGCAACAGGATTACGTCCGATTGCTGAATTAATGTTTAATGACTTTATAGGTAGTTGCCTTGATCAAGTATTAAACCAAGGCGCAAAGTTCCGCTACATGTTCGGTGGTAAAGCGAAAGTGCCAGTTACAGTACGTACGATGCATGGTGCTGGTTTTAGCGCAGCGGCACAGCATTCACAAAGTTTATATGCGTTATTTACGAGCATTCCAGGTATAAAAGTTGTCGTACCTTCTACTCCGTATGACGCAAAAGGCTTATTATTAGCGGCAATTGAAGATGATGATCCAGTAATCTTCTTTGAAGATAAAACACTTTACAATATGAAAGGCGAAGTACCAGAAGGGTACTATACAATTCCTTTAGGGAAAGCAGATATTAAACGTGAAGGTTCTGATGTAACAATCGTCGCAATTGGAAAACAAGTTCATACAGCACTTGCAGCTGCTGAGCAATTATCGAAAAAGGGACTTGAAGTAGAAGTCATTGATCCACGTTCTTTATCACCACTGGATGAAGATACGATTTTAGCATCTGTTGAAAAAACGAATCGCCTAATTGTTATTGACGAAGCAAATCCAAGATGTAGTATCGCAACGGATATTGCAGCAATTGTAGCGGATAAAGGATTCGATCTGTTAGATGCACCTATTAAACGAATTACAGCACCACATACACCAGTTCCGTTCTCTCCACCACTTGAAAAGTTATATTTACCAACGCCGGAAAAAGTAATTGAAACCGTATCAGAAATGATCGGAGACCAATCTTTATTACATGTGTAATGAAACGATGAGAAGGGAGAGAGAAACATGGCTGTTGAAGTTGTAATGCCAAAGTTAGGTATGGCGATGAAAGAAGGTATTATTACAAGCTGGAATATTAAAGCAGGTGATAATGTAGAAAAAGGTGAACTAATTGCTAGTATTAACTCGGAAAAAATCGAAACTGAAATAGAAGCACCAGCGGATGGAACTGTTCTTGATATAGCTGTAAGTGAAGATGAGGGAGTGCCGCCGGGTACTGTAATTTGCTATATCGGTAAGCCGAACGAAAAAGTAGAAGTCTATGAAAATACAAATGTTGTAGAAGAAAAAACACCTAATGCAGAACCTAAAAATATACAACATACAGAACCATATGCGAAAGAAGTAGCGAAGCAAAGAATCAAAATATCTCCAGTTGCGAAAAAGATTGCAAAAACTGAAAATCTTGATATTAGATCATTAATTGGTACAGGACCTGGAGGAAGAATTACAAAGGTAGATGTTTTAAAGACACTTGAGGAAAGAGTTGCAATTTCAGAAGTACTTGAACAAGAAGAAAGTAAAGTCATTCCTGTTACTGGTATGCGAAAAGCAATTGCGAACCGTATGCATGCTAGCTTACAAAATAGTGCGCAATTAACATTAACGATGAAAGTAGATGTGACAGATTTAGTAGCTTTACATAAAGAAATAGCGGAAGTTGTACAAAAACGCTATGATAACAAACTAAGCATTACGGATTTTGTTTCTCGTGCTGTTGTATTAGCACTTGGGGAGCATAAAGAAATGAACAGCGCATATATAGATGACGCAATTCATCAATTTGCACATGTTCATTTAGGCATGGCAGTCGCGTTAGAAAAAGGACTAGTCGTTCCGGCTATTCGCTTTGCTAATAATCTATCTTTAGTCGAGTTATCTAAAGAGATTAAGAATGTGGCACATAAGGCACGAGCAGGCAGTTTAAGTAGTGATGATATGCAAGGGACAACCTTTACAATTAGTAATTTAGGTAGCTTTGGGATTGAATATTTCACACCAGTATTAAATACACCTGAAGCAGGTATTTTAGGTGTAGGTGCAATTGAACATGTTCCTGTATATAAAGGGAAAAAATTAAGAAAAGGAAGTATGTTACCTTTAAGTTTAACATTCGATCATCGTGTACTAGACGGTGCACCAGCAGCTGCATTTTTACGTACAATTAAACGTTATTTAGAAGAACCTGTAACAATTCTTTTATAAAGAGAAGGTGAGAAAATGAGTAAATTAGTCGTTATTGGAGGCGGACCTGCTGGTTATGTAGCAGCAATTACTGCGGCTCAAAATGGGAAAGATGTCACTCTTATTGATGAAGCTGATCTTGGCGGGACTTGTTTAAATGTTGGTTGCATGCCTACAAAATCATTGTTAGAAAGTGCGGAAGTGCATGACGTTGTGAGAAAAGCGAATAATTACGGAGTTACGCTTAACAAAGGAAGTATATCAATTGATTGGAAACAAATACAGGCGAGGAAATCACAGATCGTAACGCAGCTTGTCCAAGGAATTCAATATTTAATGAAGAAAAATAAAATAAAAGTTATACAAGGTAAAGCGAAATTTGAAACGGATCACCGTGTACGAGTTACACACGGTGATAAAGTAGATGTAGTAGATGGAGACCTGTTCATTATAGCAACAGGTTCAGAACCGACTGAATTACCATTTGCTCCATTTGATGGGAAGTGGATTTTAAATAGTAGCCATGCAATGTCCCTAGAAAATATACCGAAATCATTATTAATCGTTGGCGGTGGTGTAATAGGTTGCGAGTTTGCAAGTATTTATAGTCGTCTTGGAACAAAAGTTATGATTGTTGAAATGGCACCGCAATTATTACCTGGTGAAGATGAAGATATCGCACATATTTTAAGAGATAAACTAGAAAATGATGGCGTAGAAATATTTACAGGAGCTGCTTTAAAAGGATTAAATAATTATAAGAAGCAAGCTTCATTTGAATATGAAGGAAGTATCCAAGAAGCCAATCCGGAATATGTTCTCGTTTCTGTCGGCCGAAAACCACGTGTACAAAAATTAGATTTAGAAAAAGCAGGTGTTCAATTTTCAAATAAAGGAATTTCTGTGAATGAACATATGCAAACAAATGTATCACATATTTACGCAGCAGGTGATGTGATTGGTGGAATACAACTTGCTCACGTTGCTTTCCATGAAGGAACGACAGCAGCGTTACATGCGAGTGGAGAAGATGTGAAAGTTAACTATTATGCAGTACCTCGATGTATATACACATCCCCAGAAATCGCAAGTGTTGGTTTAAATGAAAAAGATGCAAGAGAACAATACGGTGATATTCTTATCGGAGAATTTCCTTTTACAGCGAACGGAAAAGCGCTTATTATTGGAGAACAAACGGGTAAAGTAAAAGTTATCGTGGAACCTAAATATCAAGAAATTGTTGGGATTTCTATTATCGGTCCTCGTGCAACTGAACTAATCGGACAAGGAACTGTAATGATTCATACAGAAGTTACCGCTGATATTATGAGAGATTATATTGCAGCGCATCCAACTTTATCTGAAGCGATTCATGAAGCATTATTACAAGCTGTAGGGCATGCCGTACATGCTTAAATAGAAAATTAATAAACCACTATTCTCTAAATGAATAAGAGAATAGTGGTTTGAATTTTTACAGGAAAAATTGAATATCTTATTATTTTTTTACGTCAATCGCTGAAGTAATATCGTTCCAATCAGCAGCTAAATTGGCAGTCTTACCGTACCAATCAGCATGTTTGAATACAACACCTTTTCCATAGCCTTGTGTTGAAGTATGCTCCCAAAGTGTCGTTGAATAACTTGCTGAAGGCGATGCTGTACTTACAGAAGAAATTCTGTCATTCCAGCTAGAAGGTAAGTTTTTAAAACCGCTGCTCCAGTAAATATATTGGCCACCTTTATCTTTATGTTCATAAAAATCAGTACTACCAGCACCGCTACCTAAAGGATTAATTTTATTTTTAAGTACTTTTTTATCCTTTTCAATATAAGAATCTAATGTTTCGCGGCTAGTAAAACCATAAGCTAGCCAATCTCCATTTTCATTTTGCTCTGGTAATACCATTGTAATTTGGATGTCTTTCTTATCTTGATCACTTAATTTTGTAAGTGAATTAACATTCTGTTCATCCACTTTTAAATAATCAAAAGACTTAATTGTGTTACTTTTTTCTTCAGCACTTGCTACTCCTAGTCCTCCAGTTAATGCAAATCCCGCTACTAATGTACCTGCTACTAATTTCTTCAACATATAACCATCCCTTTTTGTTTAGATTTTGTACAGGTGAAACTTTGTACTAGTAAAATGTATTCTAATTATCAACTATTGTAAATATTCTGAAGTTTTAGAAATAAAAGGCGGAATATTTATAGTTTTGCATTTTTTCTTTAGAAAAAATAGTTATTGTAATGATATAATAAATAGATGTATTGCTTTTGTTGGATGTTAAAATGTTTTAGGAGGGAAGCGATTGAAGTATTTCAATAAAGATTGGTATAAAGAAATGCAAGTATCTGGATTTTTAATTTTCCCAGAAACAGTAGAAGAATGGGAAGAGTTATTACGAGAGAGCGAAAAGATTGGAATGGATTATAAACAAAGTTTAAGAGAAGAGGTGGAAGAAAAGAAAGAAGATCTATTAAAGTTTCTACCTAAGTCATTACATCCATACATTCATGAAAATACAATTAATTTAGAATACCCATCGGAAAAATTAAAGAAACTTATGCTTGAGTGGAAAGTAGATTATGAGAAAAGAATGAGTGATTTAGAACAAGCGTATTTAGATAATTATAATACTATAAAAGAAAAGCTTGCGCAGAATGTCGTTCAACTACATGAATACTCACTACATGACAGTGTAGTCAAATCAGTAGAAAGAAGGTCAGAAGATAAGCTAATAATAACTTTAGATTGCAGTGGTACTTTCAGTGAATTTGATAAACTGGAAGTAACTTTTACAGGCGTAACGAAATGTTCTATTCCGGAACATTTTGAAGGTGCTTGGTGGTTATGTCATGAAATAGATCTTATTAATGAGGGTTTCGAATTGGGTGTTTTATTTGATTGCCCATTTGAAGAAGTGACGATTTGTGCAAAAGACGTATTGCTTGAGATAGGTAACTAGTAAACTTTATAACTTTACAAACAAAAAACAGTCCTATATGACTGTTTTTTATTTAGATGCTAAATTATCAAGTTTCCAATATATATCTGTTAAAGGGCAGCTTTGCTATCTATATATAAATACATATTATTTAATTATTTTGGTGAAGTTTTCAAGTTAAAAAGGATAGAAAGAGGGAGAATACTGTATAAAACGGAATAAATAAGAATTGAAAATATTGTAAAATGGAAGAGGCGTGCATATAATTAAAATAAAGATTAAATTTCTGAATCTTCAATAATGGTGGTGGGAACATGTTTACTGAAGAGCGTAGAGAAAAAATTTTAGAGTTACTGAAGAAAGATGGAAGGGTAATTGCTAAAGATCTTGCGGAAAGTTTCGATATGTCTATTGATTCTATAAGAAGAGATTTATCTATTATGGAGAAGGATGGCTTGTTAAAAAGAACACATGGAGGTGCAATCGAACTTACTAGAGTAAGGAATTTAACTGCTGAACCATCGAAACGTTATCGTGATAGTTCACTAGGTGAAGAAGCGATTGCGAAAGTTGCTGCATCCTACATACAAGAAGGAGATTCCGTTTTTATTGGCGGGGCCTCTATTCATTATACTATGTTAAAATATTTACCTGAAACATCGTTTACAGTGATTACGAATGCTTTAGAAATTGCTAGTATGTTACGGGAATATAAGAACATTGATACGTACTTAATTGGTGGAAAGGTGAAACCATCAGGAAATATGACAGATACACTTGCCTCTGAAATGATAAGTAGATTATCTATTGATCTTTATTTCTCTACAGGTGGTGGCATTTCATTGAACGGTATAAGTACTGCAACTCCGGAAGTTGCTTATTTTGGAAAAACAGTAAGTAAAATTGCTAGAAGAAACATTTGTTTAGCTCCTCATAATAAACTCGGAACAAATTGCTTTATAAAAGGAGAGTCACTGAGAGAAATTGACCTTATTATAACAGATGAAGAGACTAGTAAAGAAACGATTCAACAATTTGAGAAACAAGGCAAAGAAATTTTGATAGCATCAATAGACTGCATTTAAAAGGAGTTTGTAATGATTATAAAAGGACAAGAGTTTCATATAAATGGATTAACTTATACAATTCGTTCTGCATCTGAAACGGATGCTGAGCAGTTATCGGAAATTAGAGTTCAGATCGATGGCGAAACTGAAAATATGGATAGAGAAGCTGGAGAGGGATTTATAGATAAGATAGGTTTTCAAAATATAATAAAAACAGATAGTGAAGAGACGAAAAATCTCTTTTTAGTTGCAGAAGTGCACAATCGAATCGTTGGATTTTCAAGATGCGAAGGTTCAAATCTGAAGAGATTATCTCATAAAGTAGAATTTGGCGTTTGTATTTTAAAAGAGTTTTGGGGATATGGAATGGGTAAGAGTTTATTGCAACAATCTATTCATTGGGCTGATGAAAATGAGATTAAAAAGATATCATTACAAGTATTAGAGACAAACGAAAAAGCCATTCAGCTTTATAAAAAATTAGGATTTGAAATAGAAGGTATTTTGAAAAATGATAAAAGGCTTTCGGATAGGAAGTATTATAATACGGTTGTAATGGGAAGGTGTATTTGAGTCTGTTCATAAAAGAGGGGGAAATGTATGTTTTATATAAGAAAGTACTATATAGTAAAAAATGAATTTATTAAAATATTTAATGATCATTTCAATAACACGAACTTACCTAATCAGTTAAAGCATGGCTCTAGGCTAATAGGGCGCTGGATGAAAGATAATAAGAATGACACGACTGAAGTGTTTGCCATATGGGAATATGATAGTTATGAACAGTATAAAGAAATTGAATCAAAAATTAGAAGTGATAAGATGCATGTTAAAAGAATACATGATTGGTATGAAAAACATGGCGGAAGAGAATATGTTTTACAGAAGTACATAGTAGAGTTAAAAAATGAAGAGTTAATATGTACTGTAAAGTGATAGAGGAGTGATGGATAATGAGAATTAAACCAAAATTATATTTTAGTTTAGCATCTACCATTTTATTTGCAATAGCGGTGATAGTTTTCTTTATAAACGGCACTCCACAAAAGTGGTTTTGGTTATGTATTTTCTTTGCGTCCATTATACAAAATATAGTTTTACTAAAAAAGAATAAAGAAGCGAATTAGGATATTCAAATTATTAACATATTTGTGTCGTCTTTCTAGTTTTATTGAAAACGCTTTTATTCAGTTTTATAATAAAAGTATGTTTTTACAGATCTCCAAAACAATGAATAGGGAGATGATACAATGTTAGCTTCACCGTTTTACTTACATACATGGAAAAAGTTTGTTGATGAAGGAGTCCTTGATTCGAACCGTATAAACGAAAGAATTTCAGAGTCATGGCATCGATGTAAACAAGCAAATGTGAATCCTCATATGAATAAAGGTCAGAAAATTTTGTCTTCTAATATTTTTCAGGATCAAAAGAAAAAGAGTGAAATCTTCCTTGATATAGCAATACCTCAATTACAAAATATGAGGAAAACCATTGATGAACTGCAAATGATGGCATTATTAATTGATCCAGACGGTTACGTTCTATCGCTAAGTGGAAATCAACAAACGTTAAAACGAGCGAAACATATTAACTTCATTGAAGGTGTGAAATGGACGGAAGCAACTGTTGGTACAAATGCGATAGGAACCGCGTTACAGATTGAAGAGGCTATTATGATAAGTGGTACAGAGCATTATTCTGTCGCATCTCATAGCTGGAGCTGTGCGGCCGCTCCCATTCATAATGATGACGGGAAATTAATTGGAGTTCTAGATTTCTCTTGTCCAATTGAATTTTCACATCCGTATATGCTCGGGATGGTAACCTCGATTGCACATGCGATTGAACGTGAATGTAGTATTCGAGTGCATCAAAATGAATTACATTTAATCCATCGTTTTTTAGATGTAATTGACAGTGATGAACAAGTTGTCATTTGTAATCATCGTGATGTTATCGTTTCTGCAAGCAAGAAGGTTCGAGAACGAGTTTCTAATTGGTCACGAATGAAACTTGAAGATTTAATGCAACATGGATTGAAGCCTAAATTAGAAGTACCAGTATATAGTAATGATAGAATGATCGGGAAATGTATTTATGTAAAGGAAAATAAACAAGGAAATGTATTTTCAACTTCCCCATTTATAAACGGAATTACTTTCCCAGGAGTTATTGGGACAAGCAATGCATTTCAACATACTTTAGAAGAAATTAAGCTTGTATCTCCAACTGACGCTAGTGTATATGTTTGTGGTGAAACAGGTGTAGGGAAAGAATATGTAGCGAGAGCGATTCATAAAAATAGTCCAAGAAAAAATGGCCCTTTTATAGCTGTTAATTGTGGTTCATTGCCGAAAGAATTAATGGAAAGTGAATTATTCGGTTATGCTGAAGGTGCGTTTACAGGTGCGCGGCGCCAAGGATATAAAGGGAAATTCGAACAAGCAGACGGTGGAACAATATTTTTAGATGAAATTGGTGAAGTGCCGCCAGAGATGCAAGTAGCATTATTGCGTGTTTTACAAGAACGAACAGTAACCCCGATTGGCAGTTCAAAAGAAGTACCAGTAAATATTCGTATTATTACAGCGACACATAAAGATTTACTGCGATTAGTAGAAGAAGGGAAATTCCGTCAAGATTTATATTATCGGTTACATGTTTATCCGCTATATGTTCCATCGTTAATAGAAAGAAAAGAGGATATTCCGTACTTCATACAAGATTTTTGTGAACGAAAGAATTGGAATGTTGTATTTCCAAAAAGCATTGGTAATCAATTTTCTCAGCATACATGGCCCGGAAATATTCGAGAATTATTAAATGTATTAGAACGCATTTACATTTTGTCGCAAGGTCGCGAAATATGCGAAAAACAAATCTCTTTTTTATTACAAACTATGATGGAAAATCAACATCAACTTGCATTGCAAACAGAAAATAAAACGGAGCATACATTAAATTTCCGTGAAAAAATACAGCGTGATAGCATGATTGAAGCGCTAGAAAAGACAAACGGAAATGTTTCATTAGCTGCCAAACTTTTAGATGTACCTCGAAGTACATTTTATAAACGAATGCAAAAATATAAGCTATAAAGTAGATTTTTGTAATCTACTTTTTCTTTGTGGGCTCATGTTCTGTCGGAATGTGCGCTTACCGGGGAAATAATAGAATAGTTAGAAATTAATTTCCGGCAGGTGGACTTTTGTGAAGTATATTGAAATTGGCATCGGAAATAGGTGGTTTGTTCGAACGGAAACTGAAAATAAAGATGGAACTGAATTTGAGGAACGAGGAATTATAAAACCTATTTATTTTGAGTCTTTATATGTACGAATTTGGTTTCGGAAAACGTGTTTTATTTTTGATACGAAAGAAGGGGTTAAGAAAGTAAGAAAAAGTAGAGATGAGTATAAGTTTATTGTTGGAATTGTAAGTAGGTTAAAACAATAGAATTAAATAGGGGCTGTTACTTTTACTTACATCGCTATTTTGTATTATTGTATCGTTAATGAAATATTTAAAATGAGCTTTTACTTAACATGTTGAGTAACAGCTTATTTTTTTGAAGTTTTCTCATTAAAAATAGTAGTTGCTGTTTGGCACATCTTTCTATCAATACAAAATCTTTCTGTTATCCAATAAGCAAGTTCAGAAGAGGTAAGACTATGTTCGCTTTTCTTACCTTGGAAATATCGTTTTAAGACATTATCATTAAATGATAGAAATTCGTTTACTAGTTTTTCTGATGACATATTTTTTTCCTCTCTATATAGAAGTTAGCATTAAAAATATTATACAATTAATATCAGAAAATACAGTTATTCATTAATAGAGTGGGAGAGATTTATATGTCGATGTCGCTATATTATAAAAAAATCCGTGAGCAATTAGGCCATGAACTAATTCTAATACCGAGTGTAGCTGCTGTTATTAAAAATGAGCAAGAGAAAATCTTATTTCAATATCCTGGTGGAGAATACTGGAGTTTGCCAGCTGGAGCAATTGAACTTGGGGAAACTCCAGAAGAAGCAGTAGTTCGGGAAGTTTGGGAAGAAACAGGATTGAAAGTGCAAGTGAAAAAACAAAAAGGGGTATTTGGAGGAGAAGAGTACCGTCATACATATCCAAATGGCGATCAAGTGGAATATATTGTTGTTGTGTTTGAGTGTGAAGTTACTAGTGGCGAGCTAAAATCGATAGATGGTGAATCTTTAAAACTACAATATTTCTCTTTATCCGAAAAGCCACCTTTAGCGTTACCGTACCCAGATAAAATATTTTTATAGATGTAAAATAGCACACCTTACTTCTTGAAGGTGTGCTATTTATATAATCCTGTCGTATACATCTCAGTTAACGTATGTACAATCTCTTCTAAGTCGATCTCTTTATCATTTTTCACAATCGCCCAAAGAAACATTTCATTCATCGCGAACCAAGCACGTGCTACAATTTCTTTATTTAATTCAGGCTGTGCTAATCCACTTTCTTGAGAGTACGTAATATCTTGCGTAATATTTTTTATAAAGCGTTCCCGTATCTCGTCCCATTTTTGACGTATCTCTTTTGATAATCCGATTGCTTCTTGTACAACTTGCAATATAGCTCGTTCTTTCTCTGCTAATTGTAGAAATGCTCTAACTTGATTTTGAATCATGCTACGTGCTTCTTCTTTTGTTTGAGGCGAAAAGGAGCGCTCAGCAATATCATAAAATTGATTCATAACATTTTCCATTAAAACTATGAGGAGATCATCTTTGTTTTTAAAGTATACATATGCCGTTCCATAACCAGTTTCTGCATGTTTAATAATTTGTGTAATTGTCGTTTTTTGAAATCCGTTATGTATAAAAATAGTGTAACCAGCGTGTAATAGTTTCTTCTTTGTTTCTAAGGAGCGGTGTTTTCTTGCTGAAAGAGTATTGTTTTTCAAAGAATCACCTCTTTATACTGAAATATCTGAAAATATAATTGTATTGTAAAAGGAATTTATATATAAAGTCAACTGACATAATATCATTGACGTTATATCAACTAAGGTGATATATTTCAATTAGTTAGAATAAAAAGAAAATTAAAAGAAGGTGACACCATGTATAAAGAACCATTTCAACCAACTTATGAATATGCGCTTGAATGTGATAAACATGATGAAATGAAAGATTTTCAAACTGAATTCTATAAAAAAGAAGGAACAATATATTTAGATGGAAACTCATTAGGACTACTTTCAAAAAGAGCAGAGAAATCGTTACTTACGTTGCTACATTCATGGAAAGAGTATGGAATTGACGGCTGGACTGAAGGTGAGCATCCGTGGTTTTTCCTTTCAGAGAAATTAGGTGAATTGACAGCGCCTCTTATTGGAGCTTTACCGGAAGAAACAATTGTAACCGGTTCCACTACTACGAATATACACCAAGTTATTGCGACGTTTTATGAGCCGAAAGGAATACGCACAAAAATCCTTGCTGATGAATTAACATTCCCGTCAGATATATATGCACTTCAAAGTCAAATTCGTTTAAAAGGATTAGATACAGATGAGCATTTAGTACGAGTGAAAAGCCGAGATGGTAGAACACTTTCTGAAGATGATATTATTCACGCAATGACAGATGATATCGCGTTAATTTTATTACCTTCTGTACTATATAGAAGTGGCCAAATCCTTGATATGAAACGTTTAACAGCGGAAGCACATAAGCGTGGTATTCATATTGGATTCGATTTATGTCATTCAATCGGTTCTATTCCGCATTATTTCAAAGAATGGGATGTTGATTTCGCAATTTGGTGTAATTATAAATACTTAAATGCAGGACCTGGTGGTGTTGCGGGCCTTTATGTAAATAAAAAGCATTTTAATAGACTTCCTGGATTATCAGGGTGGTTTAGTTCTAGAAAAGATAAGCAGTTTGATATGGAACATACATTAACAGCTGCTGATCATGCAGGTGCTTATCAAATTGGTACACCGCACGTATTAAGTACTGCACCTTTAATCGGTTCTCTTGAAATTTTTAAAGATGCTGGAATAGAACGTTTACGTGAAAAATCGCTACATATTACAAGATACATGCTTAATTTAATTAATCATGAATTAAAAGACTTTGGATTTACAATTGGAAATCCATTAGAGGATGAAAAACGAGGCGGGCATATTTATTTAGAGCATGCAGAAGCAGCACGCATATGTAAAGCGCTAAAAGCAAATGGAGTTATCCCTGATTTCCGTGCACCTAATGGCGTTAGACTTGCGCCAGTTGCTTTATATAATACATACGAAGAAGTATGGCATTCTGTTCAAATTTTAAAGAAAATCATGAAAGATGAAGAATATAAGCAGTTTGAAAATAAGCGAGAGGTTGTGGCATAAACATGAAATCATCAGAGTGGATTGATATTTCACAACCGCTAAATAATGATATTGCCACTTGGCCAGGAGATACGCCGTTCTCGTATGAAGTTTCATGGTCAAAAGAAGAAAGTGGTTCAGTAAATGTCGGAAAGTTAACGATGAGTATTCATACAGGTACTCATATTGACGCACCGTTTCATTTTGATAATGATGGAAAGAAAGTAATAGATTTAGATGTTCAAGTTTATGTCGGTCCAGCACGGATCATTGATGTTTCTAATCTTGAAAGCATTGGGAAAAAGGAATTAGAAAACTTTCATTTAGAAGGCGTAGAACGCTTGTTGTTACGCACATCTTCACATGGTAAAGCGAATGAATTCCCAGTTGTAATCCCGCATTTACGTGCTGATATCGCACCATTTCTTTCTGAAAAGGGAATTCGTTTAATTGGGGTTGATGTACCATCAGTTGATCCATTAGATGATAAAGAATTAGCAGCGCACCATCAATTGTTTAAACATGGCATACACATTTTAGAAAATGTCGTACTAGATCATGTAGCAGACGGCGATTATGAATTAATCGCATTACCACTTGCCTTAACAGATGCAGATGGAAGTCCAGTTCGAGCAGTTATTAGACCAATATAAGTAGAATTATATAAAAAGGGGCAAAGGGGCGTTTGGCTAATATGAAAGAAAATGAAAAGGTAATTATGGAAAAAGGAATTCATACGGACTTTAAAGAGAATATGACGTACGGGGAGTATTTACAATTAGATAGTTTACTATCTTCTCAAAAGAGATTATCAGATCATCATGATGAAATGTTGTTTATCGTGATTCACCAAGCAAGTGAACTTTGGATGAAGCTTATTTTACATGAGTTAAACGCAGCAATCGAATCTATTAAAAATGATAAATTACAACCAGCTTTTAAAATGTTAGCACGTGTATCAAAAATTCAGTCGCAAATTATTCAATCTTGGGATATTCTTGCGACATTAACGCCATCAGAGTACATTGAGTTTCGTGATTCACTCGGTCAAGCTTCTGGTTTTCAATCGTATCAATATCGTATGATTGAGTATGCGCTTGGCTATAAAACGCCTCACGCATTAAAAATTTATGAAAAAGATCCAGAATTACACGCTCGCCTTCATACAGCGCTACATACACCAAGTTTGTATGATGTCGCAATTCAAGCTCTTGTAAAAGAAGGATTCCCTATTCATAAAGATGTGTTAAACCGTGATATTACGCAGCCTTATGAAGAAGATGCAACGGTAGAAGCGGCATGGATAGAAGTGTATGCAGATGTGAAGAAATATTGGGATTTATATCAGCTTGCTGAAAAATTAATTGATATCGAAGATTGGCTACAACAATGGCGTTTCCGTCATATGAAAACGGTAGAACGCATTATCGGACATAAAATGGGAACAGGTGGATCTTCTGGTGTATCTTATTTGAAAAGGGTACTTGATCAATGTTTCTTCCCAGAGCTTTGGAATGTTCGTACAAAATTATAAAAAACAAACCTGTCAGTTTATTACTGGCAGGTTTGTTTTTTATTTGAACACATTTATGTTTTAATTAAAGCTACAAGATATAATAAATAAGGTAATGATTTAATTGGAGGTAAAGTGTTGGATTTCAAGCAACTAGAAAATAAATTTGAAAAGAAAAAAGTAAATACATTTCTCGTTTATCAAAAAGGTGAGCTAACAAATGAATATTATAAAACGATAGAATGTGCAAGTAATTTATATAAAATAAATTCGATTACAAAAAGTATTGTGTCCATATTAGTAGGTATTGCAATCGATAAAGGATATATAAATGATATACATACACCGATTACAGAATGGATTGAAAATGTATCTAATGAAAAGCAGGGTTTGACTCTTTATCATTTATTAACGATGACTACAGGTGAGGATTGGAAAGAGTTCGGAAATGGAGTAGTGTTCCCAAATGATTTTGTAGAATCGGAAAACTGGGTGCAGTACATATTAGAACAACCAATAATTGAAGAATCCGCTACAAAAATGAATTATAACTCAGGGTCTTCACATTTGCTTAGTTATATTATTCAAGAAGCTACTGGAATACCGACAGAACAGTTTGCGAAAAAATATTTATTTGATCCTTTACAAATTACTGAATATGAGTGGCAGCAAGATCCTCAAGGCATACATGTCGGCGGCTTCGGTATGAAAATGAAATCTAAAGATTTATTAAAGCTCGGAATATTATGTTTGCAGAATGGATATTGGCAGGGGAATGAAATTGTATCCTCGAAATGGTTAGAAGAATCAAGTACACCTCTATTTGAAACGTATGAACATGTCGGGGCATATGGATATCACTGGTGGGTATTGAATAACGAAAGATTTCACATACCGTATTGTATGTACTTTGCTATGGGGTACGGCGGACAATACATCGTTATCATACCTCAATTAGAGCTTGTTGCTGTAATAAGTAGTCATATGCCAAAACGTGGACTCGTTCCATTGAAATTATTTATTGAACATGTACAAGAGAATGATAAGTTGATATAAGAAGAGGAGAGAATGTATGAGAAGTGTAAAAACATTATCTTTATTTAGACTATGTTTAAGTCTTCTAGCATGTAGCGCCATTATTACGCAATTTATAATAAGGGCACAAGTGAAACCGTTCAATCCAGTTAACTTTTTTAGTTTCTTTACGATCGAAAGTAACATCTTAGTTGCATGTATTCTCCTTTTAAGTAGCATCGGAACAGCTACATTTGGTCGGTCAGAGCAGTTTAGTATACTTCGTGGTGCCGCAACTGTATATATACTTACGACAGGACTCATTTATTTTTTGCTATTAAGAGGATTAGAAGAATCACTTCAAACCGCAATACCATGGGTAAATACGGTGCTACATTATATCATGCCAATTGCCATGCTTTTAGATTGGATTATAAATCCACCTAATAAGAAAATCACTTGGAAACAAGCTGCAAGTTGGCTCTTATTCCCGTTCTTTTACGTTGTGTACAGCTTAATACGTGGCACGATTGTAAATTGGTATCCTTATCCGTTTTTAGATCCGAGAATAGGCGGATATGGTAGAGTACTTTTATACAGTATAGGGATAGCGATTGTAATTGGTGCTATTTGTATATTGGTAAGGTTTTTAGGGAATCGAGATTTTAGGAAAGAATTTTAGAAATGAAAGAAACCCCACTGTTAACATTTTAATAGTGGGGTTTCTTTCATTTTATCTACTTGTCTTATGAAACGACATTTTTATAAATTTATCCGTCTTCGTTTCAAACTCAACATCAACAAAAACACCATATTCTTTTCCATCTTCACGTAGCCACAATTTAAATTTTTCAACCGTTATTTGAACGGTTTTCGGTTTTCTACCTATATGAAGGTAATCAATAATCTCCGCTTTTGGGTATTGTTCTTTCGTCTTTTCTACAGCAAGTTTCCCCCATTTGGCATACGAAGGCTGCGCATGAACAATTGATGGGACAGTATATATATTTGAACATGTAGTTATGAACAAAATGACGAGTGCGATACGCTTTAACAATTTTTTCATGATGAACTCCTTTTATCTTTTTTTATATTGTTTACATATTTTTTCAACGATATGAGTTTGGATTTTTTTGTCTTCTTTACATAAAAGCGAGGCTTTTACAAAACATAACCAAGAAATCATTTACATAATTAAGGAGGGAAAATCATGCGTCAAAAAGCTATTTTTAAAATAGCAGTTTTACTTGCGTTCATAGGACTATCTTTGATGGTCAGTAGTATACAACTAAAAAATGTTGAAGCTTTTTCTAATCAAGTCATTCAAAGAGGAGCATCTGGCGAAGATGTCATTGAACTGCAATCTCGTTTGAAATATAACGGATTTTATACGGGAAAAGTGGATGGTGTTTTCGGATGGGGTACATACTGGGCACTTCGAAATTTTCAAGAGAAATTTGGACTACCTGTTGATGGTTTAGCTGGAGCTAAAACGAAGCAAATGCTAGTAAAAGCAACGAAGTATGACAAGTCAACAGCTAATAAAGGAACGACAACGAATAAAGGAAATAGTGGTGGTACTGCACAAGAAAATAAACCATCTCAAAATAAAGGGACAAATGTTCCAAATGGTTATTCTCAAAATGACATTCAGCTTATGGCAAACGCGGTATATGGAGAATCTCGTGGTGAACCGTACTTAGGGCAAGTTGCAGTAGCTGCGGTTATTTTAAATCGAGTTACAAGTGCATCATTCCCAAATACCGTTTCGGGTGTAATCTTTGAGCCAAGAGCATTTACAGCGGTAGCAGACGGACAAATATATTTAACGCCAAATGAAACAGCGAAAAAAGCTGTATTAGATGCAGTTAATGGATGGGATCCAACAGGAAATGCATTGTACTATTTCAATCCAGATACCGCAACAAGTAAATGGATTTGGACTCGTCCACAAATTAAAAAGATCGGGAAACATATTTTCTGTAAATAGAGCGGAGGTGGAATTGTGTTACGAGGTATTGTAATCGTATTATTAACAATCGGTGTAGTTGGAACTGGATACTGGGGCTATAAAGAGCACCAAGAGAAGAATGCAGTATTAATTCGAGCAGAAAATAGCTATCAACGTGCGTTTCATGATTTAGCGTATGAGGTTGATTTATTGCACGACAAAATTGGAACAACGCTTGCGATGAATTCACGTGCATCTTTATCACCTGCATTAGCAGACGTATGGAGAATAACATCTGTAGCTCGTTCGGATGTAGGACAACTGCCTTTAACATTAATGCCTTTTAATAAAACGGAAGAATTTTTAGCAAATATCGGTGATTTTAGTTACCGTGCAGCCATTCGTGATTTAGAAAAAGAGCCGTTAAATGATCAAGAATACAAAACGTTGGAAACTTTATATTCAAATGCAGGCAATATACAAGATGAACTAAGAAAAGTACAACATCTTGTTTTGAAAAATAATTTACGCTGGATGGATGTTGAGATGGCACTCGCATCAAATCGTGATCCTGCAGACAATACAATTATTGATGGATTAAAAACAGTAGAGAAAAACGTAACATCGTATTCGTCTACAAACTTCGGACCGACCTTTACTAGTGCGCAAAAAAATAAAAAAGGCGGATTTGAAGCAGAAGGAAAAGCAATTTCTAAAGATGAAGCAGCGAAAATTGCAAAATCGTTTTTGAACTTAAAAGGAAATGAAAAAGTAGATGTTGAGAAAAGCGGAAAAGGTGCGAAAGAATCTTTTTATAGTGTGAAAATTAAAGACGAAGCAACAAATAATGAGTTTTATATGGATATTACCGGAAAAGGCGGATATCCAATTTGGGTTATGAATAACCGAGAAATTAAAGAACAGAAAATTAGTTTAAACGATGCAGGAAGTAAAGGTTTGACATTTTTAAAGGACCACAAGTTTAATAATATGGAGCTTTTTGATAGCTCACAATATGATAACGTTGGTGTATTTACGTATGTAGTAAATGAGAATGGCGTACGAATTTATCCAGAAGCAATTCAAATGAAAATTGCTTTAGATGATGGTTCTATCGTTGGTTTTTCCGCAAAAGAATATTTAGCATCACACCAAAAACGAACAGTTCCCTCAGCAAAGCTAACTGCGGCAGAAGCAAGAAAGAAAATCAATCCAGATGTTAAAGTTATGGAAGAACGTAAAGCTGTCGTAGTAAATGATTTGCATAATGAAGTACTTTGCTATGAATTTGTAGGTACTTTAGGGAAAGATACGTACCAAATTTTCATTAATGCAAATAGCGGAGCAGAGGAAAAAGTGAAGAAAATGCAAGCTGTTGAAAAAATTTATGATTAAACTTTAATAGTAAAGTGGTGAGAATAATGAAAATCTTAATATATATGTTGATGATTTGCTTTTTTATAACAGGATGCAGTATTGGAAAAAAGGACAATCCAAACGAAAAACCAGAGCAAAAAAATGTTTCGACGAAAAATGTTAATTATACAAACAAACCAAATAAGCCAAATGAAAAAGCAGCGGATCATTTAGCATCTTTAGCCGCAAGTGTGCCAGGTGTGAATGATGCAACAGCGGTAGTTGTGGGGAAATATGCTATTGTAGGTATTGATGTAAAAGCGAAACTCGATCGAACTCGCGTGGAGTCCATTAAATACTCTGTAGCAGAAAGTTTAAAAAACGATCCGGATGGTGCTAATGCAGTCGTTGTAGCGGATGTTGATACGTATGAACGACTGAAACAAATTGGAAAGCAAATTAAAAAAGGAAAAACAGGTGAAGGTATACTTGATGAGTTAGCAGCAATTGTTGGCCGAGTAATGCCACAAGTTCCAAATGACATGATTGAAAATCGAGAAACGAATCCAATTAAAGATAATGATAAACAATTACCAAAAGATGAAGAACAAGAACTAAGAAAAGAACAGAATGACCAATCAAATAATCATTTGAATAAATAAAACTAACCCCGTACTAAAATGTACGGGGATTTTTCAATATAATATTTAATATTCAGTTTATTTTTAAGGGAATATATGGTTTAATTATGATGGGAGGGACAACTGTTATGATGAAAAAAAGCGCATTAATAGTATGTAGCTTATGCTTAGGTTTCAGTATGACAGCGTGTGAACAGAAGAAGGAAATGAAAAAACAAACAGCGACTTCTTCTACTGTGATGGAAAGGCAGCAGAAAGATTCTATCAATATAAATCATTTCTCGAACATAAATGAAGGAATGACTTATACAGAAGTGAAAGATGTAATTGGTTTTGATGGTAATTTACTTATAGAAGAAGGTGTAGAAGATTCTACACAAATTAAACAAATTTTTTCTTGGAAGGGAAGCAATCCAACTTCATTAGTTGAAATTACCTTTTTAGATGGAAAAGTGCATTCAAAAGCGCAGCAAGGTTTAAGTTAATAAGTTGAAAAATGGGAGAGTTTAGCATGAACATACATACAGGGGAAATTCAATTAGTTCCGTATAAGGAGAAATATAAAGAAGTTATACAAACATTTACTTTACCAAGTGAACAAGTTCAATTCACATCAGATCCAGGTGAATTATTGGAGAAAGCAAAAAGTGATCGAACAAAAAATGTGATTGTTATTTTAGATTACAATGGGGTACCTGTTGGTCTTTTCGCCTTGCAAACGGGAGATAGAGTACAGGAGTTCACAGATAATGAAAACGCTCTACTTTTAACTTCATTTTCCATAAATCAAAATAGACAAAGAAAAGGATATGCTAAAAAGTCATTGGCTTTATTACAAGGGTTTGTAAAACGTTATTTTCCGATGAAAAATGAAGTTGTACTTGCTGTGAATGAAAAAAATATTCCTGCACAAAATTTATATGAAAAAGTCGGCTTCCAAGATAAAGGCTTTAGAAGAATGGGACCAATTGGTCAACAAATTATAATGCATTTATCTATCATGAAATAACGAGAAGAAAAACTTACTCTTGCATAACAAAGTAGTAAGTTTTTTTATTTTGAAAGACAAGAGAATAAATATTAAAAGGCTATATTTAAGAGTAAAGAAATTATAGCTAGTTACATAAAAAAATAAAGATACTTGAAAAGCATTAATTTTAGTTAGTTGTACAATCATTAAATAATACTTTTGGGGGTCATAGCTTTATGGAAATAATTCAATTACTAAAGAAGGATGACTTATTTAATAAGGCAGTAGATGTTTTTTGGAAAGAATGGGGTGAGGAAGGTGGGCGTGCTTTTTATGAAGATTGTATGACTAATGCTTTAACTGATCCAAATGACATACCGAGTTTTTACATTGCAAAAGTAGATGATAAGATTATCGGAACGTATGCATTAATCCGCAATGATTTAAATAGTCGTCAGGATTTGAGCCCGTGGCTAGCATGTTTGTTTGTAGATGAAAAATTTAGGGGCAACTCTATAGGAGCAAAACTGTTGAATCATGGACTGCTAGAAGCAGCAAAAAAAGGGTACAAATTTCTTTATCTTACTTCCGATCTTAAAGGCTATTATGAAAAATATGAATGGGAAAAAATCGGAGTTGCTTATGGGCCTAGTGGAGGATACATACCTTTGTTTAAAAAGTCAATTGCACTATAATGAAATTAAACAACTATAAGAATCTTACTTCAATAAAATGTAGCAAGGCTCTTATAGTTTATATTATTACATCAATTGTGAAACACTTTGAATAAGGAGAAATGATATGACAATTTATATCGCATTACTAAGAGGAATCAATGTAGGCGGGCATAAGGTAATCAAAATGGCGGATTTAAAACAAATGTTTGAATCAATAGAGTTAAAACAAGTAAAAACATATATTCAAAGCGGTAATATCGTGTTCGAATCTGAAAATGATGTTGATTTTTTAAATAAACGAATACAATCGGAAATTAAAAACGTTTTTGGTTTTGATGTTCCAGTCATGTTAAGAACACATGAGGAATTTATAAATATGATAAAAAGATGCCCCTATGAAGCCGATTCATTGCTAGAAGGTGAAAGTATACATGTTACTTTCTTAGCAAACGAACTTTCTGAAAAAGAAAAAGATCAGCTGCTTATGCAAAAAAATGAGACTGAAGATTGCTATATTTATGAAAAAGTTGTGTATTTATTTTTCAAAAATAGCATTCGAAATTCTAAATTAATGAACCAGTTTCAGAAGTTACATACACCAGCTACAGTAAGAAATTGGCGGACTGTGAATAAATTAAAAGCGATAGTTGAGGGAATGTAAATATAAAAAGATGAGATTCACTTAGAGCAGATAAATGTTTAAGAGACTATGGTTATAGTATAAAATAAACGAATTAAGGGGTAGGTAAGATGGGGAAATTTATGAAAGACCAAAAGGTAGTTGCATTTACATTTGAAGGGTTGGCACCATGTACGGTTGTAAGAGTTGGTTGGATTTTTATCATGGTACAAGTAGAAGAAACGAAACATTTATATTCTGTAACAAAAAGTAAATTAACACCTATAGAGGAAGAGGAACACTACCTTTTAGAAGAGAGTATTGATGAAGAAGGGGTATTCGATATAGGTAGATTATTTGCTAAAATAGAAGCAGAAGATATGGACCTTGCAAAGAAATCATTTGAAGAAAATGAAGACTTCAAGAAATACGAAGATTTTCACAATCCATCCGAAGGGAAACTGTATGGTGGAGAGTACTATACTACAATAAAAACAGGTAAAGAGTTACTAGAACAATACTTTAATCGAGAAGAGCTAGAGCGTAATGGTACTAATTAAATTAGATGTGAAAACGGTTAAAGGCCAAATCTTATTTATGTTAGGTATATAGACTAAAAAATTTATATTTGATTATTGGGAGGATAAAATAATGGATTTGGTAAACAAATTTTTAAACGGCTTGAGAGCAGCATTATCAACAGATGATCTCGAAGCACTAAATAAATCGTGCGGTGCTACAAAAGAGGATATTGATATATTAAGGTTGAAATATCCGAATTGTCCAGAATCATTAATCTCTTTACTTGAAAATATCGATGGTACATATTGGCGGAAATATGGAGAAAACAAAGTTGCGGTATGTATTTTAGGCTCAGATGTTGAAGAGTATCCATATTATTTGCTTTCTACACAGCAGATGCTCGAAAGTTCAAAAGAAGAAGAAGACGTATCCTATCTTTTAGAATACCAAGATGACGAGGATGCTGTTGATTCTAAGATAAATCCACAAGGACTTCTCCCTGGCACTTATATTCATTTTTCAGACTGTATGAACAATGGTGGAACATCAAGACTCTATATTGATTTTAACCCTTCTGATGAAGGTGTATGTGGTCAAATAATCCGTTTTTTGCACGACCCTGATGAATATGAAGTGATTGCAAACAGCTTTGATAAGTATTTACAGAATCTTATTGATGGTGATTTTAATTTTCTAGAAGAAGAATCTCAATAATTTGTCTACAAACTCATTTAAAAGGTTAGAAATTAAACAACTTTAAAGAGCCTTACTACAATATGATTGGTAGTAAGGCTCTTATATTTTTTAATCAGAATTAAATAACATTATTATCACTTTACAAAATCTCATCTTTTTATTTATATTGTTTTGCGACTATAAGTTCGACGATAGGATAAATAAAGAACGAAGAACAAAGGGCGATAAAAAGAGGAAGATTCTTTATTTCATCGAGTAATAGGAATGCAAATCCTTCTGATAATATTAAAATAAAAAACATAAGGCATATAAGTACAAAATAAGCAATTTTAAAACTTTTATATTGTATTTGCTGTCCCATTTCATCTTTGCTTTCTTCTGATACTCCGTTTGGATCTCCCCACGTAATATGATTGATGAGGTAGCTAATTATTATTGCACTTGCGAAGATTGTTCCACCTAAAATCGCACCTTCAGAGATGTATTTATAGACTCCATGTATAAGTACTCCAAGTAACGATAAAACGATTGTTAGTAAAATGAAATTTTTGCGATTCATATTAGAAATAACACCTCCATAGTTGTAAAAAACTCTTTACATCCATAGTATAAAATCGGAAAAGTTTTATGTCAAATACTTTTTACATAAATGGTGCAAGAACATGATATTTTGTTTTTATGATTAATAAAAAATTACATTACATTTGAATGTAAAAGAATGGGCTCGCATATATTTGGAAGGGATGTCAGATTAATTTAGGGGGTAGTTATGTCTATTCTATTAAAAGCTGGTGCTGATGCAGGAAATAACGGTTTGAAGTTAATGGTGAAAGGGCAAGACCCTATTTTTATTCCGAGTATATATTCTTTATATATAGGAGAGCCTACAGGATTGTTAGATGAGAGTGATGTTTCATTATCCGAATTAGAAAATCACATTGACGTGACCATTAGTTCTCCATCACTAATGTTAAATAACGTGCGGTATATCGTTGGGGAAAAAGTCATTCAAGATCAATTAAAAGGCACTGAGGTTGAGAAGAAATCAAATAAGTCAACTGATGAGTTAATGGTTATTACAATTCTATCTGGTTTAGCAGTAAGTGCTATGCGTCAAAGTCCAACTTCAAGTCATATTAATATTCGTTATGATTTATCTGTTGCTCTTCCTATGCAACTTATTACACAAGAAATAGCTGCGGAAAATGCGAAACGTTATATGGGGAATCATAAGGTTGTGTTCCATTATCCAAACGGACGTGATGTGACAATTAATATTTCAATCGAATATTGTAAATGCCTACCTGAGGGCGCTTCTGGTACGTGGGGCATTGTATATGATGAAGAAGGAAATGTTGTGAAACATAAAATAGAATGTGAACAAAATCAAGTTTCAGAAATTGATTTTGTTGATAAAACTTTATTGTCTTTTGATATTGGTGCAGGGACGACAGAAGAAGTAGTTTCACTAGGTGTGAACTTTAGACCACAACTAAGTAAGGGCTTATCATACGGTGTGAAAGAAACGTTACTACAAATTATTACAAGATGGAATCGGAAGTATCCAACAAAGACGATTGATAGTATTACAGAGTTTAACCAAATTTATTTAAATGAAAAGCACCCAAGAAATGCGTTACTAGTTGAAGAATCACAACCAGCATTATTAGGTTTAGCAGCGCGTGTCGCAACAGATATTATAAACA
Organism: Bacillus sp. BB51/4; assembly: GCF_008368845.1. NCBI lineage: Bacteria > Bacillati > Bacillota > Bacilli > Caryophanales > Bacillaceae > Bacillus > Bacillus sp. BB51/4. The sequence goes on from NZ_QOSC01000012.1 coordinate 193,986, forward strand.
AAATTGATGACATGAAGGACGATCCATACGTATTTATTTATGGCGGGGGCGCAGTAATTATTAAAAACAGTTTAAAAATGATTTTAAAACAAAAAGGACGACTAACAAATGTAATCTTTGTAGATAATCCATTATTTACAAATGCACGTGGATTATTAGTCTACACTTGTTCGCCAAAATATAGAGAGCATAAGCAAAAAGAGTTAGGATTTACAAACTTAACGATAAGTTAGTTGGTGGAAGTATGCGATCTAGGCGATATAAACGTGGTGATCGAGTAAAAATCAATATTCATAAATCAGTATCACCTGAAATGATTGCATGGCTGAATAAACAATCAAACCCAACCAATTTCTTTTTCTTTGCAGCGCAGCAACTCTTTAAACAAGTAGGAGATATTGATGTGTCAAAAGCTATACCAAGTAGCCATGTTTTCTCATTATACGTGGAGCCATCATCTTTATTAAAGGTCGAAGTAAATCCCTTTAAAAACGTGCCACTAGAAGCTAATAAATCCACCGAAAATATAAAAAAAAAATCATGGGAATCTGTTGATCAATTAGATTGTCCGTTTTTTTAAACATAGAAAAAATAAGTATTGCCCATCACTATACATACGGATACAGTGATGGGCTTTTTTACATGTAACGAATAGAAGGGGCACAAATTATGGTGTGTCCCTTCTATTCGTTATTTATCTATATTTTAGATGTATGTTCAATAACTTCATGAATGATGTCTTCCCAGTCATCAGGATGATTTTCATGTCCTGCGCCTTCAAGGGTTAGTAGGACTGAGTTAGGAATTTCATCAATAAGTGCGAGACCATGTTCAAAAGGGAGTGCAGTATCGTCTGTTCCGTGAATAACTAATGTAGGTGCTTGTATGGAGTGAAGCACACCTTCATAAGCATCATCACCTTGAAGTAAAGCGTGATTAAACATACTTAATAGATTGTTTGCGCGTTCTATTTCTTGTTTTACTTGATTATAGACTCTTTTTTCATCAAATGTTCGTTTGGATCCACATAATAGGCGAGATCCGGAAACTAAATATTTTGCTACAACATTTTTATTTGTCCAATCTAAATGCGTGCCATTTGCGTGATGTGTTAAAATTCTTTCGTCCATCGGAGGTAAATCGCGCGTGTTATCGTCAGAGCCTATCACACTTGTAGCCAGTAATGTTAACGTTAAAATTCTGTCGGGATGTTTTACAGCAGCAATTTGAGCGATCATTCCACCTAATGACATACCGAATAGATGTGCTTTATCAATATGATAAGCATCGAGTACCCCAATTGCATCTTCAGCCATATCTGTAACTGTATAATTGGAAGTTCCAGGCTCATATGTAACAGAGCATCCCACATCACGGTTATCAAAACGAATAACAAATTTCCCCGTGTTAGCTAACTGTTCACAAAACTCTTCATCCCAATAAACCATTGAACACGTAGCACCCATAATTAATAAAATAGCTGGGTCTTTAGGGTTCCCAAAGTTTTCTGTACATATATCAATCCCGTTTATTTTAAATATCTTTTCAGTCATAGAGTTCTCCCCATTTCTTTTGAATGTAATTGAAAATACAGTTTTGAGTGATTCTAAGGTGAGTGTACGTTTTTTTATGGAATTCATAACGCTTCTTACGTAATTACCCCCAAAAATAAGTTTATGATAATTCAAGGCAAAAAATTTTGAGAAATATTTGTATGTTATTAAAATAAATAGCAAGGAGGAATGGAAATGAAAGCAATTGTTATAGATCAATATGGTAGTGTTGAAGAATTAACAGAAAGACAAGTTTTAAAACCGGTTGTTAAAGATAACGAGGTATTAATACGCATTCTCGCAACATCTATTAATCCTGTTGATTGGAAAATAAGAAAAGGAGACTTACAACAACAGTTACGATTTTCATTTCCAATTATTTTAGGGTTGGATGTAGCTGGGGTTATTGAAGAAGTTGGGGAAGAGGTAGAGTGCTTCAAAGTAGGAGATAAAGTATTTACGAAACCTGAAAATATAGGGAAGGGCTCTTATGCTGAATTCATTACAGTAAAATCGGATTTAGTATCTTATATGCCTACTAATCTAAGTTTCGAAGAGGCAGCTTCTATTCCTCTTGCAGGACTTACATCGTGGCAAAGTCTTGTAGATTACGCAAAAATAAAAAAACATGACCGAGTACTCATTCATGCTGGAGCTGGCGGAGTTGGAAGTTTAGCAATCCAAATCGCAAAATCATTTGGAGCTTTTGTTGCCACAACTGCAAGTAGTAAGAATGAAGAGTTTTTAAAGTCTTTAGGAGCGGATCTTGTTATTGATTATAAAAAAGATAAATTTGAAGAACTACTATTTGATTTTGATATTGTGTTAGATACAATAGGTGGCGAAGTACAAGAAAAAAGTTTTCAAATTATAAAACCTGGTGGTGTTTTCGTTTCGATTGTTCATGAGCCAATTCAAAAAGTAAAAGGGATAAAATCAGGTTTTTTATGGCTAAAACCAAATGGAAAGCAACTAGAAGAATTATCAAATTTAATTGTACATGGAAAAATAAAACCAATCATAAGTAAAGTTGTGCCGTTTAATGAAGCAGGGGTTAGAGAAGCTCATATTTTGAGTGAAGGTCAACACGTTAGAGGTAAGATTGTAATGAAAGTGGAATAAAAATGATTAAGTATCCTTCAAGAAGTAAATACCACAAACCAAAAATATTTGTGGTATTTACTTTTTAGCTTGAAGATATTGTGCATATGCTTCTATAGCTTATAGTTTCGTACTGTATCATGTAATTTCTCTAAACCAATCAACATATCTTTTTCATTTAACATAGAATAGCTAAGCCTTAATTGGTTATTATTTGTATCATTATTTAATAGACAAGCTGTTCCTGGTAAAAAAGAGACATCTACTTCATTTGCTTTTTGTAATAAGGTAAAGGGATCTATCGAATCAGGAAGTGTAATCCATAAATTAAAGCCACCATTTGGTATTTCAAATCGTAATTCTTTAAGTGGTGATAACATATCAATCGTTATATCACGTCTAATTTGTAAAGCCGTACGTAATTTTTCTAAATGATTTTTCATACGTTCTGCACGTAAAAAAGGAAGGAGTGCTTTTTGCGTTAATAAAGGACTACCGATATCCATTGAACCTTTTACAGCATATAACCATTCAAAAATAGGCCCATCGGCAATAAGAGATGCGATACGCAATCCTGGTGCTAACGTTTTACTAAATCCTTTTATATATATTACATGACCATTCCTATCAAAATTTTTGATAGGAGAGGAAATAGTAGCACCCTCAAAATATATTTCTCCGAAAGAATCATCTTCAATTATAAAAAACTCATATAGCTCTGCTAGTTCTATAAGTTCCATTCGCCGTTCATTGCTCATTACTGTACCTGTCGGGTTCTGGAAAGTTGGATTCGTATACAATAATACGGGATTTTTACTTTGACAAATATCATCGATTAAGTCGGAGCGAACTCCATGATTATCAAGAGAAACTGGTATAATTTTAGCACCTTTATTGATGAAAATATCAAGCGCAGCACTGTAACAAGGACTTTCCACTAATACAATATCACCAGGTTTTAATAATGTTTGAGCAATTAAATCAATTCCTTGTTGTGCTCCGCTTGTAATTAATAATTGAGATGGGTCTGTCACTAATTGTTGGTGTTCATGTAAATAATTTGCTATTTCAACACGTAGTTCATAATCGCCTTGAACTGGCCCATACGTTGCTAGGATCATCTGGTCTTTATTCAGTATTTTATGCATTTCATCAGCTAAGAATGGATTTGGCAATAAACGAGGATACAAAATCGCTTGTGAAAAATCGTAATATTTTCGGTGCTGATTCATTGCATATTGAGATCGCATAACATTAATCGTTTTCATTTGTTGCCAGTTATACGGAATTGGTTTGAAACCTTTCTTTCCATGTTTATGTATATAAGCACCTTTCCCTTGCTCAATGCGAATATATTCTTTCTTTTCTAACTGCTTATATGCTTTACGAACAGTTAATAGGCTAATCTGCAAATCTTCGGCCATAGAGCGTAAAGATGGAAGTGCGTCACCGTGTGATAGCATGCCACTTTGTACTCTTTCAACAATTTGCATATATATTTGCTGATAATACGGTATGTTGGATTCTTTACGAAGGACAATCTTCATGGTTTCACCTTTTTCGTTTTTATTTCATTAAAGCGAAAAATATAAAGAGAATCAACTACAATTTTAAGTAACTGTTATATACATAGATACACTGTTATACACCATACCTTCTATACTCATGGTAAGAGTAAAAAGGAGGAAGAAAAATGGTTATTTTCAATTATATTTTAGTATGTATTATTTTCGGAACAACATTTTTAACGATAAAAATTGGGATTGAGGCAGGAGCGCCCCCGTTATTTTCAGCAGGCATTCGTTTCTTTTTAGCAGGCGTCATTCTGATGATTATATTTAAGTTAAAGCGAAAGGAAATTATGCCACATGTATTTTCAAAACGTATTATATATGCTGGTTTTTGCTTAACGTTTATGACATTTGCTACATTGTACTGGGCGGAACAATATATTTCTTCAGGGTTAGCTGCTGTACTTTCTGCTACGGGGCCGATGATGATTTTATTATTACAAGCAAAGAGAAATAAGGCGAAATTACAAAAAGAGCAACTCGTAGCATTAATTATTGCACTAATAGGTGTTGTTTTTGTTTCTTTACCGGGAATGCACCAAGAAATCAGCTTCATATGGAGTATCGCTTGTTTTGTTTTAATAATAGGAGAGTTATTTTACGGAATAGGCTCTATTCGCTCAAAAGAAATACTTTCGGATTTACAAAGTGTATCACCATTTCTCATTAATGGTATTCAAATGTTTTACGGAGGGGTTTTATTACTAATCGCATCCGTCATAGTAGAACAACCGAATGTATCTGTATTAGCTTCATGGAGTGTACAGTGGCCTATTTTATATCTTATCTTTATCGGATCAATTGGTGGGCACGGATTATATTATTGGCTCTTATCAAAAACAAATCCTGTATTCCCGTCAACGTGGTTATATGTATCACCGTTAATTGCTATTATTGTAGGATATATCATATTAGGAGAACCTTTAAACCCTACAATGGGAATAGGTGCTTGTTTTATTTTGGTTGGTGTATTTTTAGTTAATCGCTCCACACTCCGGAGCTATTTCAAACAAGGGAAATTATTTGAGAAGGAAATGTAGTTGTATAAAGAAGCAGCCCTGTTATATATAGGGCTGCTTGAATTTTATTAACGATACGGATTGACTTTATTTATTGGAAAGGCGTAATATTATTAAGCTATATGAAAGAGAACTGTAAAAAGAGGGGAGTTATTATGAAAATGAATTGGACTGAAGTAAAGGAAAAAATTCGACCGCAAATTTCAAAACCATCATATGAAACTTGGTTTTCTAATACTACTGTTTTATTAGAGGATGATATATTAACGATTTATTGTCCGAATGAATTTGCACGTGACTGGTTAGAATCTCATTACAAAGAATTAGTATTTCATACATTAAGAGAAATGTTTAATACGACGTTTGAAATTCAGTTTGATTTATGTAATGGCGAACCAAATAAATTGAAAGATGTTCAAAAAGAAAGGCTTAATAGCTGGGATGAAGTAAAGAAAGCATTAAGGCCAAAAGTAGCTGAGAAAACATTTATGACATGGATTAGAAATACAAATGCTATTATAGATGAGAATAAGTTAATAATCTTTTGTAAAGATGCTTTTCATCGTGATTTGCTTGAAGGTGAGTATAAAAATATAATTTCAAATACCGTACAGAAAATTACTAATGAAGAATATCAAATTTGGTTTGAAATAGGATCAAACGCCGCTTCAATATCACAAACTCATCATATGCAAAATAAGCAACTCACTTCCGGACAAGAGGAATCAAAAATAATTTGGAATCAAATAAAAGATAAAATACAAGTAACAATTTCAAGACCTTCATATGAAACATGGATCAAAGAAACGACAGCCAGTATACATGAAAATTCATTGACTATTTATTTTAAAAACGAATTTCAACAAGAGTGGGTTGAAAAGTCTTATAAAGATTTAATTTCGCATATAGCAAAAGAGTTAACTGGAAATACATATGAGCTTCAATTTGAATTAAAATCAAATACTATTGCAACCGATAATGGTGAAAAATCAAAATCATCTACTGAAAATACTATTTTCGAATTATGGGAGCAGTTCAAATCGTCCAATGATGATTTAAAATATAATAAAGTAGAAGATAGCGATAAACGCATTCAAGCTTTAGAAGAAAAAATAGTGAAGTTGGAAAATGTAATAGATACATTAGTGGGAAAATTAGAGGTAGTAGAATTAAAAACACAGTTGGAAAAATAACCAACTGTGTTTTTTACTTAATTCGCTTTATTTATAAATCCTTTATAATGACGTTTCACAAGCTGACTTTCTAAAGTCTTCATTGTTTCAAGTGCTACACCGACGATGATAAGTAAGCTTGTACCACCGATTTGTGCAGAAGGTGGTAATGTAGCAATTTTCGTGAATACGAGCGGTAAAATTGAAATTGCGCCTAAGAAAATTGCACCGATAAATGTTAAACGGTATAAAATTTTAGTTACATATTGTTCTGTTGATTTACCAGGACGAATACCAGGTACATATCCATTTTGCTTTTTCAAATTCTCAGCCATTTGTTCAGGATTTACTTGAATGAATGCATAGAAGTATGTGAAAGCAACGATAAGACCGACATAAAGTGTCATTCCAATTGGATGTGCAAAATCAAGATTTGCAACTAACCATTTTGATACGCTTGAATCAGGGAAGAGCTGCGCAATTGTACGCGGCGTCATTAAAAATGCGGAAGCAAAGATTACTGGAATTACACCAGCACTATTTACTTTAAGAGGTAAATGAGTGTTTTTTGCTCCTTGATATTGATTGTTTCCTGAAACAGCTTTTGCATATTGAATTGGTATTTTACGCACGGCTTGTTGAATGTAAATAACGCCAACAACTATCGCTAAAATTACGAGACCAATTAAAACCATCTTTATGATGTGCATGAATAATTGATCGCCTGCATTTTGAAATTGTTGTAAATAAATTTGGTTCGCAACATTTGGAATCGCTGCAACAAGTCCTGCGAAGATAATCATCGAAATACCATTACCTACTCCGTTAGCGGTAATTTGTTCGCCTAACCAAAGTAAAAATGCAGTACCTGCAGTTAAAACTGTCGCAATAAATAAGTATGTAGTCCAGCTTTGATCTGTTATTAATTGCCCACCTGCTATATTATTAAAACCATAAGACATCCCAATGGATTGTATGAATGCGAGAATGATTGTAAAGTATCGAGTAAATTGAGCTGACTTCTTACGGCCCATTTCACCTTGCTTTGCCCATTCCGAAAATTTAGGTATAACGTCCATTTGTAGTAATTGTACTATGATGGAAGCTGTAATATATGGTGTAATACCTACAGCGAAGATCGAGAAGTGTTGCAATGCTCCTCCACCAAATACGTTTAGCATACCTAAAACGTTGGCTTGATCTTGTACCTTTAATACCTCTGCGTTAGTATGAGGAACTGGAATAAACGTGCCAATTCGAAAAACGATTAACATCGCCAATGTAAAAAGGATTTTCCTTCTTATCTCAGCTACTCTCATGAAATTTGAAATCGTACGAAACATTTTGTCGCCTCCTATATTTTTATCAGTTCAAAACTGATGATTATATCCCGATGAAGTAACCACAAACCTCCTTCCGCATTAAATTCATTTGACAAATGGAATTTTATACATTTTGTAGTTTTCATGGATATAAAAATATAAGGTGTTTTTTAGCGACCTATAAGCTTTTCGTAATCATTCAATACACATAATATATCGAATAAATTAACAAATGTACATACATACGCATGAAAAATGAATGAATAGGGGCATTTTTTACATTTATTTAATGCTAGATTGATAATTAGGAACGTTTTATGTAGTTGTATTGAAAGGATTCGGTGGAAAGTATTAGGGTGTAGCTGTAGCACATGATAACCTCAAGGAAATCTTCAAGGATGTTGAGAAAACTCATATATTTAGTCGTGAATTAGCGAAACTATTAAAGCAAGAAAAGATTTGATTGAAATAGTAGTGAAGGAAAATCTTTTTTCTATAGAGAATATTTCTAACGCAGGAATCTAAGTATATAGGTTCTAATGAAAGGAGAATTCACATGAATATATTTGTAAATGACAAGTTTTATGAAACGAGAAATCAATTATTTGAGGAAATTACTTTGTTAAGTGATGCTCAATTTAATAAAAAACCAGATAAGGATAAATGGAGTATAGCACAAGTTTGTCATCACTTAGTTTTATTAGATGAGAGAGTTATAACGGTTATTTCGTCAGGATTAAAAAAGATGGATAGTTTCCAAAATGAGCGTAAAGAAATTCACACTATTGTATTAGATAGATCGATAAAATTTATAGCACCAGAAATGATTGAACCAAGTATAGAACCATTTGAAGTGCTGCAAATGGTTGATTTGTTAAACGACTCTAGAAAAGAATTGATGCGTTTTCTGAGTACAATAGAAGATGAATCTAAATTAGCAAAAAAATCAGTGATCCATCCAGCTCTTGGAGAATTACTTCTTGATCAGTGGATAGAGTTAATCTATTTGCATGAACAGCGTCATATAGAACAAATCAAAGAGATACAGTTGCTTTGTGAAGTTGAAAAGTAAAAATTATTATCTATTTATTGAGCGATTTAGGATAGCATCAAGGGTTCGAGTGATAAAATACAAATCCTGATTAAAATTATGATGAATTTAGTTGAAAGCAACCAATGAGCAGAAGAAAATAAGAAACTAGCAGATCTTACTCTTGAAAAGGAAACGAACATTCGAAAAAAACTGAATCCGAATTACTGTATAAGTGTAACCTCGTCTTAAATGAAGGCGGGGTTATTATTTTTGGAAGTGATCTCAGCATTTTCATTTAGAAGGAAATAAATTAGCAATGAAATCCGAAAATGTAATCAGCATTACACACTATATCTTTAAGTTATAATGATTTTCGGAAATGAGTTATATGTCCATAATTTTGAAAGTACATATACATCTACCATTGGTTTAGCGCTCTTCACACGTTGGAGGAAGAAGTAAATACTATTCTGCTAGGGGGTATATGCATTTTATTCTCTATATTTTCACAACAGAACCACCTCCAAAATTATCTTTTGCAGTTGAATTTTTCCGAATAATAAGTTACATTTTTAAAGTTCAAGCAACTTTATAGCAGTACAAAAAGGGGAGAAATATTGTTATTATGCAAAAAATGAAATGGAAGAACTATGTATGCTATTTTATTATTCTTATGCTTCTTGTAACAGCAGTAACAGCCAAACCAGCTATTTCTAAGGCTGAGGAATCTGATGTTAATATTACATTGTTAGGTACGGCAGATATTCATGGTAGATTTATGCCTTGGGATTATGCACTTGATGGAGCAAATACGAGTGGAAGTTTAACGCAGCTTTATACGGTTATAAAGAAGGTGCGTCAGGAAAATCCCAATACTATATTAGTAGATGCTGGGGATACAATTCAAGGAAACTCGGTAGAGTTATTCAATGATCAGCCACAATCGCCAATGATGGTAGCGATGAATACAATGGGATATGATGCTTGGGCATTTGGAAATCATGAATTTAACTTTGGATTAGATACATTGAAAAAAGTTAGTGAGCAATATAAAGGCAAGACGTTAGCAGGAAATATTTATAAGGAAAATGGAGAGCGTTTTCTTCCTGCATATACAATTGTTGAAAAAGGTGGAATTAAAGTCGGAATTATTGGTATGAATACACCAATGATTAGTGATTTCGAAAAAGGGACAGATCATTTGGATGGATTGGTAGTGAAAAATCCAGTAGAAGAGACAAAAAAGGCAATTAAAGAATTAGAGGGTAAAGTAGATGTAATGGTAGGGGTTATGCATATGGGACTAGAAAATGAGAATGGAATCCCTGGTACTGGTGTTCAAGATATTGCGAATGCTTGTCCGGAACTAAGTGCTATTTTTGCAGCTCATATGCATAAACTTGTTAAAAAAGAAGTTGTAAATGGCGTTATTATTACAGAACCAGATAAATATGGAACACATATCTCGCGTATTGACCTTACTTTTACAAAGCAAGATGGAAAGCTGGTTTTAAAAGATAAAACTGCTACAGCTATACCTGTAAAAAATACTGATGGAACAACAGTAGTATCTGATCCTACACTTGAAGACACACTGACACCTTTTCACGAGTATGCGAGGGGAGATGCAAATGTTGTAGTCGCTCAATTAAAGGGTAGAAACCTTGTTCCTGAAAATGAAATAAAGGGTATTCCAAGTGTGCAGATTCAAGAGACACCTTTATCAGATTTCTTTCATGAAGTTATGCTCTACTACAGCAAAGCAGATGTAGTAGCCCATCAAATTGATAATGACTATGCCCGTTTGGATGTAGGTCCTATTAAGAAAAAAGATATTGCATATAATTATCAATATGCTTTGGGTGAAATTACGGTATATAAGGTAACTGGGAAAGACTTAAAAGAATATATGGAATGGGCGGCAGGGTATTTTAACTCATCTCGTGCCGGAGATGTAACAGTTAGCTTTGATAAAACCCGTCGTGCTTCTAAATACAGTACGAATGATTTCTTTGGAGGCGTAAAATACGAAATTGACTTAACAAAACCATATGGAAGTAGAATTACAAATTTACGTTCTATTCGTACAAATAAACCAATCAAAACGAACGATGTTATGAAGCTGGGAATGAATGCGTATAGAATGGAGGCTCTTCAGGCAAAAGGTGGAGCTTTAGAGGGACGGAAATTTGAACAAATTTGGTCATCTAAACAAGAGAATGCATTCGGAGAAACTGGTGGAACCATTCGTAACCTTGCTATTACATATTTAAAAGAGGTAAAGAATGGTGTATACACACCAAAAGTTATGCATAATTGGAAAATTACTGGCGTGAATACACATTCTTCAGAGCATAGGGCTGTAGTGGATCTTGTAAATAAAGGGATTTTAGAAATTCCAAAAACTGAAGATGGAAAATATACAAATATAGCATCTATAAATACTAAAGATTCAATTACAAAAGAAGAGATTGTAGCACTCTCACACAAAGCTAATATTAATCCAAATCAGTTTAATCATGTAAAAAGAAAAGGTGAATTTTACAAAAAACTTAGTAGGATAATTAAATAAATATAAAATAGATGGCTCTCGTGCAAAAAACTATTAAACTTGGACATACCATTATCCTAAAAAAGTTTGTGATCGGTATGGAAATATAAAGACTCAACAATAAAAAAACCCCTGGATCATTAAACAAATCCGGGGGATTTTTTATTTAAATAATTATGGTTTTATTTCTTACTATGCATATTTATAATATCCTTAAAAGAACATACCTTACAACATTATATTAAAAAACTAAATTGTAGATGCGCTGCCTCATTAAAGTATTTGTCTACTATATACATCTTAAAACAAAACATGAAATTTCTTTTTCTTGTTTATCAAGGTCATTAGTATTCATTTGGTCCATCTTTATTCTAAATCAACTTCATTTCCGAAATATAAGTTTAAATAAGTAATATAGATTATAAGATGTTCTATAATAATTGTTATTTTAATAGCATTAAACCTACTCTTAAAATAGTAAAGAGTGGGTTTTTATGTTGTTATTTAGATGTAAGGGTACTTTGATTAGAATGAATATAGATAATTAACAACTAACCAATTGGAGGAGCACCTAAAAGGGCTCTTTTTTATTGAAATTAATATACATATATGTGTCGTTCTTTCTTTATACCATCGACCACATATATGTAATTTTGCATAATGTTACATAAATTGTGTATTTTCTCTTTTTTTCGACAGAAACAGGAAGTATACTTTGTACAAGCTTTCTATTTCAAAAATTATACGAGGTGAACAAAATGAAAAACAAAAAGACATTAACTAAGGTAGCATTAACAACAGGCTTAGCTTTAACAGCTGTAGCACCATACGGGGTAGGTCATGCAGAGGAAACAGACCAACTACAAATTCAAATTCAAGAGGAATCGTTCCGTTCGGGTGAACTTACACAACCGTCACAAAAGGCACCAGAGAATGTAGTAAAAGATGCTCTTAAGGAGAAAACAGAACAAGCTCTTTCTCCAAAGCAAGTCAATGGAGAAACAGGAGTAGATTATAAAGTTCTTCAAAAACGTGGTTCATATGATGGGACTACACTTGTACGTATACAGCAAACATACGAAGGAAAAGAAGTATATGGTCATCAATTAACTGCACACGTAGATAATAACGGTGTTATTAAAAGTGTTTCAGGTGATAGCGCGCAAAATTTAAAACAAGAAGAATTGAAAAAACCTATCAATCTATCAAAAGATGAGGCGAAACAATATATTTATACGAAGTACGGGAACGATATCAATTTTATTTCTGAGCCAGAAGTTAAGGAAGTTATTTTTGTTGATGAAAATAATGGACAAGCAAGTAATGCATACCAGGTTACATTTGAAGCTGCAACACCAAACTATGTTTCCGGAACATATTTAGTAAATGCACAAAATGGTGATATGTTAAAAAATATGGTACAAGAATCTAACTTAAAAGCAAGTGAAAAACTAGTTGGAGCATTAAAGAAAAGTAAAAAAAGCAATCTTACATCATTAACTGGAACAGGAAAAGATGATTTAGGTATATCACGTACATTTGGTATCTCTAAACAAAGTAATGGCAAATATGCTCTTGCTGATTATACAAGAGGGCAAGGAATTGAAACATATGATGTGAATTATAGAGATATTACTAAAGAAGAAAGCTATTATCCTGGTACATTAGCAACTAGTACTTCGACAACATTTAACGATCCAAAAGCAGTAAGTGCTCATTACTTAGCAACAAAAGTATTTGATTTTTATAAAGATAAATACAAGCGTAATAGCTTTGATAATAAGGGACAAAAGGTAGTTTCAGTTGTACATGCTTGGGATTCTGGAGATACGAATGATCCGAAAAATTGGCAGAATGCATTAAGTGCTAATAATGGAAGTATGCTTGTATATGGAGATCCTATCGTCAAAGCATATGACGTAGCTGGACATGAATTTACACATGCTGTTACTTCTAGCGAATCTAATCTTGAATATTACGGTGAATCAGGTGCAATTAATGAAGCGCTATCTGATATTATGGGGACATCTATTGAGAAATACGTAAATAATGGTAGCTTTAACTGGACGATGGGAGAACAAACTGGTTCTGTTTTCCGTGATATGGAAAACCCGGCTTCTGTTCCATCTTCACTTGGAGTACCATATCCAGATGATTACAGTGAATTTAACGATTTTAATGGATGGGATCAAGGTGGCGTTCATTTTAATTCAAGTATTATTAATAAAGTTGCGTATCTCATTGCAAAAGGCGGAACTCATAACGGTGTAACTGTCAAAGGGATTGGTGAAGATAAAATGTTTGATATCTTCTATTATGCAAATACAGATGAGTTAAACATGACTTCTAATTTCAAAGAATTGAGATCAGCATGTATTCGAGTGGCAACTAATAAATATGGTGCGAATGCAGCTGAAGTTCAAGCAGTACAAAAGGCATTTGATGCAGCAAAAATTAAGTAAGTTAGAAATATAGTTATCATTCATATATTAATACATTATGAAAAGCAGTTGATGCCCTTTTAAGGATATTAGCTGTTTTTTTTACGTAACTATGCATTAGTGAAAATAAACTTACTAAGCAATAAATAGGCTGTCTCTCTTCAATAAGTTGCTACAAATATATAAGGTTTAAAGTGTATAAAAACAGAAAATTAATAATATATTGACCTCTTTATAGAAAGTACTATAGAATGAAAGCGATAACAAACGGTTGCTTTAAAATGATTTCCCTGATCTTTTAGTATTTATAAATATATGAAGACATAAACAAATCTATTTTTTTAAACATTAATGCAAACGTTTTCGTATTAAAAAGATCATTGAAATACATATGTGAAAATAGCCAATATGGGGGTGAGGTAAACTAGATTTTTAGATTGATTTAAGCAGTGGAATTTAGTACGAGCATAATAAATCGTGCGTACTATTTAAAGAAAGGGTGTATGTGGTGCAAATGATAAAAAGATTAATTAGCAAATCAGTTTTATTACTTACTATAATCGTTATGTTATCATCTGTTTTCTCTTTTCAAAGTGTAAAGGCAGTTTCAAATTCGAAAACAACTGAAGTTATCATTCATTACAAAGAGCAATCTGGAAATACAAAAGACTGGAACCTTTGGATATGGGGTGAAAATGCAAATGGTAAATCATATGAATTTACTGGTGAAGATGAATTTGGAAAGTACGCTAAGATTAATATAGATGGTAACTATAATCGCGTAGGATTTATCATTCGTACAAATGAGTGGGAAAAAGATGGTGGCGATCGTTGGATTGAAAATATAAAGGACGGTCGTGCTGAAGTATGGATTCTTTCTGGTGATGAAAAAGTATATAACTCTAAGCCTTCTTCGGATCTATCAATTCAAAAAGCAACTATTGATAGTTTCAATGAAATTACTGTAACCACTAATATCCCGTTTCATATTAAGGAACGGAAAATTGAAATTGAGGGCATTAAAATTAAGAATATTAGTCCTTATGATATAAACAGTGGAAATATTACTAATAAAGTTAAAATAATTACAGAGCAGAAAATTGATTTAAAACAGACATACAAAGTTAAAATTGAAAACTTAGCTTATACGAATACTGAAATCGGTAAAGTCATTCGTAGTGAGGAGTTTGATCATTCATTTTATTATGGCAGTAACGATTTAGGTAATATATATACACCACAACATACAAAGTTCCGTGTATGGGCTCCTACTGCGAGTGAAGTGAAGTTAGTTACATATAAAAAATGGAACGATAAAATAGGTACTGAAATAAACATGCAACAAGGTGAAAAGGGCACTTGGAAAGCAGAACTTAAAGGGAACCAAAAAGGTCTCTTTTATACGTATAAGGTGAAAATTGGTGATAAGTGGACTGAAGCAGTTGATCCGTATGCACGTGCTGCTTCTGTAAATGGAGATAAAGGTGCGGTTGTTGATTTAGAAGAAACAAATCCGAAAAAATGGAACGCTAACAAAAAGCCGAAATTTAAAAATCCGGAAGATGCTATTATTTATGAATTGCATGTACGTGATCTTTCTATCCAGCCCGAAAGTGGCATTAAACATAAAGGGAAATATTTAGGTGTAACAGAAAAAGGAACAAGAGGGCCTGGAGGTGTGAAAACAGGAATTGATCATATGAAAGATCTTGGTGTTACACACGTTCAGCTTTTACCGATATTTGATTATGCTTCAGTAAATGAAGAGGAATTAAACGAACCACAATATAACTGGGGATATGACCCGAAAAATTTCAACGTTCCAGAGGGATCCTATTCTACAAATCCATATGAGCCAACTGTTCGAATAACTGAATTAAAGCAAATGATTCAAACACTGCATGATAATAATCTTCGTGTTGTTATGGATGTAGTCTATAACCATATGTATAATGCTGCTGAATCTAATTTTCATAAGTTAGTTCCAGGTTATTATTATCGTTACAATGAAGACGGAACATTTGCAAATGGCACCGGAGTAGGAAATGATACTGCTTCAGAACGAAAAATGATGAGGAAATTTATGATCGATTCTGTAGCATACTGGGCAAAAGAATACAATTTAGACGGATTCCGTTTTGATTTAATGGGTATTCATGATTATGAAACGATGAATGAAATACGTAAAGCTGTTAATCAAATTGACCCCTCTATTATACTGCATGGAGAAGGTTGGGATTTAAATACACCTCTTGCAGCAGAGTTGAAAGCAAATCAAAAGAATGCAGAAAAAATGAAAGGGATTGCCCATTTTAATGATAATATACGTGATGGATTGAAAGGTAGTGTATTTGAGGAGAAAGAAAATGGGTTTGTAAATGGAAGGGAAAACATGGAAGACCGTATTAAAAAAGGTATTACGGCAGGAATTGACTACGATACAAATTCGTCTACTTATCAAGATCCGGAGCAGGTACTAACTTATGTGGAAGCACATGATAATCATACTTTATGGGATAAACTTGAGTTGTCTAATCCAGGTGACAGTGAAGAAGTACGAAAACAAATGCACAAATTGTCTTCTTCAATTTTATTAACATCACAAGGCATTCCATTTTTACATGCAGGACAAGAGTTTATGCGCACGAAATATGGTGATCATAATAGTTACAAATCTCCTGATTCAATTAACCAGATAGACTGGTTGCGCCGTGCAGCATTTAATAATGAAGTAGATTATATGAAGGGCTTAATAGAATTACGCAAAAAGTACTCAGCTTTTCGAATGACATCTGCAGAACAAATTAAAAAACAGGTATCTTTTATTGATGCTCCCAAAAATGTTGTGACTTATTCAATAGACGGAAAGGGCAATGGGAATAAAAACGAAAACTTTATGGTGGCTCACAATGCGAATAGAGAAGCTGTTGACATAACGCTTCCATCGAAAGGTCCTTGGAAAGTACTAGTAGACGGTAAACAGGCAGGTAGTAAAACACTTTACGTTGTACATGACAATAAAATTAAAGTTCCTGCATTAAGTTCATTTGTTTTAAAAACAGAGAAACCGATCAAATAAATGCCACAAGCAGAGTGAAGGTTGTTTTCACTTAGCTTTTAAAGTTAAAATAGTATAATTTCACATACTGTAATTATATTACAATTTAATAAACAAAAAGAGAAGAACTCACCAAGGTTCTTCTCTTTTTTATGTGTAATAAAGGTTTCCATCATTGTAGATATAAGAGTTTTTGAAATAGCGAAAGGCAAGACGATGAACCTATTTACAAAATGACGAGAAAATGACAAAACTGTAAGAATGCACGAATATTTGTAAGAAAGTTCGATGTTTTCCTTTTTCTTTTTTTATTAAAGTAAAAAAGAAGAAAGCGATGTCATAAAAAGTTGATATTTTTAGATGAGTACAATAACCAAAACTATTCATGTAATAAAAGTATATGGCAATCAGTAAAACACTTTACTAAAAAGGAGGGATTTGAAATGTCTTTTTCTCAATTCAATATTGATATTTTTCGAGCAATTAATGATTTAGGTAAACAATATTCATTCCTAAACTCAACCATGGTATTTTTGGCAGAATATATGGTATATATTTTAGCTTTAATTATTTTAGCTTATTGGTTTACTGGGGCTAGAAAAAGTAGGGTGATGGTTATTCAAGCGATGATTGCTTTTGTGATTGCTGAGGTGATCGGAAAAATAGCAGGGAAATTTCATCTGAATTATCAACCGTTTGCAGCATTGCCTGATGTTAATAAACTTATCGACCATACTGTAGATAATTCATTTCCTAGTGACCATACAATTCTCTTCTTTTCGATTTGTTTTTCGTTTTGGCTTGTTCGTAAAAAAACTGGATGGTTATGGCTTATACTTGCATTTTGTGTAGCGATTTCTCGTATTTGGGTAGGGGTTCATTATCCTTTTGATGTTGCAGTAGGGGCTTTAATAGGATGTATTTCAGCGGTATTTTCGTATTGGTTAGTACCAAAATTATCTTTTATTAGGCAATTACTTACTCAATATGAAAGAGTAGAGAAACATGTTTTACCATCTAAGAACAAATCAAAGCGATTTTGAGTATACAAGTATGTGAGTCTTTTGTATTAACAAATGACATTACTTTAAATCGTCTTGGAGGTCAGTTTAAAGGAGGAACAGTTTTACACTGGAAAGGTGGAAATCATATTAAAAGTATTTTGTAAACAAGAGTGATATCATTTAATTGGTTGCCGACTGTCATTAGGTTAGTTTTCATGTACAGTTATCCAAACCTGATTCCACTTCTTGCTAGTAAAGTAAGAGAGATTATAATGTTTTTCATCGAGTCGTGTCAGAGCATGCTAACCTTGCTGTTCAGAAGTCAGCAGATCGATACATAAAAGCACTGCAGGGAGCACTTTTTAACACATGAGATGTTTCAATATTACTTGTAGACATCCTTAAGAAATTAAAATTAATAGATAAGTTTAGAGCATGTTATTATCATCTTTTTAATACATGCTCTTTTTATTTAATTACTGACACTTACAAGTCATCAACAATCTTTATATTGAAAAATCTTAGTGTACGAAATTCGCGTTTTGTTGGTACTACCCCATCGCTATCAACCTAAGAAAAGCAAATACCCCAAAACGAAAAAA
This sequence comes from Bacillus sp. BB51/4, assembly GCF_008368845.1. Taxonomy (NCBI): domain Bacteria; kingdom Bacillati; phylum Bacillota; class Bacilli; order Caryophanales; family Bacillaceae; genus Bacillus; species Bacillus sp. BB51/4. Next base: position 212,413 of record NZ_QOSC01000012.1, read on the forward strand.
TTGGCATCCTCAGGTGAAAATGTACATTTTTTGTTTGGAGGTACTTCAAAATGTTGGGTTGATGGGCATTTGATACTATTTTTTATTATGCATCTCTAAATTTTAGAGAATGTTTACAGCTGTAATTTTGCAGGTTGAAATAGCAAACCTAACGATTGTAGTTGGATTTATAGGTAAAGTACCTAGAACTATACCAAGACCTGTTTGTTCCACGTTAAAATCTACTGCAGTAGAACCAGTACTTGCTAAAAGATTCACTGTAGAACCAATAAGCGTATCTAGTAATTCCCTAATTGGTCGTTCGCGACAATCACATTCACATCCTAAGTCTACAGGTGGAAGTAATGTTATAGATGGCCCCGGCGGTAAAAAACCTACCCCTGTTACATCAGAAATATTGACTACAAAGGATGTGAAACCATCTGTAACTGTAACTAAAAAATCATTTACAGAAGTAATAGTAAATAAAAAGAAAAGTGGTGGAGCGTTTGGTGCATCTGCAATAGTGCCAAGAAGCACTGTTTCCCCAATAAGTTGTTGTAAAACATTCTGCATAGGTAAAACACAGCAGTCACAAAAGCAACCTTCAGTTGCTCCTGTTGGACCTGTTGAACCTGTTACTCCTGTTGGACCTGTTGGAGACCTGTTGGACCTGTTGGACCTGTTGAACCTGTTGGACCTGTTGGACCTGTTGGACCTGTTGGACCTGTTGGACCTGTTGGTTCTGTCCTGTTGAACCTGTTGGACCTGTTGGTCCTGTTGGACCTGTTGGACCTGTTGGACCTGTTGGACCTGTTGGACCTGTTGAACCTGTTGGACCTGTTGAACCTGTTGGACCTGTTGAACCTGTTGCTCCTGTTGCTCCTGTTGGTAGAGTAAATGGTGGAATTGGTGGAAGTGTAGGACCAATTAAATTTGAATTAAATGCATTAGCTTGAAGTATTTTGTTTTTATCAAACATGTAACTACCTCCTACAGATATACTTTATTATAAGAATATATACAATTAGCCTTCATAAAATTTATTTATCACCATATAATATGCTATATCTTTACTATTGTGTGTTTTGTGATGATCAAATGATAGTATTTGTGTATTAATAGTAAATTTGGTTCTGACGCAAAGAGTGCACCCATTCGAAAGAGGTATATAGAATTTTAATGAAGCCTGTTCTTGTGGGCATTTCACAACATGCCTATCAAATTAAGCGATTTTAATAGCCCTAAGTAGAAAAAATACGCTATTCTTTCTGTAGAATCATAGGAAAGGATGGCGTTTTTTATGTCTGTTTCTGTGTATGACGAATTACAACTATTTGCTCAAGAGATTCAAAGTTTTTTATCTCCAAATACCTTACGGGATCTTGCAAAAGATGTTGGCTTTGTACAACGAACCAGTAAGTACCAAGCAAAAGATTTAGTCGCTTTATGTGTATGGTTGAGCCAAAATATAGCTATGACTTCTTTAACTCAGTTATCTAGCTGTTTAGAAGCATCAACAGAAGTACTCATCAGTCCTGAGGGACTGAATCAACGGTTTAATAAGGCGGCCGTCCAAATTTTACAACACCTACTAGCCGAACTACTAAGCAAAAAATTGGCCGCATCTATGCCGATTTCTTCTCCATACACTTCTGTTTTCAAGCGTATTCGTATTTTAGATTCAACTGCATTTCAACTCCCGGATGTATTTTCATCGGTTTATCCAGGTGCAGGAGGATGCAGCCATACAGCTGGGATAAAAATTCAACTTGAGTATGATTTGTTAAGTGGACAGTTCCTACATATTCATACAGGTCCAGGTAAACAACATGATCGCACTTACGGCTCTCTGTGTGCCCCAACTGTGACAGCGAATGATTTATGTATCCGAGATTTAGGTTATTTTCATTTAAAAGACCTTCAATATATACAAGATAAAGAGGCCTACTATATCTCTCGTATCAAGTCGAATACACGTATGTATCAAAAAAATCCTAGCCCTGATTATTTTCAAGATGGAAGAATTAAGAAAGGTACAGAGTATATACAGATAGATATGGAGACGTTAATGAACTCCCTTCAACCAGGACAAACATGTGAAATAGCTGATGCTTATGTAGGAATGATTGATAAAGTGCCAGCTCGTGTAATTGTTCATCGATTAACAAAACAACAGCAACAAAAACGATTACAAGATCAAGCTGTAAGAGAAAAAAAGAAAGGAATGAAGTATTCTCCTCGTAGTAAACGACTCAGTGGTATCAATGTATATATGACAAACACCCCTACAGATATTGTCCCGATGGGACAGGTACATGACTGGTATTCTTTGCGTTGGCAAATCGAAATTTTATTTAAAACGTGGAAGTCATTCTTTCAAATTCATCATTGTAAGAAGATAAAACCAGAACGATTAGAGTGCCATTTATATGGTCAATTGATTGCCATTCTACTCTGTTCCTCTATCATGTTTCAAATGCGGCAATTGCTCCTCATGAAGAAAAAATGAGAGCTTAGTGAGTATAAAGCCATATATATGATTAAAGACTATTTTCTTCTTTTATTCCAAACTATACAAAAAAACACCCAAGAGCTATCAAAGGTGTTACTTCGCCTGTTCAATCTCCTACAGCAAAACGGGCGGAAATCTCATCGATATGAGAAAAAAACGGTCTTTGATATATTAGGTGTCGTTTACAATTGTACAATGTCTGAAAATCAAGCCGCTTAATTTAAAAAAGTGAAACCCGTTAGGGTTTATTTCGTATGCAAATCTTTCAATCATCTACACTTGCCTTTTAGAAAAAAAGAAACAATCTCGCTTGAAATTGACTTTACATAAGCTTAGCTTGATTTCGATGAGCGGTACCCCATAAAGGACCCTGATACATAATTGATGTTCTGCCATTTGTAGAAAACAATCCACTTATACCATTTTAACAAGAAGAAATATCTCGTCCATGTTGTAATATTGGCTTACGTTAAGCTTGTGAAAAAATCATATTCATGTATAATACAATTGATGTATGATACAATAGTTGTAGGAGGGTGACCTTTTTGAAAAGAGAAGATGCCTTAAAACTAAGAACAGATATTAAGAAAATGATTATAATAACTGGGGTTTTTGAATCTCAAAATTTGCCCAATGGACCATTTGAAAAACCTTTACCAACTTCTCAAATGATGGCGTTAGAAGAACTAGAGGTGGAAAAATTAACTGTTTGGCAACTATCCAATAAACTTAGATTAGAGACTTCAACTGTAAGTAGATTGGTAGATAAGTTAGTAAAAAAGGGGCTTATTTATCGTGAAGTAAATGAAAAAAATAGAAGAGAACTTTTTCTGCACCTCACAGAAAATGGTCACATAACTGTTAATTGCTTAAGAGAGCAATCCATTACATTTTATCAAAGTATTCTCAATAATTTATCAGAATCAGAACAAAAAATAGTTGTGGATGGTTTTGAATTATTTATTGATTCTATTTCTAAGCCTTTTGATTAGAGTGAGGTAAATCATAACATTTGGAGGATAAAATGAGTTTGGATTTTGAACGTCCTATTATTGAATTAAAAGAGAAATTTGATGAATTAAAGAAAATTATGAAAGAAAATAATGTAGATTTATCGTCAGAAATTCATGTATTAGAAAAACGTTTAAATCAAATGCAAGATAAAATTTATTCTAATATTACATCTTTTCAACGAGTTCAAATTGCAAGGCTACGTAACCGGCCCACGACATTGGACTATATACCTTTATTGTTTACAAACTTTTTCGAACTTCATGGTGATCGATTATATGGTGATGATAAAGCAATGATAGGTGGTATTGCAAAATTTAAAGGGATGCCCGTTACGGTTATTGGTCATCAAAGAGGTAGAAATACAAAGGAAAGTATAGAAAGAAATTTTGGAATGGCACATCCAGAAGGTTATAGAAAAGCGCTAAGACTTATGAAACAAGCTGATAAATTTAATCGCCCTATTATTACATTTATTGATACAATAGGCGCCTATCCAGGGAAAGGGTCTGAAGAACGTGGAATTTCTGAAGCGATAGCTCGAAATCTATTTGAAATGGCTACACTTAAAGTGCCAATTGTTTGTATTGTAATTGGAGAGGCATCAAGTGGTGGAGCTCTTGGCATTAGTGTCGGTAACCATATCCATATGTTAGAGTATTCATGGTACTCGGTAATTTCGCCAGAAGGAGCAGCATCTATCCTATGGAAGGACGCTAAGTATGCTCCAGAAGCTGCTGAACATATGAAAATTTCAGCAAAAGATTTAAAACATTTAGGAATTATTGATGAAATCATTCCTGAAATTAAAGGTGGAGCACAAAATGATATAAAATCACAGGCAAAAATGATTGAATCTGTAATCGAATCATCTCTAAAAAAATTGATACTATTATCCTCGGAAGAGCTTATACAACAGCGATATGAAAAGTATAGACAAATAGAGAATTATAAATGAAAGTATTTAAAGTCCGTATTACATTTCGGAGGATTCTCGCAAAAAAATTCTAAATATTTTGTAAGTAACCTCTTAAACTGGGATATGCTGATACTATTACTCTACAAAAGATGTGTGATCGGTATGGAAACGGAAAATTTGTTCAAATGGAAGCATTATCAGCAAGGTATTATTTTGTTAACTGTACGTTGGTACGGTACAACTTAATTTTTCGTGATTTAGTAGAAATGATGAGGAACCAGGATTATCCTACCATTATGCTAGAAATATATATGTTATATTTTCTTTTCCACTACCTGTGCACCAGAACCAAAAAATACGCTATTCTTTCTGTAGAATCATAGGAAAGGATGGCGTTTTTGTATGTATCTATCAATTTCTGACGAATTATAATTATTCGCTGAAGAATTATATGAACATCTTACTCCTTCATTTTTGGAAAATCTCGCTAGAGAGCTAGGTTTTGTAAAACGAAAACGTAAATTTTTAGGGTATGATTTAGCTACTATATGTGTCTGGATTAGTCAACGAGTAGCGAGTGATTCATTAGTCCGATTGTGTAGTCAGCTACATGCATCAACAGGAACTCTTATGAGTCCTGAAGGACTAAATAAGCGCTTTAATAAAAAGGCAGTGTTCTTTTTGAAACATATTTTCTCCACATTATTAAAAAATAAAGTTTGTGGAGGTACACCTTTGAAAATGACGTGATTTCTATGAGAATCATTAACAATCCCCATATAGATATTTAAATAGGCTCTCTATATTTAACGTATAAAAATTACACATTAAATATATTTTTTATGTTACATACATTAATTTAAGCTTAATTTCTCTTTTTTTATAAGCTCCTTAAACGGACTAACTTCTTACCAATCTTCAAAAACGCTTACGTTTTTAAATTTGTGTTCTAGTTTTTCTTCAACAGATAAATACATAACTACACATAAACTCCTTATATCTCTAGATAAACTACCGATTAGCTCCATATAGACTCTAGATAACCTATATAGAATACAAGTTATCAAGGAGGTAAGAGAAAATGAATTTTATGAAACGAGCAATTCTCAGTATGAAAAAAAGGATAGGAACATCATTAATTTTGATAGCAGTTTTTCTGATTGTTACAAATTTGGTTCTTTCAGGGTTCACAATCCAAAATGCATCAAAAAAAGCAGCGGATGCTGCAAGAAAAAAACTAGGTGCAGATGTTACTTTAGGTCTTGATTTCGATAAATTAGGTCAACAAGCTCGTGAAACTGGAGAGATGCCTAATCCACCGAAGCTTAACACAAAAGAAGCATATCAATTAGCGAAGTCAAAATATGTAAAAGACTATAATTACATAGGCAATACTTTCGGAATTTCTGATGGGCTTAAACTAGTAGGAGCTTCAGAAGGAGAAGATGAAGGAAAAGGTAAAGTGGGAATGGCGGCTGTACGAGGCGGCTCAGGCTCTGGTACAGAAATAGATATGAATGCTTCTTTTATGATTGAGGGAGTCCGCAAGACAGCTTTACAAGAAAGCTTTAAAAACGGAAAAAGTAAAATCATTGATGGAAAACCAATTACAGAACAGATGAAAGATCAGAATGTAGCTTTAATGGAAAAACGATTAGCGGAATTAAACAATTTGAAAGTAGGAGACAAAGTTACAGTGCAATCAGGGGATAAAAAGGAAACCCTTGAGGTTGAAATTATCGGTATTTACGAAACGAATGAGCAAGCAATGGGGCAACAGGCTCCTCCTATAATGGATCCAGCTAATAAACTATATATGCCGCATTCAACTATGAAAAAATTAGAAGTAGATCAAGGTATAAGTAGTGTTCAAGTCGTGTATTTCTTGAATGATCCACAATACATTGATGCATTTAAAAAAGAAGCAAAAAAATCTAATATTGATTTTAATTATTATAAATTAGATGCACATGATTCATTGTACAAACAAATGATTGGTCCTATCGAGAATATCTCTTCGACTTCTCAAATGATTATTTATATTGTATCGATTGCTGGTGCGATTATTTTAGGATTAATCATTATGCTATCAATTAAAGGACGTCGTAAGGAAATGGGGATTCTGTTATCTATTGGAGAGAAAAAGTGGAAACTGATGGCGCAGTTCGTAATAGAAGTAGTATGTGTCGCTATTTTAGCATTTGGATTATCCGTAACAACTGGAGCTAAAGTTTCTCAATATATCGGGGATCATTTACTTTCGAGTGAAATTGCTTCAGCGAGCGAAGAAACAGACACTACGCGAAATGGTACTGTAATGATGTCTGGACCTGGTGGTACTTTACAAAACCAAAAAGAAGATCCAATTGATAAAATTGATGTAAGTGTAACAGGAGAAGATGTAGGAAAAATGGGGGGGATTGGACTAGCTATTGCTATAATAGCAACGCTTCTTCCGGCATTATCTATTCTACGTTTAAATCCAAAACAAATTCTTTTAAAAGATGAATAAGGAGGCTTAATATGGAAACGATTTTACAATTTAAAAACTTGGATTATTATTATGAAAGTAATGGGAAAAATGTAGCGATACTAGATAATGTCAACTTTTCTTTTCAAAAAGGTCATTTTTATACAATTTTAGGACCATCCGGATCTGGAAAAACTACAACTCTAAGCTTAGGTTGTGGACTGGATGTCCCCAAAAATGGTTATGTACTGTATAATGGGAAAGATATTCGAAAAATTGGTTTGGATCGATACCGTAATCAAAATGTATCTGTAATTTTCCAATCTTATAATTTGATTACCTATATGACTGCTCTTCAAAATGTCCTAACAGCAATGGAAATTACAGGTGTCAAAGTGAAAAATAAGACGGTAAGGGCATTAGAATTATTAGAGAAAGTGGGACTCACAGAAATAGAAGCGAAACGAAACGTCTTGCAACTAAGTGGTGGGCAACAACAACGTGTAGCAATTGCTCGAGCGTTATCTTGTAATGTTGATTTACTTATTGCGGATGAGCCAACAGGAAACCTCGACGAAGAAACGGCCATGGATATAATAGAACTGTTTCAAGAACTTGCACATAAAGAAAATAAATGTATTATTGTTGTGACGCATTCACAGGAAGTTGCTAGAAAATCAGATCGTGCAGTGTATTTAAGTAATAAGAAGTTGGTCGTAAACGAAATCTAATATAAACATCGTAGTTTTTCAATTCACATAATTTTCGAAATTCATCACTTTCAAAAGCTTATATTTGATTTATAATAAAACCAAGCCATAAACAAAATGGTCTCCCTGTATTGAATGTTAAGATAGTTTGTTGTTCCCGTTGTAACAATATTTGAAAAAGAACTTGTAGGATATTCTACAGGTTCTTTTTATTATAATTGGTTACTTATATCATGGGGTAATTACACATAAAAAACGGGACATTACCTAGATATATGATCTAAATACTATCCCGTTTAATTATTTATCTACATAGTTATTGAAGAATTAAACCTACTATCATAAATAAACTACATACTATCATCCAACCAAACGCACAATAGCCGAAAATTCTAATCCATTTAGGTAATTGATTCATGTTAACTTTATTTGAGGGAACTCCTTGCATAGAAAACATCATTTTTTGATCTCTATCCCTATTATTTTGTTGTTCATACATAGCGTCATCACCTTTCCTGAACTATAGTGTTTATAGTATACGAGCCTGAAGAAAATTATGCACAGAATAGAAGGGGATAGCTTACATCTTATGTGGTGAATTTTATAAATAAAGACGTTTAATTAGTCATGGCTCTAAGCACTACTCCTTTATAAATACTGAAAAAGAGCCCTACTTAAATAGGACTCTTTTTCTTCAAGTATTAACTTGCTGGATGTGCATCAGAACCAAGATAACGTTCTTTTAGAATTTGAACATGATGAAGCTCATGGCCAGCAATGATGTATGCTAATGCACGTACTGTAACTTCAGAATTGTTCGCATTTCCTCTTTGTAACCAAGCTTCTTTATCTAAGATTCTAAGTAAATACAGGGTAGATTGGCGAACAACTATTAAATTCTCAAGAAGAACTTGCATAGATTGCTTATCAAAAGCAGCTCTAAGAACATACATATCATCGTTATAGCCTGGAAGTTCTGCTGTCTCGCCTCGAGCAATAGATAGCAATCGATACGCCATAATTCGTTCTGTATCCGCTATATGACCGAGTACTTCTTTTATACTCCATTTAGTAGGACCATACCGAAAAAGTCCCTCACTATCAGAAATTCCCTTTAATAAAAGATTCGTTTTCTTCATTTGTTGTTCTAAAATATGTATGATATTTCCGTCTGATACCAAGTTAATATACGTTGCATAATAGGAGTTATATTCACTTATCTTTGGTCTTATTTGCATACGAATCATCCTTTATATTTAATTTTTACATATAGCTTATCATAAAAGAGTTCCAAATTAATCTGAAAGTTTGATTTCACATTAAATAGAAACAACAATGAATTTGCAATGCGTATGTGTAAACACCTAAATTAGTTTGATATACAAATAGAGCCCCATATGAATAGGACCCTATTTCTCATTTTCTCTATACAGCTAAAGATTTGTTGGGGGTTTTTAAGTATTTTGTAAGTTTTCATAATAAATCGAAAGAGCTTGATTTCACATTAAATAACAAACATGAATAGGAATTTACATTTAATTCGCAGGGTACTTCTCACTTACAAGATCTTCAATGTTATTTGCTTCTTTAATTTCTTTTGATGATAACCAATTTGTATTTCTTGTTCCAGACTTATTTTTTAAATTGATGTCAAAGTTTTTCGTATTTAGTTCTTCTTTAAGGATTGTGGTTACTTTGATTAAATCCTCAATTAAAGGGGGAGTATTTTCAAATATAGTATTGGTCGTATTAATAACTAAAGTCACTATATATTTTCGATATTTTTCATCATCCGAACTTGAATACGTAATACCTTCAATTGAAAATCGATCGTTTTGCATTTCATGTAATTTTTCTTCTACTTTGGTCTGCGTTCTAATCCAATTTTTCCAGTATTCGTTTATTGGGTCTTTCATTGTGGATTTCATTGTTTGTAACAGTTCTTCTTTTGTTGTTACTCTTTGTACATTTTTAAAAGGTCCACCTAAAGATTTACCAGTATGATCTTTAATTTCTAGTTCTGTTATCTTTTTATTATTCTTCTGAATCAGTTGAAATAGGGCATATAAACGATCTAATTCTACGGAATCCAATTGGCTAAAGTCAATCTCGTTACTCATTTGCAAAGTTAATAGCAACTCATCTGTTGGGCTTCCTTCTTCTGGATTTTGATTATCCAACATATATTGCAGAACATTTTCATTTTCATTTTCATTTTCATTTTCCACGTACCCTAACTTTTTCATTTCTTCTAGAGTTGGTTGGAATTTCTGATATGCCTCATATGTTTTTTTTCCATATTTGTATTCATCACCTACTATATATGAATAGAGGAGGCCTTGTACCTTTACTCGAAATTTGAAATTTTTGTTGTTTTTTTCTTGCACAGTATGGTAGGTATTACCACCATTATTTTCATTTATCGAGCTCCAATCTGTTACCACAATATCGATACCGTGTTTTTCTTTTATATATTCTTGTACCTCAGATTCATTTTCTTGATTACAACCACTTAAAAATATGAAATATACTACTAGTAATATTACATTTTTTATGCTTTTCATATAAGCACTCCCTACGTAAGAATTAATTCTTGAATGTGCAGCACAATGCAAAGCTCTCTTTTCCTTCGTCATTTACGCTAACTTTTATACAGTTTAAACTTTAAATGATTAGAGCCTTGATGTTTTTCGCCCATATCAGCCCGAACATTACTGTTTTGAAATACAGAAAATTGATTTGTTTTAATCTCTTTTTAAATTCTACAAGTATATGATTTATCAGGTTCATCTTTACACTGTATTTTCATATCGTAAGAACAATTGTACAATAAAAATTGATTGTATTAATAAAATATCCCTTCCTTTAAATCGATACGGCGGAATTTATCAAAGAAAATGCTTCGTTCTACCAAATTTTCTTTACGATTAAATGCTTGATATTGCGATTGTAGGGGAAGATGAAAGGTTTTTAGGCATTCTTACCCACGCGAGAGTGATTGAACTACTACAAGAATCGTGGGGAGATAGGTACACACTAACCCTTGGGACAATTGAACCCTAATAAGTTTATACTTACTACAAAAACAAACAAACAAACTCGTCCTACTAAAAGGGGAGTTTGTTTGTTTTTTGTTCAGATAAAGGAATGTTCATGCAAAATTGCACACTATGTTCCCTATTTTGTATAGAATACTTTATATCTAGTGTTTCAAGAATTTGTTTAACAATATATAGACCTAAACCACTTCCTCCGGTATTTCGATTCCTAGATTTTTCAATTCGATAAAATGGTTTGAAAATTTGTTGTATATCTTCATCTTTAATATTGATACCTGTATTTATAATTTGCATTTTAATTTGACCTTGTTTAGAATCCTTACTTAACTTTATATAGACTTTTTCATTATGTGGTGAATACATAACTGCATTATGGATAATATTTTTACATGCTTTTTCAAAAAGAACACGATCTGTATAAACAGAAAGGTCAGAGTCAATTTCTTTTATTATTTGGATGCTTTTTTGAGAAGCGAAAAATTCAAGATCTTTTGTGATTGTACCAATTAACTTTGAAAGATTAACTTCTTCTATTTTTAGTTTAAAAGTGTGTTGTTCTAACTTTGACATACTTAAAATTTCACGAACTAGTTGTTCCATACTTTCAATAATTTGATGATTTTTCTTTAAATATTGATCACGATTTTGATAAGGGCCAATATTGTATATCATCCCTTCTAAGTATCCTTTCATTACAGTAAGAGGGGACTTTAATTCATGTGCTACAATCGCAAAAAACTCTCTGCGTTTTGTTTCTATTTCTCTTTCTTTTTCAATATCATTTTTTAATTGTTCATTTGCTTTTTTTAAATCAAACATAGCTTGTTGTAAGTTAATAGACATGTCATTCAAACTATTAGATAATTCTCCTAACTCATCTGTAGAACGAACCTCAATTTTTTCGGAGAAATCTAAATTTGCCATCTTTTGTGCACCCTCATTAATATAAATAAGTGGCTTTGTAATAAACCTGGAATAGAAATAAGCACTCCCTATACCAATTACGATCACAATGATACTAATATAGGGGAGAAAGCGCACTAATACTTGCGAAGCTTCATCAATCGGTTGAAATGTTGCGAACACTACAAGCGTTAAACTACCATCTTGGAATTGAATTGGTTCCGTAACATTATATGAATTGCTAATGGTACCTGCATTCTCAAATCGTGCTGCTTTAGTAACTACTGTTGTTTGTGTACCACGTTGAATAAAAGAAAATGAAGGCGAGTAAATAATTATTCCTTCTTTATTTTGAAGCGAAAGCATCGCGTTATTTTTTTTTGCGTATTCATCAAAAAGTGGTATCGCATCTTGAAACGTAAGATCTTTTGACTTATCAATTATTTCTTTTATCCCTGTTTGAAGTTGATCTGTTTTGTATTGCTCATAAAACGTAGGGAGAAAGAAATATAAAGTTAAATAAATCAATACTGCAAAGGATAACAAGATGAGAGATGTAGTCATAAAGAGTTTATAAGTAATTTGCTTCATCTTCATGATTTTTAAAATTTTATTCATCCACTTTATAACCAATACCCTTTATTGTTTTAATGTAGGGAATAGCTAGTTTTTTACGTAGGTTTTTAATATGTGTATCAATTATTCGTGTTTCTCCAAAATAATCGTATCCCCAAACTTTTTCTACGATATTTTCTCTTGTAAGTACTTTTCTCTCATTTTGAAATAGTAGTTGTAGAATTTCGAACTCTTTGGTCGTTAACAAAATTTCAACATCATCTACATATACTCGATATGCATCAACATCAATGCGCACTTCTTTAAATACCAAATGATTATTTACATTTTTATCATAACTTCTTCTAAGTACAGCTTCGACTCGTCTAATTAAAACATGAAACGAAAAGGGTTTTGTTATATAATCATCAATCCCAAGATCGAACCCTTTCATTTGATCTTCCTCTTCTTCTAACGCAGTTAGCATAATAATTGGTATGTTTGACTGACTTCGAATCATTTTAGCAACTTCAAATCCATTAAGATTGGGCATCATTACATCTAGAAGAAGTAAATCAAAGGGTTGCTTATTAAATTGTGTCATACCCTCTAGTCCATCTGAAGCAACTACCACTGTATACTGTTGTGTCATTAAAAATTGTTTAATTAATTCCTGAATTTCTTGATCGTCCTCAACCACGAGGATATGATAGTTTTTCATAATATCACCTCTGGTAGTCATTATAGCCGTACTATCTGTAGTTTATGTGGAGATACAGTAGGAAACTTCATAGGACGTTTAACGTATTAACTCCATTTTCAAGATCCTGTATTCTCCATAAAAAAGTATTATTACCCATATTCCTTTTTTATGGAGAAATATTTGTGTGCTTGAAAAAACTTATCATATAAAAAGCTGAACGATTAATATTTACAAAAAACTAATGTATAATAATGTAAATTGTATGTAGTTTTTTAACTGTTTGAAAATATACTTTTGATACTTTACTAGAAGGGGAAAGGGAGATGAATTTAAATATAAAAGAAGCCAGCGAAATTCTAGAGCGTACGCCACAAACTTTGTAGTTTTTTTGCTAATTTAGTAAAGGCCTAAGGTGCGAACAAGGGATTATTTAAATCATGTGAGAAAGGTTGTGAAATTATTTGAGGAGTTATAAAGCTATGCTGTTTGATTTAGATGATACGTTACTTGATAGGGATAAGGCAGTAGATAACTTGTTTTTATTAGTTTTAGAAAAGTGTTATGAGGATGTTAGTGATACAGTCAAAAACAATATGTTACAGAAATTCAAAGAATACGATAAAAGGGAATACGGCATTAGTAATAAAACGATAGTTTTAGAATCATTATTTGATGAATTCGCGCCAATATATAGATTACCACACAATTATATCCAAGATTTTTGGAATGAAAATTTCCCTACATGTTTTTCAATAGACCAAAATACTATTCATTTCTTAAATCATATAAAGAGTCACTTTAAAATTGGAATTATAACAAACGGCTCAACGCATAGACAAAAAGCTAAAATAATTAACACGAATTTAAACAATTACTTTGATACGATTATTATTTCTGAAGAAGTAGGATTGAGTAAACCTGATAAACGTATATTCGAACTAGCATTAAATAAGCTTAATGTGCAACCAGAAGATGTATTATTTATTGGAGATGACTTAGAAAAGGATATTGCTGGTCCTCAAAATGCAAATATAAATGGTGTGTGGTTTAACCCTCAGAAAATCAAGAATACTACCCAAATACAACCATATGCCGAGATTAACACTTTGGATAGTTTGTTAAGTTATGTTAATCCACAATATTTTTATAACAAGTAAAAGCAATTTCATATATATATTCAAAAATATAAAAAGAGAAACTATCATTAATTTCATTGACCGTATTAGTAATAAAAAATAGATATTTACAATAAAAAATAGTGGCGATTTTAATAGTTGCGGCTAATTTAATCTATGGTTAATACGAAGTTTTTTAAAATAATTTTACTCATACTGTGTAAATTATAAAGGGGTGGGACTATGGAAATAAAGAAAGTAGTAATCGATGGAATCAATATTGCGGTCATTAGAAACGATAAGGTATTAATATCGGATGTTCAGTCTGCATTAGATACTATAGCAACAGTTCAATATGAGGTAGATGCGAAACATATTATTATCCATAAATCTTTAATAAGTGAAGATTTCTTTGATCTAAAAACACGCCTTGCTGGTGATATCCTTCAAAAGTTTATAAATTACAGAGTAAAGATTGCTATCATTGGAGATTTCTCTATGTATACGAGTAAAAGCTTAAAGGATTTTATTTATGAATGTAATAAAGGAAAAGACATTTTTTACTTAGCAACTGAACAACAAGCAATTGAAAAACTAAGTACATTAGAATAATAACAATACCTCTTTTTCATGTCGTTTATTATTTACAACATATAAGAACTGACGTTTGTGGTAAACTAAGAAATGAATAAAGGGGGAGTTCTCTTGAACAATTTTAATGATACGATCCGAAATTTAAACAATATAGTTTACAAACCTAACAATTTAATAATTACGAATTTAAAAGAAGAAAAGCAAAACGCAGAATATGCAGGATGTTTATTTCACTTAAATAACAAAAGCATTCGTTTTAGAAAATCAAAAATTACTCCTAATAAAATTGGTCAATTTGTTTCTTTTTGGGAGAAAGATGACAATATGCAAAATCAAGCGTTTTCTTATGACGCTGCTCCTGACTTATTAGTTATCACTTGTATAGATGATAATAAACTAGGACAATTTATTTTCCCTAAAGAGATTCTTCTTAAGGAAAAAATCTTGAGAACACAAAATCAAAAAGGCAAGATGGCTATGAGGATTTATCCTATATGGGATAACCCTGTTAGCAATCAAGCTAAAAAGAGCCAAATGTGGCAACTTCAATATTTTGTTGATTTAAGCGATCATAATAATTTACCTATAGACAAACTATTACATTTGTATTCGTAACTTCTTATCTTAAGTAATCTTGTGAGTTAGACTTTTTGTACCGGTACAGTTAAACGAAATGTACATTGTTTCCGTACCCCATCAAATTTACAATCAGCATATACTATTTTAACTTATACATTTTAAGGGGTGCTGACTATGACAAGTCTACAACATAAGCTTTTTACAAGATTGAATCTTGCAAAGCGTACTGAAGTGAAGTTTGAAGAATTAAATACAATTCTCTTTGCATTTGCACACACTATACCATTTGAGAATTTGGATGTTATAGCACGTAATACGAATGCAATTACTATGGAAAATTTACAGGATAAAATTTCAACTAGATCCCGCGGCGGACTTTGTTATGAATTAAATACTCTTTTTTACTACTTTTTAAAAGATTGTGGTTATGATATACAACTCGCATTAGGTACCGTATATAAAAATGATATAAACGCATGGGCACTTGAGGATGGACATATAACGATTATTTTAAATTATGCTAACGAACGATACTTAATTGATGTAGGTATTGCTTCATTAGTACCTCTAGTCCCTGTACCTTTTACTGGCAAGTCTGTTTCTTCTAAAAATGGTACGTATCGAGTGAGACGAAAAGATACGAGTAAAGGGAATTACGTTCTAGAAAGAAAAGATATTAACTGTGAGTGGAAAGTTTGCCATGCTTTTTATAATCGTATCATTGATGAGGCAGTAGTGAATGATGTTCAAAAAAGAGTAATAGAAGATGAGAAATCTATTTTCAATAAAGGACCCATTGCGGTCAAATTAACAGACTCTGGCCATGTCTCTTTAACGAATACAAGTTTAACTGAAATGATTCATGGGGAAAAAACGAAACGTGAAATTACAGAAGATCAATATAGAGAGCTTTTATATACTTTATTTGCAATTAAGTTATGATAAAACAACTAGCCGGTTCTTATTCAGAACCGGCTATTATATTAATTGTGATTTAAAATAACTATTAAAGTTTAATTTTCTTAATAGATATAATACACTAGAACGGTATGAAAAAGTATGTACAATGAATTTTGAATGTAAAGGAAGATTTTTATGTCAGTTATCGATAAATTGAAGCTTAACAAGTATACGAATATGGTTGTTATTAATGAACCAAGTGATTACGAAGTTTTTACAGGGAAAGAAACTGTATTTTCAAAAGAACACGATGCCATTTTTATTTTTGTAGAAACACTTGATGAAATGGTGAAACAAACGAATTATATTATTAGTAATGAAGAGTTACTAATTGAAAAAGGTTATATATTCTTCGCATATCCGAAAAAAGGCAATTCTCGCTACAGTACGTTTATTCACCGTGATGAGATGTTTCCAGCATTAAACGTTGGAGAAGATGGATATGTGGGAAAAAGCGATATTAAATTTGCGCGAATGGTAAGTATGGATGATGTTTTTACTGTTGTAGGTTTAAAGCGTGAGAAGAAAAAAGCTACGAAAACGCCTGCAATGAGCCAATGTGTAGCTGATTATGCAGATCGAATTCAAGATGTTGAAGTTTTATTAGCTAATCATCCAAATGAACTTAAGTTTTATCAAAGTTTAACACCTGGATACCAAAAAGATTGGGCACGTAATCTGTTTTCTGTAAAACAAGAAAAAACACGTGAAAAACGTCTTGAAAAAATGATTGAAATTCTTTCACAAGGCTATAAAACAATTGAATTATTTCGTAAAAAGAAAAAGTAAGACTAGGCAATTCACAATGATGCAACAATTAATTGCGTTTGGCATATTGAAAAAAGGATTCCTTTCAGTATACTAAAGTATGTTCTTATATTTAAATAATTAGCAAAAGAAAAAAGGTGTTTGAAATGAAATCGTATATTGTAGTTGGAGCTGGCATTTTAGGAGCGTCTACTGCCTATCATCTTGCTAAGGCTGGCGCGAACGTTACTATCGTGGATCGTCAACAAGTAGGTCAAGCAACGGATGCAGCAGCAGGTATTGTCTGTCCATGGCTTTCGCAACGTCGTAATAAAGCATGGTATAAAATTGTTAAAGGCGGTGCACGTTACTATTCTTCGTTAATTCAGCAATTAGAAGAAGACGGTGAAACGGATACAGGTTACAACCGTGTAGGTGCAATTAGTTTACATACTGATGAGAAAAAACTAGATCAAATGGAAGAGCGAGCTTATAAACGCCGTGAAGATGCACCAGAGATTGGTGAAATTACGCGTTTATCAGCTGAAGAAACGAAAAAATTATTCCCGGCATTATCAGAAGAATATAGTTCTGTTCATATTAGTGGTGCTGCACGAGTAAACGGAAGATTATTACGCAACGCATTAATAAGCGCTGCGAAAAAACATGGTGCAACTTTTATAAAAGGCGATGCAGTATTAGTCTGTGAAGGTAATCATATTAATGGAGTTAAAGTAAACGATGAAACAATTTTAGCAGAAAAGGTTATTGTAACTGCAGGTGCATGGGCGAACGAAATCTTGAACCCATTAGGAATTAATTTCTTAGTTACGTTCCAAAAAGGACAAATTGTTCATCTGCAAATGGAAAATACAGCAACAGAAAATATGCCAGTTGTTATGCCGCCAAATGATCAATACATTTTAACGTTTGACAATGGCCATGTCGTAATTGGTGCAACACATGAGAATGATACTGGTTTTGATCACCGTGTAACGGCTGGTGGTTTAAATGAAGTTTTCCAAAAAGCATTAACAGTTGCACCTGGATTAGAAAATACTACCATGCTTGAAACGAGAGTTGGATTCAGACCATTTACGCCAGGATTCTTACCTGTTATTGGCCCGCTTCCTAACTTTGAAGGCATTCTCGTTGCGAACGGATTAGGTGCTTCAGGTTTAACTGCAGGTCCATATTTAGGGTCAGAACTTGCTAAATTAGCGCTGGGACAATCAATTGAATTAGATTTAAATGATTATGATGTTGCTGGCGCAATTGAATAATATGGGGTACTGCTAACATTTAGAAAAAAACACGCTAAGCGAATTCGACAGGAAATAAGCGGTTTTTCCCTCCGTTAAGAGTAAGTCTGTATATGAAAAATAAAATTCTTTAAAAATAGAGGGCTGACACCATAAACCTGCATTATTAATGTAGAATTGTGATGTTTGCTCTTTATTTATATTTATTTAAAGCTTATTTTTGAGAGGAGGTTAAGCAATGAGAGCACCATATCAAGTATTAATATTCCCTTATATAAAAACTGACGATTCTATTCAATATGCCATTTTCAACCGAAGTGATTATGGTTATTGGCAAGGAATAGCTGGTGGTGGAGAAGACGGTGAGATTCCTATTGAATCAGCAAAACGGGAAGCGTTTGAAGAAGCTGGTATTACAAGAGAATGCCCATATATAAAATTAGATTCTGTGTCTTCACTACCAGTAGAGGATGTAGTTGGAGGATTCCTTTGGGGAGAAGATATTTATGTAATAAAAGAATTTTCTTTCGGAGTTAAAGTCCCTACAAAAAACATCTCATTATCTAAAGAACACTTCAATTATAAGTGGTTATGCTTTGAGGAAGCAGTAACGCTTTTGAAATGGGATAGCAACAAAACAGCATTATGGGAATTAAACAAAAGACTATTAAAATAATTAAAGTGTTAGCTAATAACGATATTAGTGGAACAAGAATTAAACAATTTAAAAAAGCCTTGCTACATATGGAGTGTAGCAAGGCTTTTATTTTTCGTAGCAATATTTATAGACATATGTAACACATCCCTTCTTGTTTTCACATAAACATTTTTTCTTTTATACAATAAAAGAAATTTAACAAGAATATATATACAGCATTACAAATCAATATTTTCCTGTTAAACCACCTGTTTTAAATAGAAATACGACTGATAAAACGATAACAACAGCCTTCAAACTCCCCCAATATGGATAAACAGTATGATCTGTTAAACTAGCATATTGAAAAATATTCTCTAAACCGAAAATTCCTATAATGACTGCCAAAAGAAATGCAGCTTTTCCTATATTCGTATTACGATAGAGGGTAAATAAGTATATTGCACATATAAGCGGTACGATGATTTGTAGTAAGATTGCCATAGATTGTCCCCCTAATTTATGTTTTATACTTATTATTATACTATAAATGTAATAATAAGGGATATAAGTTAATTGATGCTAAGTAGAAAACTGACTTGTCTATAGTTTTGATACTAATTGAACTACTCTAATCATATTCTTCTATATAAAAAAGAATACAAAGGGGTGTAAAGTTAATTGACAAAAGTTAAGGTTAGTTTACGACCCATTGTTCATAACATAAATTTACCCACTGTAATAAAAACAGTTATTCTTCCAGGCGAATCGACTGAAAGGCTATTTATCGCAACCCAATTAGGGGAGATTTTCTACATAGGAGACGGCGTCATAAAAACATTTTTAAATATTCGTCATCTGATAATTACATTAGGCACATCTGAAGAAGGTGTTTCTAGTAGTGGCTATGATGAGCGGGGATTGCTAGGACTTGCGTTTCATCCACAATTTTATCAAAACGGTTTATTTTATCTTCATTATTCAGTAGCTGGAACCCAAGGTCCAGGTGCGCTTTCTGAACAATTTAAACCGAATCCTTGTGACCCGAAAACTTTAAACTTAAAGTGGCTAAATAGAGATACTCAATATGATCATATTGATACAATTGAAGAATGGATTTTACAATCAAACGCTCAACCTCAAAAACGGAGAACATTACTTCATATAAAACGCCCATTTTTTAATCATAATGGAGTAAATACATTAAACTTTTCTCCAGAGACGGGGAAACTTGTTTTTACAAATGGTGATGGTGGCTCGGGTTATGATCCATTTAATTTAAGCCAAGATGATTTAGAAATAGCAGGTAAAATCATTGAAATCGATGTAAGCAAAAATATATTTATAAATAATCCTCCAGTAGTTACGCGCTTTAATGAACTTCCTCTATCTATACAAGAAACACTTACAGTAATTGTGAAAGGTGTTCGTAATATAACCGGCATTTCATTCCAAAGATTTTATAATCAATATATCAAATACGCCGGTAATGTCGGGCAAGATATTGTAGAGTCTATTTTTTCATTTGTCCAATATAAACCGATACCGGTTACTGAACTTGTTCAAATGCATGTAATGAGATTAACTCCCAATCAAGATGGATTTATTAATTTTGGTTGGAGAGGATGGGAAGGAGAATTACCTACTTCTTTTATAAGGCACTGTTCTGAGAATCCTAATTTGGATAAGAGAACAATGGCTTATTATAATGAAACAATAGAAACATCAGTGAAGCGAATTCAGCCACTAATTAGTTATTTTCATAAAGACCCCAGACCAGATAAGTTTGGAGGAACTTCAGTAACAGGAGTTCAGCCATATATGGGAACTGCAATCCCAAATTTAAATGGTAGCGTTGTGTTTACCGACCTTGCTAAGAAAGAAGATTCACGGCCGCCAGTTAAAGGTGTTTTAGCATATGTTAGGGCAGGTACAGACGGTAAACATACTGACTTTCATGTTATTGAAACCAATTATGATTTCGGTACGCAAGCAGCTTATTATATGAGTTTAGGAACAAATTCGGATCAAACCAGGTTATATTTAGGAGTTTATGGTTCTATGAAAGTAACTGACTTTAACAAAGGTACTATTTTTGAAATTGTTCCTTAATATGATATAAATTCTCTGATTCATTCTTTTTACAATTGTCTAATGTATAGTGATTGATTTCTAGAGGAGGATACAAATAAACAATAAGTGTATGAATAAAATAGAAAAGTGATGAATTAGGTATCTTTAGGGGGATTTTGATGAATCGGTTTGTACGTTATTGGTGTCAACTTATGATAGAGAATGATGCGAACTTTGTTCATAAAAGAAAATTGTCCCTAGCAAATAAGTTAGTCATTACAGCTTTAATGAGTGCTTTGGCCACTATGTTTCAAGCGGCGGGAAACTTAATTCCTGGTATAGGATTATTCATTAGTCCTTTTGCGACATTACCAATTTTTTTGGCTATTTGCTACTCTATTCGTGAGGGAGTACTTTCTTATATTCTTACTATTCTCCTATTATTTATTATTGAGCCAAGTGAACTAATTGTATTTCCCTTTACTACAGGCTTATTAGGTATAGCCTTAGGACTTTCCTTTATACAATTCAAGAGGAGAATTTGGGTAATTTCCTTTTCTGCGATTTGTCTACTTATAGGAATTATGATTGTTCTAGATATTTTCCGTTTTCCAGTACTTGGTCCTACTATTCATACAACTATGGATATAAAAATTATTTTATCAATATTTATACTGAGCTTTCTATACTGCTGGATCTATGCAGGGCTTTGTAGAATATTGTTGAATAGAGTATATAAAGTATGGTTCTAACAACTGCATAGAATGGAGATTTAAATCATGTATAACATTGAAATTAGAAGACCTAATTCGGATGATTTAGAGGAACTTCACTTGTTTTTCCATATAGTTATAACGAATGCATATAAAGACGAAGGATTATCACAATTATCGGATGACATAGAAAATGAAATTGACATGAAAAAGCAATATTTGAAAACAGATTTTGATAGTAATGGAGAAAAACGTTACTTTTTATTAGCAATTGATACAAATAACGATAAAATCATTGGAACAATTGAAATTGGTTCAGCAAGTACGTTGATTAATAGTTGTACAGGCGGTGTACTTAAGGATTTGTATGAAATAGGAACTGTATTTATACTTCCGGAGTATCAAAGAAAGGGTATAGGGAGTTTACTACTAAACACAATGTTTCTTACGCTACTTAGCAGGGGAATAACAGAATACTGTTTAGATAGTGGCTACAAAAAAGCGCAAAGTATATGGACGAAGAAGTTTGGAGAGCCTAGTTATGTACTGAAGGATTATTGGGGAGAATCAAGTGATCATATGATTTGGAAGAAGAGTTTACATGATACTCCTATAATATTTGAATTATAAAATGAAATATGCCTCTGAACGTAGCTTTTCTTACGTATGTATGCTATTATTTATCTTTATAATAAAAGAGGACGTGAATGAACTTGATTAAAATTAATATTCCTGAAGCTGATGTTTCAATTACTGAACGTAAACAAGTTATTAAAGGAGACGAGCCAATAATTACTCCAATTAATGGATTTATCGATTTCCACTTGTTCCCTAGAGATAAAGGCGGCATTTTTATGTTTTACAATATTAATGACGAACTTCTTTTCGTAGGTAAAGCTCGTAAAATTAGACAACGTATTAAGAAACATTTTGAAGACAATGTTTCACCAATTAAAAATCACCGCGATGAAGTGTACCGCATTGATGCATGTATCGTAGAAGATCCAACAGAAAGAGAAATTTACGAAACTTACATTATTAATGAATATAAAGCAAAATATAACGTTGATAAAGTATTCTATAAATAAGTAATAAAAAAACAATCCTAGCGCATATACTGGGATTGTTTTTTTATTTAAATTTAGTCCTCATATTTTTCTCCTTTTTTTAAATGATTAGCAACAATAAAACAGTATACACCTATACATATAAGTACAATTCCAACAGTTTTATGTTTTCCCTCAAAGAAAGGAATATCAGAAATAACATTTGTCATACATAACCCTATAAACACGAGGATAGGTCCTGCCCACAGTAGTACATTGCCGAATTTCGTATGTTGCCACATAGTAACCCTCCTTACCTCTTTTTACATATATATCCATAAAATAAAAGTAAATTCATAGAGAAATATAGTTTTTTTCATATCGAAAATTTAACCTTCATATATTGGTACAAGCAAACGAGAAAGGGGACCATCATGAATTGGTTAGAAGCTTTTATATTAGGGATCATACAAGGTTTAACAGAGTTTTTACCGATAAGTAGTACGGGTCATCTTTATTTAGGAAGGCATTTGTTTCAATTAGATGAAGCAGGATTGTTTTTAGATACGATGCTGCACATTGGAACTTTGCTTGCAGTGTTTATTTATTACAAAAAAGAATTTATATATTTAATTAAAAATCCATTTTCAAAACTAATGTTACTACTTATCGTCGGGACGATACCCGCAGTTGTAATCGGATTGTTATTTAAAGACTTTTTTGAGGATATTTCAAAAACAGGTATTACGATTGGTTGGGAGTTTTTAGTGACAGGATTCTTTCTCTACATGGCAGATAAACAAAAGAATGGTCGTAAGAAAATGGACGACATTACATATAAAGACGCATTTATCATCGGTTCATTTCAAGCGGCTGCTATTTTTCCGGCAATTTCTCGTTCTGGTATGACAATCGTCGCTGCATTATGGAGGAAATTAGACCGCGAAACTGCTGCTTACTTTTCTTTTTTATTATCAACTCCAGCCATTGTCGGAGCTATTATTTTGCAATTAGCAGATGTTTTTCAAGAGAAAGCAGAATCTATTTCTAGTACATCTTTAATTGTCGGAACGTTATCAGCAGCGTTTTTCGGTTATATAGCCGTTTCATGGATGATTCAATATTTAAAACGTCACTCCTTAAAAGTATTTGCGTATTACGTATGGGGATTAGGCATTTTAATTTTAACGTTGCAATTTACTCATGTGTTTTAATGTAGTAACTATTCGTTTAGATCCTGTTTCATTCATATAAGGCAGGGTCTTTTTTCATTAAGGGGGAAAATATGTTTAATAAGGCTATCGTTATTGGCGGGAGTATAGCAGGAAAACTCGCAGCAAAAGCATTATCCACTACCTTTAAAGAAGTAATCATTATAGAATCTGGTGAAAGATGGGATGGAAAGTCTTCGAGAAAAAGAGTCCCACAAAGTAATCATCCTCATGTGTTATTAAAAGGTGGAGAAAAAGCGATTGAGGAATTGTTTCCTAATATCACTAATGAATTAATCGAAGCAGGTAGTATCGTAAATAACTTTACTCGTGATATAAAATGGCATCAATTTGGTTTATGGAAACAGCAATTCATAGGAAAAGTACATATGATTCAACAAAGTAGGTTTTTGCTTGAATGGCATATTCAAAAACGAATTGATGATATTTCAAATGTTACCACTAAATTTGGAACATTAGTTGATGGGTTATTAGTAGATGGAAAGTTTAACAAAGTATGTGGAGTAAAAGCTAAATGTTTAGAGGCGGGCACACAAGAAGAAATTCAAGCAGATATTGTTGTTGATGCAAGCGGATTTGGTTCAAAAAGTATAGCGTGGTTACGTGAATACAATATTGAAGTGCAAGAAGAGAAAGTGCGCATTGATTTGTTTTACACAACTAGAATGTTTAAACTCAATGAAAATGAGAAATTAGACTGCTGTAATATGCTAATGTCTCCAAGCTTCCCTGACAATCCGTATGGTGTTCTTATTCAAACGATTGAGGATAATCGCTATTTTGTTACTTTCAGCGGATATGCAAATGAGAAAGCACCGCAAACAGATGATGAGTTTTATGATTTTGCTGAAAACCTATCAATTTCTAATGTGACAGATTTTCTAAATAAAGCTGAGGCAATTTCAAATATCAAAACGTACAAAATTCCTTATCAAGTACGTCGGCGATTTGATTTAGTTAATCATTTACCAGAAGGGTTGTTAGTAGTTGGGGATGCACATTGTCGTTTTGACCCTGTTTTCGGGCAAGGTGTTTCAGTTGCTGCTATGGAAGCTCACCAATTGCAGTTACTTTTACAAAGGAGACAAAAGTTTGATAAAGCATTTACACAGCAATTTTATAAAAAGACCTCTAATATTATACAAACTCCTTGGGAAATGACTATAACGGAAATATCACGTCATCCGCAGCTAAAAAGAGAATTAACGATAAAGCAAAAAATTCAGCTTTGGTATACGAAACAACTCTATCAACTATCTGCAAGTGACTCTGACGTTTATATTCGATTAGTAAGAGTGATGAATTTAATTCGTAGTCCATTTCACCTATTTCATCCGAAAGTGCTACTTGCTGTTTTACTGAAGCGAAAGAAATAGCAGGAGATGAATCGATTAAAAAAGAATATATAACAGTTAGTAGATATAGAGGGAGTAATCGAGATGAAAATATACATAGAACAATTAAAGAAACACGATGCGAAGGATTTATTTACGTTTGAACTTACGAATAAGTCTTTTTTTGAAACAATGGTGCCAAATCGTGGCTCACAATATTACGATTTTGAATATTTTCAAAAACTACTAGACGATTTATTATTAGAACAGGCGGATGGAGATTCTTATTTTTATTTAATTCGTAATGAAGAAAAAGAAATTGTAGGACGAATAAATTTAGTAGATATAGATACGGAATTTCGAAGCAGTTCGTTAGGCTATCGAGTCGGAGAAAAGTTTACTAAAAAAGGAGTTGCAACAGCAGCTGTAAAATTAGTTTTGGACGTAGCGCAAAATAATAAAATTAATGAGATTCATGCTAAAACAACTACTAATAATCTCGCATCACAAAGTGTATTAGAAAAAAGCGGGTTTTCTTCTTATCAAGACGAAGCAGATATAAATTCTGTAGAATTAAACGGGGAACATGTGAAGTTTGTGCATTATATATGGAGAAATACTTCGCGCTTATAATAAGGGGGACTTATACATGAATGATTTACGTTATCCAATTGGGCAATTTACATACAAACGTCCTATAACTGAAGAAATGATTGATACATGGATTCAAGAAATTGAAGATTTACCTAATGAACTAGCAAAAGCAATTAAAGATTTAGATCAGAAGCAGTTAGACACACCGTATCGAGTTGGTGGATGGACGGTTCGTCAAGTAGTTCATCACGTTGTTGATAGCCATATGAATAGCTACATACGCTTTAAATTAGCACTAACAGAAAAGAATCCTACTATTAAACCATATAAAGAAGAGAAGTGGGCAGAACTACCTGATTCTAAATTACCAGTAGATGTTTCACTAGTAATGTTAGATTCATTACATAAAAGATGGGTTAACCTTTTATATTCTCTAGAAATTGAAGATCTAGAAAAGACATTTAATCACCCTGAAACTGGTGAAACAAAACTTGCTGCTGCAATTGGACTATATGCATGGCACGGACGTCATCATACAGCTCATATAAATTCATTAAGAAAGCGACTAAATTGGTAACATGGATATTACATTAGAGAAGGCAACAGAAATTGATGCAGCAGTTTTATTTCAAATGCAAATAGACTCATTTCGCCCTTTATTAAATAAATATAAAGACTATGAAACAAATCCAGCAAATGAATCTATTGAAAAAACTATTTTAAGGATAAATAATCCGAGTAACAACTTTTATAAGATGATAATTGATTCGAAACTTGTTGGAGCGATTTGTATATCCCAAAAAGAAAGACCTTATAAATTTTGGATCAGTCCAATGTTTATTCATCCAAACTATCAAGGGAAAGGAATCGCTCAAAAGGTACTTATTTTAATTGAAAAGATGTTTCCAAAAGCACGGAGCTTTGAACTTGCTACGATTTTAGAAGAAGAAAGAAATTGTTTTCTATACGAAAAGATGGGGTATAAAAGAACAGAAGTAATAAAGAAATTAAATGATACAACTACACTTATTTATTACAAAAAAGAAAGGTAAAGCATTTGAAATACGCTTTACCTTTTTATGTTATCTTAGATTAAATATACAAAAACAATGCATATTCTTCCAAAATACTCGGGTTAGTAATTTTGATGATGAATAAACATACGGAAAGGCGTTATTTCGTCGTATATGTTACTAACGCTTTTTGAATGCTTAAAACACTATCGTCACCTTTAAATTCCTTCGTAATTGGCGTACTCAAACTAGATACCCAAATTTTAAGCTCAGCATCTAAATCAAAATGCCCAGCTGTTTCAATGCTAAATTGTGTAATACTTTTATAAGGAATAGAATGATACTCTGTTTTTTTACCTGATATCCCTTGTTTATCTACTAAAATAAGACGACGATTTGTAAATACGATTAAATCACGAATTAATTTATAAGCGTGTTCAACTTTCTCATCGTCTAACATAATCTTCTCTAAATCACGTTCTACACTTTCTGTACTCGCATTTGATGCATTTCCTAAAATACCGCTAAATAAACCCATAGGAAATTCCTCCTCCATTATTTGTGGATTTTGTTACTTATATTGTACCATGCTACTCGCTATGAAGTTATGATATTACATTAGTAGTTTCTGGCTATTGTTGCAATTCATTTATATAATCTCATCTTAATATCTTATGCTAATATGTAAGTAAGAAAAAAGAAGCAGAGGGATATAGTATGAAAAATATCGGTTTAGTATTAGAGGGCGGAGGAATGAAAGGTCTATATACTGCAGGAGTACTCGAATATTTTATGGAAAAGAACTTATTCTTTCCGTATGTAGTTGGCGTATCCGCTGGTGCATGTATGGGCGCAACTTATTTATCACGTCAAAAAGGAAGGAATAAAAAAGTAAATACAGAGCTAGTGTCAGATCACCGATATATATCTTATCGAAATTTGATTCGAAAACGTGAATTATTCGGGATGGACTTTTTATTTGATGAAGTCCCTAATAAAATTGTTCCATTTGATTTTCAAACTTTCTTAAACTCAAGTGAACAATTTGTCATAGGAACGACTGATTGTGATTCAGGAAAAGCAGTTTATTACAATAAAACAGAACATGGAAATGATATTTTAAAAATCATTCGCGCATCAAGTTCTGTCCCATTTATAGCGCCTGCTGTAGAATATGATAATCGAAAATTGTTAGATGGAGGGATTATAGATCCTATACCGGTTCTAAAAGCACAAACTGATGGTTATCAAAAGAACGTCGTGATTATGACAAAGCCAGAAGGATATGAGAAACAGCGAAATAAATTTTCTGGTCTGGCTAAAATTTTATATAGGAAATATCCGAATATCGCAGAGTCTTTAGTAGAACATTATCGTTTCTATAATGAGACGATATCTTATATGAATCATATAGAACAAAAAGACAACTTTTATGTCATTCAGCCTAGCGTACAGCTTCCTATAAGCGGAATAGAAAGAAATAAAGAAAAACTCGTTAATTTATATAATCTTGGTTATACAGATGCTCAATATCATTATGAAAAATTATTAAGTTGGATAGAGAAATAAAGGGGTGGAAAGTTGAAGTTAGGAAAACGAATTATTTTTAAGGAATTGCAGAAAATGCATAGTCCACTGTACAAACCATTTCCGAATTGTGACATTCGAAAAGTACGAAAAGATTTTAATAATATGTTTACAGAAGATGATTGTATAAGCGCTGATTTAAATTGTTATTGGATGCATACAGCAGGTACTTTAAGTTACGTACTTAATAACAACGAAAAGGAGATTGTGTTTGATCAAATAAAGTGGCTAAGGAAATCATTTTATGAATGGTTTCCACAATATCGTTTTATAGAAACAGAAATTGTGAAGTATCCCATTTTATATAGAGATTTCATGAATTATGAGAAGGCCCGAAAACTATTACTATATTATCTTACTGAATAAAAATAAAAACGTACAAATTATGCTACTTGTACTTTTTTTGTTCATAAAAAATACAATTTTAATACCTTGTTTAAATAGGGATTCTAATACGAAGAAAGAAGTACATATAGAATGATGTAAGGGAGGGAGAGATGTTTAGTGGCCGTTTTCCTTTAATTCATTGTCCAACTCGAATATAGTTAGTTAACTGTGTTAAAATATTTCGAGTGAAATCAAGTACTTATTTTATCAAACATTAAACAAAATAAGTTAGAAGGGACAACATTAACATGGAAAACGTATCAAATATAGATAAATTGGAATCAATAAAATCTTTACAATCGACAATTCGTAAACTTGAAAATGCACTATCACAGATGACTGAAAAAGGTGCAAATACTATATTAGTGAAAAAACGACTTAATGCTGTTTGTGTAGGGTTAGCAGTGCTAGAAAACGTGTGGAATCAAGAAAGCCACCAGTATAGTCAAGAAGAGTTAGCAGAAGCTCGTCATGTACTTGCTGGTTTGCTTCCATCAATTGAGAGAGCCTATGATAAGTCTAAAGTTGGTAGTCCGCAAAGAACACTTTTAACAAGACGGATCAAAGCGTTGGAACTTTCTATTCAGGCAATTGATAAACTTACCTAATAAAAAGAAAGAACCACAACGAAGGAGGAAGTGGGGGTGACTTCAATAATTAGTCCTAAGTTAGAGGAACTGAATAATCAATTAAAAAATGGAAACGAGAAAGCTTTTTATACTTTTTTGCATGAAATAAAGTCAAATCATACGCAACTAATAGAACAATGTCCTGTAGATAATCAGTATAAGTTTATAACGTATTTATGGTTAGGAGACCAAAAAACTGAAAATGTTTATGTATTCGGAAGTTTTCCTGGTTGGGATCTGTCTGTAAATCAATTAAAACGATTGTCACAGACAGATATTTGGTATGTTACATTTAGGACGAATCAGAGTTTTATTTCAACTTATTATTTTACAGAAAATGATTTTTTCGAAAATGATTGGATAAAGCGTAGTGAACAGTATCGACTAGACCCATATAATGAAAATACATTTGGAGAAGGTGCTAATAAAGCATCTGTGTTAAATATAGGAATGGAAGTACAGTATAGCAGTCGTTTTCCTTCAAATCATTATCCATCTGGGAGAATTGAAACATATTCTTTTCATAGTTCGGTTTTAAATAACACACGTAACATTCATATTTATACGCCTCATGATTATTCTCACACTTCACATCTTCAAAAACTTCTCATTGTATTTGATGGAAATTCATTCATTAATGACCTTTCAATCGCAAAAACACTTAATTATTTAATTTACGAAAAAGAAATCCCATCTTGTATTGCTGTTGCTATAGAACCAGTTGATCGATTAGAAGAGCTAACTTATAACGATAAAATGAATTTATTTTTAACGGAGGAATTACTTCCATGGATTCAGACAAAGTATCGTGTGCATCAAAAAGCGAACCATACAACAATTGCTGGATTCAGTCTTGGTGGCTTAGCAGCTTTTTATGCAGCGCTTCAAAATCCACATGTTTTCGAAAACGTGTTATCAATGTCTGGATCCGTGCATTGGAAAAAGGATGGTTATGAAAATCAAATTCCTTGGATTGAAAATCAAATTTCATCTATAGATTCCAATACGAGTCAAACTCATTTTTACATAGCAGCAGGAGAACTTGAAAACAAACCTCTTTTAACAGCTAATAGGCGCCTGTATAAAGCTTTAAAAGAAAAGGGATACCAAATCACTTATGAAGAGTTTCGAGGCGGGCATGACGGTGTGTGGCGGCGTGAAAAGTTGTTTGATGGATTGAAAGCATTAAAACTTAAAAAAACGACACTATAAAATAAAAAGGAGCGAGAATCTATGAATCAAGAAGAAATAGATAAAAAACTGAAAAAGCAAGAGATTTTAGTAAAAGATGAGAAAGTTTGGTCCTATACGTATGAGGATCATATTAGTTCTATCGTTAAAGAAGCAGAAAAGAAAGGGTCTTTTGATAATTTACTCGGTAAAGGGAAACCTCTTAATCTTGATAAAGACCTTTCGTACAATCCTGAAAAACAATTGTATAGAACGTTAAAGAATAATCATGTTTTACCTAGGTGGATTGAGCTTTCAAAGAAAATTGATGAATTAAAAGAAAAACTAAAAGATAATACAAATACTGCAGAAGCGGCGGATCTAATTCGAACTATTAATAAAAAGGTATTAGAACATAATTTACTTTGTCCACCAAGTGCGCAAAAAACGAGGGTGAAAACGGATTTTTAACAATTTTCAATTAAGCTATCTCTTGCTATATAATTAAGTAAGTATTATCCATTCATTTTTAAAGGGAGGCAAATGTGATGAAGAATACGTATCAACTTCAAATTCCGAAAGAACTAGAAAAATATCGTAGTATTTTAGAAGAAAGTGCGAAACCGTATGTTAAAGTGTCTGGAACATTAGCAGAGACGACGCTTTTTGAGAGTAAGTTTGGTGGTTATCCGTATTTACCTATAGATCAAGAGCATCCTAAAGATTCAAATGGACAACCTATGATGTTACTTGCGCAGTTAAACTTTGAAGAAATGCCGCATGTTGAATATATGCCTCAAAAGGGAATATTACAGTTTTTCGTAAGTGCTGATGATGAGCTTTATGGAGCAGATTTAGATCATCGAACAAACCAAAAAGACTTTCGAATTATTTATCATTCTACAATTATAGAAGATTTAAATAAGGTTATTACTGATTTTAGTTATTTAAACACTTTAGAATTAGAGGACTTTATCATACCCGAAGCAGCGAAACTAAAGTTTGAATTAGGTTATCAACCCGTAACATCAAGAGATTATCGATTTGAAAAGATTTTTAGCGATAACATTGATTGGGAAGCAATTGTTGATGAAGAAAATAATACAGAATTAGGCGAACTGTATGATGATTTATGTAAAGATCAAGGGCATAAAATTGGTGGTTATCCATTTTTCACACAGACAGATCCAAGGGAATGGGAAGAAAAATACCAGCAACATGACATGTTATTGTTGCAAATTGATACAGATGATTCATTAAATATTATGTGGGGAGATTCTGGTGTTGCTAATTTCTTTATAAAGAAAGACGATTTATTAAATCTAGATTTTTCCAATGTTATTTACAATTGGGATTGTTATTAAAAACATATAACTAAAATACTAGCAAGCTAAAAAATCTTCCTAAAGGTGAGGGAGATTTTTTTATGTTAAAAATAAACGTTATGTTAACTAGAATAAAAAACAATGAGTGTAATGAAAGTCAAGCGTAAATAACAAAATAACAACAAATAATGTAAAGTTGTAAAACGTGTGTAAATAGCAATAAATTCATTAAGTAAAACATAAAATAAAATTACTAATTTATATTTTGTATAGAAATAATTTTTCTGTATAAAAATTTCTTGCCGATCAAAAATGATTTTGATTCGATAATTCTTATTGGATTATTGATTTGAATTTGCTGTGATGGATTGTATAGCAAAACAAACGATAAAAACTGTAGAAATACGTCTAGATAAAATTTTATGCAAATCTCACTAAAAATCTCCGTTTCGTCTCATTAAGTATAGTTTACTTGGTTTTTGATACCTGATATCGCTTTGTTTCTATAACTGCCTATAATATATATTATGTTAACTGTAAAAAAGTAATAAACTTATTAATTGTTAGTTAAGGTTGTTATAGTCCCCTTTTCCACCGAATTAATAATATGTAACTGGTTGTGTAGTTATTCGCTTTATTAGCTATTAATAATAATATTTTCGGATATAAATTAGATTTTAAATAATAAAAAATACAATTCGTTTAATGTGTTCATTTTAAACGAATTGTATTGATATGATGACGAATAATTTTTTATAACTAATTTGCTACAGCAATTGCTTCGATTTCAATTAACAAGTTATCGTTAATTAACTTTCTAACTTCTACAGCTGAACTTGCTGGTGGATTCTTAGTATCAATGTATTGATCTCGTATATCTCTAACAGTGGCCATTTGAGAAATATCTGTTAAGAAAAATGTTAATTTTACTACATCATTAAATTGTAATTCCAAAGTATCTAATGCACTTTTAATGTTTTCGAATACTTGTCGCGTTTGTATAGCTATATCACCAACACCAACTATTTGACCATCGGTATTGATTGCTACTTGTCCAGATATGTAAATTGTTCGTTTAGCGTTACTAACTTCGACTACATGTGAGTATCCAAAAGTTGGTGGCATCGTTTCTGGATTGATAAATTTCCTTTGCATGGCTCTTCTCCTCTTTGAATATCTTATTTTCTTTATATTAGATTTTAATTTCAGATTATCCCTTATTTACTAATAATTATTTCTCCATTCAGCTGCTACATTTGTAAAAGTATATTAGCACTTTAATTTAAAGTTATTAATAGATTATGTACGTTTGATTTTTTTGTGTGCTTGTTATAATTACACCTTGTTTTATTAATTCTTCAGTTACTTTTGTATAGAAAAAGTGATACCACCAGATAAAAAACTCTTCATAATTAATTTCTTTTGAGTATCTGCTGCTCACAAAGTATTCTTTTAAAGGTTTATCGTTTTCATTAAATAATAAGACTAAATCTTCACTGATTGTGTTTGCAATTTCGTTAAGCGTAGATACGTCTGCTTTTTTAAACATCGGGATGATAGGTTGTGAATTTTGATATAAACCTAATTTTTCATAAACTACATTTAAATGTAAGTCTATTTGTCTATCTGCTGCTACGAAACCTTTTACTAATTGCTTTTTCTTATAATTAATATCAGTATTCGTGTTTTGAAAATATTCTTCAAATATTTCGTTATTTGCTGTTATTAAATTTAATGTTGAATATCGAGAAAGTGTTTGTTTAATTAGAGGTTCACAAAGGTTATAAAGTTTTTTTCCTTCACAAGCTGTTATAACCATACATGTTGGATAGTACCTCCCTCCTGTATGTTTCAATAGCCCCTCTACTTCTAATGAATTAATGTGCTCTTCAAATTCCTCATTCGTCCAACCTAGCACCATTTTCATAATATTTGACTCAAAACCAAGATGAAGCATTACAAGTAAATATTGAAGCTTCGTTCCCTTTATTTTTATAGATGGCGAATTATCTCCAGACGAAATCATTTTTGCTTCATAAGCTGTATGTAATATATTCTCCGGACTATTATTAGTGAGCATTTCATATTCCCTCCCTTACTAATAAATTCATTGTAAAATCTATGTATTTATTAAGTTCTATAAACGAAAATGAGTGTCCTCTAATAATCCCAAATTAAAAACCTTAGCATAGATATACTAAGGTTTCTTACATTTTTATAATGAATGAATTCTTTCATAGTCTTTTTTAAATTGATTATCATTTTTTAACCAACTTTTAAAAGTTAGTTCCTTTATTTCTAAAATGGAACAAGTTTTAGCGATACATTTATTTTTCATATATTCCTTAAGGAAATATTGTTTTCTCTGCTTAACAGCAGCTTGAGTTCTTTTTAGCTTTCGATCTTTTAATTGATCTAGACTTAGACTTTCTTTCTGAAATTCTTCATATTTTCTATGCAGATAAATATCTTTGTCTTTATAAATCCACTTTGAAAATAGTTGTATTGGTTTTCTTCCGGTTAAAATGACGCGATAATGTTTATTTTGATTTAGTAAATCGGCTGGTAAATTATGATTTTGTAGTACCTGATTTAAAGAATTCATAAAGCTATATGATCCTCCTACAAAGCTTACTGTATAAGTTTCATACTTGACGTAACCATCCCCATCAAAATAACCACGAACAAAGTGATGCAAATATTCTTCTGGTACAAAAGGAAATTCGATGTTAAATGATTTACACGGCCTGATTCCATGTATGTTCATAAGATCGTCTTTTATTGTTTTGCTATTAATATTTAGCATATATACACCTGTTTTTTTGTTTTGGTATAGCGGTTGATTTGTTTTTAGTTCTTTTTTTATATCTTCTAAAATATAACTTTCTTTTTGTGATACACTAACACATTGATTTTCTTTTTGTATGACACCATCCGCTGCTATAAACCCTAAAATATAAGCCATATTATTTGACCACGTTTTAAAATAATTTTCTGTTATGTCATACTTTCTCTTCCAACTCCCTATAGCGCGCCTTGGAACGTTGCTGTCTGATAGAACCATACGAATATACCTCGCAGACACATTAGCAAGCATAGCGATTTCTGAGGTACTCTTCCCTTCTACATATAGATGAATAATTTCAGATTTTGATAGTTTACATTTTGTTTTCTTTTTTCTCTCTATTTGCACTTACGTCCTCTCCTTCCTTTTAATAATTAGAGACATATTTTCTTCTATAACATATAACGAAACGTACGTTCTTTGCTGCTTATAAAAAGAACTTTACAAAATGAAAACAATTTACATTTACTTCGTATTCATTTTATCTGCTGCTGCATGGTTTTTATTTTATATATAAGAATAATGAATTTGACAAATTTATGAAATGTACTGCATTTAAGGTGAAAGGTAAAATGATTTCGTTTAAACTACAGATAGCTACAATAACAACATACGTATATTGTTAAACGTAAAAAGGAGAACGAATGAAAAAGAAATATATAAATCAAATCGATACTGATGTAAGTTTTAAACCGAAAGATATTATAGGTTTAATGACTGATTACTTAAAAATGAAGACAAAGCTGCGTCCTATAAAGAATTTACCGATCGTTTTATCAAATAAAGATAATGAATCTTTAGAGAGTGTGACATGGTTTGGCCATTCTGCTTCTCTTTTAAAAATAGAAGGTAAAAAATTGTTATTAGACCCGATGTTTGGAGATGCCTCTTCCCCGTTTCCTCTGTTTAATAGTAAACGTTATAGTGGTACCTTTTCTTTAGAACGTGAAGAACTTCAAGAAATTGATGCGATTATCATTTCTCATAATCACTATGACCATTTGAATTACAAAAGTATTATGCAGTTAAAAGATCGTGCAAAGCACTTTTATGTTCCATCTGGAGTTGCGCAATATTTAATTAAATGGGGCGTTTCACCTAGTAAAATTAGTGAGCATAATTGGTGGGACGAAATTACGTTTGATAATATTAAGTTAGTATGTGCTCCTGCAAGGCATTTCTCTGGACGGAGTATGACAGATAGAGATTGTTCGTTATGGTGTTCATGGCTTATTCTTGGTCAAGAGACTAAAGTTTTCTTTAGTGGTGATAGCGGGTATGCTCCTCACTTTAAGGAAATTGGAAGTAAATACGGTCCGTTCGATCTTACTTTAATGGAATGCGGGCAATACGATACAAGATGGTCTGCTATTCATATGTTACCTGAAGAAACGGTTCAAGCTCATATTGACGTGAAAGGAGATCTACTTCTTCCAATTCATTGGGGTGCTTTTACATTGGCATTACATGAATGGAGTGATCCAATTGAACGAGTTACGAAAGAAGCTAAGCGCTTAGGAGTTAAAATCGCAACGCCACAAATTGGTGAATCGATTATGTTAAAATCTACAGACTATCCATCATCAGCTTGGTGGAGAGAAATTTAATTATAAATAAAAAAGAGCGAACCTTTCTATAAATGATTCGCTCTTTTTTATTTATTTAAGTTTATTTCATTTGCTCAAACATTGATTGTACATTTTTATCATTAGGTGTTGCAAATAATGCTGGAGTACCAGAGGTAGAACGACGAGACGTTACAGCAAAAACATAACCAAGATCCTCATCAATTATTTGTCTTAACCAAGGTCCCCCACTTGCCCCACCATTCATTCCGCAATTCATTGTAGCGTCATTACTAAACCATCCTGCACTTTTTGTTGCTCCATCACAATAATAAGCTACTTGTCCATCATAAGGTCGTTCAGCTGGCCAACCAAAAATTCGAACATTGGGTTGAATTGCATTCTCTAAAGGTGTTTCTCCCTTTTCGATCTTTCCTCCTACCCCATTCCACAATCCTTTTACAGGGTCATATTCTCTATTTAACATAAGTATCTCTTCATTTCTCTTTATAAAACATAAAGTGTGCTTGTACATAATGTAATTCCTTCCTATGGTTTTAATAAGCTCTTACTGGTGATATAAGATGTACTGATGCAGATTGTGTCCCTGCTTCAATTAATATAGGTCTCATCGAACCGCTAAAGCTTAAAGTAACCGTTTCTTCTTTTATTGCTTTTAAAGCATCCATCATAAATCGTCCATCAAAAGATATGTTTAATTGTTTTTCACCTTGAATCATATCTATCTGTTGTGTCTCGGATATTTTTCCAATCTGAGAAGCATTAGAAGAAATTTTAATTGTTGATTCGTTTATTATTTCTAAGTTGACATTGTTATTTGCCCATTCACTTGCTAATAAGCTGGATCGATCTACACCTTGTAAAATCCTTTTTCTATCTACGTTAATGACTGTCTGAAATTCATTTGGAATTAAACTAGATATATTAGGATATTTCCCTTCAATTAGTCTTGAATATAACGTAGTTGTGCCGAATGTAAAAATAATGTGACTTTCTGAAAGATAGATGTATACGAATTCTGAATTAATACTCATTAATTTTAGCAGTTCACTAATAGTTGCACTTGGTACAATACAACTTGCTTTCGCAAATGAAGAAATTATCGTTTCGCGTATAGCAAGTCTATGTGAATCAGTTGCTACACAAATTAATTTATTATGATCTAACTCTATATGAACACCGGTAAGAACAGGTCTAGATTCATTTTTAGCTACTGCAAAGGCTGTTTGTTTAAACACTTCAATCAATTGTTCCGTTTCTACTTGTATTTTTGCATGATCGTCTATAAGTGGTACATTCGGAAACTCATATGCTGGAAGCCCATTTAAGTTTAATGTGATTTCTTCTGACTGTATCGTAATTATTTGCTCATTCGTACTTTTTAATGATACATCGCTTGGCATTTTCTTTATAATTTCAATAAAATATTTTGCCGGTACTACAATAGTTCCTACTTTTACTATAGTTGTAATTTGATCGTCTTCGTTGGAACTAGGGATGAATTTTTCAATGAAAATATTTGAATTACTTGCGATTAAAGTAATTCCAGATTGATCTGCAGTTATTTTTATACCAGATAATATAGGGATTATAGCTTTGGTAGATATAGCTTTACTTACTTCTGAAAGTGCTTGAGTGAAATGTTTATGATTAACGATAAACTCCATTTTTTCCCCGCCTTACATGAAATGATAATTTTATGAAGATTGATGAGCGATTGTTCCGTTAAAAAAGTAAGGTACAGTTTCTTTACTTTGTACTATATTTAGTAAATGTTCTGGTATACGTAAATGCGGTGCTGCTCTATGTAATTCCATCCAAGTAATCTCTTCGATTTCTTTTGGCCTTGATATATTTGTCTCTCCGCCAATTATTTCACCTAAAAAATTAAAGAAAATTGCATGGTGACCTCTCTCTTCGAAAAAAGCTTCGCTAATGTAACAAATACCGTTTACAGTTATATGTAGCCCGGTTTCTTCTTTCACTTCCCGAATTACTGCCTCCTCTAACGTTTCTCCTAATTTAACTGCACCACCTGGTAGCGTGTAATAAGAACCATTCATCCCTTTGTTTTTTACCATTAAGATCTTTTCATTTGTTTTATCGTATAAAAGTGCATATGTAACATTTACTTTTTTCATACGTACCTCCTCTGTTTTTACTAAAAGGAATTTTCTGTCTATTTATCATTCTATCATTAACTTGTTTTAATAATTAGAATAAAAATTGATTAAATTAATACTAAATGAAAATGCCAGAATAACTCCTAAATTAGTAAAAACCCCGCTCCTATTTTGAGACGAGGTTAAACTTATATAACAAACGGATTCCAAATTAACGTTTCTTTAGATCAATTTTAAAAGTATACATATGAGACCCGTATTTTTTGTTAATAGCCAAAGATTTTTTACTTCCCAATTTCACAAAGTAGTTTTATCTCTTTGATTTGTTCTATATGACGCTGTTCATGCAAATAGATCAGTTCTATCCACTGATCAAGAAGTAATTCTCCAAGAGCTGGATGCATCACTGATTTTTTCGTTAATATAGATTCATCTTCTATTGTACTTAGGAAACGCATTAATTCTTTTCTCGATTCGTTTAACAAATCGACCATTTGCTGCACTTCAAATGGTTCTAAACTTGGTTCAATCATTCCTGGAGCTATAAATTTTAGCGATCTATCTTGTAATATAGAGCGGATTTCTCGACGCTCTTTTAGGGTACTATCAATCTTTTTTAAGCCAGATGAAATAACCTTTATGACCACTTTATCCAATAAAACTAAGTGATGACATACTTGTGCTATACTCCATTTATTCTTGTCTGGCTTACTATTGAATTGAGCATCATCCAATATCATAATTTCCTCGAATAGATGTTTTCTCGTTTCATCAAACCTATCATTTACAAATGAATTCATAACATTTCCCCCTTCATCTGAATGCATATATTTAGATGCCTATTTTAGATATATTCGCTATAAATAATTAGTTTCCCGTAACTAATATTCCACTTCGATCTTTTTTTTGCTTTAGAAGTGCCTCTAAATATGAATTCACTCAAGATTCTCCTTTAAATGCATAATCCAAAAGGATAAATTTGTATTCAAAATACTAACGTTACTTCTATATACACTTTATAAACGTTTTTCTAAATAGTAATGATTATGTCCTTTCGGATGATCTTCACTTACTCCAATCACTTTATATCCATGCTTTTTATAGAAATCAGGCGCCTGAAAGCTAAAAGTATCTAAATTGATTAACCTACAGCCTTTTTCAATTGCGAATTCTTCAATACGTTTTATTAACTTGCTTCCATAGCCTTCGTGTCTTTGTTCTTCAGAAACCCATAAGAAATCAACATGAACATGGTGCCAAAATGAAATTGCGGTTATTCCACCTACTATTTCTTCCTTATCATTTTTTACTATAAAACTAATTTTTTCTGATGGCTTTTTGTCTTCATCTGAAATATGTTTTTGGTTATATTCAATTACTTTTTCTCTTATGTAATTACTATCTTCTTGGACCCATTGTTTTACTATTTTCATTTTAATTATCACGCTCCTTTTAAAGTATCTATTCAATTTAATAATCATAATATCCTGTCTAACTTAATAGTCGTAGAGCACTATTTTATTTCAATAAAATAAAGAAAAGCCTTACTACATTTTATCTGTAGTAAGGCTTTATACGACGTTTGATTCTTTTTAATTAATACATCCGTTAG
Organism: Bacillus sp. BB51/4; assembly: GCF_008368845.1. Taxonomy (NCBI): domain Bacteria; kingdom Bacillati; phylum Bacillota; class Bacilli; order Caryophanales; family Bacillaceae; genus Bacillus; species Bacillus sp. BB51/4. Next base: position 252,400 of record NZ_QOSC01000012.1, read on the forward strand.
TTCCAACATGTTAGTAGAATAATTCAATTGTATCACTGCGAAAAAGAATGAACACTCCTAAACCAATTAGAACGATTGGAACGATAATATGACAATTTCTCTCAATTACTTTAGCTAAAATAGGAGTCCTTAACAATTTGTAGCTAATAAAACACCATATTGCTATCATCCAAAAAAAGATAATTAATGTAGCAATATTTGTTTTAAGATTTTGACTAGCGAACATCGGTATATAAATTGAAATATTATCAGCTCCATTAGCTAATGTAATCGAAGCTACTTTAAATAATGAACTAGAAGCGTTATCAATGACTTCATTACCTTTATAACAATGAAGTGACAATAGTCCTTTCACTCCCATATAAATTGGCACGAATCCTAATAACCCAATCCAAGATATAGGAATGAAAAAGGAGCTTAAAGAACCAATGATGCTCAGAAAAATAATTAAACTAAATCCTAAATATTGTCCAATAACAATATAAAGTTCTTTCACCTTAGTTTTTTCTCGGACATTTCTACCTTCTTTCTTAATTACTTCTGTCCTTACTTGTGAAAATAAAACAAGAAGTATAAAAATATCATCAATATTTGTTGAAGTGAATGCAATAAAAGAAGAAATTATAGTTGTAACCAATAAAAGCCAACTACCTTTATAATAAAATAATGGTATACAAATGAATTGCCTATCTAATAACAAAGGTGGTTAATGTAGTTTTATAACATGATTTCAGTACCTTTATAAAACAATATGAATATTTTACTAATCTGCTACTTAGTTCGTTGAGAAATAAATCACTTTATTACTTTTCAAATCATTTCATTTTGAATTAAGTAACTCTTTTCTTCCTACACATTTATTAAAAAGGGGAAATCAAATATTTTGTAATATAAAAAGAGCCCTTTATTAGGACTCTTTTCCAGAATTAAGCTACTTTCCGATATAAATGTTTTGTTTCTTTTTTCTTTTCTGCTTTTGGTGGACGAATTAATATTGAAATAACGAAAGAGATAACAGATAGCACACCAATTATAATAAAGGTTGGTTGAAATCCACCAAGTAGTGCTCCGATGAATGCTCCTGCAAGCGCACCAAATCCGAAACCTTGGTAAACAATTCCGTAATTTGTACTATGATTTTTCAAGCCGAAGAAATCTCCGACAATGGCCGGGAATATTGTAATGTTACCACCAAAGCAGAAGGCAACACTTGCTACACAAGCGAAATAAATGCCATAATTTAGCGGGATAAAACTTAAAGTAAAGACTGACAATCCAATAATAATAAATGTTGCAGAGACAATTTTCATTCGGCCAATTTTATCTGATAACGTTCCAAGAACAATTCTACCTACCGTATTAAAAATTGCAATCATTGCAACGGCGTTAGCGGCAGTTGCTGCACTAAGTCCAACGAGCTGTACCCCAATATCTTTTACCATACCGATTAAATATAGACCGCCCATACACGATGTGAATAGCATAAAAAATAAAAGATATACTTGTTTCGTTCGCATCATTTCACGAGGCGTATAATCATTGTGTAATGTCTCAGTTACAGCATTACTCACTATTGCTTCACGTAAGAAGAACGATCCGGTTAATACTAAAAGTAAAACGATGATACCCCAATATAGAAATGCTTGTGATACACCAAGACTATCGATAAGACTTCCGTTTATATATCTAAAGATTAAGCTGCCCATTCCATATGCCGAAACAGATATGCCAGAAATAAGTCCTTTTCGATTTGGAAACCATTTAATTAAATTAGATAGTGATGTAATATAAGCAGTTCCATCTGCATAACCAACAACGACACCAGCTAATAAATATAGTAACGGTAAGGAAGAAACTTGTGAACTAAGTATTAAACCGAGTCCCAGAACAATCCCTGCAGTAGCGATGAGTTTACGAAGTCCTAATTTTTGCTGCAACTTTCCTGCAAATAAGGTTGAGAATGATAATGAAAAACTTGTTATGGAGAAAGTTATCGCTACGGAATTGAGGTTCCATCCAAACTTACTAACAAGGGGTTGATTAAATAAACTCCATGTATAAATTGTTCCAAGGCCAATTTGAACAATAATTGTACCTAGAACAATTAGTAACGGATTTATAGAAGTTTGTTTCATACTAACTGTCCCCTTTTTTTATCTTGACATGAATTTTCACAGTTAGTATAACCATCATAAAATGCAAGATACTGTGTGAAAAATGGAAATTAAGTTCATATACACAAAAAAACACTTCATAATGAAGTGTCTTTTCGCAGGTTATATTAGATTTACTTAAAGAAAGCTTTGTTAAGATAAGACATTTTCAAATGCTTATGTATATAGGATACCAAAAGATTTTTGTTATGTGATGGGACTTAAGATGTATTTTTCATTCATCATATAGTCCGATGAATGAAAAATTAATATTCAATTTCATCAAAATCTTTCGGCTGCGGTACCGTTTGCATATTAGCAGCATCTTTAGGATCACTATAAATAGCATTTTGTTCTGTATTTACATCTTTTATATTTTGCTTTTTGTTTTTATTCATTTTATCTTTCACTTTCTCTCACTCCTTTTCATTATAGGAGTAATTATGCCCTATTACCGTTACGAAATGTATCAGCGACTAAATTGCTAAATTCACGTAAATAATATAAATAATTATCACCGCCGTAGTTATATCTTTTATTATACATTTTCGCAACAACTACATTACATTCAGGTATTACTAAAAGAGTCGGTCCTGTAATTCCTAATATTTGATACGACCCTTTCGGCACTCGTTCACCAAGTTCACTTGAAAGCGCAGGTTCATTTTGAACAAACCAAAACAACCCGTTTTGTGGTAGTTCATTGTTTGTAAATGTTGGACTTTGCAAACTCGTAGCAATTTTTATAACTTCTTTTGGAACAATTTGTTTTCCGTTTATCACACCTTGATTTAAATGAAGATTGCCCCACTGTGCAAATTCTCTAGCTGAGACAAATAGATTTTTTTCAGTACCATCATCTACCGTACCAATTTCACTAATCGCGTCTTCATTTGGATTATCAACAACTTTAACTAATTTTTCATGTTCTTGAATTCTCCAACCTGTTTCTTTGAAGTTAGCTAGATCAAATACACGCTTCTTTAACAATTCAGGAAAACTTTTGTTATATAGCTGATAAATAAGACGTGTTATCATTCTGACATTAATATCTCTATACGCCCATGCTTGTCCAGGTTCAAATTCACGAAAAATTGTCCCGTCATTCGTTTCTCCTAAACCGTGCGAATGGGTTACTAAATGTCTTATCGTTGTTTTACCAAGTAATACAGGGTCGAAATCATTAAAGTACTTTATCGCCTCGTCATCAATAGAGTTTATTTTCCCCTCGTAAAGCGCATATGCTACCATTAATCCTAAATAACTTTTTCTCGCAGAAGCAACGTTGAATTGTGAAGATGCTGTTATTTTTTTACTTGTAGATATATTTGAATGATGGCCACTATAATGCTCTAGTACGATTTTGTTATCTTTTATAATACAAAGTGCTGTTGCAGAACTATGATTATTTTCTTTTATATTTTCTACCCAAGAAATTAACTTATCGTATGTATACAAATAAATCCCCCTTAATACGCATAAAAATTACAGCTTGAAAGAAAAGTGCAAAATAGTATTCACACCTTTCTTTCAAGCAAAATAGCTTTGATGTTTTATACTTAAATGATCCACCAGTTCCAGCAATTAAAGCAACCGAAACATCCAGCACAGCCTACACATCCGCCGCAACGACCTGCACAACCACCGCATCTACCGCCACATCCGCCACAACGTCCACCACAACCTCCGCATCCGCCGCAACGACGCGCGTCATCTTGAATGTAATAGTATGGATATTGATTTTGTTGCAGTTGATCCCAATACACAACATTACCAGATTGATAATCATTAAGGTTTAATGATTGTAGTTCTTGTTGAAACTGATTCATTACGAAACCCTCCATTTATAAATATAAATTCCGTCCAAATATGAAAAGTAATATATTTTTGCAAACAAAGTAGAAATAAGGCTATCGACTAAATGCGTACATCAACAAAATATGAACTTACACTAGGTGATGTACCTTGTTTTTTAGCCTATTTTCTTAATCTTATTTCGGTGGACGTATTTATTATTAATAGAGGTGTTTAAAAATTACTAATCCAACAGTTTAGTAGTTCATCGCTTAATTTTCTTTCCAGTAACTCTTTAACTGAAGGCGCTGGCATGATTTTATACGTATGTAAAGCTTCTTGATTATAATCTATCCAGTGAAACGCTAAATGAGATTCTTTAGATTTTGGTCTTAAATTAATATGTAACTCTTGCGAATCTACTTCAAAAATGTGATTGATTTCATAATGAAGAACTTCTCGGTCTTCCCATTGGTTTTCTATGACTCCTAAAAATTGTTTTATACTACAGTTTACTCCGAGTTCTTCTCGTAGTTCTCTAATTAATGCATTCTCAGCTGATTCGCCAATTTCAACATGACCACCCGGCAAAAAATAATGATGGCCAATATATTCAGCCACTAACAATTTATTATCCTTTAACATAACAGCTCGTACAATATGATGGAATTTATTTTTCAATTGTTAATCCTCCCAGTCATTCACTTTATATTTGATTAAAATAGTCATTTAATAAAGGGATAATATAAATCATAGGTGTTTCATACGGGTGAATTTCGTTAATAACTTTAAGTGCATCCTTTACAAGGTCCCTTTTACACTTTATTTCAATTTTACATTCTTGCCCTTCGCATATTTGACCTATTTCCCCATTAAAAGGTGATGCATCGTCTAATGGTCTCCAGTATCCTTTCACGGAACTATAGGAAAGACAATGATCATATTTCCCCGTTTTACAAGCTCCAATTCTATTTATTTCATTCCGTAATATTTCAATGTATTCTTCGGGAATAAACACTTCGATTTTCACTTCTGAAAATTGCATCTTTCATTTCACACCTTTACTTCATAATGGTTAAACGAATAAACGATATACTTGCTCGCCATCATAATCATGTCCCAATGGTTGAAAACCGTAACGTTCATATAGTTTCTTTGCAGAGATATTATCTTTATGTACTGTTAATCTAATTTCTTTACACGCCTTACATGTATTTTTTATTAAGGAAATACTTTCTTGTAATGCCGCTTTTCCAAAACCATTACCTTGCTGCTTTTGATCAATAATAAATCCATTTATCCAATACATATCATTTGTTTCTTTTACAACAGCATGCATAATAAAACCAACCATTAGATTGCCGTCGTATATCGCAAATGGTATGTACTCTACATTGTCACCATCTGGTTTTATATACACTTTAGCTAGTGAAACTGCTACAGCTGGCACAAATTTCGTCTGATTTTCTTTAACTTGTAACTTTAAAGCATCTTCCCAATTATCTCTCGTAACAACCTTTAACTGGACATTCAATATTATAAGCTCCTTTATAAAGAGAATGTATGTATATATTCAACGTAGTAAAATAATTCCCTGTTTCGACAGCGACTTATAACATAGTTTTAATAAAATCTTGAATAAATTTTTCTTCATCTATTTCTAAAGCTATACTGGCTCCTTCTGATATAGAACTATGTCGAAAATCAGCAAATGTTTGTCCTTTCGTATCTCCGTATGTATCTACATTCACTGTACGATGCACAAATTCAAAAAAACTTGGATTTACTAATCCACTTATAGCAACCACATCATGAAGCAAAGGCCCTTCGATAGATGGATTAAGTTTTTGGTATGCAGAAAAATAGTAATCATACATTGGTTTCATTATCGTATGGAATGGATTCTTTGAATTAGCTTGGATATAGTTAGTTACATTTAAAGGAAATATTTATAAATTCTTTGCTTGCTGAAAAACAATTTTACTTTCAATAGGATCTCCATACACATTTGCCTCTGCTAATGGGATAACGTTTCTTACATCTAAAAAGACACCACCCATGAAATATATTCTTAATACTTTTTCCAAAAAATACTCTCCCCTCATAAAAAATAGATTTATCAATAGCTATTTATATGAAAAAAGCAAGTATATCTATGCAAAATTTAAAATGGATAGTGTTTTACAAGATATAAAAAAGGAACTAGCGTATGCTAATTCCTTTTCCTAGGTAACTATTCTCAAATTCGATTATTTATCGTATTCTTCATACATTTCATCATTTATTAGATTTTGTGTTTTTTTATCATCAGGTACAGGCTTCCACCAATTTCCCGTAATAAATAGCATAGTTAATAAATTATAACTATCACTAAAGTAGCTTTCTTTCTTATTCTTCATCCAATCCCATCCACTATTTACCCACTTTTGATTATCGCTTTTCGTTGTACTTGCAGCAATAAACGGTGACACAAATACAGCAGTTGGATAACTACCTATATTTGATCCATTTAATTGATAACCATCCACTATTTTAGAAGGATTTCCATTCGTCTTATTTTGAATCCATGAAGAGACTTTGTCAGAGATAACTTTACTTCTTTTCTCTCCATACATCGCATAGTCCATTACAATCCTTAATGGTACCCGACTAGCGTTGTAATAATATGCATTTGTATACTGTGACTCATTTAAGAAATCTTTAGGTGCTGGTTGTGGTGGATTTTTCACAACAAAATCTGAAATGAGCCCCGTATTTGGAGAGTATTTATTGCTAAATTGTGTATAAACATCGTACAAGTTATTAATAACAGTAAGCCAAGTTTTATCACCTGTAAATTCATAAAATGCTCTAAGGTGTGACATCATCCAATCTGATGGCCTTGTATTAAGTGAACTTTTAGTATCCCAATCTCCTAAATTTAGTCGGTTATTATTTGTAACATTACTAGCTTTAATACCTTTTGTAATCATGTCTTGTGCTTCTTTCAAATAATTAACAGATCCATTTGATCCCCACTGCTTATGAGCAAGAAGAAGGGAATACGCAATATCTAAATCTCCATCAGTGGCAGAATCAAAATGTCCCTGTGCTTTTTTACTATCTGCTACAACCCACCCCATTAAATTAGGATTTTGAGAGCTTTTAAAAGCCCTTGCTGTTTTAAATAAACCATCATAGATTTTTTGGGCATTCGAATCATAACCAGCCATTAATACAGTAATTACCATCCCATATCCTTGACCTTCTGAAGTTCCAAGTGGCTTAAACCCATCAGCATCACCGGTAATTTCTCCTTTTACATAATAACCACCAGGTAAAGAAGATAAATCATTTTTTAAATATTTCTTTTTCCAATTATCATAGTAATTTATCACAGAAGCATTTAAGCTTTCCTGTGTAACATGATTAGGTTTTATAACACCTGCATAATTAACTTGCTGGGGAAATGGTTTCATTTCTTTTGCGGTCGCTACTTGTTGATTAATCACGGGGATAGAATTTTGTACTGAATTGTCCGTTACATTTGCTGCAAAACTAGAATTAGAAAAACTAGCTAGCCCGATTCCTATAATAGAAATACATGTAAAAACTTTTCTTTTTCCATTCATTATGTTGTCATCTCCTTTTAAAATGCTTACTACATAAAATGTAACATACAATATTTAACTGAAATACAAAATATTATATTTATCAACATAAGAAAGAAACTATATAAAAAAGTATCATAAAATTATTTTTGAATTACATTATACTGATTGATTATTTGCTAGATTCCTGTGTTTTTCTTTTCTTAATACTGGTATATGAACAATCACAATTCCAATTATAGTAATTCCCCCGCCAATTATCGAAACCAAAGTCGGCACTTCACCTAACCATATCCAAGCAATAAAACATGCAGTTACTGGAGTTAAATATAGAGAACTTGTTGCCTCAGCAGCACCAGAATGAGATATGATATATGCCAATGCGATATATGGGAGTACTGTTGGAAATAAACCTAAATATATAACGCTCAAATTCACTTCAATTGGAGATGCCAGTATTTCTTGATAAACTCCTGGTAAAAAAATAAGCATACATATAGTACTAGACAAGATTGTATATATGGTAAATGGCAAGAAGCCATACTTTTTCAAGTAAGAAGTTTGGAAAACGAAAAATAAGCTTTCTGAAATCGCTGCTAATAAAATAAATAATCCTCCACTATTCAATTGAATAGCATCTCCTTGACTAAATGATATGAAAGCAATTCCTATAAAACTAATTACACCACCGATCCAACCATTTAATTTCATTTTTTCATTCAAAAAAACAGATGCAAAAATAGCCGTTACTATAGGTGTGACTGAAACAATTAAACTTGCAGATCCAGCATTTACTGTTTTTTCGCCGTAGTTTAATGCAATGTGATAAAAAGTAAATCCTAAAGCACCAAATATAAAAATTGCTGGGATATCCTTTAAATCTGGCAGTCGTAACTTGTATATAAAGGAAAACAACAGAAGAATAAATGAAGCGATTAATAAACGTAGTAAAGTAAGGTGCTCAGGTGTATAAGATTCGAGCCCCATACGAATTGCTGGAAAGGCAGTCCCCCATATTAAAATCGTAAAAGCATGAGCACAAATAATCCGAAAGTCCCATTTTTTATAATTCATGTTTTTTTCTCCCCCTTCAAACCAACCACTTTATAATTACCAATTATTTCTTTTCATCATATTTAATAGTTGTTACAATGTCTTCAACCAGTTATTTATCGTAAAAACCAACCACTTGGCATTTATAAAGTGAACGAGGGAGTTTTTTTATGACAACTAATAAAAAACTGCCTAAGTATCGGCAGATAGTAGACTATATGAAAGAAAAAATTAAAAATGGAGAATGGCCTATTGGAAGTAAGATTCCTAGTCAACGGCAGTTAGCCAAATTATTTCATGTAAATCGAAGTACTGTAATAACTGCGCTAGATGAACTTATGGCAGATGGATTGATTCAAGGGAAAATTGGAGCAGGAACAATTGTAACAAATAATACATGGTCATTATTAGCGACGAATCCCCCGCCTGATTGGAGTGAATATGTAAAAGCTGGTATTCACAAACCTAGCAAGTTAATGGTAAGAGAAATCAATGAAGCAGAAGCAAATAAAAAACTTATCCATCTTAGTAAAGGTGAAATTGCGCCTCAACTTTTCCCGCTAGAAACTATGCAGTCCATTATGAAAAGCGTAAGTGACAAAATAGATTATTTTGGATACGAAGAACAAAAAGGTTTTTTGCCGTTACGTGAAGCAATTAGTAAATACGTAAAATCATTCGGAATACATACATCAGCCAGTTCTATATTAATCGTCTCTGGTGCATTACAAGCACTCCAATTAATATCAATTGGTCTTTTGCATAGAGAATCAACCGTTTTACTTGAACAACCTTCTTATTTATATTCACTTCATGTATTTCAATCAGCAAATATAAATCTCTCTGGTATATGTATGGATCATCACGGTATTTTACCTAACGAATTATTAAAACGTATTAAATATAGTCAAAAGAAAAACATTTTATATTCTATCCCTAGTTTTCAAAACCCAACAGGGATATTAATGTCTAAAGAGCGAAGAAAAGAAATAATAAAAATATGTGAAAAGGAACAGTTACCTATAATTGAAGATGATATTTACCGAGAGTTATGGATTGATGAACCACCTCCAGCTCCTTTAAAGTCGATAGATAAACACGGACATGTATTATATGTTGGTAGTCTTTCTAAAACACTTAGCCCAGGACTTAGAATTGGATGGATCATTGGACCCGAACCAGTTATTGATAGATTGTCAGATATAAAAATGCAAACAGACTATGGATCGAGCTCTTTATCTCAAAGAGTTGCTGCTGAATGGATAAATAAAGGTTTTTATGAAGAACATGTTGCAAACGTAAGAATCAAACTAAAAGAACGAAGACAAATCATGATACGAGCTTTAAATAAGTACTGCGCAGATATTGCATCGTGGGATATTCCTAGTGGTGGATTATTTATATGGCTAAAGATTGTACCTAGCATTCCGATGAAGAAATTATTTTCAGAGGCGCTATCAAAAGGAATTCTTTTAAACCCAGGACGTATATATGAAGAAGAATCAGATCGGTACATTCGTTTATCATATGGATATGCTTCTACGGAGCAAATTAATTATGGGGTGAAATTGTTGAGTGAATTAATCCGTAAGTTAATGACATAACAAAAACTCCTCTATAAATAAAAGAGGAGTTTTTGTGTATCGTATTTACCACAATCTCATTTCCTGTCCCAATAAAATAAGTTCGTCATAAGGATCTCCGTCAATATTTAATACTTGAGCAAAAGCAGGTTCTGTTTTTAAACCGTTCTCTTTTAAGTGAAGAATTTCTTCCCTTATATGGGGATGCTGCATTAATAACATGTGCTCTACTATCATATGTCTATATGCATTTTGGTTACGTACTGGCTTAGGCTGAGCAAATAATTCAAATTCAAAACCTTCAAACTCAAAATTTACCTTTATCGATTCTGTAGTTTTAATTTTTTTCTTTTTTATTTTGAATCCTTTATAAGAACCGTATAAAGATCTCATTTCCTGTTCAAAAACATCAAAGTTATGTACTTCCATTACTATATCTAAGTCAGATTGAAGAGTATCAATTCTAATAGGAATTGTCCCGCAAAGAACCGGACTATACAAAGTTAAATCCTCCATAATGTTAAGTTTATTCAAAACATCATACACTTTTTGTTGCTTCTCATTCCCAGATTGTAAATATGTAATTGATGTAAACATGGAAGTCTCTCCTTCATTTCACGTAATACGTGTATCATTAAATTCAAGAAAAATTTATCCGTTGAAACTTGTACTAGGAGTACCAATACTTCAATATATTAAGACGAACAAACAATATGTTTCAACTTTCCTCCTATACTGCAATACTATAAAAATAAAAAAGGAGGAATTATTATGAGCATTTTTCACATTCTTTTAACCATCCACATATTATTTGGAACGATATGTTTAATCACCGGTATTGTAGCGATGGTTGCTCAAAAGAAGAAAGGAAAACATACGGAATGGGGTGAAATATATCATGCATCCTATGTTGTTATCACCGTTACTGCAATTATATTATCCATTATAAACTGGGATAAAATCGCATATTTATTTTATGTAGCAATTTTCTCTTATTTATTTGCGATATATGGATACCTCGCACGAAAAAAACGTTGGAAAAATTGGCTTCACCACCATATTAGAGGTATGTTAGGCTCTTATATAGGTGCCGTTACCGCACTTTTAGTAAACGTCGGTATTCATATTCCCATAATTAATTTATTACCGCCTATATGGTTTTGGTTTTTACCTACATTAATCGGTATTCCTCTCGTAGCCAGTGTATCAAAAAAATATAAAAATCGTAGTTAAAATTCATTACAATTTCGTTACTTTCTGATGGTAATTACAAAAAATCATACTCAATGTAATATTTTATTAACAAATTCAAATTCATATTGCTTTAAGTTCGTCACTTAGAGCTAAATAAAAAGAATCCAATAAAAATATTGGATTCTTTTTCGGATTTCATTTCAATATCGGCTCTATGTAGATGACGAACTATCTTTGTATACTTGTGGGTACTTGTATTATTGATTCAGTGATAATTACACCATTATAGTTTAAGGTTGTAATAATGAATGTAAACGATCTGGGTAATTCGTAAACATCCCGTCAACTCCCCATAAAATTAACTTTTTCATATCTGTTTCATTATCTACAGTAAATGGATGAACTTCTAATCCGTGTTTCTTTATTCTCTTTACATAAGTTGAATCAATATATTTATAGTTCATCCCAAGACCGATACAGTATGTTTTATACTTTTTCATCTCTAATTCAGTTAATTGAGCTGCCTTTTTGTAAGGTAGTAATTGTACTAGAGGTATATTAACATCTAAACTATGAATCTTTTGCAGACTTGCTTCACTAAATGATTGAATAATAACTTTATCATTTATTCCGTAGTGCTTTATAATTTCTAATAACTTTTCTTCCATACTAGGATATTCATCTGGTGATTTTGTTTCAATATAATAGTTTGCATTATGCCCGAACGTTTTAATAATTTCTTCTAGTGTTGGAACGTTCGCATTTTCAAATTCTTTCTTTGCTAAACTTGGATGCTTTTCATTAAAAAAAGAACCTGCATTAAGTTGCTTTATTTCTTCTAATGTATGTTCCTTAACTAGCCCCGTACCGTTTGTAGTGCGGTTTACTGTTTCATCATGCATAGCTACTAAATGTCCGTCTTTTGTCATTTGGAGATCAATTTCTATATAATCTCCTCTCAATTGTTTCCCTAATTTATACGCTGCTATTGTATGTTCCGGCGCATACGCAGAAGCGCCTCTATGTGCAATGTTTTTTATATGATTTAATTGACTAATAGCTTTCGTGTACTTAAGTTCATTTGCTTTATGAAAAACAAAAGTACCTATTACTATAAAGGTGCAAATGATTGTAACGATATATATCTTCTTCATAATGATGTTTTAACTCCTACATGAAAGCAATTTGACTTGGATGATTTATTCCATTAAATGTCGATTTTCAAAAACAGTCATTTGTCCTACAGATTGAAAACCAGTCTTTTTATAAATATTAATGCCATCAGGTGAAGCTTGTAATACGCATTGAGCAACTTTCAATTCCTTTGCTTCTTGCAGCAAGTAATTAAACATAGCAGAGCCGAACCCTTTCCCTCTCAATTCTTCTTTAGTTGCTATATCATAAATACCAATACTATCTTTTGTACATACTAATGAACCAACCGATACGACTTCTTCTTTATAAAATCCTAAGTACAGTTTCATTTGTTCACTATTCCATAAATCGAAAGAAGCAGTTTGATTGTAGAACGCTTGAACATGTATACCTTCCTCTGATGTACCAAATAGACTAGCTAATGTTTCCCCAAACTTTTTAATTTGTCCTGGTGAAAAGGCTTTTTGTATCTTAAAATCTTTTGGCATATTTATTGTTGGATGTATTGTTTTTAAGTTTGCTACCATCGCGATATTTTGTTCTGCTTCTTTTAAGCCAAGTTTTATTAATTCGCTTTTTATAGTCTGCTCATGCCTATCATCCCAAAACCAAACACTCATTGGAAGTTTCTTTTGATTATAGTTGTTTACCACTTTATATAGTTTCTCAATACCTTCCGTTAAATTATTGTTTAGTATAGTAATGATATTAAATGTATCTGCCGGTAAACCACATTCGACAGCAATGTAGTCCTTCGTTTCTTTTACATTCATTCCATGTAACTGCCGCGCAATATATGAGGTTTTATATGTGAAGTTATCTATTAGTAACTGTTTATAATTCATTCATTTTGCTCCTTTCATAAAAATTCGTTTTCGAATTCTTCAGTATTAAATATAACACATAAGAAATGTATCTATTTCTATAAAAATATCTCTATACATTACTCTTTTTTCCCCTAAAAGAATTAAAAATGATATAACGTTGTCGGAATGAAAAAAGTGGTATATAATAAACAGTAACATTACTAGTAATTATTTTAGGTATTCCTAGAATAAAGGAGCGATACATATGAAAATTACTATTTATTTCGGAAGTCATGAAGATCAAGATGTTCGTACTATGGACTGTCATTTAGATGTAGAAGATACAGAAGAGATCGTTTCTGTATCATAATATAAATAGTTGGGATGAACCCTCTTCCCTACAGCGTTTAAGGCACCTTTTACAGGTGTCTTTTTTGTTATTTTTTCATCAAAAACCCTTTACTTTAGAGCGTTTTAATAGTAAAATATAAATATACGAACAAACGTTCTTTTTATTTTAATTGTACATGAAGGGATGATTTTTACAATGGCTCAAGCAAAGCGCAGAGGAAGAAAAAAGCAAACACCTATTATTTCAAATACAGGCTTTATCGGCTCTGTCTTTATTGATACATTGGAGTTACAAAAGAAATCCTATTATTTCGCTCGTAAAAAACTTCAAATTGTTCATCACGTACTTGATGGCCTCTCTGGAGCAACAAGTTCTCTATTTAAAGAACATAACATTTCAGCATACATGTCATGTGTGTATTTACATAAACAAAAGAAAATCGGCTTTGTTCTTTCAACGAAACCATTTGAACAAAGTGACGGTGTTTCTTACTTTATAAATTATTTAATCGAAAAGAATTTTTACGGTAACGAAGAAGTAGAATATCAAGAAGTATTTAATACAGGTTTTATTGGTGTAGTATTTGCTGATTTATGTAGCATAGATCGCTTTAATTTCGAGTTTGAAATGGGTATGTTAACGAAATTAATGAAAGATATGATTATTCCGGTTAAAGAACTCTTTTTACGCCACAATGTACCGGCCTACATCTCCACTTCTCATTTAGAGGAACAAAATAAATTAGGTTTCATTCTATCTGTAAAACCATATGATGAACGTGCAGAGGCAGATTTATATTTTGAGGCGTATTTAAAAGAACGCGGTTTATTTATTGGTGATGAAGAAGATGATATTGATAAGATTGTTATTAGAAAGACAGCTGAATTACGATAAAAAGCGCAGGATAATAATCCTGTGCTTTTTATAATTTATGAAACGGATTTACCAAATAAACGGTATTAGTTTTTTTGTTTTCTGTTTATACACCGTAAATTGTTCACCGTACTTATTCTGTAAGTAATTATCCGATTGCGGAATATAGTCAAAAACAAATACAAAGAATAGGCCTATAGGAATTAACAAACTATAAATTTCGTTTTATAGTATTTGCTTTTCTTAGCTTGAAAGAGGTAGCAGTATCCATTCTATAAATAATCTAAGAATCTACTAAGCACTATAATCTTTCGAATGAACCTCTAACATGAAACGATTTGATGAAACTTTAATTACTATTAAATATAAGAATCCCCCTACAATTGGAATGGTGTACGCTGGGATATAATTTAATAATAGACCGGATAGTGCCATTGCTATAGGGAGCATCATTTTACCTATACTTAATCCAATGCTGAGAACCCTTCCCCTGTATTCATCGGGAATCTCATTTTGCATGAAATAAATTAAAGGAATATCAATTAGCGCTATAATAAACCCTAAAAAGATCATAACAACACAATACGTAATAACGAATACTAAATCATTCACTTCAAAACTTTTGAATAAAACTGGAATTCCTAAAATAATCATAAAAACTGACAACATAGAACTTAGTTTTTTCAAAAGATAAGAGTAAGAAAAACGATCAGTTATCTTTTTTACTACAATTGCACCAATTATCATCCCTACTGGAAAAGTCCCTTGAATGATACCAAATTGTTTAGAACTCAGATTGAGAACTGTATTAATAATGTATGGTAATGGAACAGTTACAGCAAAACCTAAGAAAAAATTAAGGGAAATTAATATATTAAACGTATTCTTTAAGCTTTCCTTTTCAAGTAAGTAAGAAACCCCCTCTTTTATATCTTTAATAAAATTAACTCCTCTTTTTGAATTTCCCTCATTTATGTTGTACTCGAACAGTTTAAAATGAATAAATAGTAATGCTATCCCTGAAAGAATAAAAGAAATACCGTTTATAATTATAAAAGTCTTAATATTAAATACTGAAAAAACGATGCCACCTAACATAGGGCCGAGAATTAAAGATACAGAATCGATAATTTTACTTATAGAATTAATACTCATAAGCCTCTCTTTAGAGACGATATTTGGTTTTGCAGCTTCTAATCCTATTCCAAAAAAGGTTGTAAACACTGTCATAAGAAAGGTTGTAGTATAAATGATGAATAAGTTTAATCCATAATAGCTGCTTAATATATAAACAGCTATTAATAAGCATCCACTTAGTAGATCCATACAAACGACGAGTTTCTTTTTATCAACTTTATCAGCAATTACACCCGCAAATGGATTCATAACAATCATTGGAATCGTTCCTAATATGAGCGTAATTGCGAAATTTAACGCAGATCCAGTTATGTGTAAAACATATAATCCTAGTGCGAAACTATACATAGAGCTACCGAATATTGATACTGTTTTTGCAATTGAGTATAAACAAATATTTCTTAGTTCTTGGTTTCTTTTTTTATTTTCTATATGTAATCGTAAACTTCCCATCACTTTTCCCCCTGCCTAACTTTGTATTACGTACATTGTAAGTTCTTGGGTCAACCCGATAGCAATATGTACTATTTGAAAAGTATTAAGGGAAAATAAATAAAAGATGGGGTTAACCCCATCTTTTTCCGAAAAATGAATATGTATAAATTTCTTCTCCTTGAACAAAGAAATCCTCGTACTTTCCTCCTCGTTTCAAATAATTTGAAGTGCTTTCATCGATGGATTGAAAGTGTAGATTTTGGATTTCTTTCGTTACTTTTGAAAGTGTAAAATTTTCTCGAAAGTTATTTGTAATTTGGCTATTTGAGCTGAAATTTTTAAATAAAATAAATAAACTTACTAAATAACAATCCGTTTTAAAAAGTGGATTTAGTTCGTGAAGTAAAAAATCCTCATGCTCAAAACTATAATTGCTCGTACCAGAATGATCAATTACAATATCAACTGACTGATTCTGAATAGGGATATTCAAAAAATCAGCACAGATAAAGAGAATGTTTCTTTTCGGATTTCTTCTCGCTAATACATCTTTTAAAAATAAAAGTTTATTTAAATCTCGATCCACTGCAATGTATAGGCAATCTTCGGGCAGTTCTTCATAAATGTTTCTCAAAAAGAATCCAAGTCCCGATCCTAAATCCAGTATTAATTTGTTATTTAAATTTAAATGTATTAGTTTCTTTTTCGCCCATTCCCCTTCCCTATGCATATTTTCCAAATAGGCATTATCAGTTTCATGAATATAATCCGAAATAGTATCTTCAAGTGACGTTTGCTCATTTACTTTAAATGATTTACCCGCAGTTATAATTCCTGAAGTAATAATATATTCTTCACCACAATTACAAATTAGCTTCCCCTCAGTAATTTGATTGTTAGTAATAATTCCATCTTGAAGAATTAGTTTTTTGCTACAATTAGAACATGTAAGTAAATGAAGTACGCTTAAATCTATCCCAATAATTGAATTTGAAGTTTCATTTGTTAATAATAAATCTTGTAACACTTCCTTTAATTTATCCCGCCTCTTCCCCAAAAGCTCTATTTCCTGTTCTATCTTGTCATATTTCAATTTAAATAAAGATTGGTAAAAAGTATCATTTTCGTAATTCATAGATTTCGCTAAATTTTTATAAAAAAATAGTTCTTTAATTTCATTCAAGCTAAAACCTAGCTCTTTGTAATGTAATATAAGCTCTAAATCTGTTTGACAATACTCGTCAAAAAAATTGTGACCGCCCTTTTTTTCAGGAATAATGAGGCCGAGATCCATATAATGTCTAATTGTATCAATACTTATGTTATTTACTTCTCCAAACTTTCCAATTTTCATAACATCCCTACCATTTGCATATATTTTTATATAGATTTCTATTTTTATCTTTAAAAATCCTTTTATCTCTCTATACAACAGAATTTAAGGTATGTATAGGATATTTCAATGCCACATATTTTGTAAGTGTATAATACATGTAAACGGATATCATCACCTCTCCTTTATTTAACCAGTGGAGCAGGACTACTATTCTGATGACACTTTTATTTCTATTTCTGTATGTGATGAATTACACCAACTTGCTCGAGAAAGTTAAAGATTCTCATTTCCAAATACCTTACGAAGTTATTGCTAAAAATGTTGGTTTTGTAGAACGAATCGGTAGAAACTAAGCAGAAGATTTAATTGATTTATATGTTTGGGTGAGTTAAAAAATTGCTAACACCTCTTTCAAATGCATGGAATATACAGGGATTTATAACTTAATATAGAACATAAAACAGGAGAAGTTCATCTTGTAAATAACGGGCCATACTTATGGAATTAGAATCAAATGTTAAAGTAATTGTTTTATTAGAAAAGTTAATTGGCACTGGTAACAACAGTAAGGGGTGGATTAGAAAATGAAAATTGCAATAGTCTGTTTTGATAACTTTACTGATATAGATGTTTTTCTACCATGGGATTTATTAAATCGTGTACGTTTAGTTGGCGGTATTTCTGATTGGAACGTTCAACTATTAGGAACGGGAAAAACTCATATATCCATGTCTGGCTTACGTATTCCCATGACAGGAAGCATATCTGATATTCCGTCTGCTGACGCTGTAATATTTGCAAGTGGTAAGGGTGTACAAAATTTATATAAAAATCAAGAGTATCTTAATAGCATTCATGTAGATCCTCAAAGACAATTAATAGGATCTATGTGTTCTGGTTCATTACTACTAGGAGCTAAAAAATTACTAACAGGTAAGAAAGCCACTACATATCCGTCCGTAGTAGAACAGCTTAAAGAATTTGATGTAGACGTTATTGAACAAAGTTTCGTAAACGAAGGAAATATCTCGACTGCTGCAGGCTGTTTTGCTGCTCAAGATCTCTCAGCCTGGATTATAAGAACCCTAATCAATGAAGAAATGGTCGATACTGTTCTAGAAACTGTTCAGCCAGTAGGCAAAGGTTTATATTTTTAATTTCAAATCAAGTTGAGAGATTGGTTGCTCCTCAAAACGATAAAATGAGCCTTTTTGCTTGATGGCGACATAATATCCCTCCATTTTCAATTTAATTTAATAAAAAACCCGCGAATCATTCACGGGTTTTTTATTAATAACTAATTGCTATTGTACCTTCACCTGCATGTACTGCAAATGAAATTGGTAATGGGTATAATTTGAAATCCATTTCAGGGAATGCTTGTCTAATATCTGAAATCCATTCTTCAGCTCCATCTTTATCGTTAGCATGGAACATATGAAGTACTTTTGGTAATTCTTTTTCGAGTTCATTTTTAATGTATTCTCGACATTTTTGGATTTTGCGAACTTTCTTTTCAAGTAAAAGCTCTCCACCTTTTACTTCTAATATTAAGTTGACACTTAATAAACTTCCAAGTAAAAATTGAACTCCCTTTACACGTCCACTTGCGTAAAGGCCTTTTAAACTTTTCGGGAATACGTGGAAAGGTCTTCTTTTTTCATCTACTAATGTTTTGTGTATATCTTGTAACGTCATACCATCATTGTATAACGATTTCGCTTTTCTAATTAGTTCATCCATTGGATAACTTGTTGTTTTACTATCCAATACCGTTAATGGGAAACCTGCCATGTCTGCAGCTAACTTCATGTTTTGATAAGTTCCACTTACTTTTCCGCTAATAGCAACTGCAAATCCCTCTTCATATTCTTCTTTGCATTTCGAAAATAACTCTACCATTTCCCCTATGTTAGGTTGTGATGTAGTGACAGTTTTACCTTCGTTTAACGCATTATAGACGCGCTCACGCACACCATCTTCACAATCTTTGTACGACACACCATCAATAATAACTTCAATTGGGATAACAAAGTTATCTCCTTCTGTTGTAAAACTCGCAGTTGTACTATCAGTAATCCAAGCAACACGCTTCATGTTGTTCCTCCCTTAATTCAATTCCTCTTTTCTGACTTTTCTATATATTTATGTTACGAAAAGAGAATATCCCTGTAATAGTAACAGGACTTTATTGTTTTGGCTATAGTAGATGGATATTAAATGTGAATATTTTTTGTCATTTTCACGAAAAAAAGAAGAAAACCGAAGTATTTGCCCGATTTTCTTCTTTTTATACATTATTTAAAGGTTTCATTATCTAAAATTACAACATAATCATTCGTCAATCGGCCAGCTTCCTTCGTATAACTAACAAGTCTTTGTACGTTATCACAGCAAAGTTTCGCTCCCCATACGAGTAACGGTACGCCGATGAAGTCGATGTGAAATCTTCTAGAAAACAGACCACCGAAAGTCATTGGTAAAGGTACTGTTGGTGATGTATTAGAAAAAATAATCTTTTCATGACTTTGATAATGTTTTTGCAAAATCTCTCCTAAATGTTTCATCGCAGGTACAACGACTTTTGATGCGCCACATCCAATTGTATAAACCGGATTACCATTTTCATCTATTCCATGAAAAATGATTTTGCCCATATCTTCTGTTTTTAATTTATTAAAGTAATCTACATTCAAAATTTCTTTTTTTGTTAACTTACGATCAGTTGGTAATTTATTTAAATGATAAGCAGCAGCGAGTGAAGTTGAATGTGTTCCACCAAAATCTGTATAAATGAATATCATATTATCATCCCTTGTTGTAAAAGTTCAATGTTATTTAGTATTACCGTTCACAGCATTGATAAACAAAGGATGAATGTATTTACAATTTTTTTGTTAATTCATTATATATTTTTCAATTATACTATCGTCTATTTATTACGGTACATAATGTAATAGTCGTAAGCATTATTAATAAAAATAAACAGACGTACTTTTGACTCGTACATCTGTTAGCATCTTTATTCAAAACAAACATATCTATTAACCCGTATGAACTGTCAATTATCAATAGATTCTACACCTTTAGAATTAGTCTTATTTAATACTTGAATATTAAATTTACTAGCTAGCATTAAAGTGATTTTATAAATAAAATATCCTACAATAGAACCTATAACGTTAAAAATCACATCATCAATATCAGTAATACGTCCCCATCCACTAAATAAAGACTCTGTTAGTTGTAATAACTCAATACTAATTGATATAGCTAAACCTAATAAAATAGTGTTTTTAATTTTTTTGAATTTATCCCATATAATTGGTGCTAAAAATCCTAAAGGCATTAATAATAAAATATTTCCACCTACATTTCTTACGATGAGGCCAATCATAAATAGAACATCACCATCATAAGCAATTCCTATTTTATCAATATCTTTAATAATTGAAGCAAAGGGGATACTATTGATTGAAAGTCTTATATGCCCAAAACTAGTTGGAAAACCGATTGGAATAGGGAATAAAGTTATTGCAACAACCATACCAATATATATTACGAATAGAAAACTAATTAGTTCTTTCCACCAATTCACACCTTTTTTACTTTTCATTCCAATAAAAATACTTCGTACAATCAAATAACAGATAACTCCTACTATGATAAACACACTACCATTGATCATATACAAACTGTTAACACATCCTATCATAGTAATATTTTATAAATCTGCAGATATAAATATAATGTTCTTAAATTCACTTGTATAGAATTATATTTCATTCTAGAAAACATTTATTTATAAAATAAATGTTTTCTAGTTAAAATACTTTTCAAAACAAAAACAATCGTGAACTCGTTTAAATTGTTTTCTTATCTCTTCTTTATTTTCACCTGTATAATGAGCAAATGTTTGAACTGGATATAACTGATCAACGTTACTTTTCATTACACCTTTTATCTCGTCTGTATGATCGGAATATACATGTAAATATGAATCTACGTTTACAAATCCGTTCTTTTCATACCATTCGTGAACCCATAAATTGTCCCTAGTCCACGCTTCCAATCGATTTAGGTTAAGTTCTTTCGCTAACTTTTCTGCCGCATTTAATAGTTGATTAGCAATCTTCATTCTACGAAAATCCGGATGAACTGCAATATGCCAAATCATGCCGCCAAGACCAGTTCCTCTTGAACAAACTGCACGTTCTTCTAATTCATATTCGATATCTATTAAACCCACAATTTGATTTTCATATACTGCTACTAATTCAATAGCAGGATTTTCATATTTTTCTTTCTCTCTAAATACATTATCGTAATATGCTGTATCTAAAAAAGACAACACACGACAACGTACCCAACCAGCTTCATCCTCTTTTCTATACGCTCTAATTTCTATATCCATATAATTAAAAAGCTCCTTCTATTTCTGTCATTAATTTTTCGGGTCCTGCTCCTTTATTTGATGGAATAACTAATGTAATTCCTACACCTGGATATACGGCTGAGCGAAAACTGACTCCTGGATCATATCCCATTACATGATATTTGAATATCTTGTTTTCTCTTGTTTCAATCCATATTCCATAGCCGTAAGACTGATTTTTATTTACTTGAATGTGCGGAGTTAAAAGTATGTTTGTATATTCTCGGCTTATGATTTCATAGTTAAATAACGCTTCCCAGAATTTCAGCATGTCTGGCGCAGTAATAAAAGCACCACCATCAGAACCACCTTTTATTGGTATAGAGTAGGCGTTTGTTCTCCAATTTTGGTTAATTTCGTCTTTTATATATCCTAGAGCTGTGTGTCTTGGTAATCTATCTAAAGAAAAATAGCCAGAATCATTCATACCAATTGGATTGAATATGTTTTTTTCTATATACTCCGTAAATTTAAGTCCTGTCTGTTCTTCGATTATTAATCCAAGTATGATAAAACCTGCATTGTTGTAATGAAACTTACTTCCAGGTGCAAACATCATATTTCTGTTTTGGAATAATGGTAAGAAGTCTTTTAAATTTTTTAATAGATACATAGGAGTTTCTTTCCAAAGATCCTCAAAGTTATCCATAATACTTTCATCAAAATAATCCGGAATACCCGAACTATGCGTCAAAAGATGATGTATTGTAATATCTTCATTAAAGTTTGGAAAGTTTATACGTAAACACTCTTTTAACTTTGTTTGAAGAGTAATTACACCTTTTTCAACAAGTTGACAGATACCGATAGCAGTGAATATTTTACAACCGGAGGCAATTCCGAACCTTGTTTGTAGCGTATTATTTATACATTCATTGCGATTTGCGTAACCAAACGCCTCTTCATAGACTAAGCCTTTTTCTTCTTTTACTAAAATTACCCCAGAGAAATCTATATACTGATGCATTTCTTTTACAATGCTGTCTATTTGATCTTTTGTTTTCATTACAAAAACCACCCTCGTTTATCAATATTGTTCACCTTTCTTATATTTCCATATATAGGAGGGTAAACCCTCCTATTGAATACCGTAAATCAAAACCAAGATTACTATTTTGAATTGATTGACTCAGAGGAATGCACTTTAGACTGTGATGGCAATAAAATAAACACACATAATATGATAGTTATAAGCAGCATTACCAGTGAGCCTAAAATAACCACAAGTTGTATAGAAATAAATTGAGTTGCGACTCCGAACAAAATCGTAATTAAAATGGTGATGCCCGCAATCACAAGCCCATATATACTCCCAATCCGTCCCATCATATGGACAGGTATATTATTTTGATAAAAGGTATAAAATCCTGTATTTGCATACGCCATAGAGAAAGATAAAATAAAGAATCCGATAGCAGCTATTAAAAATTCATTTGAAAAAGCATAAATTAAATAACCGATTGCTATGAATAATGATCCTATTCTAATTAAAAATGAAGGCGCTATTTTTTTGGATAAAATTGTATTTGTTATAGCTCCTAAAATAAACCCGGCTCCAGCGATACTAACTAAAAAGCCATATTCACTATCTGTTAACAATAAAACTTTTCTCGCAAATGACAATTCAAGTGAATCAGTTGCGGCAACTAAAACCATCATCCCTTGAAATAAGAAATACACAAAAACGATATATAAAGATTTTTTACTGAAATTTAAAACGATGTTCCAATCTTTTTTTAGTACAGCTAAAGATAACTTATCATTTGACGTAGTAATATCGGATTTTTTATCAAGATTAGGTAACAGCAATGTAATTACTCCTGATAAGAGAAATGCTATAGCATTTATATATATAGCAAACTCCGGTGTACTTGCTATTAACAATACTCCCGCTATCGCTGGACCAATTAAAGATGCACCAGATCCTATTAAACTACGTAATGAGTTGAAACGTTGTCTTTGCTCTACTGGAACTAATTTCGTCATATATGTCATAGCAGCAGGCTCATAAATCGCATTTGCCATACTAATAAAGAATACGAATACATAAACAACCCAAAGTGATGGAAGTAACGGTAAAATAGCGATAAATACCGCACGATATATATCGAGGTGAATCATTAACTTCCGTTTATTTAAACGATCAATCATACTTCCTGACCAAGCGTTTGTAAATAAAGCGGCTAATGGTTTAATTACATATAAAGTAGCAACAGCTAAAGCTGATCCCCCCATATTATAGACAAGTACATTTAGTGCTATTAAGTAAATCCATGCCCCTAAATTCGCAATACCAACTCCAGACAGTAGTAAAAATGGATATTTCCAATCTTTAAGTAAGTTTTTCATTTTAGGCCCCCGCTTTCCAAATTGTTGTGAAACAATAAAAAAATCCCACCCCCAAGACTTTTAGTCTTAGGGACGAGATTTATCATCGCGGTGCCACCCTAGTTTGTTAATATGTCGCCATATTAACCTTATCAGGTACTGCATTCTAATTCATGCTTATACCATAGCTCTATAACGGGAGCTCCCGTCACACTATCCCCTAATAAAAGGTTCCGATGTGCTGCTCAGAGGCTTGGTTCAATAAAGAATTTTTACTCCTTTTCAGCTAAATGGAGCTCTCTGTGAAAAATTCATTTTATTTACTCTTCTCTTCACTGCATTTGATTTTCCCCATATTATCACAAGTTTATTTAACTGTAAATATAAAATAATCAGATATTTACCGACATGTCACTGGTGATTATCTTATTTATTATTTTTTCAAAAAATTACGGTGCGTGAAATTACTTAAATCTATAAAAAAAGAGCCTATTGTATATAGACCCTTCACATTGCCCAAATTAATTTGTATTCGCCTCTGCTAACGGTTGTAACGGTGGTTCTAATTCTAGTTCTAATATATCGCCTTCTTGTATATCATGTCCCTTTTCAATGCTTTGACTCGTTACATAGCCCGTACCTGTAGTTTTTAAATCTAATTTTAATAGTTTAGAGAAATACATAACATCACGCATGGACCAACCTTGTAAATTTGGCATTTTTGCGTTATTCCCTAGTAGAAATATACGATCGCCTTCACTCATTACTTCGCCAGACTGCGGATATTGTTTCATTATTTTTCCTTCTCCTAAAATTATCGGTTGTAGTTTCTCCTTTTTTACACTATTCTCTACCGTATCCATTGATTGATTGACATAGTTTTGTACTTTTAATTGGGATCGTTTCGTTGCATCTGCCATTTGTATTTCTGTATATGGTTTCACCTTTAAATATTCAAGGCCATTTTTCATAACTGGTTTAAATATTTCAGCAAGCGGCTGAGCTCCATATTCGTCTCCTTTTAACTTTGGTTGCTTAATAGCTAAGTATACAATTAACTCTGGATCATCAATTGGAGCCATTCCTAAAAATGAAAAAATATAATTCTCTTTTCCTTCCATATATCGTCCATTTTCAGGATTCGGAATTTGAGCTGTTCCTGTCTTACCTCCTATTGGATAACCATCCACTTTATACATTGTACCAGTACCTTTTGAGGACGTAATAACACGCTCCATTAAGTTCCTTACCTTGTCCGCTGTCTCTTTTTTTATTGGATTCCCAATTTCTTTCGGTTGATTTTCCATAATAACTTGTTTGTTTGTTGGATTTACAACTTTGTCAACGATATATGGTTGCATCATTTTCCCGTCATTTGCTATAGCAGTAGCTGCTTGGATTAATTGAATGGGAGTTACTGTAGAACCTTGTCCGAAAGAAGATGTCACTTGTTGAATTTGTGTATTTAATAATAAAGTATTTTTACTTTCACCAGGTAAATCTATTCCGGTTTTTTGGTTGAATCCAAATTTTTTCATGTATTGCTTAAATTTATCCGGTTTCAATAACTGATCTTCTAAAATAGAAAAAGCTACGTTTGATGACCTTTCAAACCCTTCATCAAATGTAATAGATCCCCATCCAAACCCACCGTTATGATCTTTAATATCAGATGAACCAACTGAATATTTTCCGGATTGGAAATATTCTTTCCCGTTATATACCCCTTCATTAATTGTAGCAGCTAACGTAAATATTTTCATTGTTGAACCTGGTTCAAAT
Source organism: Bacillus sp. BB51/4 (assembly GCF_008368845.1). Taxonomy (NCBI): domain Bacteria; kingdom Bacillati; phylum Bacillota; class Bacilli; order Caryophanales; family Bacillaceae; genus Bacillus; species Bacillus sp. BB51/4. The sequence goes on from NZ_QOSC01000012.1 coordinate 278,406, forward strand.
GCATTTGCGATTGGGTCATTTAAAAAATATTCAATATCGCCTTTATTAGGATTAAAACTTGGTTTACTAGACATTGCTAAAACTTTCCCTGTCTTTGGATCCGCTACGATTCCTACTAACATAGAAGGATCATAGTGCTCTTGTGCCTTGTTCATTGCTTCTTCTAAAAAACCATTAATTTGTTTATCAAGCGTAAGGTATACGTTATTTCCATTTTTAGCGGGTTCTATTTTTCCTATATCATTTGTAAGCGGGATACCTCTTCGCGCGCCTACATATTCTATTTTCCCATTTGTCGAGCGCAAATATTTATCCAAACTTTTTTCAAGTCCAAATTTCCCTTCTGTATTTCCTTTATCGTCAGGTCTAGCAAAACCAAGAATATAAGATGCAAAATCTTCATTTGGATACACTCTTGCTTTCTCTGGCATAAAAGAAACACCCGGAATTTTCATTTTCCTGATTTGTTCTTTCAATTCTCTAGATAAATTCCGACCAACTTTTCCGATTTCAACTTGCGTACGTCCATCATGAAAATTTTTTAATACGTCCTCTTTATCAATTTCAAGCGCATCAGCTAATTGCCTTGCGGTTTCATCTTTATTTTTCACTTTATTTGTTCCTTTTAAATTCACAACAACACGGTAAGTTGTGGAATCTTGGACTAATACTTTTCCAGCTTGATCATATATTGTGCCACGATTTGCTTCCAAAACACCCTTTTTATTATGTTGTTCAGTTGCAAGGTCCTTTACATCTACATTATGGACGACCCCTACTGCTTGAATATAGAAAAAACGCAAAAGCATAATAAGAAACAAAACAATAAAAGCAACCATAAAATACCGCGCGCCTTTATTCGTTTGAAGTTTATGCATATTTATCCCCTTTCTTTCACAATTAACTACTGCAGAGGTGTGCTACAATTATGTAATTTTTGTTTTCAATACTATATGTTTCGAACTTTTCCTTTTAATTCCTTTAAATCGTTCTGAAAGTAGCTGTTGTTTCTGCTTTTATTTTTCTATTTACAGTACGGTGCGTGAAATTTAAGAATATTCCGTCATAAGATGGTTAACTTATACAAATTTAATAGGAACTTATGATGCTAATTCCGTTGTTCTTTCGCCACTCTTTTCATACGCATACCCTTATCTTGTGCATAATAAAAAAGTTCCCTTCTGGATTTCCAAAGGAGAACTTTTTAACAAACCTATAAATAGTTATTTATAAAAATTAAGCTATATGATTATATTTCGCTAAAAAAGGAATTCGTTTCGCCACCAATACGTACATTTTAAATACAAATTTCGCTATCGGTTCAAACATACGTGTACTTTGCACTACTAAACCGCTCGTAATAAATGTTAAGAAAGCTGCACCAAGTATATCTAGAGGATAATGAACTCCTACGTACATACGTGATACACCAACTAATACTGCCCAAATAAGAGCGACATATTTAAGTTTTTCTCCTCTAAGTAAAAATACAAATGCGATGGAAAATACAAGTACAGAGTGATCACTAACAAATGATGAGTCTGCTGCATGTGGTACTAATTGATGTACATCATGTGATACAAATGGACGCGGATGATAATAAACCTTGTGTATAAGAACATTTACTAGTAATGTAATAATAACTGAAAGTGTCGTATATAAAACTGTATATTGTTTTATTATTGCATTCTCTTTCTTTCCATTATTAAACCATAAGATAAACATAAATAGAATGGCTACATATGCAGCGCTATTTGTAATAGCAACCATTAGCGTATCTAATAGTTTGGACGATCCAGCAAAACTATTAAACCATTGAAATACTGTGTAATTCATAATACTCTCTCCTTAAATAAAAGCATTCTTGATTTACACAGTATACAACATCAATATGAAAATGGGCTTAAACTTTTCTCATCTAATTCTCATTTTATTATTACTCATTTGACAATATTGAGACTAATTATTACGACTAATTATGTATAAAGCTGAAAAACCTTTAAAACAATACGAATTACATACTTTTCATATGTAGAATACATAACATTGTTACTTAAATATAGTAGTTGCGAAATCGTATTTTTAATACATACGAAGTGCGATATTACCAAATTGTTCTCCTTGTTCCATACGACTTAACGCCCCAATGGCTTCTTCTAACGAATATACTTTATCAATAATTGGTTTAATCTTATGTTTCTCAATAAACTTAACCATTTCATTAAATTCCTCACGGCTACCCATAGATGTCCCCATAATATCGATTTGGTTATAAAATAATGCACGTAATGGCAATTCAATTTTATCTCCTGAGCTTGCACCAAAATTAACAATTCTCCCATTTGGTTTTAATACATCAAAATATTGTAAGAATGTTGCTGGACCTATACTATCGATTATTAAATCTACTTTCTCTCCGCGTAAACTCTCTTCCCAATTTCCAGAACTATTAAAAGAAAAGTCTGCGCCATATGTTTCGGCAAACTGTCTTTTGTTCTCTACCCTTGATGTAACACTTACTTTTGCGCCAATTGCTTTCGCAAATAACATCACAAATGTCGCTACACCGCCGCCTATTCCCGGAATTAAAACATGTTCTCCACACTTCAATTTACCCTTTGTAAAAAGCGCTCTATATGCTGTTAATGCCGATAAAGATAAAACTCCAGCCTCATCCCAAGTAAGATATGACGGTTTTGCCACTACATTTTCAGCTGGCACAATAACAAATTCAGCAAACGTCCCATCTTTCGGTCCACCTAACACCTCTGGTAAATCTGGTACTTCGGCAATATTTTCCCATCCAATGCTAGGATTGATAATAACCTCGCTATTTAATAAATTATTTGAAACACCTTCTCCGATTTCTGTAACAATTCCTGAACCATCTGACCCTATTACTAACGGCAGCTCCATTTCTTTTCTATTGTATATAATAAATAAATCCCTATGATTTAATCCTGCAGCTTTTAACTTTACTTTTACTTCACCGGCATTAAGATTTGTTTCAGGTAAAAATTTATATTCTAATCCTTCTACCCCTTTTTTATATTGATGTACAATAGCTTTCATTGTTTAATTCCCCCTTAATATTTTCAATGTACTAGAAATATCGAAATAAATAAAATAATCCGTCTCCAATAATTAGAAATAATGTATATCGTTATGACAAAAGAAAAAATCCCTCCCTATAAATAACGTAGGAAAAATTTTAAAAATTTTTTAGATAAGAATCTGTAATTTTAGTTTTTTTGAGTTTTGGCCAATTCTAAAATTCTTTGAATAAACGGTGCCTTTTCCTTTGTATATGAAACACGATCAAAAGGATATGTAGTTGCAAGTTTCTCTTTTAATTCTCTATATTCTTTACGTGCCCATTCATGTTTTATTAGAAAGTCTCGAAATAAAAGATTGTTTTTCCATTCGTCACTATTATAAATATAAACATGCAAATGATGGGTACCAGCTCTCCATTTTCCCTTTCTAAAAAAACGTCGATTAGGTGTTTCTTTTGGAACATACTCATATCCAATATTTAATAAATCTTCAATCCACTTTTCAGTAATTTGTAAATCCGTTACGCCAATCATCATATCAATTAGAGGTTTCGCTCCTAATCCTTGTACAGATGTGCTCCCTATGTGTTCAATAGCGATACATTCTCCTCCAAATAATGAAATAAATTTCTCTTTTTCTATTCCATACTCTTCATACCAATCTTTTTGATATGGTTTAATAACGATTTGTTGTTGCATATTGTTCACCCTCTTATAAGTGTTTATTATTATATTTATAAAATTTCATGTGATTAACATAGGATTTTTACAAAATATGTCGAATACTGAAATATACAACTTAATTATAATAAATGTGAGGTATATTATGAAAGATATTCCAGTTGAAATTCAATTAAATCAAGTAACATTCCAATTAAAAGAACATCATAATTTTGATTGGCTTATGAAATTAGGAACCGTATTTGCGGTTTTTGACCAGCAAGATTCAGGAAATCTATCTTTTGGTGTAGAAAAAGATGGTCATAAGAAATTTATTAAATATGCAGGGGCACATACAATTGCATATAATGGAAAGACCAGCGATGCAATTGATAGATTAAAAAATTCAGTTTCCTTATATGAAGAATTAAAGCATGAGTCACTTATACAATTAATTGAACATTTTCCCGTTCAATCTGGATATGTCTTAATTTTTGATTGGTTTGATGGCGAATGTCTTCATTCACATTGGAGTTTCCCGCCTCCTGAGAAATATAAAAATCCAAACTCTCCTTATTATAAATATAAGCATTTATCTGTTTTGGAGCGAATTCAATCCTTAAATTCTATGTTTTCTTTCCATACATATGTCGAAAAGGAAAACTATGTAGCAATAGATTTTTATGACGGTAGTATTTTATATAATTTCCATACAAATGAGACGAAGATTTGTGATATTGATTTGTATTCTAAAAAACCATACGTGAATAAAATGGGAAGATTATGGGGTTCCTCGCGTTTTATGTCTCCTGAAGAATTTAAGCTAAACGCTATGATTGATGCAAGAACAAATGTATTTAATATGGGGGCGATGGCTTTCGAAATTTTAGGAGGTGGAAAAGATCGTTCCTTTACAAAATGGGAAGCAAGTAGGAATTTATATGAAATAGCGTATCGTGCTGTAAATGAAAGCCGAGCTGAACGATATGAATCAGTTAAAGTATTTTATGAAGAGTGGATAAACGCGGCAAATGCTGAAAAGATATAACCTATATTATTAAAAACATAAAGTTTCTACTATAATCATGTATAATACATATAAAATGGAAATTCAAAATAACGAGGAAAATATTATGAACTTTGTTTATATTAATCAAAACGTATTAAATAATCTTCTTTACATTTTAAGTAGTATATTTATTTTTTATTTTATATATGATAGCGGACGCTATTTAAAGAAATATAAAAAATTACTTATTATCCTTTGTACGAGTATCCCTCTTATTTTATGTATGCGCTATCCAATCTATATGGATGAAAATTGTATTCATGATTTAAGACAAATACCAGTTATAATAGGCACACTTTATGGTGGCTTCCCTGTTGGTATCATTTTGTTTGCTATTTTATTAATTACAAGATTTTCATTTTATGGATTTAGTATGTTAACAATACTAGTTTATGGCACAATGTTTATCGTTACAGCATTCGCATCCGCAAAATTTAATAAGTATAATAGAAAAATTAAAGTAGCTTATGGAATGTTTTTAACATTTTTTCTAGCAATATTTACAACTGTAATTGTATTAACTTTATCAGATTTTGAAGTGAATAATTTGTACATTATTTATTTCATAATATTACCAACCATTTTGATGTTGTTTGTCATTTATTTTAATGAAGTTTTAAAAGATGCAGTATGTATGCGATCGAAGATGATTAAAATGGAAAAAATGGAGATTGTTAGCCAACTTGCTGCTAGTATATCGCACGAAGTAAGAAATCCCTTAACTGTCGTAAAAGGATTTACTCAACTTTTAAAAACACCTAATTTAACTCCAGAATCAAGAGACGAGTATATTGAACATATACTTGAAGAGTTACATCGTGCACAAGGAATTATTGATGATTATTTAACGTTTGCCAAACCTGCTTCAGAAAAATCAGATCATATTTCAGTAGAACAAGAGTTAACTCGAGTTATTAATATGATCTTACCTTTATGTAATATGAATACAATACATATTACGAAAGATTTCTCTAGGGCATCAATTGTTGGTAATAAACAGCACTTTCAACAATGTTTTTTAAACCTAATAAAAAATAGTATTGAAGCAATGCCTAATGGTGGTACTTTACATATCTCCTCATCTATTAGTAATAATAAAGTTATAATACGAATTGAGGATAGCGGAATTGGTATGTCACAAGAGCAAATAAATCGATTTGGCGAACCCTATTTTAGCACAAAAACAAAAGGTACAGGATTAGGTACAATGGTTGCTGTTAAGATTCTTGAAACGATGCAAGGTAGTTTAAAAATCCGAAGCCTCGTTAATAAAGGTACAACTTTGACAATTACATTGCCGAAATGTAATACGAACTCATCTGAAAACAAATAAAAAAGGAGCATAATTGCTCCTTTTTATTTGTTTCGATACATAAGTATCTTCTATGTTTTTTTAGTTTACATTTGTGGAGACTAATTAGAAATTAGTACCCTCCGCCCCAGCAGCTGCATCCAACGATAATTAATAAAATAAATAACACAACTAGTAAAGCGAAACCTCCACCAAAACCACAAGAACCACCGTAACTCATATTTTCTCCTCCTTTTGGTTTGAAAACTAATAGGTAGTTGATCATTTTAACTGGTTCGTATTATACATTATGTGAATATCCCTTTTTTGAGCATGTCTACATAAAAATAAGTAAAAGCACTCATTTGAGAGTGCTTTAAAATGGATACCAAAAGTTTTGAAATACATGTAACTTTAAATATACTGCAATAATTAAAATAAAAACACCTACAAATAAAGCAATGAAATCCCCTTTTTTCGCTTTATTTGTATAAAACCATGTACGTTTATCCTTCTTTCCAAATCCTCTTAAATCCATTGCATTTGAAACTGTATCGATTCTATCTAGTGAATGAATAATTAAAGGCCAGAAAATTAAGACACGGTTTTTTATACGAATCCATAAACTTGCTTCTCCTTTTTCAAAAGCTACTCCTCTCGCCTCTTGCGCATGTTTAATAACTTTATATTCGGACTGAATATCAGGTATATAACGTAATGCAATATTTATTGCATATGTAATCTTATAATGAATTCGAAATTTACTTAAGCTACTCACAAATTTGCTTGGATCAGTCGTATATATAAAAATAAGTGTAAATGGTAATAACGTAAAATATTTTAATGAAAGTGTAGCTGCATAAAATAATGTTTCATATGTAATTGTTGCATATCCGATATGTAAAAACGAAGTATATGATTCGGTTAATTCAGATCCATGAGTTGGTGTAATAAATAAAATCATGACAGAATTTAATAAACTAAATGTAAATATAACAGTAAAAACAAGGCAAATTTTACGAAATGGGATTTTAGCAATAAGTAGTCCGATACATCCAATCATAAATACAAATAGCAATATACGAAAATCAAAAAACAAAAAAGTAAGTGTCATACAAAAAATAAATAACAACAATTTCACTGCTTCATCCATGCGATGAAAATATGTACTATACACCTTCCTCCCTCCTAATATCCTCAAAATAATGTTCCATAAACCTTTCAGGATATGAAATCTCACTAAATTTAACTAGTTTCAATAAAGAACTTTCTCTTAGGTTCGCCCTTTGTAACGTTTCTGTATCCCCTAATACAACGGACGCGGAATTATTCGCAATAATTTCCCCTTCATCTAGAACAATCGCTCTGTCTGCATATTCTAAAGCGAGATTCATATCATGTGTGATAAAAATAAAAGATATTCCCTGTACAGCTAGTTTTCTAATAAACGACATAAACTGTTTATAATGATAATAATCTTGTCCCGCTGTCGGTTCATCTAATATGATAAGTTTCGGATTTGCTATTAGTACAGATGCAATCGTTACTCTCTTCTTTTGTCCATAACTTAATGCCTGAATTGGCCAATTTCGAAATGGATACAAACCACAAAGTTTTAATGTTTCTTCCGCTCTAAGCTTAATTTCTTCCTTTGAAAACTTTTTTAATTTTAATGAAAATGAAACCTCTTCTATAACAGTAGGTTGTGTAATCATATGATTTGGATTTTGCATCACATAACATATAACCTCACCACGTTTACGAATAGACCAAGAATTGATATTTACTTCATCAAATACAATCCTATCATTTTTTGTTTTGTTTATGCCTATAAGACTATGAGCTAATGTTGATTTACCGGCTCCATTATGGCCCAAAAGTGCTACAATTTCACCTTCATATATGGAGAAATTTACATTGTCCAATACTTTTTGTTTATTAGGATAGGAGAATGACAAATTCTCTACTTTCAATAATTCTTTTTTTGTAGGAGTACCTTTAAAAGAAACTTGCTTCTCCATCCACTCATTTATTACGCTACGAACACTTTCCCTTTGAAGATTTTCAAGTGGGTAGTATATTACGTCATTATTACCATCAAACTGCAATTTCTTTAATACTTCTACGTACATAGGCTCTCTTAAGCCGATAGATGGTAATATATTTGACGCTAAAATCTCTTCTGGTGTCCCTATCGCAACAATTTCCCCTTCATTCATTAAAATGATTTTATCTAAATCCAGGTTTAACATTTCTTCTATTCGATGTTCAATAATTACAATTGTTTTATTATATTGTTTATGTATGCCTTTAATAAGTTCTATCGTATGTAAACTACTTGCTGAATCTAAATTTGCTAACGGTTCATCGAACAATAATATATCAGCATTTGTTGTTAACAAACCTGCTAAAGAAACAGTTTGTTTTTGCCCTCCTGATAATTCATGTGGACTTTGTTTATGAAAAGTATGCATCTTTACCTTTTTTAATGAGTCCGAAACAATCTTTTTCATATCATCTTGATTTACACATTCATTTTCTAAATAAAAAGCTACGTCCTCTTCTACTGTAAGACCAATAAATTGAGCATCTTGATCTTGCAAAATTGTTCCTACCTGTTTACTCAGTTCAAAAACACTCTCTTTCCTCGGGTCTTTTCCGGCAATTAAAATATTACCAGTACTAATCCCTTCATAAGAAAAGGGGATTAGCCCATTTATACAATGAGCTAACGTTGACTTCCCTGAACCACTTCGTCCAGCAATTAGTACTTTTTCTCCAGGGTATATATGAAATGTAATGTCTTTTACAGTAGGCTGCGCAGCATGTTCATATTGAAAGCTGAATTGTTCAAAAGAAATGATTGGTTGCATGTTAACATCCCTACTTTTCAATTTTTAAATGTGTATGTTTCTTATTAGATTTAGCTAGACCTATTGTAATTGGCAATCCAAGAACTAAAAATACAATAACATCAGCAATTGTTGCTCCTAATACTTGTATAATAATTTTGTCAAATGGTTCTCCCATCACAATAACATCGAATGCCCCAGCAAATATAATAGCAATGACAATACCAATTAACCCAGTAATAGCTAAATAAGAAATATCCCGCTTATTATACGCCCCGTTTTTCACACTAAAGCTAACTCTTTTTTGAATGAGTCCCATTGCAAAGCCAATAATGCCTGAACTAATAACCCACCCCCACCAAATACCCCATCCAGCGATTGTATCTGTTACGGTATGACCGATAAGTCCTATTAAAAGTCCTGCCACTGGACCAAATAACGCTCCAAAAACGGTTAAAATAGCTAATGCAGGTTTAATAAATGTATTGGGTGCAATAGAAAATCCCCAAAGTCCTAATATCCCGTATAATGCTGCTCCAATTCCGATTGCTACTACTAACTTTGTTGATAATTTGTTCATTACAATTCCCCTCCCGTATTAGTCAACTTTTATTACTCTATATTTATTTTGAAAATGAATTATGCATCGACACTCCCTTTCTATACAACAAAAAATGACCCCTTACATAAGAGGTCATTTTCTTCACGTTCAAGAATCCTCTTATCTTCCAAAAAACACATCGTGTCCTCTGCGGAATTAGCACCTTCCTATAAATTTATATAGGGGTTGCTGAGGTTTCATAGGGCCGTTCCCTCCACCTCTCTGGATAAGTATTAATTTGTAATTCGTATTATGGCACTAATAAGTATAAATTTCAATACTTTTCTAATTATTTTTATTTTTCGTTTAACGGTGCGTTTAAATCATTGTATCCTTATCGGAATTGTGAAATAATGAATTCAAGATAGTTACGGGAGGAATGTACGATGAAAGTAATCGGTTTAATTGGTGGACTAAGTTGGGAATCTACATCGTTATACTATAAACATATTAATACACTTACACTCTCTCAATATGATCAAAATGCGAAGCTTGTTTTATATAGCATGGACTTTGGTGAAGTAACTACTTTATTACAAAATCATCAATATGAAGAAGTGAAAAACGAATTAGTCACAGTTGCAAAAAAGGTTGAAAAATCCGGAGCTGATTGTTTATTAATGTGTTCCAATACGATCCATTTATTTGCTGAAGAAGTAGAAAATGCAATATCTATTCCACTTCTTCACATTGGTGATGTAAGTGCTAAAGAAATGGTAGAACAGAATATAAAGCGTATCGGACTATTGGGTACGAAACAAACGATGGAACAAGACTTCTATAAATCACGTCTAGCAAATTTTAATATTGAGACAATCATCCCGACTGAAGAGGATAGAAATTTTATTCATCATGTTATTTTAAATGAGTTAAGTAAAGGAATTATTTCAGAAACATCAAAAGAAAAACTTTTACAAATCACAAACTCATTAATTCAAAACGGCGCAGAAGGTATATTGCTAGGCTGCACTGAAATACCATTGCTCATTTCCCAAAACGACCTTACTGTACCTGTTTTTGATACCGCTTTTTTACATGCAAATACTGCTGTGCAGTTTGCAGGATAATAATATAAAAGCATAAAGGTTAATCCTCTATGCTTTTATATTGTCTAAACTATTTATTTAAAAGAGATGTAATCACTGCAATTGCTTCTTTTGAACCACCACATTCTAAAAAACTATCATTCAGTTTTCGTATACCATGCTTATACTTTTTATTTGAAAGAACATCTGTTACCGCTTCTTTTAACGTTTGCACATTAACATTCTCTTTCAATAACCGATGTGCTGCTTCAAGTTCAGTTAATCTTTGCGCTATCATTGGTTGGTCTTTATCATGTGGAATGATGACAAATGGGACATTAAAATAAATAGCATCGTGTACGCTGTTCATGCCGCCATGTGTAATAAAAACATCTGCTTCACTTAATATTTCTGATTGGGGTACGTATGAAGCAATTATAAAATTGTCTGGAGCTTTCTTAATTTTAGAACGATCATTTCTATCACCAATTGCCATTACAACTATTCCATCAAAATCCGAGAAAGTATCAATGCACGTATTAAAGAATGGTTCAAGCTCTTCAAGCAGTGTCCCCATTGAAATATATATAACTTCTTTACCTTTAAGCAATTCAAGTGGAAACTCTACATTTGTTTTACGATTTGAAATACTAGGACCAATAAAAATGTTATTTCTTCCAAATAAATCGCTATTAGGTTGAAAATAGCGACTTGTGTACACAAGAGTAATATCTCCCTTGTTATGCATAAATTGAAGATTATTTTTAGGCGTTACTCCAAATTCATGTTCCATTTGATATAGTAACTGTTCAGAAATTTTATCAGGTTGGAATGGTATTTCTGCATTTGGATGAAAAGGTAATGTTTCCAAAAAATTTTGAGGAATTAAAAATATAGGAGAAGAAACTATGCCTGGAATATGTAAATACTCCTTTACTAACTCTCCAGCGCCAAATATATCATAAATTACGAAATCAAAATGTATGTTTTCACATAATTGTTTCGTAATTTCTAATATATATAAAGAAGTTTGAACATGTACACGAAAGAAAGAATTCAGCCCATCTGGAGTTTCAGAATCAATAGAAATCTCCTTTAATAAATCTGGATGTGTATATACAGTAGCTCCCAAATCTTCAATTCTGCCTTTAAATTGTTCTGTCGTAATATAATGTACGTGATCACCTCGTTCAGTATAGGCTTTGACTAAACTTAATGTAGGATTTACATGTCCCTCTGCTGGAAAATTAACCACTAAAATATTTAGCACTTATCTCTCACTCCTTACATTTCAATACTCTTATTAATCATACTGTAATTATTACCGTCAATCTTCACCTAATAGTCCTAATATGCTTGCGACTTTAGGTTGATAAATAATTGTTAGTGATTAAATTAAAAAAGGCATCTACATAAGTAGATGCCAAACCGTGATAAGGAGTGTTCTGTGAGGTTAGAATAAGCTTTTCAGCTTGTCCTATGCTATCAATATATGATTTATTTTATAAAATGTGAATAATTGATAGAATGATTTTACCTCTCTATCACCCATTTTGAACCTATTTCTAAATAAGTCGACTCTAGTTTCTGTACTATTTCATATGTTTTAACCTTCTTGAGAGCTATCTATTTTTATAGTTTCTCCAGTCAATCTCTTATTTTTCAATTCAAAATAAGCATCTAAAACTTCTTTTCCAATATCAGAGTTAATACCAGATTTATCATTAATAACCCACGGCACAACTACAGAGAATGCTACTTCAGGATTATCATACGGCGCATATCCTGCTAACGTTAAATTATAACATTCTCTTCGCTCACCTTTTTCATTTCTTCCAATATCACTTTCTCCACCGTATACTGTCTGTGCTGTCCCTGTTTTACCTGCTGGCTTATAAGATGCTTTTTGGAACGCCCTTACTCCTGTTCCATCACCTTCTTGGAATACCTTTCTAAATCCTTCTTTTACTTGATTTATATATTCCTCTTTCATATCTATCTTATTTAAAACGATTGGTTCTACTGCATGCACCACTTTACCAATCTCATCTTTTTGCGACGTTTGCTCTCTTACCTCTTGAACAATTTGTGGCTTCATTCGATATCCACCGTTTGCGATTGTTGAAATATACTGTACAAGCTGAAGTGGCGTATAGGTGTCATACTGGCCAATTGAGTAGTCTAGTAAGAAACCAGGTTGATTATCTTTTTTACCAATTTGTCCAGCTGTTTCATTCGGTAAATCAATACCCGTTGGAACACCTAATCCAAATTGCCTGAAATAATACCTCATTTTATCAAAGTACTCCTGTTTAATATTTAATGAACTATTTTTTACATAATCTACACCTGCAATTTTTAATGCTGTATTAAACATATAAACGTTTGAAGAGACTTGTAACGCTCTTAAATCATCGATATTTCCAAACTCTTTCCAAGACTTTTTTTCCTTAGTTCCTTTAAACTTCATAGGTGCATCATAAAAATAAGTACCTGGTGTTATAGCTTTCGTTTCAAATCCAGTTAAAACTGTCGCACCTTTAACTGTTGATCCAAGCTCATAAGAACTAGTCATTGTGCCTAATGCATAGTCTTCAACTTCTGTTTTTCCGTCTTTTTCTACAAGTCTTTTCCCGGCCATGGATAATACTTGTCCGTTTTTCGGATTCATCATTACAACGAAAGCACGGTCCAACATGGATTCTGACGCTTTATATGCCTTTAATATTTTTTCAATACTTTCTTCTACTTTCTTCTGTAATTCCATATCTATTGTTAAAGTTAAATTCTTACCGCTCTTTCCCTCAGAAACGGTTTCCGTTCTAATTGTATTACCTTGTTTATCTGCAACGCTTCTTACTTCTTTTTTTGTACCATGAAGTACATCTTCATATTGCTGCTCGATATAACTTTTTCCAACCCTATCATTTCGGCTATAATCACGTACCAAGTAGTAATCTAATCGTTCACTTGGTAATCCTTCATCGGAATTAGAAACATTTCCAAGAACAGATCGGAATAATCCATCATTTACATACACTCTCTCCCAATCCACCGATACGTCTACACCTGGGAGATTCGCTAAACCTTCACTAATTATAGTAAATTCCTTTTCACTAACATCTTTTTTAATAATCTGAGGAGCCATTTGATAACCAGAAGTCATCTTACTTTTAATAGCTAACACTTTTATATCTTTCTCTGTTAATTCCTGAAGATTTTTATCTGTAACCCGTTTTCTTTTTAACTCTTCTATTTTTTTATCTAGCTTCTTGCCGCTAATATCCTTTTCTCTAAATGTATCTATTTCTTTTTTCGATACTAGATTTTCAGCCAGTTTCGGATTTAATTGCATCCAAAAATCTTTCTTATCTGTCTCATTTAACTTATCTATATCTTCTTGCGGCATTTCAATTATGTCTACAAGTTGTCTCGCGGTTTTTAATATATCTTCTGATTTTACACCTTTCATCTTTGTGTACGTGATCGTGCGTAAAGATGTATTATCAACAACTGGATTCCCTTCTCGATCAAATATTTTTCCACGTGGGACAGATAGGCTCACAGTTGCATTTTCTCTCTTTTCTACTTCATTTTTATAAGTCTCTCCATCGAAAATTTGCACTTTACCTAACTGTATAATCATTGCAGAAAATAATAAAAATACACAAAGAAATAAAATATTTAACCGCGTCGGTATTGCTCTACCACTTTTTTTCTCATGCTTTTTCACCTTGTCATAATCTCCTTCTTACAGAATTCCTAATAATAATTGAATCTATATATTAAAAGTAATGCACATTTTCTATACAGTACTTTGCACAAATATTAATATACTGATAAAAACTTAATAGAAATTAAAACAAAGGTTAAGAAAAGGTAAAGTTTACTAAATTAAATATAAAAATCCCCAATAACCGAAAGCTTAACTTTTGGTTATTGGGGATTTAGTAATTTAAGAGTTAATAATTGCGTATTGATTCGAATCTATCATCATAATTTGATAGAGATTTTTCACTCTGAGCTTTCGGCAAGTAAATCGTTACTGTTGTCCCGACTCCAACTTCACTCATAATACTTATATTCCCTTGATGACTTTCAATGATTTTATAACTTAACATTAATCCGATACCGGTACCTTTTTCTTTCGTACTATAAAAAGGCTCACCTAATCTCTTAATTCTATCTTCAGGTATCCCTATTCCTTCATCAATTACATGAATAATGACACCTTCATCGTTTATCTCTTTAATATGAATTGTAATTTTCCCGCCATCTGGCATAGCTTCGATTGAATTTTGCAAAATATTAATAAACACTTGTTTCAATTGATTTTCTGAGCATTCAATGCTTATGTCTTTGTTGTCTGCATATAGTTCCACTTGAATATTCGTCATAATTGCTTTTGTATTCATTAACGATACGACATTATTATAAATTTGATAAATATTTTTTTGTTCTGTATTTATCTCATCTGTTTTAGCAATTGATAAAAACTCTTGAAGAATCGCTTCTATTCTTTCAATTTCAGAAAGCATTAAATCAAAATATTTTTCTTGATCTTCTTTATTAATTTGAAATAACTGTATAAACCCTTTAATGACAGTTAATGGGTTCCTCACTTCATGAGCCACACCAGCTGCTAATTGACCAATTGCTGCAAGTGTATCTGATTTATTTAGCAATTCCTCTGTCTTTTTCCGTTCTGTAATATCGCGTACAATGATCATAATTTTATCATGTAATAATGGTAAGCATCTAGCTTCAAAGAAATCGACACTCCCATTAATTGTAAGTGGATATTCAACAATTACATTCGTCCCTTTTTCCTTCACTTGATGAATTGCTTCCTGAAATTGCTGTGCTACTGGAGATGGTAATACTTCGAAAAACTTTTTTCCCATAAAAGCTTGTGCCGGTACGTAAAATTTCGAAGGGGATCCTGCTTTATAATCTATAATTGTGCCATCATCTTCTGTTAAGAAACATAAATCTGGTAAAGCCTTAAAAATTAATTCCAATTCAGACGTTTGTTGTTTTAACTGGTCTTCTATCGCTTTTAAATGTGTAATATCTACTCCGACAGCCCAGTAGCTATATCCTGTTACAGGAAACTGTTCTGATATATTGGACCACATGATTGTTTTTATTTCACCATTTTTACATGTTAAGTGCATTTCCCAATCTCTGAAATTTTTTCCACAAGTTAAAAATTTCGTTTGTATTTGGTGACGATAATTATGATCTGGGTACAATAATTGTAGGGCATTTGGATTCTCTATTATTTCTTCAGCTGTATAACCTGTTACAATTTCACACTCCCGATTCCACAAAACAAAATCTCCATTATAATCAAGCGCATCAACCATAACAGGCATGTTTTGTAAAATCGTGTGCAGTTCCTCCTCTTTTCGAGAAAGCAACGTTGTATTTTCACTTTGAAATACCTTCGTTGCTCCATCTATAATTAGATTTGAAAGCATTTCAAAGTATTTTTGACAATTGAAAATGTCACTTTTGTTTGACCATACTACAAAAGATCCTAAATGTTGATTGTATAAAAAAATGGGGATTTCAATTTTGGGAAGTTTACATATTTTCATCTCATTTATTCCAAAAGAAAATATACATTCTTTTTCAGCATCAAGAAGTTGATGTGATATGTTGGTTAATTTATAAAACTGTTCTGCCATGGTTTCTATTGTACTCACATCAATAAGTTCCATTAGCCGCGCATTCATTCCTTTTTCACCTCAATATGTAAAATTAATACAAATTCAAAATTTATACTTCTCCATTATACGTAGAATGTGCCTTTAGGTATATAGCTGCAGAATAATTATTCGAATAAATTTTATTTTTCAATTAAAATAGAGAAGAATTTGCGTATAAAATGAATCCTTAATCAGTACGTATTTTGTTCATCACATATTAATTCTGAATGTACGACCAACCTAAAACGGGTACCCATGCAGAAACCGGATTTTAATATCAGAGTCATACACATCGATTTTAGTAGTATAATAAATACTATATAATAAAAAGTAATAAGGCTTCTATGAATCTCATAGAATAAACCTTACCCCTAATAAAAAGAAAAAAAGAATCCATTTGGATTCTTTTTTTCTTTTTATATTACATTACATATTTATATAAAGCATGTGCAACACCGTGTTCTTCATTTGATAAAGTTGCGTATTTACACATTGCTTTTATTTCTTCGACTGCGTTCCCCATTGCAATTGATATGTTTGCTTTTTCCATCATGGATACATCGTTTAGCCCATCACCTATCGCTACAGTATTTTCAACCGGAATATTCAGATGTTCTGCTAAAGTATATAATCCATTTCCTTTTTGGGCATCTCGATGATTAATCTCTAAATTATGCCAATATGAAGATGTAATTGCTAAATCAGTATTATGCAGAAACGCTGCTTTTAACTTTTTTAACTTTTCTATGTCATAAGAAAATGGTAAAAGCTTATGCACATGTATTTCTGTTTCTACAATTGGTTTACAACTTTCTGCACTATGAAATGCTGTATGTTCAAGATATAATGCTGCAATCGTTTCTAACTCTTTCAAATCAAAATCTTCTTTTGAATTCTTCACATATTCGATCTCATTACGTACACTCTCTACTCCATAATCTGGTACATATACACCTTTATTAGTATAAAGCTGATAATATAAGCCATTCTCTTCAAGATAGTCCACAATCTCAAGTGCCTGCATATTTTGAATTGGATATCTCTTCATCATTTTATTATCTTTATATATAAGCGCACCATTTTCCGCAATAATTGGACACTCTAAATTAACTTCTAACAACAATCTTTCAATGTCGACGATAGAACGTCCTGTACAAATTGCTACAACATGACCCGCTTCCTGACATTTTCGAATTGCTTCTGCATTCTCTTTACTAATCATTTTATTCCCCGAAAGAAGAGTTCCATCTAAATCAATTGCGATTAATTTCATTATTCCTTCACCACTTTCTATAAATACACGAGCTCATTATAAACAATAGGTATCGTTTTCATACTGATTTCGTGAAGTACTCCTTATTTATAATTTATGAAAAGCGTTTCAGGTCAAGAAATAATTAAAAATAAAATCAAAAGCTTTTCTTTTTAAAGAAAAGCTTTTGATTTTAAACTATGAACTATAACTAATATATTTCGTCTCACACATGTACACATTCTTTTCTTCAGTTGGGACATATATTTTAAACTTTTCTAAACGTTTTCCGTAAATATGAATAGTGACAACGCTTTCATTTTTACCTATTTCAAGAATATGACAATCAGCTGGTGGAATGACTTTATCTGTTTTTCCTTCTCCCAAATAAAGATTTCCTGTATGTGTTAAATAAACAAGTGAATTTTCAAGCTGCTTAGTTTGTATAAAGTTTTGCACCATTATCCTCCCTGTAAAAACGCCTTCTACTCCCCATGTACCATCATGATCATGTAAAGGTGTAGATTGTCCATCTTTCCATACAAGAGCTAATACTTCAAATCTCTTTAAAGGATCTTCATATAACAAGTGTCGTGCGTATTGAGCCGAATTAGCCTTCTGTTTTTCTAACGGAAGCCATGTTTTCTTTTCTAAAAGTTCTTCTAATAATTTTTCAATCGCACAAACAATTTGATCTTCTAATAAATTACTATCCATTAAATCCGTTACAGCTTTAATAAATGTTTGAAACATTTTACTTCCATTACACGTTAACATAAGTATCCTCCTCTACTCTTCTTTCACACACTTCCATACTATAAAACACACCAGAATTTTACAATTGAGAAATAAAAAACAAGGTACATTACAATGCACCTTGCTGAACGTTTTACCTAGTTTTCAAAAGAATAGGTAAGTATTTTAATGTTTGTTCATTTTCCAATATACATTTTTCTAAATTGAACGATGGAGATAACTCTATTTTTTCAAAGACATTTATAAAAGTAGTTAAAGCAATTTCAGCTTCTAAACGTGCAAGTGGTGCCCCTAAGCAAAAGTGAGCACCTTTACCAAATGTTAAATGCTTTTCATTTCCTATTCGGTGTATATTAAATTTAGAGGCTTGCGAAAATTTTTTCTCATCTAAATTTGCTGCACTTACCCACGCAACAATCATTTGATCCTTTTTCATAAAAGGCCCAAATATATTTGTATCCTCTGTAATCCTCCTAGCTAATGTAACGGGAAAGCGATAGCGCGATACTTCCTCAATTGCCTTTGAAATTAATTTAGGTTCTTCTCTTAATTCTTTATATGTTCCAGGTGAATCCACTAAAAAGCAATAAAAGCTATTAATAATTAAATTAGTAGTTGTTTCATTGCCTGCCGCTAATAAACCTAAAGAAAAAGTAACAATTTCTTCATCTGTTAATCTTTCGCCTTCATATTCAGCTCGTATTAAATCCGAAATAATATCATCGGTTAAATGGTATCTCTTTCCCTGAACAATCGGTAGAAGATATGCTTTAAATTCATTTAGTGCTATACCCTTTTCCGCATCCAGATCATTAAACTTTTCTTTACTATACGGCATAAATAAAATATCAGACCATGCTTTAATTTTTTTACGGTCCGTTGTTGGCACTCCTAATAAATCAGATATGACGGTAACAGGTAAAGGTGCAGCAAACTCTTCAACAATATTAACCTCACTATATTTTTCGATATGTTCTATAAGTTCATTTGCGATTGCCTGTATTCGGGGTTTCCATTGTTCTAAACTTCTTGGAGTAAATGCTTTAGAAACGATAGAACGTACATTGCGATGTTCTGGTGGATCAGTAGAGTTTATATTTATCCTAGTTTCTAAAGGAGGGATTGCGAATTGTCTTCGCTCCCTTCTACTTGAAAATAAGCGATAATCCGATAAAACTCGATTTACATCATCGTATAAAAAAACATTCCATACATCTTGCTCTTCATCGTAATGTACTGGGCGATTATCCCTCATAAATTGATACCACTCATACGGATTCCACAATTCTTCTTTTGTTTTCAGCTTTGAAATTTCATGAACTAAAATCACATTTTCCGGCGAAGCCATAGTTCTTTCCTCCCTTTTCTTTTACAATAAAAGTGATAGGTCGGTAGTTCAAAGTTGTATAATCTAACATATGTTATTTTAACATATAATAAAGGAGATTTTTTATTGGAGAACTTGAGAAATATATAAGGGGGATTTTTTATGTATGTTGATATTTTATTACTCGCAGAATTAACGTCAGGGCCAAAGCACGGTTATGAAATAAAGAAAAATATCCAAAATCAGTTAGGAGAGAATTTTGAATTAAATCATAATATGCTTTATCCTTCTCTTCGACGTTTTGAGAATATGGGGGCTATAACGAAAAAAGTACATACACAAGTCGGAAAGCCAAACCGAAATATGTACGACATAACTGAAACAGGTGAAGAAATTTTTTCAGAAATGTTAAGAGAGTTTCCTGAAAAAATTGCGACAAATAACGCTGAGTTCCTTGTACGTATCGCTCTATTTGAAAAACTTGATTACGAAGGTAGAAAAGAAATTTTAACAATACGCCAAGACGTACTACATAAACAGCTTACTGCTATTCAATCTTTACGTGTTAGCTCATCTTTTATTACAGAAGTCATTGAATTTAGTAAATCACGTATTGAACATGAATTGCTCTGGATTACATCACTTATGAAGAAAATATAAAAATTAACAAGAAAAGTTAAAAACAATGAATGAAAATGAGATTTATTATCAATACTATAATTAATAAAAGGGCAACCACGATTTGGCTACCCTTCAAAAATTTATACTTCTGGATCGAAAGTTTTGCAATCTGTTTCTTCCGTAGTTGATGCATGTTTCCCTTTATGACTTACTACATAAATTGCATCTGCACTACATTTATTGCCGTTAGCCCAAAATTTACAGTTGTTTACTTCACATAAAACGTCTTGTGCCATAGTATCACACCTCCTTGTTCTATTATCATTAACAAAATTCGGAGGTATGATACTCTTTGTCATGCATTTTTTATTACCTTTTTAGCTTTCTTAATGGTTCAATATTTCCTTGTACAATAGCATCTATATTTTCTGTTATTTTTTCAATGTCAAAATGCCACCATTGAATTTGCAATAACTCTTCTACTATTGTATTTGTAAATCGTTCCTTTATTTTATTTGCAGGGTTTCCGCCAACAATTGTATATGGTGCGACGTCTCTAGTCACAACAGATTTAGCTGCAATGATTGCACCATCCCCTATTTTTATTCCAGGCATAATCGTTGTATCCATACCAACCCATACATCATTTCCTATAACTGTATCCCCTTTGTAAGGTAAATCAGACAAATTAGGTGTATACTTCTCCCACCCATTCCCAAATATATTAAATGGATATGCCGAAAATCCATCCATCCGATGATTCGCTCCGTTCATAATAAAGGTAACTCCATTTGCAATACAACAAAACTTTCCAATAGTAAGATGATCTCCAAGAAATTCATAATGATGTAATACTCGATCTTCAAATGTTTCTCCATCTTTCGCATCATAATAAGAATAGTCACCAACGAGTATATTAGCTTTCGTTATTGTATTTTTTATAAAATGAACGTTTTGATTTCCTTCAATTGGGTATTTTACATTTGGATTAGGATTCATGTTGTACAGCACTTCCTTTACCATTTATTTCACTTTCTAACGCTATTACTGGCTTTAAATTGTATATAGGTAAAATAAATAATAATCCAATTATAAATAGTAAAGCTGTGCCCTCATACATCGTACTTAATGAGAACACCTCTTTTAATGAACCAGCAATACTCATTGTTACTACCATTGAACCGGTGAATAGTGGACTTAAAATGCCATTTACACGACCGATAAAATCAGTATCGCTGTTTTGAATAATGAGCGTATTAATACCTATTTGGATACACGGAAGAGCTAACCCACTAAAAAGTTGTGCTGTAAGTGTCACCCATAAGCTCGTCGAATAACCAATAATACCAATGCCGATCGCCTGACCGAGCATCCCTACAATTAACATCTTTTGCGGAGCAACATTTTTCGCAAATACCATCGCTAAAGCACCGCCCACAATCATACCCGCGCCATTTACTGTTAGTAACCATTGCAAACTCTCTTTTGATAACCCTAACTGCTCAGTCACAATAAATATACCTAATGGCTGAATTAAACCGATACCTAGTCCTGCTGCCATAAAACAAAGCCCTAGCAAAGTTAATGCTTTTTTCTTTTTTACGTATTTAATACCGTCTAGCATTTCCTGTAACAACGTGATTTCTTTTTTCTCATTTTTATTCTCAAGATCTTTCGGAAGAAATAACAACACAGCTGCTGCCAGTAAAAAAGCGATACCTGTTATGATGATTGAAATATAAATTCCAAAACTATGAAAGATAAATGTTCCAAGAATCGGTCCTAACACCATAAAAATCGCAAATATTGTTTGATATATAGACATCGCTAATTGGATTTGTTCCGTTGATAAATGCTGTTTAAACAATTTCATACCTGATGGTTGAGAAAACTGCGAAAGGATTGCAGAAATAAGCGTGACAAAAAACACGATTTTCCATGTTCCAAACATAAGTGTAATTAATACAGCGAATACTGAAATGGAACTTAACGTTTCACACCATATCATTGTCTTCTTTGGCTTCCACCTATCAGCAAAGGTTCCACCTATAAAGGAAAAGATGAAAATTGGAGCAAACTCAGCAACCGAAATCATTGAAATAGCAAAAGCATCACCTTTCGTCATTTCCATTACATATAGTAATACCGCAAAGTTCCGAACCCATATTCCAATTTGTAAAAATAGTGCTGATGCAAGAATTCCTTGCACAAACCGATTTTTTAATACTTGTGATACCCCATTGTTTTGTTTCGTTACTACATTTGTCGACATAAAAAAGCCCCCTATTTCATGTTCTGAACAGGAGGCAGCACAAATCATATAAAAAGACTATATATTCGCAGAGCGAAATACATCCCTTTTCTATAAATGCACAGACTAATCCTATTCAGAAGAATATTTCGTTTTTTAACGAAGATCTCTTACAAATAGAATTAGTTGATCATTGGGATGTTTTCACCCTTCCGTTTCGAATTTAAATAACACATACATACTCTATGTAAATCATTTTCTATGTATGCATGTCTACAATAAATATTCTAGAATGTTAATGGTAATTCCTCTAAAGAACGCATTAAATAATTACCTTGCCATTTAATGTCTTCACGGTTCCCTTTTATTTGTAGTTCAGGCATTCGATTAAATAAAGTAGTAATGGCAATCTTTGCTTCTAACTTAGCAAGTGGAGCACCTAAGCAGAAATGGCTACCATGGCCAAAGGCAATATGACGATTATTCTCCCGAGTAATATCGAATACTTCCGGATTTTCAAATACCGTTTCATCACGGTTTGCAGAAGCTAATGCAATGACAACCATATCTCCTCTTTCAATTGTTCGGTCGTGAATTTGAAAAGGTTCATCTGCCCATCTTGAAGTTGTAACTTCAACTGGAGAATAATATCGTAATCCTTCTTCAATAGCTGCATCAATTAATTTTGGATCTTCTTTTAATAACTGTAATTGATCCGGATTTTCGAGAAGTGCTAATACCGTATTTGTTATTAAATTTACCGTTGTCTCATGTCCCGCCACAATTAGTAACATAATCATTGAATATAGTTCTCGGGCGCTAAGTTTATGCCCTTCATTTTCCGCAAGTATTAATGCACTCACCAAGTCTTCTTTTGGCTCTTTTCGTTTATTATCAACTAAATATTGAAGATATGTAATAAACTCAGATAGTTGCTTTTCAGTTTCTCTTATTTCTTCTGGTGTTTCTGGGTAAGCAATGACAGCATGAGACCAAATTCTAAATTTCGCTTGATCTTCTTTTGGAATGCCGAGCATTTCACTTATTACAATAATCGGTAAAGGAAACGAGTAATCATCAACAAGATTTAATGAACTTTTTCGCTCGACTTCATTTAACAAATCATCTGCAATATCCTGTATTCTTCCTTCCAATTGCGTGATTATCTTCGGTGTAAAAGCTTTTTGTACGAGTGATCGTAAACGATTGTGGTTAGGTGGATCTGAATTTAGCATGTGCGTCGTTAAATAATCACTATTATCAACAGTAAGAAAGACATTCAATGTATCTTGAGAAAATACATTGGCCGGATCTTTTTTTAAGCGATTATCTTTTAATAGTGGCAAAGCATCTTCATATCTTGTAATAAGCCACTCTGCACCTAATTCAGTTTTATTTACAAATAAGATCGGTTGCATTTTTCGAGATTCTTTATAAATTTCATATGCATCTTCTTTAAACTGAGCTGAAGCTAAATTAATTCCATCCTCTATTCTTAGCCCAACTTTGTTTTTCATTGACATCGTATTCCCTCACTCTCATTTGTTTTTGAAAACCAACCAACATATGCATTATACTCTAATAAAAACGCGAAAATTGTAAATTTTCATTCAAAATCTCACTTCGTATATTGAAAAATAAAAAGTGAGAGAGTAAAATCCTTCTACTCTCTCACTCTTATTTACGCAAAGCACATAAAATTACTAATTTGCTGATAGCGATAACTTACTTTACGACGGCGACCACCTTGCCAAGTGTAACCTGAAACCCCATTTCTCCTCACTTCAGTCGGGAAGAACCATAAGTCCCTTCCGAAAGGACCAGGACGATGTAAACGTAAATATCCCCATCTTCCTAGACAGTTACACATCCATGATTTCATATTCCCTGCTTGTGCTGGAGAAGCAAATGTAGACGGTAACGACGGCGCTTGCGACGGTGGTGGTGACGTTGGAGCATCTTCCGCATCATCTGGTCTATAATCTTCTTGTTCCATATCTCTCACTTCATTTGTAGATTCATACCCGTAGTTTTGTGGATTATAATACATTCCTTGATCATATGGATAATTTTGTTGGTTATACATATTAACAAATCACCTACTTTTCATTCAGTACCTTTAACATTCATATGTAATATGCGCTCTATAGGAAGCTTATGTTATAGCCCAAATTCAATTTAAAAACCTCGTATTATTTAAAATACGAGGTTTTTAAAAATAAAATGTATTTATTATTTCCTTAACTTTACACTATAAAAACGCATTTCTTTTAGTGAACCTTCAAATTCAAATACGTCTTGTTTAATTAATTCCTTTAAGCGATATTCTAAAAACATATCGCCGACTAACTGCTCTACAAGACCAAGTGCTTCACCAATCACTCTAGGAGCTTTTAAGAATTCTCGATCAGCACCTACACTTTTCGCACATTCAATAATAAATTGATCAAAATAATCTTCTTGTACAGAATGCACTTCATTTTCTTTCCATACTCTTAAACATTCTATGCTATTCGATAATCTATCCCACTCATGTTCAAGCTTCATCCGCTTTTCTTCCGTTACATACGGAAATTCTGCAAAACTTTTTTGGAATAGAGCTAAACTTTCAGGTGATAATTCCCCTGTTCCACGAATATCATATTCTTGTTTTAATATTTCTTTACTTGCTTCAGATGTATTAATAATGCGAATATTTTTCTTATCTTTTAATTGCGCCATTACAAAACATAGGCCTACATGTTCATGTGCGTTATTAGCTTTCCAAATTGTAATAGGTGTTTCAATAGGAATAGTGTGTAGTTCTTCCAAAGTTTCTATAAACCTTGGTAAATACTCCTCTTCAAAATAACTATCATATGCAGTTAAGTTGTTTACTAACCATTTCTGTCTTGCTAGTTGCCCCTCATTCGTATGTAACTTATTTATCGGTCCGATTGAAAAGAATTCAGAAAAAGCGACAACTCTCTCTTCCAATCGTTCTTCTTGACTTAGCATATATTTTAAACACCCAGCAGTTGAATCATCAAAAGCTATATGTATGTGCGTACTTTCTTTTACATTTCTTTTATAAGATGTATTACTCGTTAGTTGCCTAGGAATATCTATCAAATTTTTAATTGAATCTTCACTATAACCTTCTTCTAATAAATTTAATTGAATCAGAATACTTTGAAGTAAATGTTTTGCTTCATCTTCGTACATATCCTCTACCACATTTTTGATTTTATCTATCACACAAATCCCTCTATTCATTTCAAAAATAACGTAGATTATAGTGTATCATTTTAGTATCACTCTTTAAAAGTTTTTTTAGTCAAATCATTTCTTACACAGATTAATGCAGCTATCTAAGTTTTTAATAAAATCTTTCTCTATCTCTTCCTCAAGCTATAGACCTAAAATATTTTTTGCTTCCCCGTTATCAATCACACGAAATCACAATAGTTGCTAAATAAATTTTAAATACTTTGTAAATCTTCTTATTTAAATGTATAATTATATAGAAAATAAAAAATACAGGAGCAATATTAATGGAGAAAGTACTTACTAATTATAAACATCATTTAAAAAATTGGAGGTTTATATTTATTTGTATATTACCTGCTGCGGCTTTATTATATACACTTGATGTTACCTTTGAACTACTGTTTCACCAAAATTTCTATTTGTCTAATTTAATTATTGCTGTCATTTTATTCTTAATATTTATTAACGTAAAAGATAAATTTAAAATCAAAGGTTAAAGAAAACTATAATTGAAACGAAACCGTTGTAGAGCTACATTTTTCATAAAAAATAAGAGCACCCTGCTATTGGATGCCCTATTGTGATTAGAGGTTTTTTCTGAGTATTGATTCGGACACGAAGATCTTGTCCTACTATTTAATATATGCTTGTACTTATTTTATTGTGCACATATGAAGTATCACTAAAAATCCTACTCAAATTTTCATTGTACAATTATAAATAAAAAAACATCCCCATGGATGTTTTTTATGTACACACTTTTAAGCTTCCATAAACTTAGCCGGTACACCAATTTTTTCAACTACAGAAGATATATTAGTGGGATTAATCATTACATTTTCAATACAAACTAATTTATTCTCTAATAACCCTTTCTCTGTAGTAATAAGTTCTTCAAATCGTTCTAAAGTCATTGAGAATTTGTGCTCACTTCCACCATTCATACTGACTTTTACATACTTCATAGTGTCACCGCCTCTCTTAATTATCTATAATTCGATAAGAATGCGCTTACATCCTTTTTTATTAAGGTATGGTTTATCACTTTCCTCAATACGTTTAAAATGATTTTGAGAAAAACAGCCAATATACACCTCTTATTCTTTTTTTAAAGATTCTCTAGAAAACAACACTCTGTCTTGTCTTTTTTGTATGAGATTTTTCATTTTACATATACTACTTTTGAACCTGCATACCAATGCAAACCATTTTGGTGTTTTGGATTTCCCTTCCTGGGATAAGTATTTTTTACTTATCCCTTTTTTGTATAGATATGTATATTTAAGGTAAAACTAAGTACAAGCAGTTTTTCTGTTTATTCGTAGTTCTTAATCAAAAGACTTTTCTCCTTTAAAGGACAGTAAATTCGACTACTTGTCCTTTTTTATTTACATTTCACACGTCATTTTCGTCTAATTCTAAACATTCTATTAGGACTCCTAAATAGCCGATATTTATACTCATACAAAATAAGCATTTTTTGGTACTTTCCTTTTTGGGTTACACAACACAATAGTCATGACCAACGTATCGTTCTTCTTATCTCAAAAGGTCTCCTAAGTAACTAAAAAAGAACACATTAAGTTAAACTGCACCGAATATTTTAGCGCGCAGTTTTCATGCAGATGCACCAAATCAAAAATGGATAACAGACATCACAGAGTTTAAATTATTTGGAGAGAAACTTTATTTATCACCTGTATTAGACTTGTATAATGGTGAGATTATTATCTATAGAAATCAATTGAAACAATATGTCCGGACACTTGAATCAAGAGGTATTGTGCAGAGTATGTCCCGAAAAGGAAACTGTTATGACAACGCAGTCATGGAGAATTTCTTCGGGATCATGAAGTCAGAATTCCTCTACTTAAAAGAGTTTGAAAGTGTAGAGTATTTTAAAATAGAATTAGAAAAATATATAGATTATTATAATAAGAAACAGATAAAGGCAAAATTAAAAATGAGCCCGGTGCAATACCGGGGTCACTTCATATGTGGCTCTTTTTTAATATGATGAAGGACCATATTGATGAACTCAACACGTAATCGTTGTATACGAAATGGATAAGCCTCGTCCCCCCCTCATTTCCACCAACCATGGAAATGAGGGTTATACCGTAGTTACCATCTCACGGTTAATAGAATAATATCTAGTTGATATTGTTTCCACTTGAATAAACATTGCTTTTCCATACCAATTCCATCCTTTTTAGAGTAATAGTATCAGTATGTCCAAATTTTATAGATTTTCACACCAGAACCCTCTATTTCATTCCATAAGTCACAGATGCTTCTTTTATCTACCCATAATTTTCACTTTTATAATTAATTTTAAATGCTTCACTTATTACTAATCTGTGTTTCTTATATTTGATTACTATCCTCTATACTATTAATTTCTTCCATCTTTTGTTCAATCCAATTCATAGCCATTTTTGCATCTTCTTGAGCAATTTCTCCTCTTTCGCTCTTATACTTATGTGTTTCATAAGCCCACACTAATATGATTTTAACAAATTCAACTGTTTCTAATTTACATATCGGCTCAAATTCATCTTCTTCATCATAAAATGGATCCTCAATTATGGTAAAATCTCTAAAGGATATTATGCTAGAAGCATTTCCTCCATGTCTATATTCGGATATGTTTCCCCTCAACAAATCAATAAAATTGTTAATATCATTTTTAAAATCTCTTAACCTCCAAGGTATATCAGAGCCTAAAGGATCATTTATCATATTGGCAAATTTCAACGATTTTTCTTCATCAAAATCCATAACAACCACATTAAATTCTTCTATATATTTAAATTCATAATTATACTTAATCATTAAGAACACTTCCTCCAACTCAATATACTGGATAAGCTGAGATTACCTTATCATTCCTCAAAATCATCTCTATTGTCATTCCATCACTTGTTTTTCCAAGAAATCTATTGTTTTTTTATTTACTTTGTTATGAAAAGCCTCATTCACTGCATCTATTACTTGTTGAGGTGTCCACTCCCTTGGAAAGAATGTGGATTTTGGACCTTTTAATACCCCATCAATTTCAATTTTGGCCCTATAAACCCCATTTTTATCAGGTACACTCTCAGTCCCTGGAATAATCTTTCCACCCATCACATTCTCATGATGATACCCAACTGCTTTCCCACGTTTATTAATTTCCTCATGATAAATGTGTTTCATTGTATCAGTTTTATATTTTTCCGTACCCTGAGTACCATCCTTAGCCCCTTTAACTCAACCAATTTCTTCCTCAAGCTTTGAAATCTTACTTTGATTATAGGCTTTCGTCTCTTTATGACTTAGGGTGATTGCCTCTTCAAATATTAACAACTATAATTACAAGTAAATTAAAATAGACTTAAAAGGAATGAATTCTTTACAATACAGAATTCATTCCTCACTAGTTGCTTAAAATATTTGTCTAACTCTTTAGGTTCAATTCGCATTCAATATACCCTAAACATACATTAAATTTAAATTACCCTCCATATTTTTTAAATTCCTAAGAATGATGGAAAGCTAGCATACCCTGTAAGCTTATGCTAAATACCACTCTTCCGTAGAAAAATTATCAGCATTTGGATTTCCTTCTAACTCCCATTCGCTAATAAAATTAATTATTTCTCCTAAAATTAGATTTATATCATGATTCTTTATAATCAAACCTCTATGATTATTCCAAGTAAAATCAATTTCGATATTTATATTCAACTCATCCTCACATTTACTTAAAAAGTCATTCATTACTAAGGTAAAATATAAATTCACAAAATTATCAGAAACCCAAATTACGGATGATTCATCATTAACCTTCTCTATTCTAAATCTTAAATTATTGTACGCAATCCACTTTATATTACCTTGTATTTTTTCTTCTTTCATAATTATTTCCCTCCCATACTATGATATATTCCTGTCAAGACATCCATTGCTGAATTTGTTTTTAAACTGCCATATACCACATCTTCCCATCGACTGATATACATCTCTATAGAAAGCGCAATTATTAATAAAAATAACTTCAATTTATTTTATTAACCGTTCTCTTTACTTCGTAATTAAGTATTAAAATATTGTTGGTTATATTTTTGTAATAAAATGTAATCACACAAAACAAACGGTTTTTGATTGCACAGAAACCTTTTATTTGATATCCATTTCTTTATATACTTACATTATAATTGCCAATAAGAATGATAAAGATAGAAATGCACAAAGCGGTATATATAAAACAGTGTCCATTCTAGCAAAATGCGTATCTTTTTTTCGCTTAAAGATACCAAAATAATGAAATTCACCAATTACTCTTATAAAAAAACAATCATACAAATCCAGG
Organism: Bacillus sp. BB51/4; assembly: GCF_008368845.1. Lineage (NCBI taxonomy): Bacteria > Bacillati > Bacillota > Bacilli > Caryophanales > Bacillaceae > Bacillus > Bacillus sp. BB51/4. The sequence goes on from NZ_QOSC01000012.1 coordinate 308,484, forward strand.
AACCCCATTGAACAAATACATTAGGAACTGCAAAATAAACAACATTTGCTTGTTGTAATAAAATCATTGCTGCCATACTTAATAACAACGCAATGAACAATGTCATTCCTACACCTGGTGTAAACGCCTTTTCTCCTGATTTTGTTGGAATGACACTATTTGTCGCCCACTTACCTCCGAAAGCCCAGTAAACATGTAAAAAACTAACTAAGAATAATATACAGACAGAAATATATGTAATAATCAGCATTTTACCCTCCTATTATTTTATTTAAGTCCTCAACTTTAGAGTATGCTATGAATTCCTCATTAGCAATCTATATGTAATTACATAAAAAACCCTTTAATGATTTATCAATTCAATGATAAATCATTAAAGGGTTTACTGAAATTTATTATGCATTATACCTATTTCTACGACGTTCCATCCTCGTTTGTCCTTGAGCAGTACCTTCTTTATATGGATCTATTTGCTCTGTCATTTCATATGTTGCAGCTTGAGCTGGTTCTTCGTAATTATGCTCACGTATTTTTTCTGGCGTATTTCGTTTTGATACTTTTCCACCAAACTTAAATAATTTGATCTTTAATTTCGGTAATCTAGGAAGTGGAATCTTAAATGATAATTTTTTGCGCTTCTTTTTTTGTTGAAATAGATTTATATTTTCTTTATTATCATCCTGCTCTTTACGATGTAATAACATCGCAAGTAATCCACCTAATATAAGTCCTCCAACTAACAGTAGAAGATATAAGTAATGACTTGTCATTAAACTCGACATACGTTCAAGTATGACTAATGACTGTACTTCTTTAATATCCCAAAGTAAAGCGGTCCATAATGACAATAAACCGAAAGTAAGTCCATATGTACGAAAACGGAATAAACATGGAATTAAAGCGATACAAGCGGCAATTTTCGCATTCGCTATTATGGAGCTTGTTGAAATATCCTGATGCCAAATGACTAACAGTAGTGTTATGAATGGCGCGTATGCTATCCAGCTACATATACGTGAATATATTTTTTTCGCAAAATAACTACCGAAACTAGTAAAAAATAAAAGGCCTCCAATATATAAAGATTGTTCTAGTGGGATTTGCTTCATAATTCCTGCAACTGGAAAGAGGCCGCTTAATAGCATCAATAACACATCTAATTTCTTCACAATTCCTCATTCCTTTCAAATTTCTTTCGAATCAATTCATATTGCTTTTCCAAATGATGAAGTTTTTATTTCTAAAAAACATCTTAATCCTGTATGTAAATAAAGTAAATACGTAAAAGAGAAGATACATGACAAAAGATATACTTATTTACATGAAAAAATGACAAATCCTGATCGATATAATGAGCAGGATTTGTCTATTATTATTTAAAGTAGAATAATTGAATCTTTCTTTTCTATTTTTATAATATCTACATCCAATTCATCATCAAACTCTTTAAACTCTCTTGCATCTATATCCGTCATATAGCTCTTTATTATTTTCGCCATATGCATAGAATATGGCATGTGTATATTCTTTTCCAAAAGCATACTTGAATTACAGCACATATAATGTACCATTTTGGCAATATAGTTCCTTTCAACCGCTTTTACACCTAGCGGTAAAATTTCGAGTATGTATCGTTGCAATGTTTCATTACCATTAATCGAATATTCACCAGTGCTATAATACATTCCTTTTTGATCTGTGTATAAACTTGTGCCATCCAGTACATCATCACATTCTATCGCACCGTATTTTGGTACATCAAAAGATGTATTTATTCTTATAATGTTTAAGTTTGGTACCTTTAGCACATCAGGGACAATCTCTGGTAAAATATCTATATCAATTTTTTTATTTTGCAACTCTTTTATCCAATATTTTCTTAAATGCGCATCTATAATGAAATACACTTGTTCATTTTGCTCTTTTGCGTGTTGTAAAATTCCCGTTAGTGTTTCAGAGACAAATTGTTTAAATTGAATTCCCATGTCATTTCTTTTTGAAGGCTGTGGTAAAAAACTATTATGTTTATTTATATTTAATAATAAACGATCAATCGTTTGCCATTCTGTATTCCCATATAATTTATATGAAATTTCTTTACCTTTTATTTGTGAAATAATAGGTAAGAAATCAAATTTCGAGATTCGTTCAATTGATAAATTAACATATGTACAAGGTAAATTTATCTTATTCCAACTACGTTTCAAAAATCCTTTTTGTTCTAATAAACTAAAAATACAATTAATAATTGTTTTACGAGATACACTTTGACCTATAAATAAATTAATAAATGCCGAAATACGGTTTGTTCGTGCGAACCCTTCTCTAACGATTTGCTTTGGATCAATTTTTTCGCGCCCATCACAATTTTTCATTGCGATTAACGCCAATGTCGCATCATTACGCTCACCTGCAGTAGCATAGACCGCTTTCATAACATCCTCTACTAAATTTGTTTTATATTTCTGGCAATATTGCATTTTATATGGGTTTTGCAATACTTTTTCAATATTATATTTTACTATTTTTAACAATACTGGAGAATCTGCATTTAATACATATGAAGACTCACCAATTTGAGCTAACACAATTTCACTTTCAATTAACGCTTGTTCTACTTCCATCGATATTTTTTCAGACCATATCTCTAACGTTATAGTCTCTAATCCTTTTGGTGCAATTAAAGGGAATAATTCATTTTCATTATTTGTTGCTATCTTTTTACATTCTGGTAGTAATGTGAAATAAGAGAATTTTTGCTGAAACCATTTAAAAAGATACTCACTTTCCTTTACTTTAATACCAGGTTTTATTTTTGTACCTTGAACTTTATATATTCTCTCATTGTATGGAAGCAACACCCTAATATTTGCTCCTAGCATATAATCTTTCGGATATTGAAGAATATGCTCTAATTCAACTTCTCCACCTATATGAAAATCATCTTTTAAACTTCTAAATATTTTAATCCATTTTATGCCGTTTGTAGCTTGTTGTACTTTTAGTTTTACAAATCGTAATTTTGTATTATTCGATGAAAATTCTGGAGTAGAAACCAATATCATGCCCCGTTTTCGTCTTAATAGCAAAGGAATATCTGGATGATTATATTCTTGATAAAACCTCCGAATTCCTATTGAAACATTTAATAATGGAATATTCTCGCCACCGCGCGTGATACATTCGAACCGATATACATAGGCGAAATAATCTTGAGTTTTTTCATCTTTAATAGGCTCTGACATTGCCTCACAAATATTTTGTGATCTAAGAGGAGAAAAATATATATCTTCTTCGTTGATATTCTCTAATCGTACAGGTTGTTCACAAAAAATATGTGAAATTAAAGCAGGCACCCACTTAGAATATATTTCATTATCATGTAGTACTGTTACATTAGAAATTAAATCGTAATGCCATTCATATTTTGGCGATTCTATTAATTTATTAGGTTTCCAATCATGAATCACCTCATACCAACTTTGGAAAATATAATCGAGTTGTTCTTTTCTAATAGGTTCTTTACATACAATCCATGGTGTATTTTCATTTAATACATACGGATTATGCTGAATAAATAATATATCAGAAAACATATCATATAATCTTTCATTCAATCGTTTCAACTTACTCGTTAATAAAAATGTTTTATAATGTATCTCTACAATGTCGAGCCATTCAATAGGGAAATATATAAATGATACGCTTTCGTTTAAAAGAGGTTCTACTATATTTTCAAATGTTAACAACTTTAATTTTTCCATAAGATGATTACTTCCTTTCTTCATTTGTCTTGATCACAAAAAGCTAGAAAAATTAACTCTTAATCTAATCGATTTATACCAAGTATTTAAAAGAAAAGTAAAAACATTCCTCCGAATAATATATTATTAAAACGATTTATTTAAAAATTAAAAGTAATTATCATATACGACACCTCTAATATTTTTATTTTAATACATTCGAATTATATAATATAAATGATGTAATGTATTTAAAATTTACAATAATTTTACAATAAAACTAAAAAAGAACACCTTAAGTCGGTGCTCTCCTTACAAATATCAACCATTATGTAATTGAACATATAGATAACATTAATCCTCCAAATGAAATTGCTCCTAGTAAAACTAATACAAATCCTGTTAAACAAATACAATCAGCAAGACAAATGGATGACTGCGATAATGGAACAAATGACCTACTTGTACTTGATCCATATTGTTTTATTTTCTCATAATTCATATCTAACATTACTTGTAGACATGCTATACCTTCCTCAATAGAATGAAGAGATTCTTTTTCTAATCGATCCAATAATTTACTATTAAAAGTAATTGGAAGAGGATACGGTTTATCTAATTTCATATGTTGATAAATTAATTGTAAACGAGATAATATATTATTTTTCTTTTTTTCACATGTTACTGTGTGTTTCATTTTATTAAATTCATTTAATAACAGTGTCAATTCATCTCTGTTTCCGTATAAATCCCTTGCTATTTTTCTCTTTAGTTTGTACGAATGGATAATAGATTTAAGTTCAATCATTTTAATACACTTCCTAATAGAATTTTACTTACCCCAATATTTTAAAAATAAACAGTTATTTTAAATCTTATTTAAAATACACTCAAGTATCTTCATTTACTATCGATTAACATTACATTAACCTTACATAGTTGTAATAATTTCTTTCGCTACCCACTAACTAGAAGCAACAGATTCCTTATTTGATGGTAAAAATATAAAAAAGCAATGATTAGGTTTCAAGTCTAGTCATTGCTTTATATATCTTATCTTGATTTACAACTAAAAATCTAAATATCATTCTTTCACTTGAATGCTACATGTGTTTTTATTAAATTCTTTAATAAAAATTATATAATACTTCACTATTGGATTCCTTTTTTCTCTTATCAATATTCATATGTTACAATAGTACCAGTTGTATCAGTAGTACCATTAAAACCACTAAAACAATTAGAACAACTACCACAACTACCACAGCCACCACAACCGCCACAACCAAAACAACCGAAGCAACCAATACAGCGGAATCCGCCACAACGAAATCCACCACAGCGACCTCCACAACCTCCACAACGACCACAACCGCCACAGCGACGAGCAGCATCTTCAATATAATAATATGGATATTGGTTTTGTTGGTCCCAATACACAATATTTCCAGATTGGTAATCATTAAGGCTTAACGCTTGTAGTTCTTGTTGAAACTTATTCATTTTCATGACCTCCGTTTATAAACTTCAATCTTTTCAATGCTTTCCTATATTTCTGTTCGTTAAATCTAAGTAGAAATAGCGCTATAAACTAAGTTCAATACGTACCCTTACAAAATATGACCTATCACTAGATGATGCACCTTGTTCATACACCTATTTTTAGGTTATTTTTCCCATGGGCTCATTTTTATAAATTGAAAAAAGACGCACTTAGATTAATGCGTCTTTTTGCGATACTTCTTTTGTGAAATCATATACACAGGTATTATCCATACCTGTGTATAGCAATACCCCTACCCATTATCCCATTACATCTTCTACTTCTGTATTCACTGGCCACTTTTCTAAAGTATAAGCCATTTCCCAAAATGAATATTCATATTGACTGCTAATAATGAAATGCTGTTTCATTCGCTTACGGTCAGACTCTGTTACGTTTTCAGCGATAGTATCTAATCTTGTAATTTGCTCTTCAACTAGCGTACGGAACCAATCAGATCCATAAGCAGAAATCCATTCGTTATAAATTGGCTCTTCTGGCTGACACTCTTTTAAACGCTCACCAATTTCATAATACAACCAATAGCAAGGTAAAATTGCTGCAATGATATCGCCTAAATGTCCTTCATACCCAGCACGATACATATGTGAAGTATAAGCGTATGCAGTTGGAGCAGGGATAAAATTATCTTTTTCTTCTTGTGTTATCCCTAGTTTCTTCGCAAAATTCTCATGTAAAGATAATTCCGCCTCGTATGTATTTTGAGCATGGTGTGCCATACGAGCTGTTGTTTCTAATTCCAGTGCTTTTGCAGCTCCTAAAGTTTGTACTCTAGCAAAGTGACTCAAATAATAGGAATCTTGAAGCACGTAATAGCGAAAACTAGCTAAATCTAAAGTTCCTTCACCAAGTTGTTTTACAAAAGGGTGATGAAAACTAGCTTCCCAAATTGAATCTACTTCTTGACGTAATGATTGTGAAAATTTCATTTAAATCCCTCCAATAAAGTATAAAATTTAAGTATTTACCCACAGTTATTAAATCTGTAAAATAAAAAAACTTTCTTTACAAACGTAAAGAAAGTGAAAGTGACAGTATTTATTCATAAAATAGTAATGTCTTCCCACTTCCCTACGCTAGTATTAACCAGATCAGGTACTAAGAGTCTCAAATTCTCATTTGATCTCAGCCTATAATAGGCCCCCCTAGTGGATAAATATTTAATTTTCGTATTGTATTCATCATAACACACTTCATGTTACTGTCAAAAGTATTCATGATACTGCTACTTAAAACCCTTCTTCTTCCCTTACTCTTAATGAAGTTTCAATAATCATATCTAATAGTTTACTATAATGAATTCCCGCAGCATCTGCACTTTTTGGTAGTAAACTTGCTTGTGTCATCCCTGGTAATGTATTAACCTCCATTACATATGGAATACCGTCTTTCACCATCATATCAACCCTTGCATAAACACTACATTTTAATGCTTTATAGCAAGCCAATGACGCTTTGTTTACACGTTCTTTCAATTCAACTGGAAGTTCAATAACTTCTTCAATAGTACCAGCATCATCATATTTCGCATTGTAATCAAAGAACTCCGCCGCGTGTCGAATTGAAATGATGGGTAACTGTTTTCCATCAAAAATGGAACATGTAATCTCGTCACCTTTTATATACTTCTCTATTACTACTTCAGAATCCCATTCAAACACAGTTTCCAGCATTGAAATTAATTCGTCTTTATTATAGACAATCTTTACTCCAACACTTGATCCACCAGAGTTTGGTTTTACAACTAACGGAAATCCTAACTTATCTAACTCATCAAGATTTAGATCCGCCATTTTTGTAAGTTCAATCCAATCGGGTGTTTCTATACCTTCATAGCGTAAAATCTTTTTCGAAATATTTTTGTCCATACATATACCGCTAGATAACATATTGCTCCCGCTATAAGGAATACCTAAACTTTCAAGCGTGCCTTGAACCGTCCCATCTTCCCCGTATTTTCCGTGTAATGCGAGGAGCGCAAAATCAATGTCTTTCGCTTTTTCGATTAAATCCATTTTTTCATTTAACGTAATTGGTACGATTTCATATTTATTTTTATCTAAATTTGCAATCATTTCATTTCCAGTCATAATTGATACTTGTTTTTCAGAGGATACTCCACCCATAATAACGCCAATTCTCATTTCCTCAACTCCAAATTTCATTTTTTATTGTATCACCGATTATTTTGATTCCACGAACTATTTCTTCTTCTTTCAGACGTGAAAACCCTAATCGAAAAGTAGTCGCTCCTCCTCCATCAGAATAAAAAACATCTCCAGGAGAAAATGTAACCCCTTGCTCATAACACTTTTGTAAAAGTGTGCGGGCATGAATTTTTTCTTCTAACTCTATAAATAAATGAAGTCCACCATCACCGGTCATTCTTTGAAACGGAATGTACTCGTTACACGCCCCAACAGCTAACTCATATTTTTTCTTATAAACTGATCTTGCCTTTTTTAAATATTTTTCAAAATATCCTTCATGTAAATATTGAAATAGAACAGCTTGATCTAACGTAGATGTGTGAATCGTTCTTGCTCTTTTTACACTTTCTAAATGATGAATCAGTTCTTTATCTGCGATAATCCAGCCTACACGTAAACCAGGAAAAAGTACCTTTGAAAAGCTACTAATATAAATTACATTATTACCAGCGCCAGCAAAAGTTAATAATGGTGCTAAATGTGATCCTGAATAACGTAGCTCTTCATTAAATCCATCTTCTATAATAGGAATCTTATATTTTGAAAATAATCTCATCAGTTCCGTTCTTTTCTCCGAACTCGTAACTATACCGGTTGGATTATGATAGGAAGGAATTAAATACGCAAAATCAAACTCTTTTTCACGCAAGCTTTTTTCAACTTGATTCGTATCAATACCATCCTCATTCATATCAATACCATGAACTTCAAGTCCATGTAAGCGGAACAGCTTCAACGCAGCATGGTGAGTTGGATTCTCACAAATAACTCGACCTGATTTCTTCGATAACGAGGATAGTACGATATCTAATCCTTCTGTAAATCCATTTGTAATTAAAATATCTTTGTTCGAAATATCTACACCTTTCATTTCCATATAATGAAGTAGATATTTCATTAACGGTCTATAGCCTTTTGCGTATCCGTAGTTTAATACGACATCACCTTCAATGGACATACGAGTAAGAAAAGCTCTTTTGAAATTTTCCACATCAAATAGCTTTTCGTCCGGAGCGATGCTGTTAAAAACAATCATTCCTTTTTCCCAGCGGACACCATGTTTCATTAAATCTAATTCATCCGCTAACAAGGTAACTGTATTAAGTTTATTTTTCCAATCTATTTCAACAGACGAAGTGTTCGATATATCAACCTTCGCTACAAAATTCCCTTTACCTTTAACTGCATAAATGAGTCCTTCTTGCTCTAAATCTGCATAAGCAGCGAGTACAGTATTTCTGCTCACACTTAATAATTCACTTAGTTCCCTTGTTGAAGGTATTTTTTGGTCTCCGAGCAAATGCCCTTTCATAATCATCTTTTTTAAATAATCTTTCAGTTGAATATAAACGGGACGGTCTTTGACAACTTTAAAATCTTTAAACAAATCCTTACCCCCTGCAATTATTTTTGCATATTTACTTCATTCTCAAAAGGTCCACTACATATGTATTTTTTATTAAGGGCGGTACGGTCTTATAAAGTGAAGGCTAGTAATCAATGAGGGATATTACCCCTCGTTAATACGGTACAAATCTTTACGATATAAGTTAATAATATCTTTAAAAGCTGCTGCTGCGGCTCCGCGTGGATTAGAAGCACCACCAATTGTAGTAACTTGCCCCATCGTATCTGTAAAGAACGTAATTCCTTTTTCTGTCCCATTTACTTTTGCTAGCGGATGATTTTTATCTATTTTGTACGGTTCCACATGAAGAGACACTTTACCGTCCTTATCCTTATATGCTGAAGCTATTAATTTAATATATTTATTTTGTTCCTTAGCATTTCTAATTTGTTGTTTTGTAACATGTTCGATTCCTTTTATATGTATATCTGTAAGCGTATTTTCTGTTCCCATTAAACTGTTTGTCAAAAGTAACAATTTACATGCACTATCAGAACCACTTACATCTAATATTGGGTTCGTTTCAGCAATTCCTTTACTTTGCGCTTCTTTCAGTGCTTCTTCAAACGTAATATCTTCCTCATTCATTTTCGAAAGGATATAATTTGTAGTCCCGTTTAAAATTCCTTCTATTTTTTCAATACGGCAACCAGCTAAACTAAATTGACCAATATCAAGTGTCGGTAATGCCGCAGCAGTTGCACCACTATATCGAATTCGTACATTTGCGATTTTTGCTGCTTCATTTAGTTCCCTCCAGTTTGTAACGAGTGCACCTTTTGAAATTGCTACTATATCCATTTGTTTCTCAATCGCTTGTTTTATATATTGTTTTCCTGGATTTCCATCTTTAAGATTTGTAACGGTTGATTCTACTAATACAGTTCCACTTATGCTAGTTGTTGCTCGTTCCCCTGGATGATGTTCAATATATTCTTCAATTGCAGCGCTACCGCCACCATACATTAATAAGTGCTGAATAGATAATCCGTCCTCATTATGTATTGCAATATTTCTACCTAATACGCCACTTACAACTAATTGAATCCCATATGTTTCATATATATATGAATATTTTTCGTTTAATAATTTTACAAACTCTCTGCCAACTGTTCCATATCCTGATAATACAACTTGAATTCTCATAATATACCCCCATATTTTTCTACCATATCCCTCTTTCAATATAATATAAAGCGCCCTCGAATTCCATCGAGAGCGCTTTATTATTACCTATTTTGGTAAATGTGCTAGCTTTTCAGCAATTGTTCTATAAAACTCTTGAATGCTAGAAAAACCTAACGTATCTGAAACACTTAATCCTACCATGTCGAGATGGTCCCAATTTGCTTTCGTTTCTATATGATTCCATTTTCCAATCTGTAAAGACTCATTACTATTTACAGTAGTATTAGAAGACGGTGCAATCATAGAATTTGTATTTACTACACCGTCATTTTGCCACCAAGTAGTATCAATTAATGGACGATTTTCTTCATATCTTGCATAGGAACCTAAGAAAAATGCATTCCCCATTAACACTTTATTCATCGTTATATGAGGCAAATGTAAACCTGTTATAGGTGCCGCTTGTGATGCATGTCCACTATAAGATAAATAATAAACATCTGATTGCGTCTTTACCCAATTATTTAAATCCTTTGCACCATCTGTACTTAAATCCCATTGACTTATATCTTTTGTATTTTTCCAAAGTGAACTATTTAGAATACGATTACTGTATTGGAAAAAGGACTCTCCAGTATTCTTTTTTAACCCCCATTGATCCAATTTAAAATCATATAGTGATAAATTATCGTTTCCTCCAAAACTTGCAGCTGTAATGAGTAAATCTTTAACAAACGGTAGTAGAAGACTACCATCCGCAAGTGTTGTACCGTTGTGAGGGGTTGCTAATGTTGTAACACTATGAACATATGATTTCTCGCCCTCAAATAGTGGTGATATATTGGTGTTCGGATGATTTTTCACATAATTTTTTTCTTCAAAACTGCCTTCTTTTAATAGCTGTACTAATGTTCTAATCGTTTGTCCACCCATGCTATGTCCAACTAAATGTACTTTATTTGTTTCACTCCAACTCGGCGTGAAACCACTATAAGTTCTTCCAAAACGATTATGTCCATGTTTCTCAGCATGTGCGGCACCGTAGTCTACTGTACCTCCATTAATTTGCGCATATAATTCACATGCACGATCCCAGTTACTAGAAACAGGTCCAACAGCAGCAGTATGTACAGTATAACCATTTCTTTTTAAATCTTCTTGTATATCATGAACACCACCCCAATATTTAACCCCTAACATTTCCTCTCTACCCCATCCAGCAAATCCATTCACTAATATGATCGGATAATTATTTTGTTGACTCTCTTCAGCGTATATTACTTTCGTGGCGAATGAACATACAGTCATCAATGCAAAAAAACATATTTTTAAAAATAACTTCCCCATATTTCCTCCCCCTAATAAAACGTTTACATTTTTCACTTTACAGCATGCTTTAATAACTTAAACATAATGTAAAGTATTTTATATACATTGTATATAGAGAAAACATACAAAAATGTTGATAAATATTAATTCAAGCAAGCATTTACTTTTCACAATACAACTTGTAAATCTATTTATTTGAATTTATAATCAGATATAGTTTCCTCGTGTTAAAAAGATTTAAAAACCATAAGAAAACTAATCTCATTGCTTGAAAAGGAGGAAAAAACATGCAAATCGGATCAAATATTCATACATTATCTCAACCTACTAAAATAACTCCATCTACTCTTGAGCATAATACTATCTCTTCTACTAAACTTGAAAGTAAGAACGCAAATGATCCTATCAAGTTCGATATTCGTTCATTCGAAAAAGAAATGAAACAGCCAGAGCATAAATTTAACGAATTAGATTTATGGAAGATGTTAAAAGATAAAGGTGTTCCTTTATGGATCATCCTTGAAATGCTACAAAGGTCTCGTAAGGAAAAAGAATCTCAAAATAATTCAGTTCAAAATTCAAATGCGATTGAAGAACCGAGCGAGACCCGATTAAATGAAGTAATGTAAACTATGTTATCTAAATGGTCTAAAATTAAAAAGAGTTCAAGGCTGATAAAATCCCTATCAACCTTGAACTCTTTTTTATGATTTTTCTCCAATCGTGACAAATTGAACTGATACTTCTTCCTCAAAATCTTTAATTAACTTTCTTACTTTTACATATTCATTAGTCAATATATTATCTGTCGACATTTTAGGTTTTTCGTCACCTAAAGATTTTTTCAGATGAAGAAGTTGCATTTTTGTTTCATTTGCCTGTATTTCTTTATATACACTATTGCTCGCCACAATTACATACCATATTGTTCCATAATTTCGATTATTACCAAGCCAAGCATCACTATCATATGTAACTGGTATCACTTTTCCTTCTATTTTAATACTTTTTATATTCTTTTCTTCTTCATTTATAAATAATAGTGAACTTTCTTTTGGAAAATTCGGTAACGTATCTAAAGGTTTAGAATGAGATGAATGATCTCTTTTACGAAAAATTTTTGCTTTAATCATCGCTTTTGCAGTAGATTCATTTAATATCAAAACCCTTTTTTGGTCAAATCTACCTGTTTTCACCGAAAAAACTTCAAGTTCTTTCGTATTTTCTTTATAACGATTCATAACTGTTGAAGTATTGTTCTCATCTCCAATGATTAATACACCGTTAGCTGGAAATCTGTTTTCATTTTTAGAGCATGCACTTAAACTTATTAAAATTAATATACTTAATATGAAAATAGAGAGTGTTTTTTTCATCACAGTTCCTTTCATAACTCAAATTGTTTTTTTACATGCTTTTCTGCAATCTTACTTGCTGATATTCTTTACTGTTCCATAGTTTTATAAAGCTTTTGTAAGTAACGCCAACGAGTTATAAAGAAATATAAAACTTGTATACATATAAATGAAATTAAAATTATGATAGAGCTATTCATAATAGAAAAATCGACTAATTGTTGTAATGCCATATAAGCGACCACAGTATGAATCACTGCAACAATAATCGGTAAGAAGAACATTAATACTAATTGTCTTGTTACAACTTTTTTCAACTCTCGTTTACTTAATCCCATTTTCGAAATCATCTTATATTGCTGCTGATCGCGGTCCAAATCAGTATATAACCGGAAATAAATAAAACTAGCAGCGAAAGTAAAGAAGACGATTCCAACTAAAACACTTGCCATAAGTAATAACCCATTCGTTTGTTTTGCACTTAACAACTCTATAGTTAGTGCTCTAAATTCAAAATGTATGTCTCTAGGATCTTGATCGAATATATCACTTAATTGGTTTGAAATCTCTTTTGTTTTTATCCAATCATCTACAACAAATCCATAAGTTCGATATTGAATAATATTTTCAAAATCTAGATTACTATTAAGCAGAATTTCATCATACACATGATCTTGAATCGCAATATTAATCCCTTCCGTATCGTGTGGCAAAACTAAATTATCTACAGTTTTTTTCACATGAAATGTCTTTGTCCAATCGCCTTGAATGACTTCAATATTCTTTTTATAATCACCATTTTTAAACTCTTGTTTTTGTGATACGACTCCAGGGATTAATAACATTTCATCTTCTTTTTCAATCGTTTCTTGTTGGTACCCGAGTGCTCTCGCAAGTTCGTTATATTCACTTAACTTCATTACATTTACATTACTTTCTGTATAAATATCTGAAGTGGAAGCCATTCGATATGGAATATTAGAATCAGCAAGATGTTTTTTTATAATCGAGAGATGTTTATCCGTTATTTTATTTTTATCAGGAGCTGTATACAGAAATGTATACGGGTTTGTCATCCTTACCAAATCTTTGTTTCCAAGAGCTGCTGTCGTGCCAATTGCTGTAAAAGCAACTGCTGAAATAATAGATACTATAAAAAACATTGTTGCATTATCTTTCATACGGTATATTAATTCTGAAAATGTTAATATATTGGTTCTCTTTAAAAAGAAAGATTCACTCCTTTTCACAAGATGCAATATATAAACGCTACACTGTGTATATAAAAAGTACGTTCCTATAATTACTAGGAGCACACCCATTCCGAGCGTAATAAAACTATAACTTGGGATAAAGCGAAATACTAAAATATAGCCATATCCTATACTAAATAAAGAAAAAATTGATAATAACATTGACGATTTCGGTTCAGGCTTTGGCTTTTCCCCTGCTTGAATAAGTTCCACAAGTTCTGTTACTTTTATCATTTTAAAAGTAACTAGCGAAACAAGTAAAAATAAGAATAGAAACGTGATGCCAGTTAATAATACCGCCTTCACTGGCATATAAAAAGGTAAGCCGTTACTAATCATTAATACACTGGCACTTATTAATAAAACTAGTTTAGAAAATACGAGGCCGATAAGAATCCCAATACAAATCGAACCAAGTCCAATTAACATATTTTCAATTAACAATAACTTCTTAAGCTGTCTCATTGACATACCTTGCATCATTAAAATGCCAAATTCTTTCTTACGCGTTTTTAAAAACGAACTCACTGAATATAGAATGAAGAAGAATGAAAAGACAAAAATCAAACCTTGAGAAACTTCAAATCCTAATGTACCAAATGTACTTATTGTTTTACTTGTCGATTTCAACTCCCCCTGTAAATCAGGATGGAATAATAAAAGAGCATACGTAAAGAAAATCATTATAGAAAATGCACTACTTAAAAAATGGGCAGCATATGTACGCTTATTACGAAAAATATTATTAAATGCGAATTGACGAAAAGTCATGCCTTTTCCCTCCTAACAAAGAAAGGACATCCATAATCTTTTGATAAAATGCTTGCCTGCTTTCACCACGATAAATTTCGTTATATAGTTGACCATCTTTAATAAAAATTACTCGGCTGCAAAAACTCGCTGCATACGGATCATGAGTCACTAACATCATCGTAGCTTTTTCTTCCTTATTTAGAGTATCTAACATCTCCATTACATCATTTGAAGATTTAGAATCTAAATTCCCTGTTGGTTCATCTGCAAGTAATAATTGCGGCTTATGGACGATTGCACGTGCGATTGCTGTTCGCTGAGCTTGGCCCCCAGATATTTCAAACGTTCTTTTATTCAATATATCTGTAATATTTAATTTCTCTGCGATTTCTTGTACGCGTTTGTTCATTTCTTGCACAGAAACGCCATCTAATGTCATCGGCAATACGATATTTTCCTTCACTGTAAGCGTGCTAAGTAAATTAAATGATTGAAAAACAAATCCTAATTGTTTCCTACGGAATAACGCTAAATCTTCTGATGATAACTGGAAAGGATTTGTACCGTTTATTACTATTTCTCCTGAGGACGGAGAATCGATAGTAGATACCATATTTAATAATGTAGTTTTCCCGCTACCAGATGGCCCCATGATCCCTATAAATTCACCTTCTTGAATTGATAAATCAATATCTACTAATGCTTTAAAAGGTATTTTCCCTTTATATACTTTACTAATATTTTTCGCATGTAAAATTTCCATTTCTATTCTCCCTTCATTTGCACTTCTCACAATAGAGTGTAAATGAATTGTCTTAATGCTCATATTGATTCATCTTTCATTTATCTTACACGCTTGTAAGCTTTCTAAAAAAACTGATAATAAAACTATTTTCAAACTAAAATTAACGCATAACTATCTTATAATAATTGTATAGTGGTAGAAAATACAATTGTATATCAAATCTTTATTATAAAAACAAGAAAAGACCGATTGCTTTATCGGTCTTTTCCTTCCCAAAGTTATATTTTTATCTAATGCCTTTAGTTGAAATGTTTTTGAGATACCCTTTTTTATTGTCTTCCACTTTATAATAACCTCTACAAAAAATTGAGTTCTTCGGTTTAATCGCAATTAATAATGAATTATATATATCTGAAGCAGAAATGATTGTGTTTATCCAACATACAAATAATAAAATTGATTTAATATTTCCTGATACATACAATGATACAATAGCAGGAACGACCGATAGTACAATAATAGGCAAGCTCATAAAGATCCAAAATCTCGTTTTGGATAAGATTGCATTTGTATTTAGCCAAAAAAATATTCCACTACACGTCAAGCTAATATCACCTTTTTTATTTATAACAATAATATGTAGACATTCGTGAACAATGAAAACAAAAATACCTATGATGATGAGATAAAAAATATTAATATGAGTAAAACTTGCTCCAAAATAATACGGTATTAGAAAAATACTGATTTGAAGTACATATACAAACTTCATATAATGTTTTCGGTGCCAATCATTTTGTATAAAAGGAGTCCATTCTGACAAATCCATACTTATTTGTGGTAAGTGACGAAACCAAATGATAATATGCTCTCCCCTCCCTCATTTAAACTATTCCATATTCCGAAAATTCGGAATCCACTAACACTCAACCGCTAATATTAAATGCAAACCTTCGCTTGCCTTCACGTTTGCCGTACATTCTTCTATTTAAGCCTAAAGTGGTTCATGTTTAGGATGATTTGAGTAAGAAATTAATGTTTTCATAGACATATACATTCGACAAAATCCCCCAAATACCTTTTAGATATAATGTTATGAAATAGTTCTCCCATGTACAACTTGCTGCATTTGTTTTTGGTGAAAAATACATCCAGAATCTACACTTTAGTATGGTTAACTAGTACTTTAGAATGCAAAAAAGCTTAGAGTTTTAGCTCTAAGCTTTTTTTGCATTATCGCTCCCTTTAAAGAGCACTATTTTTTATCCATCCGGATTTACTCAATACATAATGATTATAAATTTGGTTTTCTATCATCTGTTGACCCAAATAAGTAAACCCGCATTTTTCAATAACTTTATTTGATGGCACATTTTTAATTAAAGCAATTGCGTTAAGGACATCCACATTTGTATTTTCAAATAAATAACCGATCAAGCCTTTTGTCGCTTGCGTTGCATAACCATTATTATGATATTCACTTGAAACAGCATACATAATTTCTCTGTTTGGTGCAGGGAGTTCAACTTTCATGCCTGTGCAGCACCATCCAATAAATTCATTTGTGGTTTTCTTAAATATTCCTAGTCTTAATATGTGATTATCTATGTTAGTCGTAGTTCTCACTGCATTAAGAAACGCTTTATTTTCAGGTATTTCATAATTTACAACCCAATTAACCCTTTGTTCTTTCGTTGATTTCCAGTCTGGTAAAAACTTTTCTATTTCCGGTTGATTTGCTATTTTATAAATACTCTCTGCATCTTTGACCGTAAACTCTTGTAGGTATATATCACCACAATCTATTCTAAATAACTTAGTCAAACTCTCTTCTCCCATCTTAATCCCCCTTCCTTACGTTAAAGCGCCTTAATCTGCTTCGTAAGTTCCATAAACCGTTCATCTAGTTCTTTATATTCTTTGTCTTTAGAAGTTAAAAAGCTTAATTTCCCTAATACTTCTTGTCTTTCTGTTTCTAACGTTAAACGTAGCTCTTCAATTTCATCCCTTGTTTTCGTAGGTTCTTCTAGCTGTTTTTGTATCGTATTGTTTAAAAACACGAGTTTTGTGTTAGTTGTTTTCTCCAGAAAATATCGATCGTGAGAAACGATAATGAGTGTTCCATTATACTCAGCTAATGTATTTTCAAGCTGTTCACGCGAAGGTAGATCAAGGTGATTCGTCGGTTCATCTAAAATAAGTACATCTTTTTCATCTAAAATATAAGCCATGAGCTTACATTTCACTCGTTCCCCCATACTCATATATTCAATCGGCTCTTTCCATTGGGAAGATTCAAATCCTAAATGTTTCATTAAATTTTGGACTTTTCCTCGTTCTTCAAATGTCTCTTTATAAAATAAATCTTCTGGTGTTTTATCAAGTGGTAAATCAAATACTTCTTGTGTTAAATAACCGATGTTTGCTGAAGGTGAAATCCATACTTCTCCTTCAACAGTTTCTGTTCCCATAATCATCTTCAGTAATGTTGTTTTCCCGCTACCGTTTGGTCCAATAATCGCAATCTTCTCACCGTGCTGAATTGTAAAATTAACGTTTTCAAATAATGTTCGGCTATTAAATTCTTTCCGCAATTGTTTTACTTCTAAGAAACGTTTTCCTACTTTTTTACTCGCTTGAATAGTAAATTCAACTGAATAATCCTCTTTCACACGTTCTACTTTCGTTTTCTCCAGCTCTTTTTCAAGACGCTTTCGTTTCGATTTAACTTGCGCGTCCATTCGCTTCGCCTTTACACGATAAAATTCTTTCACTCCTTCTTGTTTTGTAGACTGCGCATGTGCCTTTTGTGACCATGAACTTAATTCTTTTATATGAGTTTCTACTTGTTCTATCTTCTTTTGTTGTTTTTCATATTCACGCTGCTGCGTCATTCTTTTCTGCTCACGTGCTTTCATATAACTCGTATAATTACCACTATGATCAATTAATTTCTTATCCTCAATTGACCATATTCTTGTTGCGATAACATCTAAAAAGTATCGATCATGCGATACGACGAGAACTGTACCTTTCATGTTTTTTATTTGTTTAATTAGAAATTCCGTACTCATCTCATCTAGATGATTTGTCGGTTCGTCTAATATTAGGACATTAGGATTTCCGGCAAATCCTTTTGCTAATCGAACTTTTAGCTTTTCACCACCACTTAAAGTTAGAAAATCGTTCGTTGGCACGCCCCATTTTGCAAGGAGTTCCGCTTCTTTTGCAATTATATCCTTACTAACAAATGATTCTTTTTCTTGTTCAACATATGCTCTTGTCACATTCATTTGCATCCATTCAACAGTACCTTTTGATGGTTCAATTTTCCCATTTATTAATTGAAGTAACGTTGATTTACCAGCCCCGTTTTTACCAATTAACCCGATAACATCCCCTTGTCTTACTGTCACATTCATTTTCTCTAACAAAGTGTTTTCCTTTATTTCAACATAAACATCATTTAATTTTAATAGTTCTTTCATAATACCGATCCCTTTCATTAAGGGGAGAATAAAAAAATCCTCCCAAATAAATTTGGCAGGATTAGTCGTTAAAATATTTATACCCAAATAAGCTATTGCGTAACATAAATAGCAATACCGTTGTATGGAAATTGGGCAGACTAATCCTATTTTTTATAAATTGAAATTTATTGAATTTCAACATTTAAAAATAAGATTAGTTAATCATCGTCCACCCATCATTCCTTTCCGTCGTTAGTAACCATATTGTACCATGATAGTACTGTATGAGTAAATGCAATTATATGTGCTATTATTATGATTGGTTTCTTCTAGGTCTATTTATCATTTCTTAGCTTTAAATTGAACAAGCATACTTTACATTTGCTATACTACTTTTCCTTTAGATTTCCCTAGTAATAAACTTTTAAACACCCCCTCTTATATAATTTTTATATAACTGTATGATTAATTTTATATTATACATACTACATTTCAGTTTTTATAATAAAGTTATCATTTTTAAGGAGGGATTCTACAATGGAATATAGCAAACTCGGAAACAGTGGATTAACAGTAAGTAAGATTGCATATGGTAACTGGATAAATCATGGTGGAAAAGTAAATGAAGATATTGCAAATGAATGTGTGAAAGCCGCATTAGATGTTGGAATTACAACGTTCGATACTGCAGATGTTTATTCAGACACTATTGCTGAGGAAGTGCTTGGCCGCTCTTTGAAAGGTATACGCCGAGAAAGTATAGAACTTTGTACAAAAGTATGTCATCCGACCGGACCTGGAAAAAATGATCGAGGTTTATCACGAAAACATATTATAGAAAATTGTAATGCATCGCTACAACGGCTACATACAGACTACATTGATGTCTATTATGCACATCGATTCGATACAACAACACCTCTGGAAGAAACAATGTTAGCTTTCTCAGATCTTGTAAGACAAGGGAAAGTCCTTTATTTAGGCGTAAGTGAATGGACATCGGAGCAAATCACACGCGGTGCAGCACTTGCACGAGAATTGAAAATCCCTCTTATTGCTAGCCAACCTCAATATTCGATGTTGTGGCGAGTTATAGAAACTGATGTGATTCCAACATGTCAACGTGAAGGACTTGGCCAAATTGTTTGGTCTCCCCTCGCACAAGGTATTCTCACTGGAAAATATCAACCAGGTAAACCACTCCCCGCCCAATCACGTGCTAATTCAGATGCAGGAAAACCCTTTTTCAACAAACTCGTGCAACGTTGGATGAGTGATGATGTGCTTACCGCTATCCAGGAAATTAAACCTATCGCACAAGAAATTAACCTTACCTTATCTCAACTCGCAGTTGCTTGGGTATTACAAAATCCAGCTGTTTCCTCTGCAATTATTGGCGCTTCAGATCCAGAGCAAATAAGAGAAAATGTGATTGCTTCTAGTGTTACATTGTCACCTGAAATTATGGGTCAGATTGATAGTGTACTAACAGGTTTTGCTGAGTATGATCCTAGCAAAACAGGTTGAAACATGAGTGAGCTTTACCTATAATGAAGCTTCCCTTTCCAAATCCCCCACTGCCCATCCTATGAAGATGGGCTTTTATCTTTTAAGTTCACATTGTGAAGTCAAATAAACCTCTCTAACTACCGTTAAGAAGTTTTCTAACACTACAGACTTTTCATCTTGCCTCCATCCGGCATATAAATTTATTATTGGTGTGTTCTCTTGAATTTCTTTATATATAACTCCCGATTTTTTATAACTTTCCACAGATGATGGAACGACAGAAATCCCCATACCTGCTGCAACTAAATTCACAATCGTTTGCATTTGAATTGCTTCTTGAACAATATTTAAACTTACTCCATGCTCCCAAAAGTAACTAATAATTAAATCATAAAAGTTAGTACCGAAATGACGAGGAAATAAAACAAATGGTTCATCTACTAGTTCTTTAATGGAAATATTAGGTAACGAAACTAATGCGTGATTTTCATGTAAAACCAATTTTAAACGTTCTTTAGAACAAACTTCGGAAGACAATATTTCATTATTCTGCTTAGAACGAATAAATCCAATGTGAATTTGTTTTTCATAGAGTGCTTTTATTTGCTGGTCTGTTGTCATCTCGCGTAATATAAGCTGAATTTTAGGAAACCGTTCTCGAAAGGTTTTTAATATGTCTATAACTGTTTCTGTAGAATCGACAAAACCGATGATTAAACGCCCGATCTTCCCTTCATCCGCGAGCTGTGTTTCTTTAATGGTTCTATCTACTTGAAGTAACGTTTGTCGCGCACCTTCTAAAAAGATTTTCCCCGCATCGGTAAGTTCAACCATCCTTTTTGTCCTGTGAAGAAGTTGAACACCTAATTCTTCTTCCAACTTTCGAATTTCTTGACTTAAAGGCGGTTGTGCCATCATAAGACGTTCTGCCGCACGACTAAAGTTTAATTCTTCCGCCACTGCTATGAAATATTTCATTTTACGAATATCCATTACAATCCCCCTAACATTCACAACTAGCAAAAAAATCCCTCCTTCTAATAAATTATTAATAAAAACAGGAGGAAACTATATCAATCCCTTTTCGTTTCTTATTTATCATAAATCATTTCATGAAAATACGAGAGATTTATACTAAGTTGAATTACATGTTTTGGGCAATTTCATTACTTGCATATATTATTTGATTTACTATTTGGTTGAGTAACAAGTACTTGATATTTTATTCACCCAATTATAAAAATAAAATGTTATTCGTTACCCAACAATAACTTATTGTTTTTCAATAAATTTTTATTGATTACTCCCCTGCAATAAGCTATTATATGTTTGTAGAAAATATTAATCTAAGGATTGATTTTATGGACAAGACATTAAAAATCACAAAGTTAAATATGTTTTTAAGGATTTTTCTCATCCCGATTATAGTAGGGATAATTGTTGGTATACTAACTAAATTAGGGCAAGGTATACTTCCAGGACATTGGAATTCATTAGCTAATCTAGGAAGTGTTTGGTTAGTTCCATCCTTTTTTGTGGCTAGCTTTAGTTATTCTAAGCGTACAGCTATACTTTCTGGTATCCTTGCACTACTCGGTATGGTATTAGGCTACTATGGTTATGCAATTGTTATTACAAATGTAGCTCACTCTATTTATTTTATATCTGTATGGATTGTATGTGCATTTATAGGAGGAACTATCTTTGGAATTGCAGGTTTTCTATGGAAAGATACTACAAATCCACTTCATAAATTCGGAAGTGCGCTTATTAGTGGAGTTTTTGTAACGGATGGACTTCACATTCTTTTAAATTTTGAAGACTATAGTCACATGTTACCTGTTGGATATACCGAAGTGATAGTCGGAATTATCTTGATTCTTGTATTAGAACGCTCTAATGCTAATCGAATTTCTTCTTTCTTAATGATGGTTCCTATCATTATTTTAGGATTAATTGGATATACATTATTAAGTTTGTTTACTTAATTACAATACTGTATCATGAAAAAACAAAAGACTAATTCTATTATAATCCACAAAACATATCACGAATCGAACATTATACTTATTAATGTTGATACACTTATTCATAGGATGAATTCATGAAGCTATCTCTTTCAAAGGGGTGGCTTTTTTCTTACAAAAACTATTTATCAGCTTTTTATTAAATACTTCTAATTTAACAAGCGTATTTATTAGCGTGTCATTATACATACTAAGATTACCTTTTACCATTTCATATAATCGCTATAAAGTGAAACTTTAATCAGCGGGGGGGTCTTACTGCCCATTAAAGCGGGATAAAATAAGGCTAAAAAACTTATCTCCAAAGTTCTTTAGCCCTGATCACTTATTTACACATTAAAAAATATAATTCGTACAACGGTAGCTTTACCAACTTCTGAATGGATTTCTACACTATGTCCTAATTGTTTCGTAATTTCATATACAAGATATAGCCCCATTCCAGTTGATTCTTTAAAATCTCTGCCATTTTCCCCTGTAAAGAAAGGTTTAAATACTCTAGGTAAATCTTGCTTCGGTATCCCTACGCCATAATCGGTGATTTCAAGTATAACGTTATTATCTTCCTTACAAGCTTTCACTTTAATCTTCTCTCGACTACCAGATGAATATTTAATCGCATTCGATAGTATTTGTCCAATTAAAAATTGTAGCCATTTTGCATCACTTTCTACAATAATGTCCTTATCAATTTTAAGCTCTGGATATACAAAATTCCGGATAAAAAAGCGTTTATGTTCATGTACAGAATCATTCACTATTTTATGTAGCTGTACTTTTTCGACATAAAAATCTTGTGTAAATGCTTCTAAACGTGCGACATACAAAGCCATCTCTAACCCTTTTTTCAATCTATCTGTTTCCTCATTTATACTTTCAAAACGTGGGTCGACTTCATCTTGTGTAATTAATTCTATTACAGATAAAGGTGTTTTCATTTGATGTATCCACTGATTCATAAAAGTTAAATGATCATTATTTTTTCTCTCTTGTATTTGCAGCTGGTTTTGATAATGTCGATATTGCACCTCAAGTAGCTCTTGAAGCATAGTAGATAAAACTGCAAAATCTGATTTTTGAACAGAATCATCCAAAGAATGCAACGGATTTGCTAATCTTTCATAGAAGGTACGATGAGTAAAGTAACGAAACACTAAATAACCTACCATAAAAAAGACACCTAAAAACATTGCATATAATGCCGTTGCAATATGATTATGCCCATCAAACCAATATACAAGAAATATGGCTAGTAACTGGATTACTGTAAAACAAATAAGTGGTATATGATCACGAATAAATAATTTTATCATTTCTCCATACCATTATCCCAAGTTATATGTAATCTATAACCGACACTACGAATCGTTTCAATTGCATCTTCAATCTGTAATGTTTTTAATTTTTTACGCACACGTGTTGTATTTACGCTTAAAGTATTATCATCAACATAAGATTCGCTATCCCATAATTTATTTAATAGCACTTCTCTACCCACAACACGCGGATAATTTTTCATTAACATCTCTAATAAAATAGCTTCATTTCTTGTTATATCAATCTCTTGATTCTTAAGCTTTAATACAAGCCTTTCGGGATATAAACAAAGACCTTGTTGCTCAACCATCCGTTCTTCTACTTTCGGTGCATAATCTCCGTAAGCACGCCTTAAATGACTACGAATTTTAGCCATTACAACTTCGTAATGGAATGGCTTTGAAATGAAATCATCGCCACCGTTTTCAAGCGCCATAACTTGATCCATCGTGCCTTCACGAGCCGAAATAAATAATATCGGACATGTAGAAACTCCGCGAATTTGACGACACCAATAGTACCCATCAAAACTTGGTAAATTAATATCTAATAAAACTAACTCTGGTTGTTCTTCTAAAAAAATGTTTAATACATTTTGAAAATCCGATACAATAATTCCTTCATACCCGTATTTCGCGACATGTGTTGATAATAGTTCTGCAATTTTCATATCGTCTTCTACAATCATAATTTTAACCATGTGTTTACTCCTTTTTCGATCCACAATCTTATATTCAATTATATAAAATAAATACTACCTGTTTTTATATCATCCGTAAATCAAAAAAAGGATACTTTTATACAACAGCATCCTTCTTCTATTATTCTTATTTAATATGAAATTTACTCAAATTAAAACCTAGCTTCTCCACATAGTCCATACCTAGTTCCATTCGTGCTGTTTTCAGTGGATCTACAACTTGGCAAACATTTAAATCGCCTGCAGCTGATAATAAAAGTGTTGCATCAGCTTTAGACATTTCTAATTCTTCATGTAAAAATGTCACCATATTACGTACAGCGCGATTCGCTGCATCATCTAACAATTTCTCTGAAGCAATCGTCATAAGTTTTTCTTTTTGGATCGCCATTGGGAGTGGCCATTTCTTTCCTTTTATATTTTGAATTGTTACAGTTACCTCACCAGCAACCTCTACTCCACTAACACCAATTTCACCATCACCCATCGCTGCGTGTAAATCACCTAATGCTAATAGAGCACCAGGAACATTTACAGGTAATAGTAATGTTGTCCCTTCTTTTATTTCTTTACAGTCCATATTCCCGCCGTGATCATGCGGTGTGCCACATGAAATACTCTCTTCTTTCGGCGCAGTACCAATAACACCGATCATTGGATTAATCGGGATTTGTAATTCATTTGAAAACAAAACATGTTCATTATGGATTGGGACCATTTTCACTGTGTTTTCGTTTAGCTCTTCACCCATTACACCAAGATTCGCCCCTGTAGTTAAAACACCTTGCTCAGCAATTTTAATTTTTTCAATCGTTACGACTAAAATATCACCAGGTTCTGCACCTTTAATATATACAGGTCCAGTCGCTGGATTAATTCGGTTCCAATCTAATTCTTGAAACGCAACATCTTCAGAATCAATTTGATTTTCAAAGCAATCATATGTTTCAAATATAAGACGACTCCCAATTTCTACTTCCATACATGGTTTATTTTCTGGTGACATTGCGTAAATGATATGTTCTTTATGGATTCGATACATATTATCTCTCCTCTTTATATTGGTCTACAATCACAAATTAGCTTTTTTCATAAAAGCTCCTTTTAATAATTAATGAATTTACATATAGAAAAGCACTTAGCTTATTTTCATACATACACTCTTTACTATAACAGGTAAAGAAAGGTGGTATCACTATGCCCCTTATTCCATATAACGAAAGCGATGTTGATTTACTAGCTCGTTTAATTCGTGCTGAAGCTGAAGGCGAAGGTCGACAAGGTGAACAACTTGTTGGCTGCGTAGTAGTAAACCGTGTATTTTGTGATTGCTTAGATTTTAAACAACTTCGATCTGTACGTGATGCAGTATATCAAAGCCCCGGTGGATTCGAAGCCGTACAATACGGATATTTTTATCAGCGTGCTCGTGAATCAGAAAAAGAAATTGCAAGAAAAGTTTTACAAGGAGAATGGCGCTGGCCTGCACGATGGGCCCTTTGGTATTTCCGTCCAGTTGGAGCTTGCCCACCTGAATGGTATAATCAGCCGTTTGTAGGACAGTTTAAAAGCCATTGTTTTTATGAACCACGTGGTGATGAATGTCCGAAAATGTATTCACGGTAGCAATATTTGAAACGCAAGTACCTAGCTGAGTACTTGCGTTCCCTTTATTTTTTAGAAATCTAATAATGTGATAAATTTTTCGATGCCTACTACATGTATTAATAACGGTATACGAGGGCCACTAGACTGATTTATAATGAGCCTATAAATTATAATAAATAATTGTTTTTGATTTTCTTTCATTATTTTTTTATTTTCATGATGGCAAATCGAATACAATTGTTCCATTAAGTTAGAATAATCTTTGTTAGAACGAAGTA
The DNA here is from genome assembly GCF_008368845.1 of Bacillus sp. BB51/4. Classification (NCBI taxonomy): domain Bacteria; kingdom Bacillati; phylum Bacillota; class Bacilli; order Caryophanales; family Bacillaceae; genus Bacillus; species Bacillus sp. BB51/4. The sequence continues at coordinate 334,881 of NZ_QOSC01000012.1, forward strand.
TGTTGCAAACTTCTACTAACCATTCTTTCTGTCTTTCATCTAATGTGTTGTAAAACTCTGTATTTCTCTCTTGATTTACCGCAATTAATTTTTCAGATTGAAAGTTTTTTATCCAATACTCTGCGCGGTTACATATCGCTATCATAGCATCTAATGTATAACCTCTATCTATATTTTCTAATGTATCTTGTAAAATAGATGCATCAAAATTTAATAGCGGTAACGTTCCTGCTACTTGATTAAATTTCGGATATTCTTTAAACCCGCTATCAACTCTAGAAAGTTTAATTGCATCAAGTAAATCTTCATTTTTGAGCGTTTTATTTTCATAACTACTTTTCAATCGCTCATATTCTGTATAATTGCGAATCACATCTTCATCAAGACCGATATGAAAAGCTGCGTTTGGTCTATATTTTGCAAACATAAACAGTATCACTTCTGGTAAATACAATTTTAACAACTCACTTGGTGTAATACTATTTCCTGAAGAACTAGACATTTTTTCATGATTGCCTTTAATTCCAATGAAATCATAAGCAACATAATGAGGAGCTTCACGATTGAATATTTTCATTGCAATTTCCTTTGATACATTATAACTACCCGTTTCCGAGGAATGATCTCTTCCGCCCGGTTCAAAAATAACATCCTCTATCATCCATCTCATCGGCCAATCGATTTTCCAATTCAGTTTCATTTTATTTGTATTTAATACCGATAATTCATTTTGATTTCCACATATACATTCATACCGTACTGTTTTTAATACTTTATCAAAATGTGTAATCGTTGTTTCATCTTTCTCGCATTTCTCACAATATAATGTAACCGGATAAAAACTCTCTCGCTCTTTTGCACTACACTCTCCAGTTTTAAAACTCATTAAAATATCATATATTTCTTTTCTTTTATACAAAGCCTCTAATATATTTTTGTTATACCTTCCGCTTCTATACTCAGCATGTTGATATATGAATTCCACCTCAACCCCAAATACTTGAAGCGATTTCTCAAACTCTTTTTCAAAATGCTCTGCATACGAATTATGACAACCATATGGATCTGGAATATCACAGTATGGCATACCAATATATTTTGCAAAAGATGGATCAATATTTTTAGGGACTTTTCTAAACCTGTCATAATCATCCCATGAAAATATAAAACGAGTCTTTTTCCCTAAATCTCGAAGGGCTCTTACAACGAAATAAGTCGTTATTATTTCGCGAAAGTTCCCGATATGAACAGAGCCAGATGGACTGATTCCAGATGCGCAAACAAAAGTTTCTTTGTTTGGATGTTTTCTTATTAATTCATGTGCTACTTCATACGCCCAATGCATATATTACTCACCTCATTTTTTTGTTTTCAGACTTTCAGTTTTATGCAATAAAAAAACTCCCACCCCCAAGATTATTCATCTTGAGGACGAGAGTTGTTAGCTTCGCGGTACCACCTCAGTTTGTCAATATGTCGCCATATTAACCTCTTCAGGTACGACAAAATATGCTTATACCCTATCTCTATAACGGGAGAACCCGTCGCACCATCCCTAAACAAATTAGTTCCTTGCGCAGCTCCAAGTCTTTTTTCGTTAAAATGTATACCGCTCTTTCTCAGCTACCAGAGCTCTCTGTACGTATCCTTTTTTAACTACTCTTCTCTTCCATGCCATTTTATATATTAGTTTTTTTATATGATAATTTACAACGCTTTTATTGTCAAACTTTTCCGGAAATAAAAGCTATCTAAATAAATGCTTTATCGCTTCTAATTGAATTTTATGGCTACATTCATCACAACAATATGTTCCCTTCGTTTTCTCTTTAAATCGTTTATATTTTTCACTACCTTCGTAAACACGAAATATATTTTTACAAGAAAAGCAAACAATTTCATAAAACATCATATGCATTTTCCTCTCCATGTTTATACATTTTTTTAATCACTTAAGAAAATCAGTTTTCCACAGTAAAAATCTTAATATCTCTGGCTAAAAGGTTTACCTATATTCTTATCGAATTATATAAATATCTTATAAAGCGAGGTGAAAATCTTGATCAGTAATATAGAATTAGTTTTAGATGCTTTAGCAAGTTTTGCTAAAGGACCTCGTTAGAATGAAAGTATTGGAGTTGAAATACAATGAATCGTATTAATTACATAAGACAAGAAGAAAAGAAATATCATGACCTTTGCTATGAACAATACAAACTATTTGAAACTGGCTCTTGGCTTTACAAACCGGTTAAAACAGTTATGGACTTAATGGAGTACTTTGAAGGACAAAATAACTTACAAGTACTTGATCTAGGCTCTGGCGTTGGAAGAAATAGCATTCCAATTGCACAAATAATAAAAAATAATAACGGCACTGTTACTTGTGTGGACTTACTGGATTCCGCTTTAACAAAATTACAAATTTATAGTAAAGAACATGATGTTTTTGAAGTTATAAAAACAGAACAAGCAGCAATTGAAAACTACTACATCCAACCTGATATTTTTGATTATATCGTTGCAATATCAAGTTTAGAGCATGTTCAATCAGAAGAAGATTTAAAAAACGTGCTCCATTCTATGAAAAAAGGTACAAAGACTGGTGGTATCAATTGTTTAATTATTAACTCGAACATACAAGAAATTGACTTACATACGAAAGAAGAATTAGATGCTTTAATTGAAATTAACCTTCCAACTGAACATATGATATATCTATTAAAAAGCATTTATAAGGAATGGCAAGAAATAAAAGTTGAAATAAAAGAAATAGCTTATAATATAGTCCGAAACGAAAGACACATTCAATTAAAAACAAATGCTATTACGTTTGTCGTTCAGAAATAATCGTATAATTAAGATGTGACTCTTTCTCTCAAATTCATTTTTATTGTACAAAATTTGTTACTTTATATATTTATTAATCAAAACACAAAAACCATGCTTCAGTATCATTAGAAACATGGTTTTTATTATTGATCATACTAAATTGCTTAGCTATTTAATGAATTCATTAACTGGAAGAAATGTTCAGGTTCATGTGTCTTATTTAATTCATACCATGAATGGAGTGTATCTGGCGCAAATACATCTAATTTTTTCAGTACCTCCACTGCAAATTCCAAAGGAGCTACTCCAGATGCAGTAATAAGATTTTCACCAGACGCTACAGATCCCATTTCATATAAATTTTCCCCTTTATATGTAGGACAAACCATTTTCATATAATCTAAACTATTACTTGTATGCTTTCTAGAATTTAAGTATCCGTAATTTGCAAGGCCTATTGTTGCACCACAAATTGCAGCCACAATAGTACCAATCTTTAAAGCTTCTTCAACTTTTTGCAATATGGGTTTATGTATGTTTTCAGTCCAAGTATTTCCTCCAGGTAAAATCAATAAATCATTACTCTCAAGTACACATTCATCTAGGGAAATATCTGGCTTTACGTTCAAGCCTCCCATTGAAATAACCCTTTCTTTATTTATTCCAACTGTAACTACTTTAAAAGGTGCTAAACCCTTTTTAAAATATCTACCTGTATTAAGTTCAGCAATTAAATGTCCGTATTCCCAATCGGACATCGTATGAAATACATATAAATAAGCTTTTCTAGTTTGCATTCAATAACACTCCATTCACAACTTAATCTAATCTTTTCTAAAAGATAATCTATTTATTATTTATAATTGCTTGTCGAGCTTTTTCTTTATCATCAAAATGAATAGTCAAATCCTTTAAAATTTGATACGTTTCATGCCCTTTCCCTGCAATCAAAACAATATCATTAGAAGATGCCATGTTTATTGCATGTTTTATAGCAAGTTCACGATCTACTTCAACTTTATAATTCAAATTATTATTCTGTGAAAATCCTTTTTCAATATCTTTCATTATTGCCTGCGGGTCTTCCGAACGTGGATTATCAGAAGTAATATAAACAAAATCGCTATAACTTCCAGCAATTTCACCCATTATAGGTCGTTTTTTTGCATCTCTATCCCCACCGCAGCCGAAAACAGTAATGATTTTACCTTTTGAAAACTCGCTAATTGTAGTAAGGACATTTTCTAACGCATCAGGCGTATGAGCATAGTCCACGATTACAAGGAAATCTTGATTTTCGTCTATGATTTCCATTCTACCTTCAATGCTCTTTAAATCAGATAAGCTGTCACTAATATTTGTAAGCGGAATACCTTCAACCAATGCAGCTGTTATTGCTGCTAATGCATTATATACATTAAAGTGGCCTACTAGATTTAGATTGATTTCTATTTCTCCATTAAAGGACGAAACTAAAAAACGAATACCTTTTGGGCTTAAAGTTATGTTCTTCGCTTGAACATCTGCTCCATTATGTATCCCATATGTAATAACCTCAGCTGAAGTAATTTTTTTAAAGTATTCTACCGATGGATCGTCTGCATTCAATATAGCAAAATTTTTATCTGTAATAGAAAAATCATTTCCTAATCTTGAAAATAGAAGGCCTTTTACATGCTTATATTCCTCAAATGTTCCATGGTAATCCAAATGATCTTGCGTTAAATTTGTAAAAATAGCGGTTTTAAAGTTACACCCTTTAACTCTTTCCATGTGTAAACCTTGTGAGGTAACTTCCATAACACAATAATCTGTATTATGATTTTTCATCGTTTGCAAATTCCGCTGAAGTATCGGTGGTTCTTGCGTATTAATATCAGTAGGATACCATTTCGAACCAACTTTCACTCCGTTATTCCCCATAAGCCCTGTTTGAAATCCATAATCAGTCAAAATCTTTTCAAGTAAATAGGAAGTAGTTGTTTTACCATTTGTTCCTGTAATTCCAATTAGCTTCATTTTATTAGATGGGTAACCATAGAAATGTGATGCAATAACTGCCATAGCATACCTAGCATCTTTAACAATTATTTTAGGTATTTCAATATTTATATCTCTTTCTACAATTAACGCCACAGCACCATTTTCCACTGCATCTTCAACAAATTGATGTCGATCTTCAAGAAAACCATCGATACCTGATACACATATAAATAAATTCCCACTAGTTATTTTTCTAGAATCCATTTCTAATCCCGTAATTTCTACATTCATATCTCCATTGGTATCTTTAATCAATAACAAATCCGCCAGCTCTTTTAGTTTCAAATCCCTCGCCCCCTTACAAATTCCCCCTACTTATTTTACCACTTTATATAAAATAGTGGTTTAAAATTCCATATTAGTCGGACGAAATTTAATCATCTTCAATAAACAAAAAAATAAAAGAGCACTTGTTTCCGCAAGTGCTCTTTTTGGGGATTTTGAGATATCCTATTAAAGAAAGTTAAGGTTACTTAAAGTTAATAGGTATTTCTATTATATGCTTGTCCTTTTTATTTATGCATAATCCATATATAAGAATTTATATTAACACTAAATAATTTTATTAATTACTGTTTTAGAATAAAGGTTATTCAACTCATTGCAAATAGCCTAAAAAAGATAAGCCAAAACTATTATTAAAATATAAGTTTAATATCATACATTACTTGTTCAGCTACATTATCAGCTAATTGATTAACAAATTGATAAAACAAATACTAAATTTATTTTAAACCTAAAATCGGTAAGATTGTGTAATTAATCCTATATCCTTCAAACCCTGATGGCTTCACATCGTATTCCCACTTATGGAAGCATTCTGTTAACATGTATCCTACTTTTCCTTTATTCTCGTCTGTATTATGATTAATATAGCCGCATTGTTGGTGTGAGGTAATGAGATCCTCAGAAATTTTCTCCACATTCTTAAAACGGCTAAGATCAGGCGTCACATCTATCCAACTTTGATTTGTTACTTTATCATAACGAGCTTTTAAACGATAAATAATCCAACCATTTGGTTGTTTGAGTACACTATTCTCTAAAGAGGCCTTATCTGAATAGTAAGTAACTACATCAATCTCAACTTCTTCTTTGTTTTTCATATCTTCCATGAATTGTACAACTTCACTATAATCTGTTTCTTTTAGTTCTTCCTCAAAAACACCAAGTGATACTAAAATTAGTATGAACGCTGTAATTGAAAATAAGGTAATGATTATCTGTTTTCTTGTCATGTAGTTCCCCCTAATTATATTAAACACTACACATGATATGGCTTTGAATATATTCACTCTAGTGGTCTAACGTTTTTCCTCCATTTTAAATTTCACCAAAATTAACCACATTATTGTTTCTAGAAATAATAAATGAAAATCATATTTTCAACATGGCTAAACTTCATTTTAAACAGACAACAGATAAGGTATACCTCGCCCGTTACGATATGACTACCTACTAATCTTTTTCTTTTGTACAAGCAATTAATAGCCGTAATTTTCACAAAACATTTTGACGTATTACTTATTCCAATATAAAATTATATGCAAACAATCAAAATTAACCTAAAATATATAAAGGGTATACCATACTAACAGTTAAATGCTTAGATTTGTCCTTTTCCATAATTAACAAGGATAGAGTAACATGAAAATAGAGAACGAGTACCGTTACTAATCACATGCAGGTTCTTTGAAAATTACATTTTCATACTATAAACATAAATAAAAGGGGTACATACGAAATGAACGATTTAATGGAAAATAATTTAAGAACTTTGTTCCTTCTCTTTGTAAGTATAATTGTACTAGTATTTCAAACTATTATTTTTGTAAGAATAGTAAGAAACTGGTTCAAAACCAAAAATATAGATAAATTAAAAGAAGATAAACAGTATATTAAAAAGCTAACTATAGTATACATAGCAATTATGGTAATAGGCGCTATTACAAACTTACCTTTATTCGGATTTATATTGTTAGGCTTTATGTCTAATACTATTATATTAATGTCTTTAAAGATAGAATTGTCTAATACAAAATCAAGTCAGTTGAAAACTGTGAAGAACTCAAAGCTCATGTTATGGTTTGTAATGAACACTATACACTTAGTACTTTTCTTTGTTGAGGGGATAAAACTCATTAAAAGTATTTAAGGCGATACTTTGAGATAACGATACGACTTCTTAGGCATCACTTAATTTCATAAAATTGACAATTTTATAGAAGCGATCGTATCTTTTAAAAGAAACAGTCGCTTCTATAAACATATATGTATTAAGATTTATATTTTTTTACTGTACAAGGAATAGTTACGATATACAAATCTATAACATAGATTGTAACCCAAATCCTTTTTTTGTTTAGTTGAGATAAATGCTCTGAAACTTTTCTTTTCCCCCACCTTCTAGGAAAGCATTTTTTCTCCTTTTCTTCTTTTTCTGACATTAAAACTCCACAAAAAATATCAAACACATTTTATTTCTAATTTTATCACTGTATTTCCCCATATTTTAAGCGCTATCTAATCTTGCTTCTCTAGATTTATCTCTATTAAGACTTCTAGTTCATTTATAATTCCTAGTATGTTTGCCTTTATTATTTATGCAGAATACACAATCAATATATACTAATTTTTCACAGGTCTTTTCTACATTTTATCATTAAGAAATTAATTGAAGGTTTATTTTCTACATTCTTATTTGGTTCGTCAATTTCCGAAACTTGTACTAATCCATACTTATTAAAATCTTGTTTTATAGATTCAGAATCATAGAAGAACATTTTTACGCCTTCCATTATCTCATAATAGTCTTTATCCAACTGGTTTCCTTTTCCATACATAGGAGCTTTTTTAGAAACTGTTGTGAAAACCATATATCCACCTGGTTTTAACTGATTATAACAATCTTTAATAAAATTCTCTCTTTCCTGCTCATTCAGCAAATGAAGAAGTGCATGACTAAATATCCCATCATACAGTTTATTATCAAAAGGCATTTCGTTTACCGAACCGTGATACATACTAACATCTTCTAGTCCGTTTTCTCTTGCTAAATCAATTGCAGTTTTTGAAATTTCAATACCAGTTACATTTATACCATTTTCGATAAATACCTTTGCGTTTCTACCATATCCAATACCCGGAACTAGTATGTCTTTAACGTTCTTTTCTAGAAAAAAATCTTTTGTCAAAATTGCAGATTCTGTAGGTTCAAAACCCCACATCGTTTGTTTCTCAATAAAGCTTGATTCCCAAAATTCCATTTTATTTTTATCTCCTTATTCTTATCTCATGTATAACATCACATGAAAGACCTATTAATTTTAACGCTGCTTTTTTCCCCACAGTCACTATAGGTCCATTGAATATAGCATATTAATAAGCCTATATCTAATTTAAAGATTGGCTGAATATCTATTCTAAATATTAACCAGTACGTTTAGAGAAAATATAAAAAAGCCAATACTTCCGTGTAGTATTAGCTTATCTAAAGAGAAATTATTTTTTTATTTTTTGCTGACCTAATATTTTTTCTAACATTTCTAAAGTTATCGGTTGAGCTTTCTCTATTAATTGATAACCAATACGCCCATTCGGTTCGGCCGTAACTTGCTGTAAACTCATTAAATCATGAATTCCTTTTTCTCTTAATTGCATATATAGTTGTTGTTCCGACATTTTTGCCTTCAGCAAATTCTCTTTTACAATTTCTCCGTTTTCAACAATTACAATGCTACTGCCATTTAGAAATCGCTCCACCTTCTTTGATTTCAATTCAAAAAAATGAATGATAAGAAGTATGCTTGCAAATATTACAGCTGCAAATATAGATGGGACTACTTTCCTACTTAATACAGGCTCTACAATAATACGTCCAATTGAAACTACTATAATTATTTCAGCTCTCGTCATTTGGCTAACAGAATTACTACCTGTCATTTTTAATGCAATCATTCCAGTAAGAATTAAAATAATACTTTCCCAAATTATATTCATAATTGCCCAATCCTTTAATGGTGAATGTTACTAGCATTCCCATTTCATATAGCATTCTAAATGCATTTTAATTAAACTTTTTTGTAAAAATCAAACTTACATATACTGAAAAATAATCTATTTTGATCAATCTTTTTTCAATAAGGGTTTGATGATCCATCTTCCATTGTCAAAAAAATAAAAAGCACCCACATGGATGCATAGATTAAACTTATTCATTATTACTCTCTCCACTTTTATCATCAACTGATTTGGAGTCTAACATGCTGCCTATATCAGGCGGTAAAGCTACTGGTTGATTATCTTCATTAAACCATTGTTTCTTAAATTTACTCAATTCTTCATTTTTCTTATTTTCATCCATATTACCCCGCCTTTTATGTACATGATATTAAACACTTTACTTAATATGTACATTGAGAAAGATAATATACAATTTGTACATAATGAAAGAGCAACAACCCTTCTCTGTTTACGCAACCCGTTGTACCCAATAAAAATCCCCGTACATGCTACTCCTCATTTTGTTATCATATTAGTGACGAAATATATGTGAGCTACGTGACAAGTACGTGGTCATTTTATTCATATGAGACAAATACTTTTAAAGGAGTAATTATCCGCTCACTTAATTCCTCAAAACATTTTTCAAGAGCATTATAGTGAATTTCATGTTGAAAAATCTCTTCTATCCATGGCGTCTGTTCTATTTGATTAAAAAACCAATCTGCATGTTTTTGATAATCATATCCGTCACTTGAACCAATGATTTGCAATTCTTTTCGATAAAAGTCAGCGGTTAATGTTAGGTCTTCTATATTACCATCAGAAAGAATACATATTTCTCCATTACTATTAATAGCCTTTTGTAATGTGTGAAACCCACTATTTGTAGCAGAACATTCGAAACCGTAATTATATGTTTCTATTATTTGTTCTTCTGATTCATATATGTTTTTCGCACCAAATTTCTTTGCAAAATCTCTTCTATTTTTATTAGGTTCAACAACATCTACATGCTTAACACCTACATAGTATTTTAAAAAATAACAAGCGAGTAAACCAATAACTCCCATTCCAGTTATAAGTACTTTTTCATCCTGTCGCAGATTTAGTTTTAATACTCCTTTAGCAGCATCACACGAAAGAATAGATAATAAAGCAACTTTAGGTGTTATATAACTAGGCACTCGAATTACTTTATCCCCCTTAACTATTCCTATCGTTTCATGTCCATAAAAAGAAACTACTCTATCACCTACGTTTAAATTTGTTACTTTATTACCAACTTGAATAACTTCCCCATAACTTTCATAACCAGTTTTTCTTGGATAGATAGGATTTGTATCTGTAACATCCGATTCTTTATACTGTGGTAACTCTGCTCCAATACTTATTGCACCTGCAATTGTTTTAACGATAATTTCATCATCCTGTATAGACTTAATTTCGCGCGTTTCCCACTTAAGCCGTTTTGGTCCCTTTAAAACTAATTTATTTTGTTCCATTTATAACCCTCACATTTTATAAAAATATATTCTCACAAAATTTCAAACAATGTATAATAGATTCAACTAAAATTTAAGCTATAACGTTGGCTAGCACCCAACAGTGATAATATGATAATTGAATTTGATGGATATAGAATAAATGAGTATGTTATTGGCCTTACTTGTTCTCTTGACGAGTTAACACTAATGTATTTAAATGTCAAAAACAAACAGATATCTAATGAGGACCTTCTAAACTTATTTTGTGTACGTTATCATTATGAAAAAATTCCAAAGTTACTACAAGATAACTTCATGAGCGATGTCGTCATTGATTTAGATACAGGCTATATTTATATCCCTAATAGATAACAGTAAACTAGATTAATTGAATAGAAATTACGATTCAGCTAAGAATTTAATAAAATAAGTAATTGTCCAAATTACTGTCGCAAATTGAGTGACAAAATACATTGTCCATTCAAAACCAGTCAATTTTCTCTCTTGTCTTACCTTTTTTAAATATCTGTAAAATATAAATGTACATAAAAACATTAGTAACAACGATAATTGTTGTAAATCATCGACTAAACGTACTGCCATAGACTCCATCACCCTCCTATTCAAAATAAATGCTACACTTTAAGGTTATCATTTATTGGTAGTTTATTTCCATTTAAATTACTTATGTCCTAAATAAAAAGAGCACTCAGCTATTGAGTGCTCTAAAAAATATTAATTTTAAACTTATTCCTTGAAATGATTTCATGTAATTTCTCTTACCTTTTATAACTCAGTTCTATCACTTCCGGTATATGCTTGCTATCATATTTCCTCGTATAGATTTCACCATCTGGAGTAACAAATTGTAATACAACCTCACCACAAACACCATGTGGTATTTCAAATTCACCTTGTGCATTTGAAATGCTGCGTTCCTTACTTTCAATAGAATCTTCATAAATTTTCACATTAGATATAGGTTCGTTATTTTGATCTACGATAATACCTCTTGAATACTTACCAACCGCAATGCATTGATCATCTTTTTTATAATATTTAGTCACAACGATAGTTCCAATTATTATAGCGATACACACAAACAAGAGAATTATTTTGCGTCTCACAACAAACCTCCTAATTCAAATTATTCTTTTCTAAACTGAAAATTCAACTGTCCTGATTGTTTGATTTCCTCAATTACTTTACGAATACCTTCTTCAATTTTATCTTCTTTTACATTCGATACGTTTAACTTTAGCAACTTTTCTTTATGAAAATCATTTAAATAATTTCTATCAACTGAATCGATACTTATTTGATTTTCTCTTAATGTTTTTATGAAAGTTTCTATAGCTATGTTTTTTTGTATTTCTAAACAAGTGTGTATTCCCAATGTGTTTTGTCTATTATATGCAAATAATGATGGATTTTCATTTTGCACTTTTTTTAATGTTTCCGCTAATTTTATTGATCTATTATAGTAGGAAGATTTAATTTTATTTTTATGACGTTCAAACATACCACTCTTTATATAAATTTCTAAAGCCGCCTGAGAAATCATCGGACTATCAATATCTAATATCTTTTTATATGTATGGAAATCATTTGCGATGGATGGCGGAATGACCGCAACTCCAACCCGTAAACCTGGAAAAATAATCTTAGAGTAACTTTTCAAATATATTACATGATTACAATTATCCAAGTTATATAACGGATCTGTTTTTGAATCTGTTTCTAAATCTGCTAAATAATCATCTTCCACTATAAATACATTATATTTCTTAGCCAATAACACGATCTTTTCTTTCTCGTCTTTTGAATAAGAAGTTCCAAGCGGATGATGATATCTTGGTATTGTATAAAAGAATTTTATTTTACCTGTTCGAAAAATACGTTCCAATTCATTTAAGTCAATACCTTCATTTGTACGTTTAATACCGATTACAGGAATTTTATTTATTTCTAGATACTCAATATATAGATGATATGTTGGCTGTTCAATTAATATCGTTTCATTCTCATTTGGAAATGGTATAGAAGTTAGTATAGCTAGCGCTTGTTGTACACCTGACGTTATAAAAATATTTTCTTCTTTAGTGAAGACTTGATAATTTGCTAGTTGTTTTTGAATGACCGGAATTAAAGACGGTAAACCTTTCGGCGTTCCATATACGAACAAGTCATTTTTATATGTATCAATGGCTTTATTAATACAATGTTGAAAATCTAAATATGGAAAAACATCTGGATCTGGTGCTGAAGAGGCAAAGTCAATTATCTCGTTACTTTCAATGGTACTCCCTGATTTTTTAACAACGTAGTATCCACTCTGAGGCACGGAATAAATAATATGACGCTTTTCTAATTCGTGAAGTGCACGTATAACTGTTGCCTTATTACATTTATATTGCATAACGAGTGACCGTATAGACGGTAATTTCTTTCCTTCTTTTATCTCTCCATATTGAATCATATTTTCTAAATCATTTAAAACATGTAAATACTTATACATTATGACACCTCTTACGCTTATTTTGTACCGGTACAGTTTGTATTTATTCACATTGTAGCACTAGATCAGAAAGATTAATATGTACGTATACTGGCCAGTAAAAAATCAGTTACTATGAGGTGAAATTATGAAACTTACAACAAAGGCATATTTATCAGCTTTACTCTATTCATTTATTATTGGATTTTCCTTTTTATTCGTGAAACTAACACTAACCATTACAAGCCCTCTTGATACTCTGGCTCATCGTTTTACAGTTGCTTTCATAGCAGCAAATATTCCGATTATTTTTGGATTCGTAAAGTTAAATATATCATTAAAAAACATACTTTCTCTTTTACCAATTGCGTTTTTTTATCCAGCACTTTTTTTTGCTTTTCAAGCTTTTGGCTTAGTGTATACAAGTTCCTCTGAGGCGGGAATTATACAAGCGGCGATTCCTATATTTACGATGATGTTAGCTTCCTATTTTTTAAAAGAGTATACAAATACATGGCAAAAAATATCTGTACTCATTTCTGTCATCGGTGTCATTTATATATTTATCATGAATGGTATAGGGACTCATGAAACTAGTTTCATAGGTGTTATTCTTATTTTGCTATCGGCATTATCATCTGCTTTCTATAATGTGTTAGCTCGAAAAATGACGAAGGAATTCAAACTAATGGATTTAACTTACACTATGACAGTAATCGGCTTTATTAGCTTTAATTTAATCGCAATCGCCAGCCATATAAGTAAAGGTACAATAACGGTATACTTTAAACCTTTTACGAATGGAACATTTCTTATCTCTATTTTATATTTAGGGTTACTATCGTCCTTGCTGACGGCATTGCTATTAAACTATTCCTTATCTTATATTGAAGCAGCTAAAATAAGTGTTTTCAGCAACTTATCTACACTTATTACAATTATCGCGGGTGTTGTATTCTTACATGAACAAATCGCATACTATCACATCATCGGAACAATTTTGATTGTTCTTGGAGTAGTGGGCACAAACTTCTTAGGAAAAAAAGGGATTGTAGTAAAGAAGAAGAATACTTCCTTAAGAAAATAAAAAGTGAGGGATATATATTGCAACGTGTAAATACGATTGATATTAGTAACGTTCTAGAATTGGAAAATACTCTTTCTACTTTATTAAATGAAGTGATTTCTTCAAAACTAGAGCTTGAAAACTGGTTAAAAAAAGAATCTACATTCATTTGGGAAATTGAAGAACAATTAAGATCGCACTATATCGCCTTTCAATGTAGTACAGATAATAAAGAAATAAAAGCTACTTTTGAATATGATCAACAATTTGTGAGACCTCTTTTGAAACGTTATCAAAATGCATTTGATAATAAATATTTAGAGTCACCTTTTCGAATGGAACTTGATCCAAAAACGTATAGCTTACTAGATAAAAAAATAAAGAATGCGCAAACATTATTTTGTGAAAAGAACATTGATTTAGAAATAAGCGAAGACAAATTAGTAACCGAGTACTTTGAAATTACAGGTGGTTTAACTGCGCTATGGAACGGTGAAGAAAAGACAATTACCGAACTACAGTCTTACTTACAAGATCCGGATCGTCATATACGAAAAAAAGCAAAAACGCTCATTTCTGAAACATTTTTATCTGTTGAAGATACATTACAACATATATTAAATGAATTAATCGTAATCCGTCATCAAAAAGCAAAAAATATTCAATTAGATAATTATCGCGATTATATGTTTAAAAAACATGAACGTTTTGATTATACGCCTGATGATTGCTATGAGCTTGCTGAATCTATTCGTAAATACGTAGTACCACTTATCGATAAAATATTTAATGAGAAAACATCTGAACTTCAAGTAGATAGTCTTCGTCCATGGGATCTAAAAGCAACCGCTCCAAATCAAAAAGCCTTAAAACCTATCGAAGACGCGAGTGAATTAATCGAAAAAAGTTCTCATATTTTACACAAGCTAGATCCTGAATTTTCAACATTACTGGACCGGATGCATAAAAATAATTGCTTAGATTTAGAAAGTCGTAAAGGAAAAGGTCCAGGAGGATTTTGCGAATATTTACCTGCTTCTCGATTATCTTTCGTTTTCATGAATCTCAATCATACACATTATGATGTTACTACTTTCCTCCATGAAATGGGTCATAGTATTCATAATGAATGTATGAAGCAGTTAGAACTTCAAAAATATTTGGAAATCCCTTCTGAATCAGCAGAACTCGCTAGCATGACAATGGAATTATTTTCGATGGAGTATTGGGATACATTTTATGAGAATACAGAAGAATTTATAAAAGCAAAATTAGATTTCTTTATAGATATTGTTAAGTACTTACCACAAATGCTTATCGTTGATCAATTCCAACATTGGATGTATGAGAATCCTAATCATACTGCTAAAGAAAGAAATGCAAAGTATTTAGAATTACATAACACTTACCAATCGAACGTCGTAAATATTGAAGGGTATGAAAATTGGATCGCAACTGGCTGGTTACCTGTATTACACATATTCGAAATACCATTCTATTACATCGAATATGCTATCGCACAACTTGGTGCGCTGCAAATGTATAAACAATATAAAGAGAATCCTAAACAAGCAATAGAAAATTATAAAAAAGCTTTATCATTAGGTAGCTCTAGATCTTTAACTGAAGTATATGAAGCAGCCGGTATTCGTTTTGATTTTTCTGGCGAAACAATTAAAGAACTCATGTTATTTGTAGAGGGCGAATTAGCGTTACTTGAACAATTGTAAGAAGGAAGCTGTTCCTATATTTTAGGTTCAGCTTCCTTCTTTATTTTATTTATTAGTTCTATGTACTGAGAATCACCGTATCCGATTGTTGGAAAAAGTTGAAACAATTTTGTTAATAATTCTTGATTTGATAAACCTTGATTTTTAGAGATGAATTTCACTACGATATTATCTTCTTTTAACATATTTAAATATAAATCTATAGCTCGATACAATACAGGTGGTAACTTTTGAGACGTTTTTTTGTGATTTACTAACACATCATTATATACAGAAGAATAATTTCCTAATTCCAGTTCAAGTTGACTTACTTTAAATTCATCTTCTCTGAAACTATTTAAGTATACTTTCCCTTCATAACAAGACTGTTCCAGATATGAAAGTACGGTGAGTAGATTCATTTGACAAAACATATCTTCACCAAACCATAAAACAATGCATTTATAATTTTTCGTAAAAAGGTTTTCTAAAGGGTCTATAACCTTTTTTGTATAACATTCTATTGAACTGTTATGACCTTCTGCTCTTGTTTTAATAAACTCTTCATTAAAAACTTGTGTAGTAGCCAGGTTCACACACATTGCCTCATTAAATGGTGCATATTCAGAATCACCCATTAGCTTTTCATTTTTAAATTCTTCATACATCATTTGACCATTTAATATGTTTAGTACATCTTTATCAAACAGCTCTCTTTTTGCATTTCGTAACTGCTCAACCTCTAATTTTCTAGAAACGTTCATTTTAAACTCCCCCTCTATTTTTAGTTTAATAAATGACTGAACAGGCATTTTGTTAAGTTGGAATTCTCTTGGATTCATTCCAAAAAACATTTTTGAAAGCTCTACTATAAGCCTCTTGCGAAGAATAATCATAATCCAATGCAATATCTATTATCTTTCTATCATTCGTCAACTCCCCCGTAGATAAATACAATCTTCTCAAAAGAATATAACGTCTAATACTAATGCCTGTTACTTGGTGAAATCTAAAAGAACAGTAATACGGAGAATAACCCATATAACACGATAATTCATTTAATGAAAATTCTTCTTTTAAATTGCTCTCAATCCAATCAATCATCTTCTGTATATGTTCATTCATTTACTCCCCCCTTATTAAGCATTATAAAAGATGTTCATTACTTTCTTTTGATACTTCTTGTGTTTTATAACATGGGCCATTCATTACATCGCTTCATTTTAAAGGATATCAAAAATAAAACACGAATGTTGTAAATTAAGAGTCTTTTAGTTCTCAAGTAAAAAATTAAAGTTTGGAAAGGATGTTACAATGAACGAGCTAGAAAAAGAAATACTTCAATTAATAAATGGACAATATTCGTTAAATTTTATTAACATTAAACCAATAACGAATGAAATGTATCAATGTCTTACAGAACTAGGTACATACTTCATTAGAATTACAAACTACAAAACATATGAAGAACAGTTAGAAGAAGTTACATATACGAACTTTTTATATGAAAATGGTTTAGCAGTTCCTCCAATCATACATTCTCTTAATGGGAATTTAGTAGAAAAGTTAACATTAGACAAAGAGATTTTTGCTGTATTATATAAAGCTACGCCTGGCATACATTTACCAAGGTACGAATGGAATTCTAATATATTTAGAAAGCTTGGTAAACAAATTGGAAAATTACATTGTATTTCTAAAAGTTTTGAACAGACTAAACCGGTTAAACATATAAACGATTGGTATGAAAATGAAGAGTATAATTTTCTTAAGTATATCCCTAAAGAAGAAACTACTATAAGAGAAATTGCATCTGACGTTTTAACTTCTATAAAAAAGCTACAAAAATCCACTTCAAATTACGGCTTAATTCACGGTGATTTATGGTTAGAAAACATTTTAGTTGAAAACAATTCAAACTTAACAATGATTGATTTTCAAGACTGTGAAAAACATTTTTACATATTTGATTTAGCAGTTCCTATTTATAGTGCGATAGAATATTCATTTGCTGGAAATGGGAATATCGTTGACTATGAGCATTCTATTACAAATGCACTATTTGAAGGATATCAAGAAGAAAATGAACTCCCAAAAGAGATGATAGACAAGTTTCCATTGTTTATAAAATTAAAGGAGATTTTTGAATATAGCTTAATGCATATGTATTGGGATAAAGAAGAATTAACTGAGGAACAAGTACGAATAATGAACCTTTATAGGATGAAGATCGAAAATAAATATACCTATATCAATGTTTAAAAATGCTATTGTTTAACTACAAGGAAACTTTAGTTAAACAATAGCATTTATTTATTAATTATCTACTAAACAACCTTTGTTTTATTACTTATAAATACTGCTTCAATAATATATTTAAATACACTTCATTTTGCGGAGATACTTTCTCAGAAAATCTAGCTGCAATAATAATAGGAGCCCATTGAAAGATCTCATCTCTTGTTAGATCAGTATTACTGCAATATATTTGTAAATACATTTCTGCTAATTCTATAGAAGCCTGTGCATACAATAAATAGGTACGAAACACATCTGCGCGAATGTCACCTGAACTAGCATCTACCCAATCTATAATATTCACGTTCTTATTACTCAAAATTAGATTAAACGGATGGAAATCCCCATGACATAATCTAGGTTCAAATTTAATTGAAGCTAACTTATTCAATATATTTTCCTTTTGTTGTTCATCCAATTTATAAACAGATTTAATTTGTGGCTCTAACCTTCCTCTCATTGATTCTATTTCATCTATGTTCACACGTATAGCATGAATCTTTTTTTGCTCATTGACACAAATATTTATGTAATGCTCTGCTTCATTTAGATTGTTTAGCAGGAGATCCCCAATACTTTCTCCTTTTACATATTCCATAATAATTGCCTGTCTAGCTTGTACCTTTGTCACTTCAAATACATTTGGAACTGGTAGTCCACATGAATAAGCATATTTTTGTTTTTTTGCTTCATTCATAGACTCTGTATCAGTAAGATATTCCTTGAATAATTTAATTACTTTATTTTCATAAAGATATATGTTAGCAGTATTTCCTTTAGCTATCGGCTCACCTAAATCCAAGTTTTCCCCTCCTATCCCTAATACCTTTAGTTTAATTCACTTTAACTACTGTATATCCTTCTACTCATCTAAACCTTATCATTACAAAGACCTTTAAAATGATAAGGAAAAAATACGTATTGAAAATAGCATTTATATTTCCGCATATTTATAAGACTTCTTTAATGACATTCATAATTTTTTGCTTCGTATGACTTAAATAATTTTTATTTTTAGAAGAAATTAATATACCAATCGGAATTTTAGAATTAAACCCCTTAACCTTAAAAGATAGTACTTCTTCATTCAAAATTGTACCTTTCGGGATAATTCCAATCGTATTCCCAAAAAGCATTTCTGGAATGAGATTTAATGCACTACAATTGTAAATTCTTTTAAAAGATAAATTATTTTCCGCTAGGAGAGAACTTACAGATTGATAGGAATAACAATTACTTTCACCTACAATAACGGGATAATCTACAATATCAAATACTTCAACAAATTCTTTTTGTAACAAAGGATGCTCGGGATTATTCACTATAAATTCAATTTGTTCATCACATATAACAATAAATTTTACATTTGATATATTTTCATTATTTCCACACACGGCAAAATCAATCTTATTATGGTCTATCATTTCTGATAAAAGTGCTGTATTTCCTACTACAAAATCACAATGTATATATGGTTTTTCAGCATTTAAAAACTTTAATATTATCGGTATTAACCTTTTAGAAACAGATTCTAATAGGCCTATTCTCAAACTCCCTTTCTCTTCATTACTAATTCGTTGAGCTTGAGAAATGGAATATTCCCAATGAGTTAATAAATTTTCTACTTCTTCTGCAAAAAGTTTTCCTTCTTCTGTTAATCTTGCATCCCATCCTCTTTCAAACAAAAGAAAACCAATTTCACTTTCCAGCTTTTTTATATGTGCTGTAACTGTTGATTGTGCATAGTTTAATTGTTTAGCAGCTTGTGAAAACGTTCCTTCTTCAATAATTTTTTTAAATGTAAGTAATTCTTTCATTTCCATTTCAAACACCATCTTCATCGGTCTTATTGATAATAAGTTAATATATTTTCAATTATACAAATGGAAGTATTGGAAGTAAAATGAAATCAAAAGAAAAGGAGTGCTATATTATGCCATTTGTCACTGTTTATCATCCTGAAAAATTATCCGATAATAAGTTATTAAAAAATGTAAGTAAACAAATTCACCATTCGTTAATTGAACATTTCAATATTCCCGAAAATGATTATTTTCAAATGTTTTTACCTTATCCTTCTCATCAACTTTTTTATAATTCATCTTACCTTTTAGAAGGTTCAATAAAACGATCCAACAATATGATTTATGTTTCTATTACGTGTGGACCAGGAAGAACAATTAATCAAAAAAAGGATTTATATAAAGCTATAGCCACTATTACAGCTAATATATTACAAATCTCTACTGCTGATGTTTTCATTACACTACATGAGACACCTATAGAGAATTGGTCATTCGGTCAAGGAATAGCTCAAATGTTAAATCAACATAATAACTAATTTTTCATTTCTAATAACAAAATTAAACTTACCGCTCTCTATAATGATATAGAAAGTGGTAAGTTTAATTGATTAGGAATATCAGAATGAAACTCTTGTGTATACAAGAGAGTAAATGCATATCCCTGCTCAATAAAAAATACTTCATTATGTTTACATTCATATGGAACACTATTTTTCTTAAAATTATTTTGGATTTGCTGTAAAAATACAAGATCTGGTGTTCCGAAAGTAACGTGTACTTTCGGTGGTAATGCTTTCATCGCAATTGGAATCCAAGGTCGCTGCCACCAAGTCGCAACAATATATGCAGTTCCACCAACTACAAAGTTGAAAATATCCCCATCTTCCATCGTTTTCAAATTTAGATTTGATTTCAACCATTCTGTAAATACAGGTACACTTTTAACAGGAAGACCGATTTCCCTTACATATAAAATGTTTAAAGGAGACTGCGGTACTAATACATCTTCTTTAACATAACTATGTGCGATAATTTCGAGAAGATTTCCATCACCGTCTTTAAAATATAAATTGAATAGGCCATTCTCTTCACCAATTGTATTTCCATCTTTCCATTTCACTATAAGTAACCCAGACTTTTCAAGCCATCTTGCTGTTTCATGAAATTTTGAATATGGAATCTCAAAAGCGAAATGCGCAGGTGCAATTGGTTCGTATACTTCTTGAAAACTAATTGTTGTATACGGTGTGACTTCAAATTGAATAAATGATGCTGTTTCTTTTTTTATTGGAAAAGATAATATGTCCTTATAAACTTGTTTTACCCCTTCTATGGAAACCGTTTGTAGTTTTATATCTGATATATGTGTAATCATTATAATTAACCTCCAAATTCATTATATTTATTAGTATTGTATTTCAAAAACTAACAGGAAAAATCCACCTGGAGATTGAAACTTTAATTAACAAACTAATACTTTTGTATTAGAACAGTTAAGTTAACATTTTCGGCTAATGCCACATATCTTAAACTAAAAGGAGTGTTGTATTGTGACTCAAAGAATTTCCTACTATGAAGCTGCACCTGACGCTATGAAAATTATGATGGACATGGAAAAGTACACAAAGCAATCTACGATTAATCGCACGATTAGAGAACTTATTAAAATTAGAGTTTCTCAGATCAATGGCTGTGCTTACTGCTTAGATTTACATACATCTGATGCACGAAAAATGGGAGAGACTGAACAAAGAATTTATTGCTTAAGTACTTGGGATGAATGTACTTTTTATACAGCAGAAGAAAAACTCGCTATTGAACTAGCCGAGCATATTACACTAATTCCTACTAAAAGAGTTCCTGATTCCCTATATAAACGAGTATGCGAACATTATGATGAAAAACAATATATTGACCTTATCTTGATTATTAATCAAATTAATAGTTGGAATAAAATTTCTATCGCGATGGGAAATACACCGGCTAAAAAATAGCACTCTAAGCAACTTACTTACTCTATACATTATTTCTTTATTACATATAATTCAAAAAGGTTGACTTTGCCAGTGTTACCTTATTTCTACTACTATTACTTCTGGATAATCCCAATAAAAATGCTTAGAATCTGGGATTAATTTTACTGTCGTACTTGTTCTCTGTATAAAAATACTCGCTGCCTTACCTCTATATCCATCCCAATTTTCTGTTACTGAAGCACGAATTAATATTATATTAAATGGAGACCATTTTGTATAAACTTCTTTCCCGCACAAAAAGCTGCTTTTCTTAAAGAAAAGCAGCTTTTACTTTATAACATATTATAATTTTACAGCAATAATCATAAACCTTTTTGAATTTGTACCAATCCCTTTTTCAGAACTATTTGTGTTAATGAAATTTTGTAAAATAGTAAAATCCTCTTCCTCTTCTCCAAATCTGGGAATAATAGGTGTATGTTTTAACAAGAAAATAAGATCTTCAGGCGAACTGTAATAATCAGTAACATTATATTCACTTACTTGCACGAGTTCAAATCCTGCATTTATAAGTTCACCCATATACTTTTCTTTTAAAGTTCCATCTCTTTCGCCTAAGCATTGTCCTCTTCCAAATGCCTCTTTCAGGTTCAATTTATCATGTTCGCTAACTTGTTGTGTTAAAAACAGAGCACCTTTTTTCATTACTTTTGCTAATTCGGATGCTGCAAATGGTGCATGACAACTTGAAGCTATATCAAAATGTACATGTGGAAACGCTAAAGCTTCAGAATCCATTTGAAGAAACTCAACATTTTGTAAACCTGATTTTTTCAAGTTAGAATGTGCTGTTTCAATCATTCCGGTAGAATTATCTACTCCAATTAACAATTTAGCCGAAGATGCTATGTTAAGTATATTTTCTCCTCCGCCTGTACCAACATCAAGTAAAATATGTGATGGTTTGCATCTTTCTTTTATCTCTCTATAAAAGTCCCATGAATCTCCTACAGTTTCACATTTTATTTTACTAAAATCCCATCCATTTAATCTTCCTACTTTATCATAAAAGTTTTTGTACTCTAATTCGTTCATTTTATGTGTTCCCCTTTGTTGATACATATAAATTAAAATGAATTATTTATTCTATATTTGTAATCCAAGCTTCATAAAACGCTTGAACAGTGCGATATCTTTTACTTTTTTCTTTATGCAACGCTTTTGTACATATATTATATAATTCTTGTGTGCTCTCCCATTTTTCATAGCTTTTATCACTTTTTCCGCCAATAAAGGCAAAAGTAATTCCAGCTAATACGTACACATTCGTTTCGCTTGTAATTTGTGCATGCAGTTCATATTCCTCCGGTGCTTTGAAGCGAGCTGTCCCCCAAAAATCTTTCCCAATTTCATTGAATACAGGTGTTTTTTGAAAGAAATCAATATCACAAATCGTCAGTTTTGATTGCTCGAAATTATATAAAATACTACCGTCATAAAAATCAATCATGACATAGCCTAGTGACTCCACATAGGTTGCAAACTCAAAAATCTGAGTCAATATGTTAAGTCTCTCCGTCACGGCTAATTGTCTTAACTTAACAAAAGGTGAATTTGGTGAATGGTGCTTTTCAAACGGAGTAAAGTCCCAATGATTGTGCATGCATTCCCCATCTATCCAATGAAACTTTAAACAAAACCCATTTTGCATTTGAATACAATTAATATATGGAACTAGTAAAGGATGTTGAATTTGTTCATATACTTCTTTTGCTTTCATTAATCGTTGGATTGCATCCTCTAAATTACCTTTGTACTCTAAATTACGTGCACCGGCATACTTCAAAAAGTAACGATATCCATTTTCAATAATACCAAAGCTAATATTTCCTGAATCTTGCTGATCAAAAACAGTAAATACTTCTACACCCTTTAACCAATCAAAATTATGTTCCTCAGCTAATGTTATTGGGTATTGATTTTTTCCTATTCTAATATTTATCATACGCTGCTCCTAGCTTTGAGCGAACGTAGTTTATAGAGGCATGATACGCATACTCAAATTATTTTTACCTTATACTTTGTTTTCTTATGTTTGTTCATAAAACATCACTCCTTTCAAATAAAGGCCCTTAATTTCATTCAATAACTACCAAAATATTCTTACTTTCTATTATATATTATAAAATCCAAATTATAAGGAAAATATATTTCATACGCACAAATAGTTTACATAATAATTTTATGGTTTATTTATGTGTATAATCTACCTCTCTCCCCAACTACATATACTATTTAATACAGGACAGACTGTTTTTTCATTTTCTCCTTAAAATGCCTCTAAAAAGTAGGATTCACCAAAAAATTACAGAATTCTATATATAACAAGTATTGGACGGATAATTTTCAAATTCCTCTATAATAAAGGTGGGATAAGCAGTGTGAAACTTATACAAGAACGAAGAAATACCGTAAAAACAACTTTCTCTAAAGAATTCAAGATTTTCATTTTTGGTTTGCTCATTTCACGAATCGGGGATTCACTGTATACTTTTGCGCTTCCTTGGATTGCCTATCAATTAACCAGTTCAGCTGTAATTATGAGTTCTTTATTTGCTATTAATGTATTGCCAATTGTTTTATTTGGCCCTTTAGTTGGTGTAATAATTGATCGATACGATCGAAAAAAGTTACTTTGGATAGCCGATATTACCAATATTATTTTAGTAAGTCTTGTTCCCATTCTATATACATTACATCTATTAGAAATCTGGCATTTATACGTAATTACTTTTATCTTAGCAGTTATGTCTATGTTTTTTGATGTAACAACTGTTACAGTCATTCCACACATCGCAGGAGCATCATTAACAAAGGCTAATTCTTTCTATCAAATGATCAATCAATTGGCTAGTTTGTTTGGTCCAATGATAGCTGGGATTTTCATATCTTTTATTGGAGGCTTTCAAGTGCTTTGGATCAATGTTCTTTCATTTATTGCAACATTAGTTGCTGTGATATTATTACCATCTATGAAAACCGTAAACAAAAAATGCGAAGATAAAAATGCACTTCAAAATGTACTAGCTGATTTGGTTAATGGATTTAAATGGCTCAAAAATGATCGCTTAAATTTAGCTTTATCTTTTCAAGCTATGATTGGAAACTTTGGAGCAAGTGCGGTTTTAGGTGTATTCATGTATTATTTATTATCCACATTGCAACTTACCTCGGAACAAAGTGGGTTTAATTATTCATTAATTGGTATAGGTGGGATTTTAGGAAGCTTGATTGCAGTTCCTTTAGAAAAGAGATTGCAGCGCGGCCTTCTAATTCCTTTACTCCTATTGGCTGGAGCAATTGGCTTAACTTTCGCACTTTGGAGTACATATTGGTTTGCTCCTGGCATTGCTTTCGGTATTGCAATGACTTGCAATATTGCATGGAATACAATTGTAGCCACAGTTCGCCAGGAAACAGTTCCATCAAATATGCAAGGAAGGGTTTTAGGATTTTCACGTGTACTTACACGATTAGCGATGCCACTCGGGGCATTAGTAGGAGGTATTATTTCAGCCTATAATCCAGTACTTGTATTTGCTTTAGCTGCTTTCACGAAGCTACTTGAAGTTTTTATTGCACTATATAGTCCGATACGAAAGCTATGATGGAAGGAAAGATAATTATGTATAATTGGTTAATTGAAATGGAAGAGAAAAAATATCCAGCACCTACTATAAATGAAGATTTTTATATAGAAAAGGCACCTCCTGTATCTTCAAATACTTCTCTCAGTCCAATTTGCCAATTTTTCAGTGGCATGGATGTCATACTTGAAGAGGACGTTTATACGTCCTTTCCCATTACAAATGACATTACTTTAAATATAGTTAAAAATGAATTAATCCCTCATTATAAAGATGTGAAACAAGTTTTTATTAATAATGAATTACATGAAATTTTCATGATAGGTTTAAAGGAAGAATCAAAACAAACTTTAAAAGCACTTCTAACTAACGGTATATATCCCGTAGTGCCTGATTTATACCGAAGTTGTTCTTTTAATAGAATTGTCGGTAGAAGAACATTAAAATATTATTCTGTATTATTCGATTGCATTGATCCGATGTTCTTAAAAGAAACTCAAGAAATAGCATATTTCCTCAAACATTCATTCTTTCAAAAAGAGGGTTGCATTTCTTTAGTACCAACAGGTTGGTTTTTAAAAGCGTCATTAAAGGATTCCATTACACTCCGCTCATTTTGTACATTTGCAAATGAAATTGTGCTAGTAGTTGACGAATCGAATCAAGAAGTAATTTCTCTTAATATTTACGGATAAGTTGATAAAGAAAAAAGGCATATAATTAATGCCTTTTTTCTTTATCATCATTTAACTGGATAACAAACTTCTGTAACCCACTTACTAGGATCCGCTTCCATAGCTGGGCTCACATGATAAATATTAAACATCGGGCCTGCTATTTCGTAACCTTCCGTTTCAATCCATTTTGCTGCAGCCTCATTTACAGCTGTCATCTGTGCATAACTTCCATTAACCGTTATAGAAGCTACATTAGTTGATTCAACATTTTTAAATGTAACGTCTTTTGTATTTTTATACTTACCTAGAATACTTAGCTGTATTTCTACATCTACATCATTTTCTTTGTATTCACGATCATGGAAAACCGCAATACTATAACTCGGATGAGCAATACTAATATTTTTCATATGAATTTCTTGCATTAATATACTCCATACATCCCCTTCGCAATTATACGATGGAATAATCTTTCTAACACTAGCTACATTTCTTTCTGGAATTTCTTTTATTGAAACATGATAGTTCATCCCAATAACATCCTCTCCCATCATTTTCATTGAGGCTTCGAGAAGACGTAATTGTTTTTGGAGGTCATCCATCTCATTATTTATTTGTGCACTACGATTTTCAAATTTTGATTTTATTACTTCCATATTTTCGCTCTCTATTATTTCTTTAATAGTAGCAATATTAAACCCCATATCTTTTAACGTTTGAATTTGATTTACTTTCTTTAATTGGGCTGCTGCATAGTATCGATAACCACTTTGTTCATCGACTTTTACTGGTTGTAATAATTCCACTTTATCGTAGTGCCTCAACATACGAATACTAATGGAAGATAGTTTTGAAAAATCCCCTATTTTAAACATATTTTCCTCCTATAAATTACATCTACTTCGAAGCTCAACTTCATCTTAAACAATGACATCGTGTGAGAGTCAACTGTTTATAACGCTTAAATTATATTTCTTTAATTATTTACCTTTATACCCTTTTCCTTCTTAAGGCTATAAAGATTGATATTAATCCGTTCATAGCTAATAAAATTACTATAATACTTGTAAGGAAGGCCACATCTGCCGCAAATATTTTAATCGTACGCCATGGTGAGCTTGTACTATAAGTAAGAATTGGGATGAAAATAATAGATACTAGTAGAAATAGATTTCCTACGAATAACCAATTTAGTTTTTTAACAGTTTTCTTATGCTTATATTTTTTAATTAACATAATTGATGTAATGAAAAGCACGAATATAACTATCGACATAACACTTTGTGTAAATGGTATGTTTTTAGGGGAATCAATGGGTTCTTTTCCATTCAAAATACTAATAATCCCATTCTTCAACACTGATAATGCTAGCTCTTCTAATACATGATTTTTATTCGTTAAAATCACACCACTCCAGCCACTTTTATTTAAAATAAATATTTCTGCACGAGCATCGGGAGTTGATCCTGAATGCCAAATCATCTTGTCACCTTTATTTATATTTGTTGTTCTTAATCCAAAACCATAACTTTTTTCTGAATTAATTTTATAAAGTGATGATAGATAAAGGTCTATGTTTTCTTTCTTTAAAAATTGAGTGTGCTCTTGGCGATTCAAAAACATAATATATTGAATCATATCTTCTAAATTTGCAGTAATATAGCCATACGGTGCCCCTGCATTATCATAGGACACTATACTTTTTCTTGGTATGCCAAACCACGACTGATAACCTGTTAAATAACCTTTTTCATATGCAGTTTCTTTACTTGCTGCCGCGCCATTCATATTTAATGGCTGAAAAATACACTTTTCCATATATGATGAATATGTCTCATTTGTGACTTCGTCAATAAGTGCACCTAATATAATATAATTTGCATTACTATATTGATATTTTTCACCTGGTGGAGCAGTTAATTTTACATTTGAAAGTTTCATTACATTTTCTTGTAATGCTGTAGAATTTTTGGATTGTTTATCTGATAATGCTAAGCCCTCATATGTACTGATTCCGCTTGTATGAGTTAGTAGATGTTGGATTGTTATAGTTGAGGATATTTGAGAATCTTTAAGTTGAAACCAAGGAAGATACCGTTGAACTGGATCCTCTAATTTTATTTTTTTATCTTCTATTAATTTTACTATAGCTAAAGCTGTTAAAGATTTACTTATTGAGCCGATTGCAAATGGGGTTTTACTAGTTACCTTTTTTTCAGATTCTCCAGTAATCCCCATCGTTTTTGTGAAAAATACATCTTTATTATGTACAATTGCAACAGAAGCTCCTGGAATGTTCTGCTCCTTTATAAATTTTTCAATATACTTATCTAATGCAATTTTAATATTTTGCTGAGCATAAACTTTTGAATCTGTAATATATAACATTAATACATTACAAAGAATATAAATTAGAGACATTTTATAGATCGTATTCTTCATTATGCTTTAGACAGCTTTCGTTTTTTATAACTTACTAAACTAATAAATACTACTACAGAGAGCATAAAACTAATCGTTATTAATAATGAATTCCACCATTGATTTTCTGAAATACGATATAAAAGATTATACTGAAATGTATTTTTACTATTAGTTGGATTAAATGATTGAGTTAAAAATATTGTAAATGTAGTTTGCGAGATGAAGTAAGTAATAATTGCGATGAATATGCCGCGTAAGATAGATGTGTTTAATTTCCCCTTTTCATTTTTAAGTTGTTTCATTTTAACTTGTAAATCAATCTCATTTATTTCTAAATAATCTTGAACAAATAATTGAGGTGTACCTAAATCATCTATACTATCTTCACCATGTTCGCGACATTCTTGAATATGTTCTAATATTTGTCGCTTAATATTTTCCCTTTCTTCTAAACTTATATCGTATTGCTGTAATTCCTTAAGTACGTCTGTTAAAAATTGCTTTTCTTTACCTATTAATCTATTCCTCATTTCAGAAGGTCTCCTTTCAAACCGCTTTTTAATAATGTTTGAATATCTGATTGCAATTCTAACCACTCATTAATTTTCTTCTCAAGACGTATTTTTCCGTTTTCATTAATTTCATAATAAATCCTAACTTTACCACTGTCTGTTACTACTTGATAAGTATTAACCCACTCTTGATTTTTCAACTTAGTTAATATGGGGTAAATACTTCCTACTCCTTTCAATTTTAAATTGTTTACTTCAAGTTCTTTCATAATCTCATAACCATAACTTTTCTTTTTCGACAAAATAGATAATACACACATTTCTAAATGACCTTTAATTAAACTTGTTCTGTCCATAGGATAAATTTAACAGAAATATATACTTCATTCAAGTATATATTTCTGTTAAACCCAAAAAATCAGACAACAGAACGAAGATATTATAAGCAAAAAAGATATTACTTGCGAACTGTTTCTACCCATAACAATCACTTTATAATATAATAATTACATAATATATCAACTGTTTGTCCCTTTTATTTTTCTTTCTCTCCTATATCTTATTTTAGTTGGAAATGTAGTATACGGGGCATAAAAATACTAAAAAATCCAATTCCTTAATTTTCACATTAAGAAATTGGATCTTCTTTCATTACCTTGTAATACTCATACTGCATTATTACAAACATTATAAAGAATATACGTTTTATATAAGTTATGTCAATAACACATAAACTAATAAAACTTTACTGATTACTCTCAAGACATTCATAAACCGCCATCATTTCTCGTTTATCCAATTCGCGAATGCGATTAAAAATTGATATTTGCGAAACAGTTTCTGTTAATAAGCTCTCACCCACAACATCACTAACTTTTCCAGTTAACCATGTTTGTGCATCCACGCCTTCAACAACTTCTTTTAACCCTTCGTCATTAATACCAGTTGCATTACAAGTTACACATGGAATTGTTAGTTTAAATACACCATCATGTAGATTATCTTCCGTTATAACTTTCTTTCCTTTACAAAATGGACATGGATTACTTTTTTTAATTTTATTAATTTGGGTAACTAACTTTTTGTATCCAAACGCTTCGTATACATACGTAAGTTTTTTATATTTACCATTTGTGAAATACTTATCTATAATGTTTTCTCTCGTTTCATATACATTAGGGAAATCACAAACAGTTACTTGATTATTAACACTAATGGATTCAATATTTCCTTTTATTTCGTCCCAGAATGGTAAGACATTTTGTAACACCATTTCATAGTTTGAAAAGCTTGCCTGTTCTAATTCAAACATTTTCAGTGCAACTTGTGCTTTTCTTGGCAATAAAGAAACATCTTCTGTCAATCTCATTTCGCCACCAACTATAGACTTTAATTTATTAAGTACAGGTAAATCACCGACTACCTTCAACACATTATCAACTGGTTGATTGATAATTTCACGAATATCGACGTTACCAAATTTAAGCGGTTTATGATGATTTAAAACCGTTCCCTCACAAATTGGACATGTCATCATTTCTTTAGAAGACTTAATTTCTTCTTTAATAGCTGCTTTAGAAATAACAATATACCCACCAATAATCGTATTAAATCCTACCCATGTTCTGCGTGTCTTTCCTTTTTTATCGTAAAATGATTTTTCAAAATATCCGTACCAAAACGTATGCTTTTCTTCTTTTGACATATCATTATAGCTCTTTGATAAATCGTGACCAAGCTCATTTTCAATTTCTTCAAATAGAAATTCTATTTTTTCATATTGATAAAATTTTAATACTTTCATGATTTCCGGATTAAATAAACCATCCCAAAATGGAACATTTTTATCTTGAATTGTAATCTCTTTATCGAAAACTTCAATTTGAAGACGTCCAGAACAAGATGGACAATGATTGTCCTGTGAATAGAAATCAAAACTTCTCGTATCTTTATTAGTTGGATGAGCAGCTACAATATGATTAATTAGTCCACCAATCTCATATAAGAAACTATATTGACTATATAAATGTCTTTCAAGATCAATAGCAACAACAGGTGCAATTGTATCAGATTCATATTCACCATAAATTAAACGGGCCATTGATGATAAACTTTTTAAAATACCACCCTTATAAATGTTTTCGGCATTTTTAAAATAGTTAATATGATTTTCTTCTAAATAGTGAACGCCTTCTTTATGCTTAAGCGCTGAAGAAATATGTATTTGCTCAGCATTATTCACACTGCTTTTTTGACGATAATAATCTTCATGACTTACTACATCAAGATGCTTTATAGATTCAAGCTGTCTTTCCCCGAAATCTACAATATAATCAGAGCTTTCTAACATATAACTATTATGTTCAATCATGATGATAGAGACTGATTCATCTTGTAATATCCCTCTAACACTATCTATAAATTGGTTTAAAATATTTTGTGATAAACCTTTTGAAGGCTCATCAAAAATAAATAATGTATGTGGATTTCTTGTGTTTGCAAATAACTCCGAAACTAAATGAACACATTGGAACTCACCTGTTGATAATGTTTGTGTTTTTCGTTCTAACGTTAAATAACCAAGTCCTAGTTTAATTAGTAGACTCAAGCGTTTAAACGCAATATCTTCATTTGGAAGTTCATCTATAATATCTTCAATCGAACGCTCAAAAATATCATCAATTTCTTCGCTATACTTTGTGAGTTTCTTTTTAATATCTAGGAAAGTGGCTACAGTTGATCGACTTGTAATGGATTGATTTCGATCTTGTCCTACCATAACTAATTTATCTTTGGGATATCGTTTCAAGAAATCTGTAGCTAAACATTCATTGACAAGTGTAGATTTCCCGCATCCAGATTCTCCTGTAACCGTCACAAGCCTATTTTTAGGAATTTGAAACTCCGCCATTTGGATATTACGGCAATATAATTCTTGGAATATATAATATTCTGTTGGTACTTCTTTATTTAGATCCGATAGTATTGGTTTTGGTCTTGGCGATTCTTTCACAATTTGTCCACCATATTTTCCGCTACCAGGTCCAAAGAACAATTGCTCATCTGTTGTATCCAGTACTGTATCTGAATGATCAATGAGCCAAATTTGATTTTTACACCCTAACTGCTTAATCTCTTCTAATATTTGTAATAATGTTTCATGATCAAGTCCAACTGAAATCTCATCAATAATAATTACAGCATTTTCGCTTACTGCCATAAATTCAGCCAAATATAGTCTTGTTAACTCTCCACCTGACAACGTACCCATAATTCGATTTAATGTTAAATAGCCAATGTTCATATTAATTATATTTTGCAGTATATGTTGCTTCGCTTCACTAATATTTAACTCGTCCGCTAACGAAAGAATAGACTCAACACTTAAATCATTAATATTTGAAATTGTATGTGGTTTAGCAAATAAATCTATCGTATGTTGTTCGATTTCTTCGCTATAACGTTTTCCCTTACATTTTTTACACTCAATATTTTTAGTAGTGCCTCGGCCTTTACAACCAATACACCAACCTAACTGATTATTAAACGAAAAAACCTCAGGGGAAAGATGAAATACTTCAGCTAGTTTTTCGCGAATTTCAGTAAACACTCCAGTATGAGTACCTATTGTTGAACGTGGGTTGGAAGAAATCGATGATTTTCCTAGAAAAAGTACTAAAGGCATATCCTCCATCTTAATAGCACTAAAATTTGTTTCCATGATATTAGGAAATAAATATTGATATTCAGCCTTTGGCAATAAAGAAACTAATCGTTTTTTTGATTCTTCGCCAATCGTTTGGCAAAAAGTTGTTTTACCCGATCCTGATAAACCAGCGATTCCAAACGACTTATTAAATGGAATAGCTGTATCTAATTTATTTATGTTATTAGCAATTAATTGATTTACTTTCATATTAACCTCTATTCTTATTTTTCACGAAAACTATTTTTACAATATAATAATTACATAATAAATATATTATCTTACGTAATTATCCTCTCACTTCAAGAACCTTATCCTTATATATTTCAAACCACTGTTGCCATTCATCTTTAGAAAATTCTTTTTCTTCTCCTTCTAGAACGGAAGAAAAAAGATCTAAACAAATATGCCAACCAGCTATATCTTTCGGTGTATGATCTGTTAACTCATGAATGTATTCTTTAAGAAGTAAAAGAGTACCATTTTCCTCTTTATGTATTTCAAATCGGACACGATCTTTATCCCAAGTAAATTCAAGCACTGCGTTTACTTGACACTCTAAAATATCAATATTTATAAATGAACCGTCCATCATGTCAAACTTGATTATTCCACCTATTTTAAGGCTTTCAATCTGTAAATTAGACATCCATTTTTTAAGCTTACTGTTTTCTGTTAAAACAGACCAAATTTCCTCTATTGTATATGGAAATTGTCGTTCAAATTTTACAATATATCCAGCAGTTAGTTTCCCAATTTCAGCTATCATCTTGATTGCCCCCTTATACAGAATGTATGTTCTCACTCTATTTTACACGAATATACATATAAAATAAATCTTTATGTCAACGAAGTATTAATTTAAAGTTAATGGTTATAAGAAAGATTTGAAAAATTTTCAAATCGAGTTATAGCATGTTGAAAATTTAGTATCATGTATGTTTCCTCATTAACTATAGATTTACGCACAAATAAAAAGAGCCGCATTTGCGACTCTTGAACTTATAGAATTACTCCTGTTTTTGTTGAATGAT
Source organism: Bacillus sp. BB51/4 (assembly GCF_008368845.1). Lineage (NCBI taxonomy): Bacteria > Bacillati > Bacillota > Bacilli > Caryophanales > Bacillaceae > Bacillus > Bacillus sp. BB51/4. Next base: position 368,596 of record NZ_QOSC01000012.1, read on the forward strand.
TTACCGTTTAATCGCATCAACAATTAGCGATGGAAAACCAAGTTTATCGCCTTTATTTCTAGAATCATACCTTTTCGAACGGAAAATAACACCGTCATTTGCATCCCATTCGTTGTAATAAAACTGACCATTTTCATCACAATATTCAAGTAAAACTACCTCAAATCCAGCAGCTTCAAACATTTTCGTTAATGTTTTATAATTATGAACAATTTTATGACTTGCTGCTGGATGATCTTTCGGGCCAGGTCCGCCTATTTGAACTATATTTTGGTATGCTTCGTCTCGGAAAAATGCATCAGGAACACCGCACCGAATGTGCCCTGCTGGCTTTAAAAATTCATAACAAATTTCTGCTGCCCTTACACCTTCTTCAAAAGTAAGGTGTTCCCATACATGCTCAGCTAAAATAGCTGAAATAGAATTGTATTCAAATCTTTCTTCCCATGTAACTTTATCTAGTAAATTAAGTTCATCTTCTTGCGTTTGTATCCAACCTGGATTATTATTAAACACCCCGGCTCCGACTACTACTTTAATTTCGTCTTGTTTTATTGCCATCACTTTCACCTCGTAAAAATTTCGATTTATTAATATATTCTATATTTACTATTATCCTTCCTTCTTCAACAAATTTAGTAGCATGAATCTAGTACAATGCCGAACTCATCCCCTAAAAACTATCTAATGTAACGATTTTTCTTACAGAAATATAGCACACCAAACATTAGCACAAAACCAGTCACGTAAAAACTTGTTGTTCCGCTGCCACCAGTATTAGGAATTACCCAATTATTCTTCACATTTTTCACTGTTAGTTTTTGTGTCCTTACCGCTTCTGTAATTTCTATTTCTATTGGATCTCTAAGTAACATATATCCGTTTGGCGCTTTTATTTCTTTAACCGTATACTTTCCAATTACTAACTGGTTGGAAATCACCTTTCCTTTTTCATCCGTTGTTAATCTAGTAACTTCTTTACCTTCTTTATCTAATACTTGAAATACAGCGCCTTTTAGTTTTAAATTAATATCCTTATCATCAACTTTCTCAATTTCAAATTGCCCAGTCGTATTTGGTAATTTCCTATTCTCTATTTTAATTTCTACTACTGTATCTTTTTCTATTTTTACAACTATTTTATCTTTTAATAATTCATAACCTTGAGGTGCTTCTACCTCCACTAGAGTATAGTTACCTATTGGCAATTCTTTTGATATCGCTTCTCCTTGTCCATCTGTTATTAACTCACCAACTACTTTTTTATTTGAATCTTCAATATGAAACTTTGCCCCTGCTAGCTTTTTATTTTTATCGCTCGTATCTACTTTTATTAACTTCATTTTCCCCATTGGATCTGGTAATTTCTTATTTCCTATTTTAATTTCTACTACTGTATCTTTTTCTATTTTTACAGCTATTTTATCTTTTAATAATTCATAACCTTTAGGCGCTTCTACTTCCACTAGAGTATAGTTACCTAGTGGCAATTCTTTTGATATTGCTTCTCCTTCTTCATTTGTTACTAGATCTCCAACTACTTTTCCTTTTGAATCTTCAATTTTAAACTTTGCTCCTACTAACTTTATATTTTTATCTCCAGTATCTACTTTCACTAGCTTCATTTTCCCCATTGGATCTGGTAATTTCTTATTTCCTATTTTAATTTCTACTACTGTATCTTTTTCTACTTTTATAGCTATTTTATCTTTTAATAATTCATAACCTTTAGGCGCTTCTGTTTCCACTAGAGTATAGTTACCTATTGGTAATTCTTTTGATATCGCTTCTCCTTTTTCATCTGTTACAAACTCACTAACTACTTTTTTATTTGAATCTTCAATATGAAACTTTGCTCCAAGCAACTTTTTATTATCATTATTACTATCTACTTTTTTTATCTTTACTTTTCCTGTACTAGGTTTGTTCCATAGTTGCCAGTTAAATTTGAAATTGTGAAATTCAAATCCACCAGTTTGTTGTACTGCACCGACAAATGCTTGTCCATTAATCGAACCGCCTTTTGTTTCTAATACAGCATTTGGAGCAAACACACTCCCAACGACACCATATCCCTCTGTTGTGATCTTTTTTGCATTAGGAAAAACCCAAATCACCTTCCCGTATAACTCAGTGAACGGTGATTTAGGAGAATAGGGTTGTGATGTAGGAATGATATCCGTAGCCCTTCCAATATTGTTCGTGTCATATAGAATGGACCCATTTTTAAATGTAACCTCTATTGCATCCGAATACATAACAATAAAATCTTTATCCTTAGCATTGGGTAAAAATACATCTCTTATATCTAAATTGATTTTCCCTACCAATTCTGATGAAACATAAATATTAGGATTGTTTATATCTTTTCCAATACCATAACTCATATTTGAAATTGGGGTATCCGTTTTATATTGACCTGCATTTTTACTGACTTGGTTGGCTATGTTGCGAAATTCATTAAATTTCGCATCAATTTCTAGTTTTTCTTTATAAACGATACGATCATAATAAGATTGTATGATACGATCTGGATCACTCTCTTTTGTCATTACGACTATTCCGTTTTGAATAATAAAAGATTCCTCTCTTGATTTTTTAAATTTTCCAGACAATAACAAGGATGGATATCCCTCATCACTCCATTTTTCACCTACTATATTAGATGTTCCTGCTGCTGCACCTACAATCGTATAACCTGATGCATCCATATCACCTTGAACTGCGATTGCTCCTTCAATGTCGCCACCTACTGCTATATGGTTACCAAAGACAACAGCATTATAACGCGATATATCCCCTAGACCTTCTAAGTTAGTCCTGGATCCATATGCTTCTTTTGGTGCATAGACGACAAAACTTACACATAACATTAACAAAACCATAAAATGAATACTTACCAACTTTAATTGTAACCTCAATTCCTTTGTTCCCACCTTTACCGTATTTTTTCTACAGTCGAATAAAGTGAAACTTCTTTCAGTGAGGATTTACTTCATCCTCTATATACCTTCTTTGCTTATCTCTGGATTTTCGGTCCCACTGCCCATTAATACAGGATAAATAAATTCATTCTATCGAGTTAATTTTTTCTTATAAATTGCGACTAGTAACACACATAATAATAGGATTAAGACTACTACGGTCCACTTATTAAACATAAATATCTCTTTACGCATTTTTTGTTTTTCTTTCTCGTTAAACTCCACACGCTCACCTCGAACCAGTAATCTATTTGTGTTTACTCCATAAGGCGTACATGTAATTAATGTTATATAATCTTTATTTTCCACAATTTTTAAATCGTCCGTTTCGTGTGGTAAAACTACTTTAATTTGATCTACTTTATAAGCAAGAACTTTGTCTAAAGAGTGAATATAAAAACGGTCTCCTTCACTCAACTTATCTAAATCTGTAAATAATTTTGCTGATGGTAAACCACGATGCCCTGTTAAAATAGTGTGCGTATTTTCTCCACCTACCGGGAGCGAAGAATAATCTAAATGACCTACCCCACGACTCAATACTTCCTCAGAGGTCCCTTGATAGATTGGTAGTTTTATATTAATTTTCGATATTTCAATATAACCCATTACATCACCTAAATTTAACGCATCGGCATACGCTTGATGATTACTTTTTTCTTCAGAAAATGGATCTGCAAATGTTTTCATGGAAGTTTGAACTTGTTTATTATATTCGGCTGCTTCTTTTTCTCTTCGCTCGATTTCTTGCTTGTGTAGTGCTTTGATCTTCTTATCGTAAGAGCTAACCTCAGAATAATGTGCACGAGTCGCCAACCAATTACTAATAGTAGGATATAAAAAAATACCTAAACCAAATAAAAAAATACCTCCTAAAACAAGATTTCGTTTCATATTTCCACCTCTGTATATACTAAAATATCGAAAAGAGGGAAGCATTTTACTTCTCCCCTTTTCACATCACATGGTTACATGTTCCTAAAACCTTAATTATTAGCAACCTTTTTTCTAAAGAAAACAAATGCCGCTGTAACCATTAACACAAGACCTATTACAGTAAAAAGAGTCGTTCCTATACCACCCGTAACTGGAAGCATCCATCCACTTTTATTATTTTCTATCGTTAATCTAACCGTTTGATTATTTTCGCTAATTTTTACATCAATGGGGTCTTTTAATAATTGATAAGAAGCTGTTTTACCATCTTCTTTTGTATATGTTGGTGCTTTCGTTTCGAAAATTTGATAGTCTCCATACGGAATGTTAGTCCATTTAATAACACCATTTTCACCTGATACACCAGTGACTTCTTTACCTGCCACAACAACTATTTTCCCATTTTTATCTTTAAGTACAAACTCTGCACCTTTTAATTTCTTATTATCAGCACCATCAACTTTTGTTAACTCGATAATTCCAGTTGTCGGAACAACAACTACAGGTTTAGATTCCTTTTCTCCAAATACATCATTTTTATTTATAAAATCAATTTTTGCTGTATTTAAAATTTCCGAACCAGATAGTACGCCTTCTTTTACTTGTGATTTAATTTGTAAATGAAATTCTTTTTTACCATCTAACTTTGTGAAATCTTTTACTGTGGCTGTTACTTTTTGGCCTTCTACAGCTACCTCTATAATGCTTGCATTTACTTCCGCTCCATCAATTTTCACAACTGGTTTTCCTTGAATCATTAAACGATTGTCTAAAGTATCTGTTACTACATATTTTTTGTATTCTTTAATGTCTTCTGGAATTAATGTTTTGATATCATAATTGTAATTAGTTAACGGATTAATTGGTAACGCTTCCAAATCCCCGTTAATCTTTTTATCAATATTTGGTTCTTCATAGTTTTGCACTTCTACTTTAACTACTGTACCAGAAGTAATTGTTCCATCTTCGTTGATAGTTCCGGAGGTCTTTATAAAAAACTCGTGTTTAGTCGGATCTAGTACATACCCTTTCGGCGCTTTTGTCTCTTGGAAATAGTATTCCCCATACCCTAATCCTTGCACGCGAATATGCCCATTACCATCTGTTGCTAACTCTTTTTTCACTTCTGTACCATCTTTTTTAAATAAAGAGAATACTGCACCTGCTAATGCTTTTTCATTTGCACCAGTCTTTACTAAATCAACTGCACCACGTTTAATCTCATTTTTCGGATACATATGAACATCATAGTTTAGCACCTTACCCTCTTTATTCGTTAAAGGAATATCCACTGTATACGTATTTGGATTTAGGTTAACATGCGGAGGTCCTGCCACTTCTTTCACTTCATAACGTCCTAGCCGCAGTTCTTTTAATACAGCTTGTCCGTTATCATCTGTTACTACTTGAGTTGGAGTTGCTCCTATTACAGGCTTCACATCTTCTTTCACGATTTTCCCATCGTTTGAAATTTTTTCAAACGACGCAACCCTTTTCACTTCAAACGTTACACCTTTTAACGGTTTCGCATTTGTTGGTACCTCTTGATTTGCAGAGCCATCACCTTCTAGCCCCGGTGCGCCATCTTTTTCTTGTTCATATTTATGAATCGTTAAAGTACCTTTGGATGGTGAAGCTGCCTTTACTAATACACTAGACCATGTAGAAAATGTTAAGAAAAATACTAAAAGCACACTAAATATTTTTTTCATTTCTCTTATCCCCTTTACAACTTCTATCATTTTAAAAATCCCTTTATTACTATTACCCTCTTAAAAGCAATAGTGTGCCAAGTACCAGATTTAAACGAGTAACCTAAAACATAGTCGTCCAACAATCCATTGTTTACAAACACTTATTCACTCTACTTATTTTCTATTATTACGTTGTTTCTCCGTATGATATATGTAGTTTTCTCCTGAATTACACTTATATCTCTACTTCAAAAATCGTTACACATTTACTTCTATCGCTAATTTTCATTAATTACTTCACTTCAATTCATTAATCTCTCCCCTCCTATCCCTATTTAAAATCCAATCTTAATCATTTTTGATACATATAAGCAATGAACAACGAATAAGTGTGACAATTCATATTTTACGTTACACCCTAAAACTATTACCTGTATATTCAAATAATATGTGCTGTTCATGTTAAATTATGGTATTATTCTTAGAAGTTTATAATTTTTATAGATAAAGTTTTTCCGTTTCTACATATGAAAGAAAGGAATATATAAACATTCAACTAATACGCACAACTGTAAGGAGGAATAATATGACTAAAAAGCTCAGTCTAGTTGAGATAGAGTACGTTTGTAATATGTTTTTCCGATATTTTGAAATTCCAGTTTGTTTTTTAGATTGTAACAAAAATATTCTTTTAGAATTTACATCAAAAGATGATTCACATTCGTTTTATAAATCAAAAATAGAACAGTTACATGTGCTTTTTCAAAAAAATGATTCATATAATTCGCCTATCTTCAGAACTCACCAATATTTAGGGCACTTCATTTTAATTCACATAAAGAGCCATTATATGGTGAACGGTACTGTTATTATTGGGCCCTTGACACATGTAAATTTTTCTACAAGTAAAACGGATAGTAACCTTAATTTTATTTCGAATTATAAAAGAACAAGAGACCATTATTTTTCATTGTCAGTCAAAGATCAAAATTTCTTTGTAAATATAGCAATATTGTTCTATAACATTCTCTATAAAAAAAATTCAGATGTAAGTACCTTTTCAAATAACAGTGACTCATTTCATGTAAGTCATAGCAGTATCTTAAACGAGGATGTATATATTTCAATGCAAAAAAACAAATCCATCTGTCATAATTTGTATATAGAGAACCAACTACTTGGAGCTATAGAAAACGGGGATAAAGAAAGCGTACTCAAATATTATTATGAATTCCAACAAGAGACTCTTTCATCCTTATCTTCATTCCATCAATTAAGACGTCATAAAAACATTTGTATTTCATCCATCACACTTGCTACTAGATATGCGATAAAAGGAGGACTTCCTTCCGGGATTGCTTACAAGATTTATGATCTATACATCCAAAAGACAGAGGATTTAAAAGACGCAGAATCTGTTTGGGATTTATTAAGGAATGTTTTCTATACTTTTGCAGACCGTGTAAAAGCACAAAAAGTACAGAAACACTCAAAGACTATCGCTATTTGCAAAAACTATATTTTTGAAAATATTTACAATCAAATATCTGTTAAACAACTTGCTAAATTTGCAAACGTAAATTCGGATTATTTATCTATATTATTCAAAAAAGAAGTCGGTATTTCATTAATTGAGTACATTCAACGTGAACGAATTGAAGAAGCAAAAAAATTATTAACTTTCACAACCTATCCCTTATCAGACATATGTGCTTCACTCAACTTTAGTGATCAAAGCTATTTTACTAAAATTTTTAAAAAATTCACTAACGAAACACCTGGTAAATATCGAAAATCTCATGTTGTCATATAGAGTTAAACTTTCATTAAAACAAAGTGTTTCTAGTAACTTATCAATGGCAGATTAGAATTACTTCCACACCCATGACCTTTTGAATTTAGGCTATTTTTAAAGCAAAAAAACACGTTACTATTCTTTTATTTGAATGAGAATAGTAACGTGCTTTATATGTAATGTAGGTCTGTAGGCAAAATAGCGTCCAAGCACAAATTTTTATAGAAGCAAAATACACTACTTAAATACTAAAATCTTATTAAGTAAAAAATTCATCTAATAATTATTGTGTGAGAAATAATCCCTACTATTATTTTTATATCTTTCTAAATTTGCGAGCCAAAGTGAGTACTGTACCTGCAATAACCATCCATATGCCCATTGTTGCACTGTTAGTTGTACTGGCACCCGTGTTGGGAAGCTCTTTATATGTAGATTCTTTTTTATCAGAATTAATGCTGTTCGGGATATTACCGTTATTAGTAATACCTTTAGCTTTGCTAGTGTCTTTATCCTTCACTAATACTTTTTGTATTGCATGTACCTCATTACCTACAGAATCTGTTACTGTGTACGTTAATACGTAAGTACCTGCTTTAGAGGTATTCATTTCACCATTAAGTTTTACTTTAGAAGTAAGATCACCGTCTTCTTTATCGATAGCTAATACTTTTTCCAATGGATCGAATGAATCTCCTACGTGAATTGTCGCTCCAACAGGCACTGTTAATGTAGGCTTTAAATCTAATAATACCCTTTTTATCTACATGAGCAGTCAATTGGTGTCCGTATACTTCTTTACCTTCATATATTTGTTGCATACGCACAAGTGTATTCCCATCATAAGAACCACGTTTTTGAATAACTTCGTAGTCTACCCCTTCGTCTCCACTAACTTGTTTTGGTGACAAAGCATGCTCCGTCTTTTCCTTAAGCGCATCTTTCACTACGTTCTCAGGCATCTTTTGTCATGGTTGTGTAAGTTCACCTGAACGGAACGAATCCCCTTGAATTTCAACTTGCATTTGACTCTTTTCCTCTGCATAACCTACTCCATATGGTGTCACAGTTGTTAAGGCCAATCCTGTTGTTAAAGCAACTATAGCTATTTCTTTTTTATTATTCATGTTATTTTCCTCGTATAATTTCTTAAAATATGAAACTGCTTAAATGTATTCCTATCAAAAATAAAAAGTACATCACATTACGCAAAACTGTATTATAAAAAGATGACTTCTGTCATCAACAAAAGTCACCTCTTCAATATGTCATATCCCTAATATGTTTTTAATGCATACTTTCTATATGAAAAAGAAAAAGTATTCTTTAACGAGCGTTTTGCAATACTTTTATTAGGTCATTTATATTTTCAACTTTTTGCTGAAATTGATCAAATCTGCTATGTAGCAATGATGGATTCTTGTCTTCAGTTGAAATAACTTTTTTTAATTCCTCTTCTAATTTATCATATGTATCAAAGAAATTATCAAATTCTACACTTACAAGTTCTTCATTTTCACGATAAAATCTTTTTGATTCTATATATGTCATATATGATTTATTTAAAAATCCTAATGAAATTAAATATTTAGAAGTGTTTTCTTGATAAATAGCAATATCACATGCTATTTTAATATCAGAATAAGTTTTTTGAACGAAACAATGCAATTCAAAAATCTTAAACTTTAATCCATTATTCATTTCATCCCCTCCCATCCTATCTATTCTACATAAAAAAAGAATATTATACAAAGTAAAATATCAATATAGTACAAAAATAAAAAGCGAAAGAATAATCCCTTCCGCTTTTTATAGCAAAACATACATTTCAAATTGTGCTAAAGAATTCTTTTCAAATCCAGTTTTCTTTAAAAATCCTTCTAGTAAATTGTTATTTGGAAATCCAATTGATAAACTTGATACATGTAAGCTTTCTTTTGCTACTTGTAATAATTTTGATCCAATACCACGATTTCTATAGTCTTTGTCTACGAAAAGAAAACTAATTTTACCTTGTTCATTCACACATATAGCACTCTTTAAATCATTATCGACATATGCGCCGTAAAATTTATTATTTGTTTTTTCGATATAATCCATATCATTTTGCCAATTTATATGGAAGTGTAACCATTTCTGAACTTCAAGTTTAAAAGATGGAAAATCTAATTGTTTTACTTCAATTCCCTTACAATCTTTATTAATTATTTTAGTCATATCTTTTAAATTATAATAAGATAGATCGTACACTTTTTCATAGCCTAATTTCGTATAAAAATGAATCGCTCGGTCATTGCCTACAATGACTTCAAGAAAAAGTTGCTTACACTCATTTTGAAGCGCCTCTTCTTTATGCAGTTCAAATAACTGTGGACTCACACCAATACCACGGTAATTAGGATGCACTGCTAATGTTCCACAGCGCATTGTTTTTATGTTTTCATAATCCTTTATCCCGCCAAGTATTACACCAACAGATTTGGCATCGTCTAAAGCAAGAAAGGAATGTTTTAGTGAATTCCCTTCTGGTCCAAAAAATCTTTTTATAAAATCTTCTTTTGAAACTTCCATTTTAATAATGTAATCTGAAAATCCATCTTTAAATGCTTCATATACTAAATCTATACTTACTTCACTGCATCTTTTGTATTGAATCATATAAAATTATCCTCCACTTACTCGTGTTAAACTTAACGTCCAAATACATGAAATGTACTAGTTCCACTCTACCCATTATTCTTTAATTATTAACTCTGCCACTTAATTTGAAATGAACGGACACTTTCCTACATATCTCTCACTGTTAATTTGTTTTATAACAAACGGTGCAATATCCCCATTTTGTATTTTGATTCCTGGCATATCTACTAAACTCTCTTTTATATTTCCAATGCCCTCCCCTTTCATAACAAATGGTAATCTAACAATTGTCCAATCTACTTCACTACTTTGGATAATTTGTAATTCTTTATATTTATCTTGCATCATTTTTGATAAAAAAACTTTAAATAAGGTAGCCCCTATTTTATTTACAATTCCCTTTTGATCTCCTGTAACATTTAAAGAACCTCCGGAAATTACAATATATCTTTTTATTTCAAACTCCTTCATTGCTTCTAGAATATGATTCGTTACTGCGCTAAAAATATAAGATTCATTTTTCGGTTGACCTACCGCATTAATTACAGCTCGACAACCTTTAAGTAATTCCCGTATTGAAGCAAAATCACGTGCATCTCCATTAATAATCTCTAAATTTCCATTTGTTATTTTGATATTATTAGAATTTCTTGTTAATATTTTTACTTGATATCCCTTTTCTAACGCTTCGTTTACAAGGAATTTCCCGGCTTTTCCGTTTGCACCTAGAATAGCTATTTTATTTGTACTTTCCAATATTAACCCCTCTTACTATCTATTCTTTACTACATTAATCTCATGTACACGTAAAAAAGCAATTAAATGCTCGCACGCTCGTTCACACGCTAACATTTTAAAGATTTTTTGTTCCTCTTTCGTTTTATCATTTGCTTGATCTGATGCAGCTTTTAAACTGAGAAAAGGTTTGTTATTGATTTGACACACATAAGCAAAAGCTGCCACTTCTTGATCAACCGCTAATGCTCCATATACAGTATGGAGTAAATATCTCATTTCCGAATTACGAATACGTTGATCTCCAGATAAAAATGTACCATAATGAATCGGATCATAAGATCGTATCTTTTTTATTCTTCTTACAAGTGACTTTGTTGTTTCAATAGGTGCTGTCCTACCATTATATAAATTAAAAATATCTTCCCCTGAACCAGCAGCAGTAACGTCGTGTTGTATTGCATTAAGGGCTACTACAATATGTCCATTTTTCACCTTATTTGATAGACTTCCGCATATTCCTGTCATAAACAACTCATCTGGCTGAAACTCACTAATTAATAATTGCACACAACTAGCACAACTTACTTTCCCAACTCCAGTTATTACGGAGATAACTTCCATATTATTAATATAGTGAAAATGAAATTCCCAAGCTGCTCGTTTTTCAATACGTTCACTTGGATAATATTGATGCAAATACGTAAGTTCTGGTTCCCATGCGGATACGATTGCAATACGTTTCATTACACGCTTCACTTCCCCTATTGTTATCATGTAAATACTTTATCTATACTTTCTCGTTCATAATCTGGAATCCACTCTTTATATTTCTCATATAAATTTCGTATTGTTTCTTTATTCTTCGCAATTACTTCACATCCTCTATCATCGTAAATAAACATGATAATATCTTTCGTTACATTTATGAGAAATACATCTGGATAAGAAATCTCTTCCTTACGTCCAAAACGAGGATTAAGACCTGGAAAATCTTCATGATTCGCAGCTTGAATAAGTGGTTTATACTTTATATCGCTAGCAAAACATTTTAATGAAAATTGATATGTACAATATAAATCAGCTTCTTCATCTTCAAATAGAAAAGGTACTGTTTTTTGTTTTATTTGGAACTTTAAATCCCTCTTTTTAATAAATTTATTATATACATTTATTTTCTGTGAATTTTTCATATTTTCCTTTTTAAATCGATAAACATTTGTTACTAAAAACACTTCATCTTCTTTTGAAAATATATCTTCAAATAAGTATTTATTATATGTATAAATTTGAGAGAAGTATTCCATATTTACATCGTCGGTTCCTTCTACATTTTGATATTTCCCTTTCCCAAAGTTAAAATGCAGATGATTTTTCCACTGAAAGTATATATGTGGTACTAATGTAACCCCAGGGAATGTTTCATTCATATATTCTTTTAATTGCATTCTTAATTCCTTTCTACTCTACAATTTCTTTTAACTGCCAATATGCTTCTTCTAGCCATGGATGTATAACTTTCAACGTGTCTTTTCTATCCCACAAATATGAAATATATGCAAAAGCAGCATGTTCTAAAGATTTTTCTAATTCTTTTTTTACTTCTACTAAATATGGTGGTGCTCCATTTTGATCCCATTCTATTTTATCAGCAACAAATAACACTAAATCCATTTTCGTTGCATGTTTACGTAGTGTAGTATGGCAGCAAATAACATTTAAGATTTCTTCATCATCCACTTTAAATATTTCTTTTGCAATTACTCTCGATAACTTTTGATGAATAATCATTGGAAATTCTCGTTCTTCTTGTAATATCTCTATTCCAAATTGTTCAGCAACTGCAACCCGATCTTCATTTGGAAAGATTGCACTAATATCATGTAAATATCCTGCAATCGCTGACTTTTCTTCATTTACATGATACGTACTCGCAATTTTACGGGCTTCTTTTGCCACCCGAATTGAATGTTTATAAGTAAGTTCTTTATTGTATTTTAATAGAAACGATTTTATATCATTTTCAATTTTTCCAGTTGGAGTAAATGAATATATATCCATATATAACATCTCAAGTCACCTTTCTTCCTAATATTCAATATAACGCTGTATTTAAATATCCTTTTTATTTGTATTCGTTATGAATGTTTTAATCCCTTTTTTATACGTTACATGAAATTTTATGGCGAATCATTGCTACAAAATACATAAATGTTTGATATTATAGTAATGTTAATGATTTGTTAGGAAAGGAACTACATAATGAATAAAAACATATTAATTATTGATGATGATAAAGATATTGTTGAGTTACTTGCTGTTTATTTGCGAAATGAAGGCTATAACATTTATAAAGCATATGATGGAGATGAGGCATTGCAAATGATTTCTACATATGAAGTTGATCTTATGATTTTGGATATTATGATGCCAAAGCGAAATGGATTAGAAGTTTGCCAGGAAGTTCGTGAGAATAATACTGTACCTATTCTTATGCTGAGTGCAAAAGCAGAAGATATGGATAAAATATTAGGTCTTATGACAGGTGCAGATGATTATATGATTAAGCCATTCAATCCATTAGAATTAGTAGCTAGAGTGAAAGCTTTGTTACGAAGATCATCTTTCCAAAATGCCACTTCCTCCAAAAATGAAGATGGTATTATTCGTATTCGTTCTGCTGAAATACACAAACATAATCATACTGTTAAAGTAAATGGAGAATATATTAAACTTACATCTATTGAATTTGATATTTTATATTTACTTGCGAGTAATACCGGAAGAGTATTTAGTTCCGAAGAAATTTTTGAACGCGTTTGGAATGAAGATGGTTATGGTTCAAATAAAACTGTAATGGTTCACATTAGTAATTTACGAGATAAACTTGAAACAGGAATGAATGGAGAGAAGTTTATTCATACTGTTTGGGGAGTAGGCTATAAAATTGAGAAATGAAGCATTTGATATATTAAAAGATATCCCAAAATGGAAGTTAATTTTTTGGTTCATGTTAGCTATCACACTTACTCCTATTACTGAATTAATTATATATCGCCTCGTTACAAGTGTAATTGAAAGTTCACTTACGTTAAGCGAGCTTGGAAAAGAATTCATTCGAATTTTTGGATATGAAAAATATAAAGGAATAAAGGAATCTCTATGGATGATGATTGTATCTTATTTGTTTTTATTTTCTATTTTCTCATCCTACCTATACATTTTTTATCGTCATGAAAGAAAGATTTATTATGAAACTTGTATTAAAAAAATGATAGAAGAGATTCGTTATATTGCAAATGGAAACTTCAATCATAAAGTCTCTATCGTAAACCATAATTATCTGGAAGAGTTAGCAAGCGGGGTTAATCACATTGTTGAACAATTGAAAGTTTCGATTGATGAAGAAAGACAGGCGGAACAAGCAAAAAGTGAACTTATTACAAATGTATCGCATGATTTACGTACTCCTCTTACCTCTATAGTTGGATACGTAAATTTAATCCACCATGATAATTATAGAGATGAAGTGGAATTACGCCATTATATACAAGTCATTTACGATAAAGTAACCCGTCTTAACGCATTAATGAATGATTTGTTTGAATATACACGTGTTCAAAATAAAGAGTTAAGTTTATATTCTGTTCCCATTGATATTGTAGAGCTACTGGGGCAATTAACTGTTCAATTCCGCATACAAGTTCAAGAAGCTAATATAGAATGTCGACCTTCTTTCCCATCTCAAAAACTCATGGTATTAGCTGATGGAGACAAATTAGTACGAGTGTTTGAAAATCTTATTATAAATGCTATCGCTTATGGAAACGATGGTGGATATATCGACCTTGCTGCCTATGAAAGCAATAATATGATTAATATAGATATAACAAATTACGGCCAACCTATTCCTAGTACGGATTTACCTCATATTTTTGAACGTTTTTATCGCGTTGAAAAATCTCGCTCTACGAACACTGGTGGATCTGGACTCGGATTGGCAATTGCAAAAAGTATTGTGGAATTGCATAAAGGAACAATTGAAGTATATAGTGATGATAAAAAAACAACTTTCACTGTAAAACTACAACCATATAAATGTTAATACAATTTAATTTTAGGTCCAATTTCTTACCATATAAGAAATTGGACCTTTTATTTTCCATTAAAATCCAAAATTTAATAATCCTTTATAATTCTTTAGAAATTCTTTACCTTTTCTTTCTTCCTAATTAAGCATTCCTTTTTACAATAGTATTATTGATGTCATAGTAGGAGGATCGCTTATGCAATTCTTGAAAAAGTTCACAATTTTATTCTTATCTTTTGTTATTACAGCACTTATCGTTTTATATTTTTACCTCTATGTAAATGGTCCAATTATTCAAGCTAAATCAGCTATTTTAATAGATGCTAATTCAGGTGAAGTTGTTTATAAAAAAAATGAAGAAACTCCTATACAATCAGCTACTTTATCTAAATTAATGACAGAGTATATCACCATGGAACAACTGAATGAAGGAAAAATACAGTTAGATGAATTAGTAAAAATAAGTAACGAAGTTTTCCGAGCAGAAACGAGTCCTATACAAGTAACTTCGAAAGATAAAACGACAGTTCGTGATTTACTTCATGCATTGTTTTTGACAGGGAATAATCGTTCCGCACTTGCCCTTGCAGAACACATTGCTGGAAACGAAGATAACTTTACACTTTTAATGAATGAGAAAGCAAAACAACTAAAGTTATCACAACCATCCCCGTTTCTAAATGCTACTGGAATGAATAACGATACAAATAAACAATCAACTACAACAGCTATAGACGTAGCTAAACTAGCGACACAATTAGTAAAAGACTTTCCAGATGTATTGAATGTTACGAAACTAACCTCTTACCAATTTACCTTCAAAGATTCAAAAGTTTTCAACACAAATAAAATGATTTATTCTCTTAATAAAAACAT
Source organism: Bacillus sp. BB51/4 (assembly GCF_008368845.1). Lineage (NCBI taxonomy): Bacteria > Bacillati > Bacillota > Bacilli > Caryophanales > Bacillaceae > Bacillus > Bacillus sp. BB51/4. Next base: position 384,346 of record NZ_QOSC01000012.1, read on the forward strand.
TAAACTCCAAGGTGTTGACGGCTTACAAACTAGTTTTTCAACTAATGGTAATTATAGTTTTGTCAGTACAGCAAAACGAGGAGATACTAGACTTATTTCCGTAATATTAGACTCCAATGAAGAAAACAGTACTTTTATTGAAACAAAAAAGTTACTACAGTACGGTTTTGATCCTTCCTCGTACTCTGCACTCCAAGCTTTTAAAGATGCTGTTACATCTTGGACAGTTTTGCTTCAGTTTAAAAATTTAATCATACAAACATTGTTGATTTTCTTCATTATTACCTTTTTAATGTTTTTACATATACGTCAGAAAAAATCCGAGGATTTCAACTAGGAAATCTTCTTATATATAAAAACCGGCTTGTATTTACAGTGCAAGCCGGTTTCTAAATCTATAGTCCTCTTCCAATTAAATTAGCTGAAACAGGCTGAAGATTTAGCTCTCTCGCCCATATAGATAGCTGACCAATGTGATGAATTTCATGTACAATTACATGCCTTAACACTTCACCGTATGTATATGTTTTATCTGTCCACGAAGCTTTTAATATCTTACATTCTAGGCTAGATGACCACAACTGTAAAAAATCTTCTAATTCTCGTTTATATAAATCAGATAACGCTTTCACTTTTTGGATTGATTGATAATCTTTAAACTGCGGTTCATTATCTTCTTTTCCTTGAAGCGCACTAATCCAGCTGTATTCAACATCGACAATATGGAATAATGTTTCTAAAATACTTCCTACACCACCTACACGCTTGCGGAGCAATTCTTCCTCTGAAAGTTGTTCACACCACTTAAACCAATCATCTCTTACTTGCCAATTGTATTGAAATAAAGTGTACATATTTATCTCTCCCCTACCCAATAATCCACTTAACCGCATCTATTACATAATACGGCTCATCTTTTTGAATATAGTGACCGCTTTGTGTTGCAATTACAAATTTATTATTGCTTGATAATCGTAATAATTCTTCTTGCAATTGCAACCATTTCATTTGTTCATCTGGCGAATAAAAAGCTTTTTTACCCGCAGCTAACACGACAAGTGGAATATCATTCATTGATTTACAACATCTATCTACTTCACTTAAACTAAATGTAAACTCTTCATATGAACTTTCATATACAAACTGTTTATAGTAAGCTTCTTGAAATTCATTAGACATGATTGGCAGAAAATCTTCTTTATAATTTTCTGGTTTCGAATCCGCCAAAACGATTCCCAACATATCTTCGGGATAAAAAGTCGCAAATAAACGTGCATTTATACCACCAAAAGAATGTCCTACAAAAATATAAGGTGGTTTCAATTGTAATTGCTCTAAGCAACTTCTTAAATCTTTTACCATTTCAGAACTAAAATACGTCTCTTGGAACTCTTCCCACTTTTCCCTAATCCCGCTCGATCATATGAAAGTACCGTCCCATATTCCGTCAACTCTTCAGCAATATGATCCCATGTCTTTGAATAATCGCCATAACCTGCTTCCATTATAATAACAGGTTGCAACTGCTTTCCTTGGAATACTTTTGAATACATTTTAAAATCATCAACTTGTACATATTCCTCTATACATTTAACCATTGACGATTACTTCTCTCCGATTAAGTGACTCTAAAATTTGATTAATTATTTCATCGACAGATAAAGATCCATCCAAAACAATATCTGAATTTGGCTTTACGGTATGAAGTGCCTCTAAATAAGCTTTTCTAGCATATGTTATATAGTGCTTTAAATCATTTTGTATTTCACTCATTGTATCTTCCTTAAAATCTCGCAAAATTCTTCTAGCCATCGCAATATCTAAAGGTGTGTCGATAAATATGGTTACATCAATGAATTGTCGCATTTCACTATTTAGGTATGCAAAAGGATAATCTACAATAATATAATCTAGATAACTATTTTGTAACAGATGCTGAATATCCTTAATTAATGGTGTGAGTACCCATTCATCATAATTTGCTCCATCATCAATCCATTTACAAATATCAGCAGGACAATTATCAAAGTTATAACTATCAAAATATAGTGCTTTTGAATTCATTAACTTGTGAGTTAAACTTTCTGTAACAGTAGTTTTACCTCCTCCTGAAACAGCTGCAACTGAAATTACTTTAGTATTTTTATTCATAACTTCCCACCATACCCCTTTTAATTGACATAACATAATTATAAAAAACTATTATTTTTTATCACTCCATTCATATTCTAACATACTCATTTCCCATAAATTCCAATATGTTTCTCCTACTTTTTTGGATTCTCTTAATAAACCTTCTTTTACAAATCCTACTTTTTCATAACATGAGATGGCCGACGTATTAAAATCATAAACACCTAGAGTTACTCTATGTAGTTTTAATTCTTCAAATGCAATTTGTAATACTGCTTTCATCATATGTTTCCCTATAGAACGCCCTCGCATTTTCGTATCACCAACTAACACTTTTCCAATTCTTGCAGATTTATTTATATTGTCAATTTGCCCAAGTGAAATATGACCAATTACTTTTCTAGTCTCTTCATCTATTACTTTAAATGCAAGCGTATTTTTGCTTTCAATATATTTTTCTAATTGTTGTTCATGTAAAGGGTATGTAAATACATTTCCTGACCACTGTATTAAAAATTCTTCGCAATCAATCCAATTTATTAATTGTTTGAAATCAGTTCTTGTAAATTGTTTCAGCTTGATCACTCTCATTCTCCTTTCACACAACCTTTTATACACCTTCAAATTTATTTCTATATGAAAAATATATTCCCTTTTAAACAAAATAAAAAGCCATTCATAAGAATGGCTTTGCAATCAATAAAGCATAATTACTCTTTATTTGCTACGTCAACACCGTTAAAATCAAACTCATCAGCAACAGTTGTAGCAGGTGGTAAAATCGCTTCAATTTTACAAAGAGATATAATTGCTGCAACTGAACCAGGAATAGCAGCCAGCTTAACAACATCGCAAGTTACAGAAGAAACAGTACCTATATAAGTACGTCCTTCAGTGTTAATTCGCACTGTTTTATTAATTAATTTTTTAAGTTCGTCTCTAATTCCTTGTACACAAGAGCTGTCACATTTCTCATGCTGTTCTTTTTTACACTCTTCAAAAACATCCCAACAATCATCATGTTTACACGTACATTTTTTTCTACAATTATTAAATCGAGAACCCAAATCCTCACCCCCTAATCCTTTCTATTAGTAAAGTATGTCCAATAGCTTAAAAGTGTACGAGACAAAAGCATAGAAACAAAAAAACAAACACTTGTACTAAACCTTTTTATATATATTAAAAACGAATATACTACTGTATGAATACTCAATTCAAATACTCCAAATATGTAGCATTATTAGTATAAACGTGCTTTCAACGACAATAACATTCTTTTCTTTATTAATAACAAAACGGACCTCTAACAATTAAAGGCCTGTTTAATGATTGGACTTGGATTTAATTCTGCTGAATTTAAAATTTAGACAGACCCTTTCTCAAAAAAATTTTTTATTAATAAGCTGACTTTTTAAAGAATCTCCAGCTATTCCTATTACTTCACATATACATAGACTTTGTTTGCAGTAATATAGTATATTTTTCCTTTGCTGTTTTGAAGTATACATTCAGAAAAACATACTCCAAAATAAGATATTATTTATAATCAGAACGTTTTCTTCACCAAGTGTTTATTAATCAATCTCATAACCAGTAGTTCTCTCCACTATTTTGTAAAATTTAGCATAGTTTGTATGGATTCTATATCTAGTAGAAAGCACTCTATCATTTAAAGGGAAAATAATAGGTGAATAAACAAGCCATTTTTTTACTAAAACATAGAATAATAGTAATCCTATTGAAGGGAGGTATAAAAGAATGTCCTGGAAAAATGATTGGTGGAGATCTAAGAAAAAGCATTGTTGTGATGACTGGTGGAAATCTAAAGAAAAACACCATTGTGATGATGATTGGTGGAAATCTAAAGAAAAACACCATTGTGATGATGATTGGTGGAAATCTAAAGAACACCATTGTAATGATGATTGGAGATCTAAACGAAATAAGTGTCGCTGTAAATGTTTCTTTATTTGTTGTCATTGTAAAAGAAAACATTGGTAATATTTTAAATGTCAACTTAAAGGAAAGAATATATAAAAAGCTGACTAAATATAGTCAGCTTTTTATATATTAACACGTAGAGATTTAAACTGGCATCTATAATTACTAGTTGAGTGGAGTATTGAAAAATAAGCTGACTCTTATAAATCGACTCTTTAATTACTTCACATACATATAAGCTTATTTACCAGCAGTATGTTTTTCCTTTGCTATTGTGCATCTTGTATTGTAATGTTCCTTTAACACTTGCTTTTGCATCAATAATAAACTCTAATCATACATTAACAGAACCAGCAACGTCTTTATCCTGCCAAGTTGGTGAATCATAGAAACGTAAATTATTCCTTTTAGAAACACCACGTTTTCCTCCAATAGATGAATCTACTGTACTTTTTTATCGAACTTCACATCAAAGAATCGTATTTAATCTATTGCTCTTCGCCAAGATTCAACCAGCCGTCTATGAGTTTTAAAAATGTACGCACCATTTTGTCTAACTAAAAGACCACATACACCAAAATCCCGAACACTCGCAAATTCTAATGCTCCTATAAATTTTTGAGCATATAAATTAGGGAATGCACGATTTGTAAGCAAGAATTTCTGACCATTTCGCAATGGAACATTCTAAAATTAGTATTATTATGGAATTTCCTCATATTTTATTAACTTCCTTATTAGAAAAAGATTATTTTATATAGATTACTATAAGCATCCATAAAGCCAAGGCGCCAATGATAGCGAGCACTATACGTGTAGATAGTACCCTTACTTCAAAGTCTGTTTTCTTGGAAGGTTCAGGATATGCAATTATGTAGATTCCCTTTAATAATGCAAGCCATGCAATAAAAGTTAGGAACCCCTGCCAGTTGAATACCCATACATTATGTAGGATTACACTACCTAACCCTAGGAAAATCGATAGAAAACCATACATAATACCAAATCCTCTGTCTTCAACCACTAATTTTTTCAATTCACGTAGTACCGATGGACGTACGAAAAGTATTCCCGATACGATAACCGTTACCCATCCCCAAAACAATCCTAAAAAAGTACTAGTTTCCATTATTAATTCACTCCCCTCAATTATTTATATTTCAGATATTCCCCCCTTTAGAACAATTCCAACATCTTTATATATAGGCGAAATTCTGCTCTTTTTTAATACAAATAGGGCATATTCTATGCCCACCCTTAATCACCTTATTTCTCTACGAAATGAAATTTTCACATCATTCTTCGTCATCATCTATCCGAATCAACCAAAGTCGCTTTGTACTATTACCACACACTTTTTCATAGCTTGGAGCTAACATGCACCGAAGCCAATATAATGATTTATTCGCCTTTTCACTAACCTCTAAAATTGTCCCCTCTTTAATAAAATAATCACCTTGATACAATGTATACTCGCTTGTCCCATGGAATCATCATTATTCCCCTCCCTATTAAAATAGCATTTTTGTTTCAAATGAGGCTCTCATTAATTCGGATGAATTCACCAGTATTTTCACCAAAAAATTCATGATATCTTTAATTAGTGGAGTACTTCATTACTTAACCATTATCTTCAAGAGCCCCATAGACAATCGGGGTTTCTTTTATTTAAATAAAAATTTTGTTTAAACTTTACAAAACTCACCTATATTAAAATATCTTCTAAAATCCCTATTGAACATTTATAATACTTTTAAATGGTTTAAATTCTACAATCAGTAATGGAGGCATTTTAATGGGAAACATCCCAAATGTATCATCACAACAATCAAATCCTAATATACCCTCACAGCAAGTGAACCCTAACACACAACAAGGTAATAATAAAAAAACAAGACGCCGTATTATAACTATTTTGGCTTTAATATTACCTATCATTTTTGTCCTTCAATATTCTCTTAATAACCAACAAGAAATGATTAAAGAAAAACAAATCACGCTTAATACGGAGCAACAAAAATTATCTTCTTTAAAGAAGGATGGTCATTCCCTTAAGAATGATGTTAAAGCTTTAACAGATAGTGAAGAAGAAATTTTAAAATTCGCAAGGAAACTGTATGGATTTTCCAAACCGAATGAAACTATTTTTAAAATAACTGAATAAAATTACACTGCATTACCCAAAAGGCGATTTGAAAATACTCGCCTTTTTATATTTAATTTCTAAAGGAATCATACTAATCTCTCTTTCTATCAAATAAAAATTTTGTTTAATTTATTAAAATACAACCGCTTGTCCATTTCACTTTGCTTTATCATTACATTTACTATTAGTAATACGATTTTTAGAGGTGATAAATAATGGACGAGTTTTTATCTTTTGCTGCACTTAATCCGGGGTCTATTGGACCTACACTTCCACCTGTTCAACCCTTTCAATTCCCTACTGGTCCCACCGGTTCTACAGGAGCTACGGGTTCAACCGGACCAACTGGTTCAACTGGACCAACTGGTTCAACTGGACCAACTGGATCAACTGGACTAACTGGTTCAACTGGTTCAACTGGACCAACTGGACCAACTGGACCAACTGGACCAACTGGACCAACTGGACCAACTGGACCAACTGGACCAACTGGACCAACTGGACCAACTGGATTTAATCTTCCTGCTGGGCCTGCATCTATTACTTTGACTTCTAACGAAACCACGACATGTGTATCCACTCAAGGAAATAATACTTTATTTTTTTCGGGTCAAGTATTAGTAAACGGTAGTCCTACTCCAGGAGTAGTGGTCAGTTTTTCATTTAGTAATCCTTCTCTTGCTTTCATGGTTCCTCTTGCTGTCATTACAAATGCTTCAGGTAACTTTACCGCTGTATTTCTAGCCGCTAATGGGCCTGGAACAGTAACCGTTACTGCTTCACTTCTTGATTCTCCTGGAACAATGGCTAGCGTCACTATTACCATTGTGAATTGTCCGTAATGGTTTTATCTTTAAGTACTAAGCAATTTCTGATAAGATGAGCACTGATTTACAGTGCTCATCTTATCATTGGGATATTCCTTTCAAATGAAATTTCGAAACACCCTACTAAAATAAAGCTTTTATTAAGAACTAATGATCTTTATATTTCTTAAACTTGTCATCACAAGTGATTTTTATAATTAGTTAAATTCTCAATATAGTTTATGTATATAATTCCATTCAAAGAAACATAATACCCACGTAACTATTTAAAAACACTTCGTTTTTATATCTAAATTCAAAAAGGAGCTACATAACATGGATAAAAAAAATCTATTAAGTCAACAACTTGATTATGTGTCATCGGATGCGCTGAATACTCCTAGTAAAGCTCAAGAGCAAATGCAAGAAACATCTCAGGAGGCACATGATTCAAACAAAAAGGACAGTACTCAAGCTTTACATGGCGACGATTTACCAATTTCAGATGTATATAGAACAACGAACAAGCAGTAAATTTGAAAGGGAAAAATCTTAAGAACGAGTGAACTTAATTCTTTTCCCTTTTCCTATTTAATTAACACTTTTATATGAAAACCGTACACATTTTTGACACATCCACTATCACAATCTCCTGAAAATTCGTGATAATATTAATTTGTCTAATACGCCAAATTTCGACATTGAACGACAATGATATTTCCTTTATTGAATCCCTGTCCCCCAGGGATTTCTCCTTTTATTCATTACTTTTTTCTTCACTAAATTTTCATTCTTAACAAAATTCAATTACTCCATTGGATAGATATGCAACAGTATCCTATTTTGATAAAAACTAAAAACAAACACAGACATACTTAACACTAATAGTAGATTTTTTAACTTCAAATTTACTTTTTCTCTCTTATCTTTTTGTAAACATTAAAAATGAGCTCTATTTACATAGAGCTCATTCGTAATTTTATAGTTTGCTAGACTGTAACCCCTGAATAAACGGAACTACTTCAGGATTTACAAGTGATGATAAATCACCTAATTCTTTTCCTAAGTAAGCAGCTTTAATGACGCGTCGCATTACTTTAGAATTACGTGTTTTTGGTAAATCTTCTACAACGTGAATATCTTTTGGACACAATGCTTTTCCGATATGAGAGTTTACTAAACTCATTAATTCTTTCTTTAACTCTCCTGTGAATGTTACATTGTCCCTTAATACTACAAAACAATGACAAACTTCACCTTTTACATCATCAGGTACACCAATCGCGGCAGCTTCTATGACATCATTATGCTTCACAAGAATAGATTCATATTCTGCAGGTCCAATACGTTTTCCAGCAATGTTTAACGTATCATCTGAGCGTCCTGTAATAATATATTGCTCACCATCATAAATCACCCAGTCACCATGAACCCATTTATTTTCAAAACGTGACCAATATGTGTTCACATAGCGTTCATCGTCTTCCCAGAAGCTTTTCGTCATACCAACCCAAGGTTTCTCTAAACATAATTCTCCAACTTCATCACGAATTGGATTACCTTGATCATCGAGCACAACCGCTGCCATTCCTGGTAAAGAAGCGTTAAAGCTAATCGGTGCAATTGGTTTAATAAGGACGTTTCCGAAAATTCCACCAGAAATTTCAGTACCGCCTGAATAGTTACAAATTGGTACATTACTTTTTCCAACTGTTTCAAATAGCCACATCCAAGGGTCTGGATTCCAAGGTTCACCTGTTGATGCGAATACTTCTAAACTCTTTAGTGAATGTTTATTAACATACTCATCACCTTTTGCCATTAACGCACGAATTAATGTTGGTGATATACCGAGATGTGTAATTTCATATTTATCAACCGTCTCCCATAAACGATCTGCCTCTGGAAAGTCAGGAACACCTTCGTACATAACCATCGTTGCTCCATTTATGAGAGAGCCGAATAGTAGAAATGGTCCCATCATCCATCCCATATCAGTTACCCATAACACGCGGTCACCTTGTTTGATATTCATTCCAAATCCTGCATCAAATGCAGCTTTCAAAGGGAAACCAGCATGTGTATGTACTGTTCCTTTCGGTTTCCCAGTTGTACCTGATGTGTAAATGAGCATTAACGGATCATCACTATGCATTTCTTCAGCATGTGTAAATGGTTTTTCTTTTTCTAGCGTACTCCATGAGAAATCGTAATGATGCGGTGTAAAATCATTTCCTGCATGACGAACGATAACAACTTTTTCAACAGTTGGACAATGCTCACAAGCTTTATCTACTTCATCTTTTAATGAAACAATTTTACCGCGGCGTGAAAAACCATCTGCAGTAATGATCATTTTTGACCCTGCCGCTTGTACACGAGTCATGACTGCATCAGATGCAAATCCTGAGAATATTGGTGAAATAATTGCTCCGATTTTCATAACAGCTAGCATTGAAACAACTGTTTCTGGAATCATCGGCATATAAATTGTTACACGGTCACCTTTTTCAATACCCGCATGTTTCAAACCGTTTGCAACGCGACTTACCCAGTTGTCAAGCTCTTCATATGTAAATGATTTTGAAGTTCCATTTTCTCCCTCGTACTGTAGTGCTGGTTGCGTTCTTGTTTCATCATCTGCAAGCCAGCGTGATAAAACTGATTCTACAACGTTACATGTTCCGCCATTATACCACTGTGCAAACGGCGTACCATTTTCTAAATCTAGCACTTCTGTATAAGGCTTCATCCATTGATAGCCAACCGCTTTCTCAGCTTCTCCCCAAAACCAATCTGTTTCTTCAATAGATTTATTATAAAACGTTTCATAATCTTCATAGCCCAATGATTTCATCCAACCATATAAACGCGTTTTTTCTTTATATTCTTCTGTTGGAAACCAAACTGCTTGTTTCAATGTTTTCCCCTCCTTGACTTTTTGAGCAAGAAAGCCCTAAATAGGGCTTTTAAACTGGATAAACAGGATGTTTACGATCCGTAAATACTTGATATTTACTCATATACATTTCGAATCGTCCTTTTAACTCTTCTCGTAAATTGTTTGGATGAACAATACCATCAATGACCATCTCTGATGCTAAATGGTAAATATCAATATCTTTCTTATACTCTTCGCGTTTTTCAGCAATGAAGCTATCACGCTCTTCTTCTGGTAAAGCTGCAATCTTATTTGCATATACAGCATTGACTGCTGCTTCTGGACCCATTACCGCAATAGAAGCTGTCGGTAATGCTAAGCAGCAATCTGGTTCAAAGGCTGGACCTGCCATTGCATATAAACCAGCACCGTATGCTTTACGAACAACGATAGAAATTTTCGGTACAGTTGCTTCACTCATTGCAGAAATCATCTTTGCACCATGACGAATAATACCAGCACGTTCTACTTTTGTACCAATCATAAATCCAGGTACATCTGCAAGGAATAACAACGGAATATGATATGCATCACATAAATTAATAAACTTCGCAGCCTTATCCGCTGAATCGTGGAATAATACGCCGCCTTTCATACGCGGTTGATTTGCAATAATACCAACTGGCTTACCATCAATACGTGCCAAGCCTGTAATTAGTTCTTGAGCAAATAATTTTTTCACTTCATAGAAAGAACCTTCATCAATAACTCTATTAATGAGATCTTTCATATTGAAAGGAGCATTTTGATTTTCTGGAATGATTTGTTCTAACGTTTTTTCGAATTGTTTCGGTTCTTGAGGTGTAACCAATGGAGTCTTCTCTAAGTAATTGTTTGGAAAATATGAAATGTATTGTCTTGCTTGTGTAATCGCATCTTCTTCTGTTTTACATAAAACATCTCCGCATCCTGATACAGAGCAATGCATACGAGCTCCGCCCATCTCCTCTAACGTTACCTTCTCGCCGATAACCATCTCCGCCATACGAGGAGAACCTAAGTACATAGATGCATTTCCTTCTACCATCATAACAATGTCACAGAAAGCTGGAATATATGCGCCACCAGCTGCCGAAGGTCCAAATAATAAGCACACTTGAGGAACTTTACCTGATAATTTTACTTGATTATAGAAGATTTTTCCTGCACCGCGGCGCCCTGGGAACATTTCTACTTGATCTGTAATACGCGCTCCAGCAGAGTCAACTAAATAAAATAACGGAACACGTAATTTTTCTGCCGTTTCTTGAATACGTAAAATCTTTTCAACTGTACGTGCGCCCCATGATCCAGCCTTTACCGTTGAATCATTTGCCATTACGCATGCAGTACGACCATGTATTTTACCCGTTGCCGTTATAACACCATCAGCAGGTAATCCTGTTTGTTCACAATTTGCAAATAATGCATCTTCTACATATTCACCCTTATCAAATAAAAGAGCTAAGCGATCTCGAACGAATAGTTTTCCTTTTGCTTTGTTTTGTTCATGATACTTTGGTGCGCCGCCTTGTTTAATCGTTTCAACTCGTTCTTCAAATGTATTCGATTGTTGTTTTTGGTCTAACATATTTACTCCCCCTTATACATTGGTGTGCGTTTTTCCTTGAATGCTTGTAATCCTTCTAATCTATCTTTCGAATGGATTACACCTTCATACGCTTGTTTTTCCATTTGTAATCCGGTATGTAAATCAACTTGAATACCGTTTGAAATTGCTTCTTTTGCTAATCGAACAGCAATAGGGCCATTACTAGCAATTTTCTCTGCTATTTCAATCGCTTTCTCTTCAAGTAAATGAGCTGGTACAACAAATTCTACTAAACCATATTCTTTTGCTTCTTGCGCTGAAATACGTCTGCCTGTATAAATTAATTCTTTCGCTCTACCAACACCAATTAATCTTGGTAAACGCTGCGTACCACCTGCTCCTGGTATAATTGCAAGTGTAGTTTCAGTAAGACCGAGACTTGCAGATTCAGCCGCAATTCTAAAATCACAAGCTAAACTTAATTCCGTACCGCCACCAAGGGCGATTCCATTTATAGCAGCAATAACTGGCTGTGGTAATTGTTCAACCATCTCCATAGTAGTACGAATCATACTAACAGCATGGCGAACTTGTTCTTCATTCATGCCAGCACGTTCTTTTAAATCAGCACCAGCACAAAAAGCTTTTTCACCAGCACCTGTTAAAATAACTACGCGAGTATTGGACTCTTCACTTATTTGAGTTAATATATTTTGTAACTCTTCTAATAACGCTAAAGATAATGAGTTTGCTTGTCTTTCACGATTTAATGAAATCTTTACAACGTGAGGTGTTACATAATCAACTGAAATGTTTTGTAATTGTAGCATCTTCTCACCTACTTATCGTTTTATGTTGAAGCGCTCTATACACATGACTCGGTAATTGGATATTTAATTTACTTTGAATGAAGTGACTCGCTTTCAATAACTTCTCTTCATCAATATTCGTTTGGACCCCTAACTTATGGAGCATATGAACTAAGTCATCGGTTGCAACATTGCCTGATGCTCCTGGTGCATATGGACATCCACCAAGACCACCACAAGAACTATCAAATGTTGTAATACCATATTCTAATGACTTAACTACATTCGCCAGAGCCATTCCATACGTATTATGGAAGTGCATTGCAAACTGCGAAGCATCATATTTCTTTAATAAATGCTCTAATACTCGCTCTACTTGTAGTGGATTCGCTACACCAATCGTGTCACCAAGAGATACTTCATAAATGCCGTATGAAAATAGTTGATTACATAATTCGTCAACTGCTGTGGCACTTATATCCCCTTCATAAGGACATCCAAATACAGTAGAAACATAGCCTCTTACCTTTTTCCCTTCGAACATTGCCTGTTTTGTTATATCTTCAATTACAACTAATGCTTCTTTAATTGATTTATTAATATTACTTTTATTATGAGATTCACTTGCTGATAAAAAAACATTCACCTCATCTACATTTTGCAAAAAAGCTCGTTCCAAACCATTTTGATTTGGAACAAGCGCTGCATAAGTAACATTGGGATCCCTTTTCAGCTCAGAAAATACATCATTTGCATCTGCTAATGCAGGGACCCATTTAGGGTGAACGAATGAGGAAACTTCAACGTACGATAATCCCGCCTCTGTAAGTAGTTGAATCCATTTTACTTTATCTTTTGTGCCAACAATCTTTTTTTCATTCTGTAAGCCATCACGTGGCCCGACTTCTTTAATGACAGCAAAATTAGGTAGTTTCAATTCGCTTCCCCCTATATCTCCCTATTCAATTTCTAGTAATACATCTCCTTCATTTACAAAATCGCCTTCTTGCACATTAATTTTCATAACTGTGCCAGCTTCTTCTGAAATGATTGGAATTTCCATTTTCATAGATTCCAAAATGACGACATCCTGCTCTTCCTCTACTGTATCTCCTACTCCTACAACAATCTTCCATACATTTCCTGCCATCGATGCATATACCTTCGTCATCATTTTTTCCCCCTTAATATTGTTAAATCTTATTTTTTAACAAGTTGTTTCGTTACAAAACCCGTTGTATAAATACCACTTTTGAACACATCGTCTTCCAATACTTGAAGTAGCATTGGCGTGTTCGTTTTAATACCTTCTACTTTTATTTCTTCTAAAGCATCATGTAATTTTGAAATTGCTTCTTCACGAGTTTCACCATGAGCAATGACTTTCGCAATCATTGGATCATAGAAAGGTGTAATCGTGACTTGATTCTCTAAAAAATGATCAATACGTACATTTGATGGAAGCGCTAAATCTGTAATTTTCCCAGGTGATGGGAAGAAAGTTTTCGGATCCTCTGCATAAATACGTGCCTCAATGGCATGACCACTACGTTTTACATCATCTTGTGTAAATGATAGTTTCTCACCGTATGCAATTAGAAGTTGTTGTTCTACAAGATCTAAACCAGTAATTTCTTCTGTAACTGGATGCTCTACTTGTAATCTCGTATTCATCTCTAAGAAATAAAAGTTCTTCTGATCATCTACAAGAAACTCAACTGTACCTGCGTTTGTATAGCCTAGAGCTTTGGCAGCTTGTACAGCAACTTCTCCCATCGCTTTTCGCGTACCTTCATCTAAAAATGGTGAAGGTGCTTCTTCAATTACTTTCTGATTTCGGCGCTGCACGGAACATTCACGCTCCCATAAATACACTGTGTTACCATGTGTATCTGCTAAAAGCTGAATTTCAATATGATGTGCATCTGCAATATAGCGCTCTAAATACATTTCTCCGTTACCGAAGAAGTTTTGTGCTCTTGTTTTGTTACTTTCAAATGCTTTGGTGAGCGTTTGCTCAGTTTCCATCAACTGCATTCCAATGCCTCCGCCGCCTGCGGATGCCTTCAGCATTAATGGATAACCAATTTGTTTTGCAATTTCAATTGCTTCTTCAGCAGTTTCAATATTTGTAGTAATACCTGGAACTACTGGGACATCTGCAGCTTGCATTGCAATACGAGATTCGATTTTACTTCCCATTTTCGTAATGATTTCTTCTGATGGACCTATAAATACAATCCCTTCTTCTCTACAGCGAACCGGAAAAGACGGATTCTCTGATAATAATCCATATCCCGGATGGATTGCTTCAGCATTTGTCTTCTTAGCTATTTCAATAATTTTTTCAAGGTTTAAATAGCTTTCTTGGACACGCGACCCACCTACTAAGTAAGCTTCATTTGCCATTTTTACATGAAGGGCATTTTCATCAGCCTCAGAATAAATAGCAACAGTGCGAATGCCAAGTTTTTGACAAGTTTTTATAATACGAACTGCGATTTCCCCGCGATTAGCAATTAATATTTTTTGAAACATAGTGATTCCTCCTTTTTATCTACATCCTAAATGTCTTGCAATTACGAGACGTTGAATTTCAGAAGTTCCTTCACCAATTTCTAATAGTTTTGCATCACGAATATGTCGTTCCACTTCATATTCACGCATATAGCCGTATCCACCGTGAATTTGTACCGCTTGATTTGCAATACGACTAGCAGCCTCAGATGCAAATAACTTTGCCATAGCCGCTTCTTTACCGAAAGGTTTATCATTATCTTTTAACCAAGCTGCTTTATGTACTAAATTACGTGCAAGTTCTACTTCAGTCGCCATATCAGCTAATTTAAATTGAATCGCTTGGAAATTAGAGATTGACTTTCCAAATTGTTGACGTTCTTTCGCATATTGCAGCGCACGTTCAAATGCAGATTGTGCAATACCTACTGCTAATGCTGCGATTGAAATACGTCCTCCATCAAGTGTATATAAGAATTGTTTAAATCCTTTATTTACATCACCAAGAATATTTTCTTTCGGTACACGTACACCATCAAGTACGATTTCACATGTATTAGAAGCACGAACACCCATCTTATCGTAAGGACTTGAAATCGTTAATCCTTCACTTGTAGTCGGTACGATAAATGCCGAAATACGCTTTCTACCATTATCTTCAACACCGTTGATAGCGGTTACAATGATTGTATTTGCATACTCTGCATTTGTAATCCAACACTTTTCACCACTAATAACATACTCGTCTCCATCTAATACAGCTTTCGTTTGTGTACCACCTGCATCAGATCCAGCGTTCGGCTCAGTTAATCCGAAAGCACCTAATGTTTTACCTGACGCCATTGGAACTAAATATTTCTGTTTTTGTTCTTCTGTACCGAAATAATAAATTGGAGAAGCACCTAATGAAATTGTTGCAGCGTAACTTAATCCTGTCCCACCACAAGCACGACCAA
Source organism: Bacillus sp. BB51/4 (assembly GCF_008368845.1). Taxonomy (NCBI): domain Bacteria; kingdom Bacillati; phylum Bacillota; class Bacilli; order Caryophanales; family Bacillaceae; genus Bacillus; species Bacillus sp. BB51/4. The sequence continues at coordinate 400,129 of NZ_QOSC01000012.1, forward strand.
TTTCTTCAACTGCTAACGCGTACGATACAGTATCGCCACCTGAACCTCCATACTCTTCAGGGAATGGGATACCTAATAATCCTAGTTCGCCCATTTTTTGAAATGTTTCATATGGAAATTCCGCAGTTTTGTCATAATACACAGCTTTCGGTGCGATTTCCTTTTCAGCAAAGTCACGTACCATTTCTTTAATCATTTGTTTTTCGCGAGTTAGAGTAAATTCCATTCCGCTACACACCCCTTATCGAATATTGAGTTTCGACAGCGTGCGAGTTTCTACTACAAACATTACGAATTAAAAGACACGAATATTAGTTAGACAATTGCTATAATTCTGTCATAACTCAATTTTAAAACAGATTCTGTACTAATGCACAAAAAAATTCCTACATTGTTCTACAACAACATAGGAAGTTTTGTGTCGAATTATGTAATTTATTGTTTAATAATCTCTACCTTTTCCCGAATCAGAAATTTCTACTAAAGCTTCAGGGTATGGTTCAAAATATGTTTGTCTTAATAAATACTTATCGTCAAATCGAATGGCCCATGATTTTAAAATTGTAAGTAAGCTACTAAGCGGGACTTTCTTTTCTATATACTTTTGTATCAAATCTAAAAAATGATCTTTTTCTTGTTTTTTCAACTTTGTTTTAAAATATCCAAAAATATGCTCACATACATTTACATTCGATGTATAGCGGGGGGTGCGCATAAATAATTCATATAAAGTCTTCTCATAGTTTTCAAATACAACTTCAATCGTTTCATTTTTTTGATTTGCAATAATACGCCCTAATTCTTTTTGTTTCACTTGATTATATGCCATAAATAAATACTTATAGTCTGATTGAAATGATACGAGTTCTTTTATGTTTTTAGTATGTTTAATCATTTTGTAATGCGCGATTGTAAACAGTCTTGTAAAGAAATGTTCTCTAATAATAAAATTCGACAATCTACCCTCTTCTTCAATTGGAAGATGCGAAAATTTTTTTATTACTGCTCCGCCAAATAAGCCAGATCCCTTTCCTTTTACTGGAGCTTTTTCAAAACCAGAATAAATTTTCACATCGCGCGTACCACAACTTGGCGAACGATTCTTTAAAATAAAACCATCCACATCGGATATCGTTTGTAAAAAGTCATTTGAAAATTGCTTCATTTTTTCAGTTACATCTTCTCGTGTCGACGGCTGTACAAGCCTATTCACACCATTTTCTTCTACAATTCGTATCGTTTCACGAGGAGTCCCCAATCCGATCTCGACTTCTGGACAAACAGGTATAAATGTAACAAATGGCTGCAAATTTCGTATTGTTACATCTGGTATCATCTCTGCATTATAACGACAGGCATCAAATTCTAAACATTTACTTACAACAATTGTTGGTTTTGCAAATTGCCGCATTTCATTACCTCCATGGTATCAATCCATACAATCTAAATTGTACTGATATTAGTATCTTAAGCAAAGTCTGTTTATATTGATTATTTTTATAATAACTATAAATTTAATGCTATATCAACTGCAATTCAAATCTATTTCGTATATGTATTAACAAGTTCTTGTACAAACTTGTTAACACTTTTTTGTCTAAACACAATCCATCTTTACTAGCATAGTTACAGATTCTTTCCTTTCCTCTTTACATTTAAATTAAAATAAGCCTTAATATGAATTTTAATCCCAAGTTATTTAGAATATATTCTTTAAATTTGTACATTATAGACTGAGAAAGTATTACTTGTAGTTAGGGTGTTCCAAATGAATTTTAGAAACCTACTTTCTTTATTACGGAACATTTTCAGAAGTATTTTTTCTTTGGTAAGAAATATTTCAAAAAATCCATTCAGTTTAAGGAGGCATATTAAAATGGGAGTATTAAGTGGTAATCCCCAAAATGAACCAATGCATTACGGAGAAGTCTTTGCAATTTGGAGTTATCTTGCAGGGGCACAAGGTGCAATTGCTGGTTACCAAGTTCTTGTCAATCATACTGGAGACGAGGACTTAAAAAAGTTTTTAGAAAATCTTATAGAAAATGATATCCAATCAGAAGTTGAAGAACTAAAAAACTTGTTAAAATCAAACGGTGTGGCATTACCACCAGCACCTCCAGAACGTCCAGTTGCATCTATTGAAACAATCCCTCCTGGTGCTCGTATTAATGACGCAGAAATTGCAGCTAAAGTTTCTATGGATCTTGCTGCTGGACTAGTAGCATGTAGCCAAGCGATGGGACAATCACTTCGAGAAGACGTAGGAATGATGTTTGGACAATTCCATATGAAAAAAGCACAAGCAGGTGCTACTTTACTACGGTTAAATAAGAAAAAAGGCTGGATTATTCCTCCCCCTTTACATGTTCTTCAATCTGATCAAGCATAACATGGCATAAGCGGTTAACTTTTGTTAACCGCTTCGTTGTATTTACCTGTACTTTTAATAATGGAGATTAAAGATAGTTCTAATAATTTTAACTTTATGATTTAGATACTGTGATACGAATAATGTACAAAAGCAATGGAAAAATTAATACATAAGAAAGGAGGGGGAATTTATGAAGAAAAAATTATCATCTATTTTAAGTGTTTTAGCACTATCTATTATGTTTTTAGGCACATCTGCCCAAGCTGAATACGATGGAAATCATATGAATAGAGTTAATAACACTGATATGTCAACTCGAGTTAATGACAATAACTTGAACAGAGTTAATGATAATAACTTGAACAGAGTTAATAATGATGTGAGAACTCGAAATGTAAATACGACAAATGATTTAAATAATAATCGTGATAGAAATAATAATTGGGCTTGGCTCGGTTTATTAGGTCTAGCAGGATTATTAGGTCTTAGAAGAAGAGACAAAGAAACACGCTAATTCAAAATATTTTTAGTAAACAAGTACTTATTTATCAAAATTGTATAATGAATATAAATCGCCTTTTTAAAGGCGATTTATTATTTGCTTAAAAATAGTATATGAAATTCACACATCAACATATTTTTACTTATGATTAAACCTATTAAATTACATTTATTTAAATACAAAAAATCAAACCCCTAAAATGTTGTTATAGTTAGATTCGTGGCGTTAATCCATACAATATAAATTGAATCGTATTTTCAATCTCCACTTCATCATCCCATTTTTCTTCAGGCAATAATAAAAACCTTGTTAATAGTAAACCTAATACAGCTGATAAAGTAAGACGTAATACAGAAGATGGAGGCATCTCAATAATTTCCCCTTCTTCTTGAAACTTTACAATCAACTTTTTAAAATGTGAAAGTAACTCTGTTTCTACTAAATGTTGTATTTCGTTTTTCAATTCTGGCTGAAATGGCACTTCTTGAATTAATATTTTTATCATTGGAAAATGCTTTTTTGCAAATTCAAATCTATTATGAATAACAACTCTTAGCAGCCCTTCATACGATTCATACTGCGATTTGAAAATTTCCTTTGCGAAGGCTTGTACAAAAAATGGTGCAGCAAACTTTGTTAATGTCGGCATGACGACTGCTAACAATAAATCTTTTTTCGTTTTATAGTAGCGGAAGATTGTTCCTTCCGCTACACCAGCACGCTTTGCAATTTCACTTGTAGAAGTTGATGCATATCCTTTTTCTCCAAACATATCAACAGCTGCCTCTAAAATACGCATTTGACGTTCATTTCGTTTATCCGTATTAGTTGCGGCAATTAATTCATCCAACCAATCCTTCTTCATCTATAATGCCCCTTTGTATCATCATTATATTTTCCGATGTTTCTTTAATGCAAATACATTCCCTATTGCAAATAATAGAGAAAAAAGTAGTAATACAGTTAGATCTAACGCAATCTCTGTAAATCCTTGATTTCGAATCATCACTTGTCTCATTGCGTCAGCTCCATATGTGAGCGGAAATAATTTCCCTAACATTTGTAGCCACTTATTCATAGATTCAATTGGAAACAACCCAGAAAAGAAAATTTGGGGCACAATGACAAGCGGTATGAACTGGATCATTTGAAATTCATTATTTGCGTATGCTGATAAAAACGTCCCTAAAGTTAATGCCGTTAAAGAAAGCAGGCATGTAATAAGTAGCGTTAGCCATATGGAACCATCTACATACAAATCTAAAATATAAACTGAAAAATTCACGATTATAATTGATTGTATAAACGCAAAGATTCCAAAACCAATAATATATCCTACAACTATTTCCCATCTTCTCACTGGAGTGGACAATAACCTCTCTAATGTACCACTTAAACGTTCTCTAACAAAGGAAACTCCAGACAATATAAATACAAAGAAAAATGTAAAGAAACCAATCAATACGGGACCAAGCCCATCAAACATTGTAAAGTCTTTAGAGCCATGTAAGTAATTTACCTCAGGCTTCATAACTGATACTTCATTCTTTTCTGTACTCTTTTGTAAAACTTGAAGTACAGCACGATTTTTTGATGAATCACTTCCTTCTAATAAAAGATTCATTTTCCTATTCTCTAAATAAATTACTGCATCTACCTTTTGCAGTTCTAACTCTGAAATTGCTTTCTCTTTGCCGTATTCATAAATTGAGGCTTCTTGAGTTTTCATTGTTTTTACAATAGGAGCAGGCACATCAACTACAGCGATATGCGGTACATAGTCTTTTTGTGTAAACACTAGAGACAATAACCAAAGTAATAACATTGGTGCCCCAAACATCATCGCTAACGAACGTTTATCTCGAAAAAATTGGCGAATAATACGAATGATTACACCAGTAACTCTCATGATAGAGCCACCTCTTCCAACAAAAAGACATCTTCAATCCGTCCTGATGATACCCGTTTTTTCAATTCTTCAGGTGTTCCAGTCGCAACTAGCTTCCCTTCTCTAATTAATCCTAGGCGTTCACAAAATTCAGCTTCATCCATAATGTGCGTCGTTACAATAATAGTTGTGCCTTTCTTTTTCAAATCATAAAATTTTTCCCAGATTGTTTTTCTAAGAAGTGGATCTATCCCCACTGTTGGCTCATCTAAAATTAATATTTCAGGTTCATGAAGGAGTGCTATCGCTAATGATAAACGCTTCTTCATCCCACCTGAAAAATGCTGCACTTGCTGTCTTATATGTTGTGATAATTGTACAAGGTCAAAAACCTCTTCGATTCTTTCTTTTTTATGTTTTCCCTTTAATCCATACATCGTTGCAATAAAATCTGCATTTTCATATGCTGATAGTTCTTCATATAATGCATCAGCCTGAGCCATATAACCAATTCTTTTCATTTCATTTAAATTAGGCATGTTCGTGTTGTATACAAGCACTTCACCTTTCGTTGCCTCATTAATACCTGCAATCAATTTAATAAGAGTCGTTTTCCCTGAACCTGAAGGCCCAACTAAACCAAATATCTCTGCTTTTTCAACTTGCAATGAAAGATTGTGTAACACTTCTTTTTTTCCAAAACTTTTTGATACAGTCCGTAAAATAATGGCAGGTTGCTGCACGTATTCTTCCCCCTTTTCTAAAATGAGTGAGTACTCACTTTTATTTTACTCTTGCGTAATTATATGTCAAACTTCATTGATTAGTATGTATTTTCAATCTTAAACAATGAAACAGAGTCGACATTAGAATATCATTTCTTAAAGTCGACTCTGTTTCATTTAAATTATATATTTTATTTTACGTTTTTAAATTCATATATTTCCTAATTCTAGCAACATCTAAAGAATATTCGATAACTAATTGCTGTAACGGTAATATAACTGTGTCGGGATATAAATGGGCATATTGTAATGTTTCTGCATATTTTTCTAACCTTTTTTCTAAATACTTTATAATTTGATCAGGATGACTTACTAATAAGCATTTACAATAATAATGTATTTGTTCCTCAATCGCCGTATACTCTTCAATTTCATATTCTTTATGCATGTGTACACCCCTTTATGTTTTTATACAGATTCCTTATCACACTTTTCACTCGACTAATTTTTAAGTTTTTTGATTATTTACACTATAACAAACTTTACGGGTCAAATTTTGTTACTTTATGTAACGTAGAAAATTTTTAACAAAATTGTAATGTTAACTTGTATAAATTACATATGGCTTATTTTTCTATACAAAAGATCGTACAGTTCAATTTAACTGTACGACTACAAGTTCTGGTCTATTGAAAATTCTTTGCGGAATGATACTATTACCTAGTCCTCTACTTACTACCATAGACGTATTTTGTTTTTCATATAAACCGGCTGTATATGTAGGGAGAACCCCTTGATTTGGAGCAACTAAACCTCCGATAAATGGCAATCTAACTTGCCCTCCATGAGCATGCCCTGATAACACTAAATCTATTTGCTCATCAGCATAATTCTGAATAAATTCAGGTCTATAGAATAAATCATCTATTGCTCCTATATATAGATATACTCCTATGTAATCCGCAATTTTCCTTATCGGATAAATTAATAAAATTTATTTCCCTACACATTGCGATTACATGTTTTATAAGGAAGCTCTTCTTTTTGCCATGCAAGAAATCCTCCCTTTAAATTCACTACTTCCTTTATACCTGCTCTTTGTAAAATACTAGCTGCTATAGCGGAACGCAATCCGGTTCGACATTGTAAAACTATTGGGCAATCTTTTGGTATACAATCTAGCTGCTTAAATAGATTTCCTAAAGGGATATGTATTGCATCATGAAGATGTCCTTCCTCCCACTCTTTTTTACTACGCACGTCGATTAACTTAACACTTCCACCTTTTATATGCGGATATAATTCGATTGATGTGTCTTCTTTGTAACTTTCTAATCTATTCAATCTTTGTATTACCTTTACAGGTACAAAAGCAATAATATTATCTAGCCCAATAGATTCAAAGTCTCTAATAACTTCCTCCACTCTAACCTTTTCCTCATCTAGAATGATTAAAGTTTCTGTTTTATAATCTAGTAACCATCCACACCAAGTTGTAAAGGAATTGTTATAAGGTATGTTAATTGATTTCTCAATGTGACCAGAAGCAAAACTCTCTACATCCCTTATATCAACTATTTGCTGAACGCTCGTCATAACTTCTTGAAGTTTTTCTACTGTTTTAATAGCAATAACATCTCTCTTCTTACGATTTGGAGGACCAGACTTATTTAAATTCTTCATTAATGAAAAATACTTTGGAGGCTCTGGCTGTCCCGTCAATAAAGTCGATACAAAATCACTTTCTTCATTACACTGAAATGCCCAATTGAACATCTTTTCATAACCTAATGTAGAAGTTGGAATTGCTCCTAATGCTTTTCCACATGCGCTTCCTGCACCATGTGATGGCCATATTTGCAAATAATCAGGGAGTATTTTTATTTTTTGTATAGAATTAAATAATTGTTTCGCTCCTATTTTTGCAGTATTTTTCATACCTACAGCAGTTTCTAATAAATCAGGTCTTCCTATATCTCCTACAAATATAAAATCACCTGTGAATATTCCCATCGGCTTATCATTTGTATAATTATTTTGACTTGTATCAGTTACTAAAAAAGAAATACTTTCAGGCGTATGCCCTGGAGTGTGAATTACATTAAATTTTATATGACCTATTTTAAACTCTGTGCCCTCTTTAACCAATTTGTATCGACCTTCGTTAAGATATTGATATTTCCAATCACAATTTCCTTCATCAGATACATATAACTTTGCATGATAAAGATTAGAAAGTTCTCTAGACCCAGAAAGAAAATCTGCATGAATGTGAGTTTCAGCCACAGCAATTAATTCCATTCCCTCTTTCTTAGCAAATTCTATATATTGTTCTATATAACGACCTGGATCAATTACAATTGCTACGCCTTCCTTCTGACAACCGACCAAATAGGAAGCATGTGCTAATTTTTCATCATAAAAATATTTTAAAAGCATAGCTATTCCCTCCAAATAGTTATTTCAAATTACTTTTCCATTTGTATAACTGCTTTCTATCTTCTCCTATAGCATCCCTTTCAACATAAAATTCCAATACATATAGGGCAACATATATCTTTTAAGTAAAAACATACTATATCGTTCTTTCGCTTGATTAAACGGAAATGTTTCTTGAGGCTCATGTTCATAGTTAAATTCAGCGAGTATAAGACTTTTATAACCTGTAACAATCGGACAGGATGTATATCCATCATATTTAGCATGCAAGTCTCTTCCGTTAAGTACGTCCTTAATATTTTGTTTTAAGACAGGTATTTGTTTTCGAATTGCCGCTCCAGTTTTAGAGGTGGGTAAATTGGTACAATCTCCAAGTCCGAAAATATTCTTATACTGTACATGCTGCAAAGTATAAGGGCTTATATCTACCCACCCCTGAGAATCACTTATCTCACTCTCTTTAATAAAATTAGGTGGCCCCATTGGTGGAACAACATGGATCATACTGTATGGTACAGTTTCTCTTTTCAGTGTTTGCGTATCTTCAAAAATTGCTTCTCTTTTTTCGGCAATAATTTCTACTAAGTTTTTATTATAATTCGTTATAATTTGCTTTCTTTCTAGTACTTGTTCTAATGTATTAGCATAACGTGGAACCTGAAATATATTAGCGTTCGCCGTATAAAACATTACTTCACTTTTGTTTCTTACACCGCTATTAGAAAAATACTCTTCTGCTAAATACATAATCTTTTGTGGAGCACCACCGCATTTAATTGGAGTGTTTGGGTGGGTAAAAACTGCATTTCCTCCTTTAAATTTTTCAATTTCTCTCCAAGTAGAATCAACATATTTATAAGAGTAATTGCTACAAACCCCATTAGTCCCAATAGACTCCTTTAAGCCTTTAATGCCGTCCCAATTTATTTGTATACCGGCTGCTACAATAAGTATTTCATACTCAATCAGCAGTCCATCATCTAAAAGTAGCTTATTTTCTTCCGGAAACAACTTAACGACACTTTTAGGAATCCACGTTGCACCTTTTGGAATAAGCAATTCTTGATCACGCATCGTACTTTCCTTTGAAACAATTCCTCCCCCCACTAAACTCCATAGTGGTTGAAAATAATGTTTTTTTGATGGATCAATAATTGCTATACTTTCTTTCAATAGGGGTACATTTCGTAACAAATGTGCAGTAGAAGATATTCCTGCAGTCCCAGCACCAATTACAATAATTTTATAACGATCTCTGGTCTTCATTATCCTCTTCCCATCTAAATTTGATTTTTAAAATAACTAGTTCGCAGCCGTATTTTCATTGTATTAACATTATTATAAGTTAAAAACACCACCCTTTTATCTGACTTAAATGAAAATTCCGTTAACATTACCATCAATTTTACTTTATGCGTAAATCCCCTATGCTACTTCCATCTTTTCTATTTCTCAATGCTAGTCTTTGTCCTATCTTACTTTAATTACAATTTCTCTCTACGCTCAGATCTATCTTTATCTCCTTTTTCCAAGAAAGTGCTTGTTCTAGGCCGTCTTCACCATTCACTTCATAGCTTATTTTCCAAGCTCTAATCGTTCCAGAATTAACAGAAAACTTTGTCGTAATGTCAGCTATTGAATGATAACCATCTTATAAAATAAGTTCCATTCATCCAAAAAACACCCCTGATTTCCATTATTCATAGGAAATCAGGGGTGTTTTTCGGTATATAAACCTTTAAAATTATTAATAAGTCTTCTTTTAAAATATAAATGGTTAAACAGATGAAAAAACTTCGACTGTTATATTATCCCTTATTTCTTAAATACAGGTGCTATTTTATCAATGCGATTTGTCCAAATTCCACCTGTATAATCTTCAGGAAGGCGTTTTATATCTTCAGATGAGTCAAATCCACTTGAAAACCCAAACCCATTTCCTCCTACAATGATAACTCGAGTATTTGCTTTATCCATTCGATTAAGAAAACGATTTGGCCATCCCCAAAGCCAAGGAGCCACTTTGTCTGGTATATGTAATTCTCCATGCTTCAGGCTTGAAGGTATGTAGCCAGTCCACCCTAATGCCATATAAGTAATAAGATCTTTTTTCATGGTCGCTTTTGACATTGTTCGTAAACTAGGGATGCGCTCTTTTATCGCAGCAATTGGTTTATCGCCACCATATACAGTTAGTTGATCAAGGCGCTTCGCTGGTAATTTCTTGAGGTGAGTAGCCAATTGAATTCCTTCATTTTCATCATCACTTTTAATATGAATAAGAAAAGAACGGTCTGGAAAATGGGTAAGTACTTCATCAAGTGTTGGCATAAGATTAATCCCTTTGCCACGAAACGGGAATGTTTTACCCCCATCAGCTGTATAACCGTAACCAATATCAAGTGCTTGTAATTCTTTTGTTGTAAAATCTCTTGTAACACCTTTACCATTAGTACGGCAATCAAGAGTCCAGTCATGAAAAATAACAAAATTATTATCTTTAGTTGGTTGAACATCAAACTCTACTAGATCAGCTCCAGCTTTAAATGCCGCTTCCATAGATGGAATTGTATTTTCTAAATAAGAATGTTCAGGTTTATTTATACGTTCTGCTGTACATGTATCACTCTCAATCTCTTCCATGCTAAATGTTTGCGAAAGTCCTCGGTGAGCAAGAAGAAGAGGAATTCCATCGTCCCTCTTAGCAAAAAAAGAACTGTTATTTACATAAACAAATACGAATAGGATAAGAATTATCCAAGTCGTTTTACGTTTCAATATCCTTTTTAGTTTGTTCATTGTATGCTCCTCTTAAATTTTGGTTGAAATGCCTTAAATAATTTTCGGCATTTAAATACTGGTAAATATTAAAGCCTATCTTTTTTTTTTACAATGGATATAATTGTTAATTAAAGGCTAGTACTTTGATATAAAACGGGAGGAATAGAAATCAATTCAATAACCACTCAACTTTCAGTAAGAATAGTTTTGAAAAATTTCTATGAGAATTTAATATAAATGGGTATATGTAATATCCTATTATTTAAGAATCAATTTGCTATATGTATATTATCTGACAGTATCTTAATCACCTTATTGAAGGATTAGAGGCCGTCTAAATAAAACTGGATAATAAATCAACATCATACCTATAAATGAGCAAACTAAATAAAAAATAGCCTCGTATTTTATTACTAGAGAAATATTATTATCAATCTTTTTTTCATCTCTTTTATATATCATTTTGAATAATACTCTATATAATAAATACCCAATAATTGCTCCCAGGGTATTCATAGATAAATCATCAATATCTGTAATTCTATTATCTAGCAATTGACCTAACTCAATAGCCAATGAAAAACCGAATCCAGCATAGGCAGCACTTTTCATTGTTCTAAACTGCGGCCAAATAGTCGGCAATAAAAAACCTAATGGCATAAACAGTAAAATGTTTAAGACATAAGTAGTCATACCTTCAGAAGCAAATGGAATCAAGTTAATTTGATTTGCACGAATTAATGTTTCGTATCTACCTATGTCCCATATAGTCCCTATCTGCGTTACCTTATACACTAGTGAAAGGTAGAATAGAAAAACATACACCCATACAAAATGTTGAATAGATATATTTTTTTTCGTTTTAAAATAAAATCCAATTTGAAACACTATACAAAAAATAATAGTAAAAAAATAAGTATATAAATAATTAATCAAAACTCCTGAATGCATTTAAAATCTCCTAACTTTACATTGTAATCTATAACTTTGTCATTTTAGAATATAATTCAAGCACGGGTGGTCACAATCACCCCATCTATATTATTTCCAGATATTTCACGAAATTCATTTACTGGTATTTCAACGTCAATTGTCTTGTTTTGAAAAAAGGGATAATATGAAATCGTATATTTTTTTCCATCAATGCTTGCTGAAATACTCTCTTCTTCTTTTAAATAATACAGGTATTCTTCCAAGGCTATATTCATTTTTTGCATAATCGTACTGTGAGGCAAACCGACATAGCGAATAGGCTATTTACTGTTAATTAAGAGCAAATTCCCTTGATAGAACTGTTCTTTTACAATCTCTTTCTTTTGAATAATTGAGGTAGTCCCTGTATTATCTATGTTATCTTTGTGATTTTGATCATATTTTTGTACCTCTACTTTATTCTGAAAAAACAGTGCTTTATTTATGAAAGCAAAACCTAAGAAAAATAACAATAAAAAACACTACTTCTTCATTTTCAGCTTCCTCCTTAAGTAAATGACTTGATGATGATGTCACGCTGATTCAGCGCTGAAGATTTCGGATATGTAACTCTTAACGATTACTTTCTGCAAAGCGAAGCTATATCTATGTGGATACTCTGTTCAGTGGTGTTCAGGTACATCCAAAACAGCAGATTGCTCATTTGACACAATTCGTTAAAAGGAAAAGAAATATTTGTGTCACTCTTTTTCTAAACATTTGAGCTATTTTAATCCACGCATAAGTTATCATATCTTTCTTTGACGAAATAAAAAAAGCTCGTTCTTATGGTTTAAGTCTACCGCATAAGAACGAGCCATTTTTTAATATTAAATTGTTAATTTCCTAAGAAAAAGTAGAGATAACCTTAAGAATTCCTTAAGAAACAATGATTATTTTCTATGAACACTCTTTATCAACCAAGTCTTGAAAGGCTGGAAGCTCTACCGTGAATGTCGTAGAGTTATCATTACTTTCCGCGTAAATCTGTCCACCATGCTGAACAATGATTTCTTTTGCAATCGCCAATCCAAGTCCCGCGCCGCCCGTATCAGAAGAACGGGCATCATCCAATCTGTAAAACTTTTCAAATATGTTAGCGAGTTTATCTTTTGGGATGTATCCAGCGTTCTCGAAAACGATAGATACCACATCCTCGGATAGGCCCGCCTTAATGTCAATAACGCTGTCGTCCTTGCTGTATGCAGTGGCGTTTTTCAAAATATTGTTAAAGACCCTCGCTAGCTTATCAGGGTCACCAAATACGGTCAAATCTTCAGAAGCATGGAGTACCACCTGTTTTCCCTTCGCGGCAAGCTGGGGATAAAATTCATCAGTCATTTGCACCAACATATAATATAGATCTATATGTTGGTGCGTGAGCGTAATCGTTTGAAGGTTATATCGCGTAATTTCAAAAAACTCGTCAATTAGCTGTTCCAGGCGATACGCTTTTTCTAACGTGATACGCACATATTTTGCCTTTTGCTCTCTTGGCATGTCTGGTGCCTCGTCAAGCAGGATTAGATAACCGATAACTGATGTAAGAGGCGTTTTAATATCGTGTGCCAAGTACATAACAACTTCATTTTTTCTTTGTTCGGCCAGCTTTGCATCATGCTCTCGCTTTTCAAGGGTTCGCTTTAACGTGTTGAGCTTCTGTTCCATGAACTCCATTTCCGCAGAAAGCTCAATTTGTTTATCTTCGTTCTGAATAAGTATATCAATACCGGTATTTATCTCTTCAAAGTATTTTACAAATTTTAAAAGCATAACTCGGCATAGAATAAGAATACTAATGGCAACCGCCACATAAATAAAAATTTCTATATTGTTCCGTATAGTATACTGATATATTATCATTGCGTCCCAACGCTCTAAATGATAACTGTTTTCCAAAAAACGTACGATCCACTCCCCAAGTGTCCCTTGGATAAATAGACGTAAAAACAGCACAAATACAACTGCTGCCATGACAATCGTAAGGATATATTGGTAGAGTTTCCGTTTTAATTTTGAATAATCGATTTTTTTATTTTTATTTTTCAATTTTATAGCCGATCCCCCATACCGTTTTTATATACTTCGGATTATCAGCCGTGTCGTTCATCTTTTCTCGCAGATGTCGGATATGCACGGTGATAGTGTTATTACTCTTGCTGAAATATTCGTCACCCCATATCTCATGAAACAGCTGCTCAGAGCTAACCACATTTCCCTTGTTTTCACAGAGGATACGCAGGATTGAAAACTCGGTGGGAGTGAGAGATAACGGTTTCTCGTTCAGAGAACACTCATGCGTGCTTATATTAATAACAAGACCAGAGTGGACGATAACATTCTCGTTCTGTGCCGTTACTCCATTGTATTTTTTATACCGGCGTAACTGCGCTTTGACTCGCGCAATTAACTCTAGTGGACGAAAAGGCTTTGTAATATAATCATCCGCGCCAATTGTTAGCCCAGTAATTTTATCTACTTCTGTATCTTTCGCTGTCAACATGATAATTGGATAGGTATGCTTTTCTCTTATTTTTTGACAGATAGTGAGACCACTTACGTCGGGAAGCATAATGTCCAATATTGCAAGGTCAATCGCATTCTTGTCTATACATTCCAACGCTTCTTTAGCAGTATAGTATTTGAAAACTGTATAATTCTCGTTTTTCAAGTATAGCTCAACCAAATCGGCAATTTCACGTTCATCTTCCACAATAAGTACTTTATCACTCATGATTACCAATCCTCCTTTATGGATGTGCTTTTCTCAATCGGAATCTTTTCTGAATAACGAGCCTATCATACCTATTACACCAAGTAAAGTCATATTGCTGTATACAGACACAGTCGGTTACACAAAATAGATTTTCGGATTTACCCATTTATTGGGGTTTAATTTTACGCCAAGAATAAGAGATCTATCGGACTCAAAATTATTTACAATAGTCAAAGCAATATACTCTCCCTTTAGAAAAAAGAACAATTTCGTCTTAAATTGACTTTGCATAATCTTAACTTGATAGCAATGTTTGCGCTATTTCAAAATACTAAAATCTCCTTCAAAAAAAGAAAGGCGGTAACGAATGTATTACTGTGACCTGGCTTGGACTGAATTCCCTTGTTATAGGTTTTTATATTATTATTATTATTAATAACGGTACATGAAATTATTAATAATAATATAAAAAAAGCTCCCCTGAAAGGAGCTCCTTACATTACAAAACACTTATGAAATCCTTCTAATTACAGCTACACTTAAGATTTGGAGTATGCTTATAACTCCGCCACCTCTATTTGTTACGAATAATCATTGGTCAAAGATTATTCTTTTTCTGTGTATTATTTCAAGCTCTTTAGATCTTCTCTCTTTGTGAAATTTATCTCAAAACAAATTAACTAGATAATAAAACGTAAAATAATAATGCAGCTGCCTCTTGCCGTTTCATACTTTGTTTTGATAGATAATCTGCTGATCCATCTTCATTATATATAACCTCAGGCCCTACTAAACGATGACCTACAATGTTTTTCACGGATTCTATTGCCCATTCATCAGTTTCTCCCTTTAATGTTGCATCTGCAGATGGCGCTCCTAACATTTTTAAATACTGCCAGGTAATCCATGCTGCTTCTTGTCTAGTAATTGCACGGTCTGGATGGAATTGTTCCCCTTCTTTTTCATATAAAATACCAATTTCATATAACTTTTGAATATGTGGTGCATATGGATGATTTTTCACATCAGAAAACACTGGTTCTTTTTTTGAAGGTGGCGTAAAGTAAGCAATTTGAGATAACCAATATGCAAATTCTGCTCGTGTAAGAGAAGATTCTGGAGTGAAATTCCCCTCCTTATTTGCTTGTAATACCTCGTATTGATGTAAAGGATTTATAAACTTAGCATATGGATGATTTTCATCTACGTCTTTAAATCTCTCAGGCTCACTTAGCTTCACCGCTGAACTACCAGAGTTCCAATGTATCATTTCTTTCACGGTACCATCTTTGTGAAGTTTAAACGCCATATAATTCCCTTTTTCATCCTCAAATAGTAAAGGGTCTATTTGTTTTAGCTCCTGTTTACCATATGCTTTATCACTTACATATAATTTTCCTTCACTTATGTTTACATGTGACATTAGGTTTTTTAATCTCAAATCTCGGTAAACCCCTTCAAATTTCTTTAATTCTTCTTCATTAGGGTTTAAATATTCAGGTTTTGTTTTCTCTGGGAAATATTGATTCATAAAATCATCAAATACTTCAACAGGTAGTGCTGAACTATCTTTATTTGTAACAACAAAAACTCCAATTTTATGCTCTGGAATTAACCACATTAAAGATGAAAAACCTGGTATATTTCCACCTTTACCAAACACATATTGCCCATTATGACTTTGCGGTGAAAAGAACTCAAATCCGTATGTCATATTAGGGTATTTGGGATGTAAAGCAAATTTTGTTTTTTGCATATCTTCTACAGTTTCTTTTTGTAGTATTTGGTTATTTTTAAATTTACCATCATTCAATTGAGCAATCATGAAATTGGCTACATCACTCCCTGTAGAAAACATACTCCCTTGTGGCATATCTGTTGGTCTTGTTTGATAAAATGGGATGGCATTACCTTTAGCATCATATCCTGTTGCTAACTTTTCTTTAATAAAATTAGTCATAACAAAACTGCTATTATGCATTTCTAAAGGGTAAAAAATATTTTTGGCCATATATTTGTAAAAAGGTGTGTTTGTCAGATTTTGAACAATATACCCTTGAAGCATAGAAGCAAAATTATCATATGTATATGTATCTCCTGGCTTTCTCACTACTGTGGGCATATTATCCTCTACATAATCTTTAAGCATTGTGTAATCATTATCTTGATAATGGATGTCCTCTGGTCTAGGGTCTACGTAATCAAACCCTGTTGTATGGGTAAGTAAATGCTCCATTGTAACTGGTTCACCCATGTTATTTTGGTACTTTAGTCCCCCCATATAATTTAATATATCTTTATTTAAATCAATTTTCCCTTGTTCAACTAATTGCATGACAGCACTAGCAGTAAAAACTTTTGATATTGACGCTAATCGAAAAACTGTTTTTTTAGGATCGATGGGAGTATTCTTTTCTTTATCGGAAAATCCGAACCCCTTTTGAAATAGAATTTGATTATCCTTTACAACGACAAGAGCTACACCAGCTGCGTTTTCTTTTTTCATTTTTTCTAGAATTACTTTATTGGTGAATGCTTCTACATCTTTAGGATTTAATGTTATAGGTGCAACGGTTTTGGCTTTTGAATAATTGCTTCCCAGAAAAACTAACAAAAAACAAACACTTACAGCTACTAACCTTTGAAAATAATTTTTCATTCTTTTTTTCCTATTCCCCAAATTAATTCCCCCTTTAATAATAGATTTATTGATTATTCAGCCATAGGTTAACCAACCATATTCTACCATTATATAGGTATTTTTTCTAATTTTATTTCAATTCTGTCATTTATTAACTACTCTCCTTTGGAATTAGTTCATATATATCATTAGGTTTTATTTATAGTAAATGATATAGCATACAAAAATGTGTGACAGTCTTTAATGTAGACTTTCATCGACAGGTTTTTCATAACATCCTATATGAAGAAAACACCCATCCTTTATAATCAATACATTTGGATGAGTGTTTTGTAACGCATTACTTATTCTATTCTTACTGGCTATTAAGATATCTAAAATGATATCTTATTATTTCAATTTTTATTTAAATTCTATTAACTGTATATATCTTTTTCTATATTCTTTAACAACATTTCTAACCTATCCCTAGTAACTTGATTAAAATGTGGATTTAATTCCTTTATTATGAATTCAAGTAACTCATAGCTTATGTATTCACCCAATTTCAGTGAATACTGTTCAGCTAAAAAAGACTTTAATTTTTTAGAGATATCAATCTTATCCTTTTTACTAATCTTTATCCCCATTCGATAACAAACCCCTCTTAGATTAATCTTACATGCTAATCAAAATAATTTTTTAATATTTATGAAACTTTGCTGTTTACTACCTTATTAGATATACAACAAGGTAGCCTATTCATGTCATAATATTCAATCACCTGAGAACTAGTCACTGTTGCTTATCATTTTTATTTTCGAAGTACCTCTGATGTATATATTACACATTACAATATACAAAACAAAGCCCAAATACGGAACTTTTAACTTTATCAATTTTTTTAGAGACTTCACATAAAATTACCTTTTTCATATTATAAAAAATTTTTCTATAAATTTTTCATACTTTCTACCTTTTTGGCACTTTCATTACTATAAGTTGAAATTTTCCTCATTTTTAAAATAATACAGCCTAGACTCAATGCAAAAAGAGAAAATATCCCAAAAGTAACAGTGATAGTATTTAATGATAGACTCCAGCTAATTAGGAAAGATACTAATGCCCCCCCTAAACTGGCCGATGCAATAAATAGACTAGTCACTTGATCAATATTATTTTCCATAATATAGGAAGCTAAGATTAATGTTATTGGAAAAACACCCGCTATAACTAAACCAATAATAAAGATGATAAACAAGTACATACCTGCACCTCGAACAAAGGGAAATAAAGATAAAAGAATTACTAATGTAAAGCAACTAGATGTAATGTATGTCCAATAATTAAATTTATGGGCTAGCTTACTTACAAGTATTCTTCCTATAACTATTGCTAGCCAAAAACAAGATATACTTACTGAACTGATTAATTCATTATTGGTAAGAAGCATTATTGTAGATAAAAAATTTGCAAGATTAGTTTCTATGCCTGCATATAAGAATGCAAAAAGTGAAATAAATAATATAACTGTAATCTTTTCACTTTTAAATTTCAGAGTGAATGAGGAAAGGGATGCTCCTCCCTTTTCATTATTTTGAGGAGAAAAATTTAGAAATTTTGTACGTCCAAGCATGTACCAAACAAATAGTGTAAAAATAAAGAATAGTAATATCCCATAAGGAATAAAATACCATTCATAAAATTTTGTAATATAATTAACTAGTAACGGAAACCCTAGCGCCCCAACCCCAAACCATACTTCGAGAATACTAAATTTAGCAGCACTATTCCTTTCTGCTGAAATAATAAAGGAACCCACCGTAGTTTCTAACAAACCTGCTCCATAGCCTAATACAAAACAAATAACGGCTAAATATGCCCATTCTTTAATATATATAAAACCTCCTAGGACGATGGACATTACTAAAACACCTAATGTTATTGTTTTAAAATAATGATACTTTCTTACTAGTATGGGTGAACTTAGAACACCAAATAAAAAACCCGTAAATTGAAAAAATATTAAAACACCTAATTGATCAGGAGTTTTTCCATAATATTGTATTAATGAAGGAATTAAACTACCTATACAAACATGTATTATTCCTACAATAAAATAAAACAAGCAACCATAATAAAACATTAACCGCATCTTTTCTCAACTCCAATCCAAAATAAAAACAGGGATTTAAGTAAAAGTTTTAAACCCCTGTTTTTACCATAAAACTAAATAGTTGCTACAGATCGTTCTTTATTACTACTGCTTTTATCAAAAAACATATCCAATATTACTTGTGAACGAAATCCATCTTCAAATGTTGCTACAGACTTATTTGGTCCACCTTCCGCAGCATTAGCCCATTCTATAATTTCACTTCTAAAAGAATCAGACCATTCAAAAATCTCGTTTTCTGGATCGACTAGTAAAGGTAATGGTAACGGGATTTCATGTTTTTCCAATCCATCAAAGAGTATATATTTATTTGGCTCTTTAGAAGAATACTTATATTCTTTCTTCGTACCTATTACCTCTATACTAAAACCACAATCGTCAAGAAATGAACTTTTAGATGTTGTAATATTAACAAAAACCTTATTTTTCAATTGGCCATAAACCTCAGCATAGTCATCAACAAAAACTGGTTTGCTTTCTTTTTCCTTAACATTTGTTTTAATTTTAGTACGAACGGTATCCTCTCTAAAATCACTCTCAAATAAAAACCATAGTAAATCTATTAGATGAATTCCCAAATCTCCCAAGGCCCCACTAGTTCTATTACTTTGAAAATCATCTCGCCAAGTAAACGAAGTTCTCCTAAAAGCGCTATTCTTTTTAAAATGCAACCTTACCACTACTATTTCCCCTAATTCTTCATTTTGAATTAATTGTTTTAAAGCCTTAACATAAGATAGATAGCGATAGTTAAACCCCATTGAAGCTACTAAATTAGTATTTTTTGCTATTGCCATCATGTATTTTGCTTCTTCACAAGAAATAGCCATTGGCTTTTCACATAACACATGCTTATTTTTTAATAACGCTTGAACTGCTTGAGATTTATGACAAAAATTCGGGGAAGATATTATTACCCCATCAACTACTTCTAGTAACTCTTCATAGCTATTAAAAACCTTCCCACCAAAATCCCCTATCAATTTATCGGCATTCTCATAATTAACATCATACACTCCAACTAATTTACAATTATCAACAGTTGATAATGCTCTAGAATGAGCTCTTGCAATACTTCCTGCACCTATAATTCCAATATTCATTATATGAACATCCCCTTTTAATTAATAATGTGCTTTAGAGTATTTAAAATTCCAATCGAGTATTCACCTTGAGCTAACATTGAGTGTATTTTTTTAGCCTCTTCTGTTGCATTTTCTACTAAATAACCATGTCTTACAGCTTGTAGCATTCTTAAATCATTCCCACTATCTCCAAAAGCTATTGCATTTGTTTTATCTAGTTCGTACTTGTCTAAAATAAATTTCACTATCTCATCTTTACCTGTTCCAAGTGGAATAAAATCTACATCATAGCAATTTTCTGGATCACCAGCTAATGGATTACATTTGTTAATATTAACTCCAACTTGGAATACTTCTCCGATTTCTTCTATCTTTTCTAAATTCTTTGCATCAATAAATTCATTTTGCTCTTCATAATAAAAATTAAATTTGTACTTAGAACTTCCTAATTGTGTCTGAGGTCTTAAAAAAATTTCATATTTTATTTCTAGCAATTTGATAATTCTTTCAATCTTCGAAGAATCAAATCCACCCTCTATAATTCTGTCTTCCCAAATTTGATCATCTATAGTAGTCCCATTACTCTCAAAGTACGTTATTTCTGTACCTAATCCACTCGCCACAAAATGAGGAAAATACTGAATACCACCCTTTTTCATTTTTTCAACAATTGATTCTAAACTACTTCCCGTTACCCAACCAATTACTATATTCCCTTTACTTCCGTGTTCATACAAATACTTTTCTAACAATTTCATATTGCTTCTTTTAGAATCATCCATGTTATGAGGATAATAAGTTTCATCAAAATCACAGAACACTACATATTTCGGGTTTTTAACCTGTGGTAGTCTTTCAAAATTTAAAGACTTTAAAACTTCATTACTTATTGACATTGAATAATCCCTCCAAAACGAAATTTTGCTCTTCTAACATCATATTTGGATGTAAAGGTAGATGTAATATTTCTTTATGAACTTGCTCTGTATTTACCATATTATTCTGCAAATCATTTTCCTTTACCCACTTGGTATTTTGTTTATGAGATAATACTGGATAATAAATATCTGTTTCAATGTTATACAATTGGTACAATTTATTTTTCAACTCGTCTCTTCTTCCATTTTCAATTCTAATCGGAAAAAGGTGCCAGACATTATCTTCTGTCATCATAGGTAGTTTTATTAATTCTCTATCCTCTAAATCCTTTAACTCACGAATATATCGTTGAGCTAAATACGCTCTTTTTAAATTGTTGTATGATAAATACTTAATCCTTTCCAAACCAATAGCTGCTTGCAAATTATCAATTTTAGAATTGAATCCAAAGTCTAATACCTTTTTATTTTTTTTATCAATTTCAAATCCATGATAACTATATTGATTGCAACGTATTGCAAGAGTTTCATTATCGGTAACTATTGCACCAGCCTTACCACATACACCAAAATTCTTATATGGGTTAAAACTAAGAACAATAATATCTCCATATTCTCCAAGATTTGAAGAACCAATAGCTTGACATGCATCTTCAATAACTCTTAATTGATATATATCCGCGATTTCACGAATTTTTTTCATTTCACATTGTTTACCATACAAATGTACAGGCAAAATGCATTTAGTTTTTTGGGTTATAGCTTCTTCGATTTTAGACGGATCAATACAATAACTCTTCTGATCTATATCTACAAATATAGGTTTTGCTCCGACCGCTAACACAGCATTTTCAGTAGCAGCAAAACTATTAGCTGGCATAATTACTTCATCCCCCGGCTGGATACCAATAGATAACAATGACACCATAAGAGCATCTGTACCACTACTTGTTGCAATTACAAACTTTTTATTTAAATAACTTCCGATTACTTCTTCTAGTTTTTTTGAAAATGGTCCACTTGTAAATTGGCCTGTCGGTAAAACATCTTTTAAAACTCCTATAATTTTTTCAACCTCATCTTGAGAAATCAACCGATTAACTGGCATAAATTCTATTTTCTGTATATTTTTTCTGCTATAATTGAAAATATCTTTGTCTATATCAATATCTATTTTCAATTTATTTTCCCTAAATAATTTCTCTTTCATCCTGTGATTCGGTAATATATTACTAATTTCAAATTCTTTTTCTTTTGTTTCCCCCTGTAGGCACTTTAATAAAGCTAAATTGTCTTTACTATGTCCAGAAATTGTAGTAAGAGTTTTCACGTTAAATCACCTCTAAGAAATTATTTTGAAAATCATGAGTAGACTATATTTTATGTTATCGATTACATGTCAACATTTTTTTTACGGAGGGTTTCTCTATGGTAACAATTAATGAAATAGCTAAATTATGTAATGTATCAAATGCTACGGTTTCAAGAGTTCTAAATAATCATCCTTATGTAAATTCAGAAAAACGTGAGAAAATAATAAAAGTAATGCAAGAATTCAACTATACTCCTAGTTCTATTGCTAGGAATCTTAGAATAAATAAGACACAAACCATTGCACTATCAATTCCAAATATAGATCATCCCTTTTTCGGAAAATTAGCTAGAGAAATTTCTAAAGAATTATTAAAGCATAATTACAAATTGCTAATTTATCAGACTTTTTATGAGAAAAAAATTGAACTTGAATTACTTTCCTTACTAAAGAATAAGGCTGTAGATGGTGTAATTCTCGCATCCCTAGAAAATAGTTGGGAAAATATAGAGCATTATTTAGCATATGGGCCCATAATACTTTGTAATGAGTATGAGGAAAATGCACCTATTCCAATAATTTGTTACGATGAATTTGAAGCTGGATACAAAGCTGTTAAACATTTAATAAGTAAAGGTCATAAAAAAATTGGCTTTTGTTTTGATTCTCTTAATAGTCAAGCACAATTAAAACGCCAACAAGGTTATCTGCATGCCTTAAAAGAAAAACAATTACCATTCAATAAAAAATGGCTATTTGGAGATGCAATTACTATTAATGATGGGTTTAGAATTTTTGAGAAGCTAGATAAATTAAAAGATAAACCTACTGCATTATTTACAGGAAATGATCAAGTTGCTGCTGGAGTTATTAAAGGAGCTACTATTAAAGGGTATTCTATTCCAACTGACTTAGCTGTTTGTGGTTATGATAATCAATTAATTTGTACAGTTACAACCCCAACAATTAGTACTATTGATATTCCAATTGTTAAACTGAGTAAACGTACCGTTAACGAGATACTACTATATATAAATACAGATGAATCTATTAAACGTAAAATTATTGAATATCCTACAAACTTAATTATCCGTGAATCGACATAATTAAAACAAAAGTTTCTTCTTAAACTTATCTAATAAATAAAAATAAAAAGAGGACGTAAATAATAATGCGTCCTCTTTTTATATCAAATTAAAATAATCCATCAAAATGCTTTTCACGAAGCTAGATAGATAATGTTTTTAAGAAAGATAACAACTTACATATTAGCTGTTACAATAGGTGGTATCACATAATTCACACCTATTACAAGCATTACATATCACTCATATTCCGATACCCTTTTTAGATATATAGAATAATAAAAAAATGTGAAATTTTATATTATTATGTAAGACATTTGATATCAAATATATTACATTCACTATGAAATTAGTTTATTTATAGGATTTCTATAGATAAACAAGGTACTAAATTGACTCTTAAGTAGTCATTATCATTACATTTGTCGGAAAATTGAAAAAATATGTGTAGATAGATATCATTGTGAATGAATATATAATTAATTTTAATTTCCTGACATAATTTCACATAATTCTTAAACTAGTTTTTTGCGTGCATTATGAAATAAAATATTGCATCGTGTCAGTCTTTAAAAGATTATATATCATAACTTTAAGGGAGGAAGGAAAACTATGAAAATGAAAAGAAAAATCATGATGACGACAGCACTTGCAGCTACATTAGCTACAGGTGCACTACCGACTACATCGGTGTTGGCTGCAGAAAAAGAGGCTCCTATCCAACAAAAAGAGGAACAAGTGAGTATTCAACCATTAGCACAAAATAATTTAGAAACAGCTGTTAATGCTGCCTTAAATGGTCCAGAAGTCAAAAAAATAAAAGTGTTTGAGCATGAATTTAACGTAAAAGAAATAGAAGTAGTAAATCTAGGTGCAGGAAAAAAATATGTTAAGGGACAAATTTCACATCATTTAAGTTTCCGTCCAGATGATCAATTTTATTATGAGTTTACTGTGCAAGATGGAAAAGTAGTAGATAAGCCTGTATTTAATATTGATAGAGGTGGTTGGACACCATTTGCTGCTCCGCTTTTATCAATTCTTGCTGCGTATAATGGGATTCCAGTTAATCCAAATGATTTAAATGCACTTGGTCAACAGATTGGAAAAGTTATAGATGGAAGCTGGGAACATGCAGCCCAATCTATCGCAACTGTAGTTAGTTTAAGTTTTAATGAGTAGAATTTTTAAATTTTTTATTAGCCTTGCAGAGGCCCATTTTTCGTAGGTAGCCTTGTTATAAGAGATTCTGAAACAGCTATAAATAGATTTTTACCACTCAGTCACATTATCTTGATTTGTTAACCACCTTATCATTCATTATATGTCACAAAATAGAAGTCTTTTTTAAGACTTCTGTTTTGTTTGTATACAGTACCGCGGAAAATTTGTTTTTCACCTATCTATGCTTCTATTCTTTAAGAATCCGTTTGGCTATTAGATACAATTTATTACAACAAACTATTAAAGTCTCAAGTAAATTACTACCTCTATTTTTAATTTTTTCAATCACAAAAATTCATTACTTTAAGAATGAAAACAATAAATATAATAAAAAATCATTTTATTTTATTGTATCTATTATTTAAAAGTCAGGAGAGATAAAATGAACAAAATAAAAATGAGAAATTTCTTTAAAATTAGCATACTCACATGTTTTACACTAGCAAGTTTAAGTACACCATCTCCTATTTTAGCTGATAGTCATCCAGGTTATTCCTATGAATCCAATATAGGATATCAAAATCCATCGTGGATGTCGAAAGTAGAAGATTCAACAAAACTAAGTAAAATATCTATTCCAGGGACTCACGGTACAATGGCTTTACATGGAGCAAGTTTTCTTGATGAAAATTTGACAAGAAATCAAACTATGAGTCTACCCCAACAATTAAATTCTGGAATTCGATATGTAGATATGCGTGTTAAACGTGTAAAAGATTCTTTTGCAATGTACCATGGGATTGTAAATCAAAAAGCAATGTTTGAAGATGTATTAAAAGAGGCAATTCAATTTTTAAAAGATCATCCTACAGAAACAATTTTAATGCGCTTAAAAGAAGAAACTACTCCTGAAAGCGGCTCACTATCATTTGAAGAAATACTTAAAAAATACAAAGACCTTAATTCCTCCTATTTTTGGGATTCAAGTTCTGTACCAACTTCAAAAAGAAATAATCCTACTCTAGGCGATATCCGAGGGCAAATTGTAATCTTACAAAACTTTACAGCCTCTCAGCAATATGGCATTAATTACGATAGCTTAAATATACAAGATACATTTGAAATTGAAAACGGACCAGACGGAATGTATGAAAAATGGAATGCGGTGAAAACCCACCTTCAAAATACAAATAATAATTTTAACAATGATAAAATCTATCTTAACCATTTTAGTGGCACAGGTGGTGCAGCCGCATTTTTAAATAATGTATATCCTTGGTTTGTTGCAAGTGGAAAAGAGAACAGAAATACTGATAGTAGTCCTAAGTTGATTCAAACGAATCTCACTAATGCGTGGAGTGATTTCCCCCGCGATAGAAATGGACAAGTATATTATGGTGGTATGAATACACTTGGGACCGAACTCTTGCAACAAGGTGGAATTAAACATTCTGGTATCATCGCAGCTGACTTTCCTGGGCCAGGTTTAATTGACAATATCATTAAATTAAATGGTATACATTTGAATGAAAAAGAAATATTAATTTCGCAGATTTCATCCGAATCTAGCCCTTTATCCGGACAAAAAAACCGATCCAGTCAAAACTTTAAAATTGATAGTTTACCTGTAGGTACTAAGGAATTAAAATGGGTTATTGAGCCTTCAGAAAAAGATCATCCTTCTACTATTTCTTTCAATGTAATGATTGATGTTTCCCTAGGTACAGATTCTACTCGTTGGAAAAATATTTCACATGGATCTAGGACTGAAGCTTACACGAATACTAAATATTATATTGCAAGTCCAATTGGTGCCACTAACAAATTTACAGTGAAAATATACGCTATTACAAATTAGAAAATAAAGAATCCCAATGGAATTCCATTGGGATTCTTTAATAATTTCATTTCGTATATGTTGAGATGGAGATTAAAAACTTCACCCCTGTTTCGGTATTGCACATAGAATTAGTGATAACTACCCTTCCCCGCTTATCATTTATTCAAAACTGGCTTCCAAAGCGATAGGGCAAAAATCCAATTTGAGTCGCCATTTCCTTGATGATTTTGAACCGCTTCATACACTTTTCCTTCATGTACTACTCTATCACCTTTAGTATATGCCTTTCTTGCATCCCATTTTTCATATGTGGAATCCTCTGACTTTGTCGTTACATTCAAAACATCACTTCTACTAGATTCATTTCCAGCTAAATCAACCGCCGTCACTACATACTTATACGATGTATTAGTCTTCAAATCTTTATCCATAAAGGATGTATTATCAGCTGCCCCAATTTTATTCATAACCCCAGCGCTTTCTCTATATACAATATAATGGTCAACACCTACATTATCTTCAGACGGACTCCACATCAAATCAACAGTTGTCGCTGTTTTACTCATACTATGTAATCCTTTCGGTTGAGTCGGAGCTTCTGTATCTGGAGTTTCATTTGTTGTCTTAACCTTTAGTTTTTCACTTTCTTTTGATATGTTTCCAGCAGAGTCTAATGCCTTTATAGTATAGGTATATTCCGCATTTGCTTTTAGTTTTTTATCAGTAAAAGTTGTACCTGGTACCGTATCAATTACTTCTCCATTGCGTAACACTTGATATTCTTTTACACCTATATTATCAGTAGAGGCCTTCCATGTTAGTGCAACACTATTGGCAGAAACTTTAGACGCATTTAATCCAGTTGGTTGACTTGGAGCTACTGTATCGGGAGTTTCATTATTTACTAGATTTACATCAATTACATTATAAAACGCATTTGACGTATCTGCTACATCCCATACAGCTAAAATAACATGATAACCATTTCGATCAGTTGGTACATTAATTGTATGTGTTAAATTATTTGATGCGGCCGAACCGTCATGGTTCACAGTTCCAATTGGTTCTAATTCAGCACGTGTTAATGGTTTATTAGGATCCCATCCCTTTTTTGTAATGTAATAATGCCATTTACTTGTAGAATGTGCCGCTGTATATTTCCATGTAAATGTATTTGCTCCATCCATAATCGTATTTTTAAACCAGCGATTTGATGTTTGTTGGTCAAGAATTCCTCCAAATAGTCCTCCTGCCGAAGCGATTTTCCCATCAATCGGTCCACCATCTGGGAATCCTTTAGGTGCTTCTAGGCTTTGAGGCTCGTACATTATATTTCCACAATTTAAATTCAATGCTCCATAATTCTGACTACATAAAGCAGCACGACTGCTTGGCTTTTCAACAAATCCATGTGCATACGCACTTTGAGGAATCATTGTAATAGCCGTCATCCCTGCAGCTAAAACACAAGCACCAATTCCTTTTTTACTTTTTCTTAATCTTTCAAATTTAGATGTAAATTTCAAATTCATTCTTGTCCCCCCCAATATATTATTGTTATCGCTAATATAATAGCAATATAAAGATAAACGAACAAATTACTAGTAAATATACTAATATCACTCATACATTGTTACATTTATTATTATTTTTAATCTCATATAAAAATAAAATAAATACAATAACTCTATTTTGTAACATTATGTATTAATAGAGGAATAAAATCCTTATATTATTTCACAAAAAATTCAAATATTAATTTAAAGAATTATATTTACCCTCATGCTGAAAAAATACAATTTTAAAGTAAAAAAGTCTGGAAGAAGCTGATTAAATCAGTCTCCTCCAGACTTCACACTTCTACTATACAACATACATACAAGTCATTTCCAAGGCTAAATTCACACATATTTTCTAAACCCGAAAAAACACAATAAATAATCTGTTTATATTCAAATGGTGAATGCACACAAACCCTTTAATCTTAGATACATATTCCTATAAAATACCTCTAGATATCCAACTTAACTTTATAGTACTTGTGAATAGTCATCTTCTACCCTGTGAATCCTTACTTTAAACAAATCATCTAGAGATTGATAATGTAAGGTAAAAAAGAGAATTGACAATCCAATTCCCCCTTAACATCCTATTAATTTATTATATGATTTTTACCTAATAAGGTACAGGAACAAACAAAAAACTTCAGTGTGATTGCAATTATTATAAATATAAACGTTTTTAGGGTGAAACGTTTAAAGGGTACTTTACTGAATTGTTATTAACTGCTCCTGTACCTAGTATTTAATTTAACTTATGTCAATATATTTTACAATACAAGTGTTAAACGTTACATATTTCTATATTTAATGATACATTTCATCAATATAGCCCCCTAATCTTTAGGCTAAATATAGAAATTTAGGCTCGTTAGGATTTAATTGTGGAATTCTCATCATTGCAAATGAATTGATTAGGCACATAACTGTCACAAATTAATTACTTATCTATTTTTTCAACTATGAAAATTTTATTACCAATTCAATATTTACTCTTAAACTAAAACACATTTATACCTACAATTAATTTATTATCTTTCAAAAGAGTCGATAGTTTTATATTTTTTATTTTTTTATTGTACATTTGTACATTTGATGTTAGGATTATGCCTATTAAAATTGAATCCTAACGATTCTTCTTTATAATTTCTATATTTTAAATACCAAATAAAAATATAGATTCTGAAACACGATCAAAATCAGAACAAAAATGTCGTTATTTTACAATGATGTCGTGGAATACCTTTAGAATGGAAAGATACATGCAACAACGTGTTAAGGGGTTACAGGGGGAACAAAAATGAGAGACTTTTTTGATGATAAGTATAAAAATATTGAATTAAAAAGGAGGTTAATAAATTTAATAAGTGACATTAGCGAGTTCAAAGGAAAATTAGCTGCTTATCAGGAACAAAACCCTGACATATTTAATAATTTAGAAAAAACTATACCACTACATTACATAAAAAATTTCACAACTATTTATGAAGATGTAAAAGTTCCTAATAAAAGATTAAAAGAGCTTATTTTAGATGATATAGTACCTCAAAATATTTCAGAAGATGCTATTTTTTGTTATTATCAAACACTTTCTTTTGTACATAAAAACTCCTGTACTTTATTAATTAATCCAGCAACTATACAGGAATTGCATTTTCAACTAATACATTACATTACCTCGGACAGTGCCAAATGGCGTGAAAAACCTTTTATTATTCCAGGAATTCCAGAACATGGAATGCACTTGAATAGTTACCGCATTCTTCCGCATGAACTTATTCCACAGTTTATGGAGCAATTATGTGATCAATACAACTCATTAAATACTAGTAAGGGGCTACATTCACTTTTATTAATAGCTCGTTTTATATTAAATTTTTATTGCATAGTCCCTTTCAATCAAGGTAATAACAGGCTGGCATTTATGTTAATGCAATTGCTGTTAATTAAGAGTGGACATACATTTGTAAAATATGTATGTTTGGATAAATATATTAAGAAACATGAATCTGATTATTACAATTCGATTTATAAATCTTCGGTGAATTGGTACTGCGAGGAACATAATAATAGCTTTTGGTTAAAAACGTTTTTAACAATTATATTAGAGGCTTACAAAGATCTTCATAACACAGTTCTAGATTCTATATGTAAACATACTAAAGTTGAGAGAATCCAGGATTTTATACTTAAACAAAAACAACCCTTTACTAAGGAAAGTATTCGTAACACTTATCCAGACATTGCAGAGAGTACAATCAGTAAGGCTTTAAATTCCTTGCAATTATTTGGCCATATTAAGCTAGTTACAAAAGGACGAAACGCAACGTGGATTAAAATTTGACCATACTTTCAAGATACCTGAGGTTCAAAAATTCAATTATAACTTTATCATTGAATT
This sequence comes from Bacillus sp. BB51/4, assembly GCF_008368845.1. Taxonomy (NCBI): domain Bacteria; kingdom Bacillati; phylum Bacillota; class Bacilli; order Caryophanales; family Bacillaceae; genus Bacillus; species Bacillus sp. BB51/4. The sequence continues at coordinate 430,646 of NZ_QOSC01000012.1, forward strand.
TCATGACTTTGAACTCATATTCATTGAATTTCACTTTAATTTTTAGCTATTATTACTTTTTTAGTTATTTCTAATTCCAACAAGATATTTTATAGGAAAAGGTCCGCTTTCCTCCGCCTTTTCCTATAAAAAAATTAGATATAAACATAAAATAATTGTCGAAAAAAGTCGTATTTTAATATTTTTTCTTTATTTTCTAGTTGTAAACGCTTCAATTTCATGTTAACATCTTAATCAAACAATAGATGGTAATAAAAATGAAAATATTTCTTTCCCTTAGAAACATATAAACGTACGGTACTATCAAGAAAATAAGGCCAAAGAAATATTTGATACTTACCAAAATAACCAATAAGAATTTTGTTGCGCTTATTTTTCTGATAATTAAGAAAACTCATTTTGTCCCTAAACAAAATTTATTAGCACGCAAAATTCAAATACACTAGAACACCCAAATAAATGAAATGTCCTTTTTTATTGAGCATTGAGGTATGAAAAAATAATTCTTCCTACAAAATTCAGCTGAGTAACATAAAGACATCTAAATTAATACCTTTATCGCCATCTATTGTTGACAACATATTTACCAACTAAAAAAAGAACCTATCAAGGGTTCTTTTTTATTATAATTATTCAAATTTCAATTTTATCTTGATACTTAGATTGCCACACAAATTACATCTACTTTTTGCTCTCAATTATTGAATTAATAATATAGCACATCAAATTTATTAATCCTTATCTCCAATTCGTTTAAATTAGTGAATAAAATTCAATCATATAAAAATAATAACTACAACTAATCGTTATAAATTAAAGAGGTGTCAATTTTGTCCTTAATTGAAGAGACCTTAGAAACTAAGACAGATAAAAACATTGAAAAGATCCAAACAAGTAACTTAAAACAACTTAAAAATACACTAGATAATATCTTTGATATTAGTGCAGATTTGATTGAACATTCTTTGCAATTAAAAACAAACACGAATATTTTACTATATTATTTTGAAGGCCTTACAGATGGTGTTGCATTAAAAGGAAATGTTGTTACACCATTATTACAAGAAGTGAATGAAGACAGTCAAATATTTAATTCTAATATTATTGCTACTCATACCAAAATAGTATATACGTGGAATGAAATTAAAGAAGGATTACTTGAGGGACAATGTGTACTGTTTATGGAAGGAGAAAAGAGGTCCCTTCTAATAAATACAAAAGGCTGGGCAGAAAGAGCGATTCAAGAACCCATTTCAGAAGTTACTATTAAAGGCTCACATGATGGGTTTATTGAGAATGCCACAAAAAACATAGGCTTAATTCGTCGATATATTCCTTCTACTGAATTGAAAATTAAAAAAATGACAATTGGCGAACGCGCTACTTCTTTAGTCTATTTAATTTACTTAGGGGATGTAGCAAACGCAGATGTAGTCCAAGAAATAGAAACTAGAATCTGTAAAATTAAAACAGATGCGGTATTGAGTATTGGGGAACTATCTAATTATACAAAAGATCAAAATTGGACTCCTTTTCCACAGGCTTATTTAAGCGAACGCCCAGACGCCATTGCAAATCATATACTTGATGGAAAAGTAGCAGTGTTAATGGATAGATCCCCTGGTGCAATGGTTGTTCCAATGAATTTAATTGGATTTTTTCAAACTCCAGATGACTATAATATTCATTGGCTCATTGCATCATTTTTTCGTTTATTACGATTTGCAGGATTTATTATTGCTATTTTTTTACCCGCATTTTATATTGCTATAGTCTCTTTTCACTTTGAAATCATTCCTATAGATTTATACACTTCTATTGCAACATCTAGAGTCAAAGTCCCTTTCTCTCCCTTATTGGAAGCTTTTATAATGGAAATTACACTAGAAATGCTACGTGAAGCTGGTATTCGTTTACCACAACCCATTGGACAAACCATAGGAATTGTTGGAGGGATTGTAATTGGACAGGCAGCTGTTCAAGCTGGTCTTGTAAGTAACGTTATGGTTATTATCGTATCTATTACAGCCATTGCATCATTTATTGTTTCTAATTATGATTTATCAAGTTCTATACGCCTTATTCGTTTCCCAATGATGTTATTGGCATACTTTTATGGGATTGTAGGTATTGTTAGTGGATTAATGCTCTTATTTGCTCATTTTGTTTCACTAACTTCCTATGGTTCACCATACGGATTGCCAATCGCACCATTTCGGCTCCAAGAGTTAAAAGATTCTTTTGTAAGATTTCCTATTTCTATGATTACCACCCGCTCGAGTACAGGACAGCCGAAACAAAAAAAGAAAAAAGAAGGTGGTTCGCATGGGGAATCTTAAATTTCAAAACATAACTTTATTCGAATTTATTATTTTCATTCATTCACTGCAACTTGCATCAGGTATGTTAATTATGCCAAGCCCACTTGCTACTACTGCTGGCACAGATGGCTGGCTTTCAATCATTCTTGGATGGATAGTTACTTCTATAATAGGCATATTTATTATATTAATGTTACAAAAAAATCCTAACAAAAATTTCTCACAAATCTTAAAAACATACTTTGGGAAATGGATAGGGACAATTCTTTTTCTTTTATATGCCTTTTATTTATTTTTTGCTGGCTTTAATACTTTATTAAAGGCAACTGATATTGTAAAAGTGTGGATATTCCCTTCCACTCCTGCTTATCAAATCACCATATTATTACTATTACCTTTTATTATTTTAGCTCTGAGTGGGTTAAGGGCTCTTACTAGTTATTCTATGCTTGTTTTCTTCTTCACTACTTGGATGCCACTATTTCTTCTTTTTTCACTAAAGACTAACTACACCCCTTTACACCTACTACCTATTTTTAAAGATGGATTATACCCTATTGTAAAGGCAACAAAAGAAACCATTACTCCTTATGCTGGCTTAGAAATTGCATATTATATATACCCGTTCTTACAAAAAAAACAAAAAGCCATAAAAGGACTACTAATAGCGAATACTGGAACCATGTTTTTCTATCTATATGTGACTATTCTTTCTTATATATACTTTAGTCCAGAGGGGATAAAAGACGTAATCTGGCCAGTATTTCATCTATTAAAAGGGGTTCGTTTTTCTTTCATGGAACGATTAGAAATTATATATATCGCTTACTATTTAATTGTATTTTCCACTACGATATATCCGTATTTATTTTTCAGTTTTGAATCTGTGACCATTTCACTTCAAAAAAACACCCGCAATTGGGCGCTGCTTGCTTTTATGTTATTTATAGTTGGCATATTTATTTTCCTAAATCCCGATGTGGATCAATATTTGTTTATATATTCTCTTATGGATATCTTAAATGTCGTTTTCTTTATTCTATTACCAATCTTATTTTTCTCTTACAGTATTCTTTTTACTTGGATTATTAGGAGGAAGCAACTTTGATTCGAAAATGGATATGGATTGTAATTTGTTGTGTATATATAATTGGTTGTAGTCAGAGAATTCCTCTTGAGAAGGTTTCATTAATCCTGTTAATTGGCTTGGATAAAACCCCTAATGGAGACATAAAAGTTGGAACAAGCATACCACTCTTTCATCATAAACAGCAAAAAAGTACTATAGAACATTGGACACATGCATCAACTGTATATACTGGATTCAGTAAGATAGATACGAAATTAACGGGCTATATGACAGCCTCCAAAGCTGAAATCATTTTAATCGGGAAAAAATTGGCAAAAGAAGAGAATTGGTTGCAGGAGCTTGATTCATCATACCGTGATCCTTACGCTACCATTAATACTAAAGTAATACTTGTAGATGGACCTACAGAAGAAATTTTTAAAATTCATAAGCCTAGTAAACCATCACTTTCATCTTATATAAATGGTGTAATCGAATCCTCAATTCAAAATAACCAATCCGTCTCTTCTACAATTCAACAATTAATGAGAGAACAAAATGAAGAAGGAATGACGCAAACTGTTCCAATTATCAAAAAAACAAAGAATGAAATCGACACAGTAGGAATTGCATTTTTAAATCGAAAAGGGAAATATTTAACTCATATCCCTAAAAAAGATGTTAAATTTTTCAATCTTATAAGTAAGCCAAAAAGTAACGGCCGAATGATACTACACCTTGCGCTTCCTCCTAAAAAGTCCAACAAAAAAACAAACACTTCTATCTTCGTACAGAACGCGACAAGGAAAGTAGATGTTGATTTTCAAAACGGAAAGTTTATATTTAATTTCAATATATATGCTAATGTAGCTTTAATAGAAAAAACCAATGCGAATTTAATTAAGGGGCACTATGATAATAAAACAAATATAAATAATATAAAAAGTGCTATTGAAAAAGAAATTAATAAGAATTTACAAAATATGTTGAATGAAATACAGCAGAATAAAATTGATCCAATCGGATTATCCCTATATGCTAGAGCTTTTCAATATAAAGAATGGAAAAAAGTAAAAGGAAATTGGTTGCAAGCGTTAGCAGAGGCTAAAATAAATGTAAAGACACACGTCAAAATAAAAGATACTGGGACCATTAGAAATTAGTCTTAGATTTAATAGCATTTCTCAAAGGAATCACATATTGTTCTAGTGATTCCTTTTTATGAGAGAATAATGCCTTGCTTTAACGAAAATACAATATATGCAATTATTCATTTATTTGTTCTAGTTATGAAAAAATCTATTCCTGTCAAAAAAGCTTAGTTCAAAGAAAAACTTTCTATGAATCTATACTTATATCTTAAATCCACCAATTAACTCTTGAAGTTCTTCTGCCATCTGTGCTAAGTGTATCGCTGAAGAATTTATCTCTTCCATGGAAGCATGTTGTTCCTCAGATGAACCTGCTATCGTTTGCATGCTTGAAGAATTTTCTTTCACAGCCATAGATATTTGATCAATTGATGTATCGACTTTCATTGCATCAGTTGTCATTTTATTTGATAGTTCCACCATACCATGCACTTTTGACACAATATCATTTGCGGATTTTGAAATCTCATAAAAACTTTGTTTTGTATCATTCGCAACCTGAATTCCCGACTGTACTTCTACACCTACTTCATTCATGGCTTTTACAGTCTCATGTACATCTGATTGTATTTCCTTAATTAAACTTCCAATTTCCATTGAAGACTCGGATGATTGCTCTGCTAACTTCCTAACTTCATCAGCAACAATTGCAAAGCCTCTTCCCTGTTCTCCTGCTCTAGCTGCTTCAATTGCTGCATTCAATGCTAATAAATTTGTTTGTTCCGCAATATTTTGAATCGCTTCTAATATACTTCCAATTTGTTGCGATTTCTTATCTAGTAATTTTATTACATTATCAGATTGAGAAACAGAGTGATGTATAGACTGCATTTGTGTTACAGTTTGTTCTACTAATTGTTCACCCTCATTGGCTTTTTGTTTTGTGTATATGGATGAATCCGATACTTCAGAAGCATTATCAGCTATGTATTGAATATTTCGTGTTACCTCACCAATTAATTTAGCTCCAGATTCAACTTCATTATTTTGAACCTCTGCACTGTTCGAGATTTCCTCCATTTCTTTTGTAATTTGTTCTGTCGCAACACTTGCTTGCTCTACGCTAGCAGTTAGTTCCTCAGAAGAAGCAGCTACATGTCCTGCAGATGTATTAATTTGAGTAATAATATTACGTAACGACTCTGCCATTGTATTAAAACTACCACCTAATTGACCAAGTTCATCCTTTGAACGAATATCTATTTTCTCAGTTAAATCTCCCTGACTAATTCTTTGAGCTGAAATTACTAATTGTCTTAGTGGAGTAATAATTGATCTAAGTATGAAGAAAATTAAAATTCCACCTAACAATAATGAAGCCCCTATTATAGTGAGCGTTTTATAAAAAATAGGATTGGTAGCTTCTTCAATTTCTTTCGTAGGCATTACACCAGCTATTTTCCATCCTGTTTTTTTGTTTGTCTTAAAGCTTATGTTTCGATCTTCACCATTAAGGCTATAAGTAATTACTGCATCTTCTTTCTTGTACAGTTCATCCACTAAAGTTTTCTCTAATTTCTCACCAGGCTTCAGTGATGGATGAACAACTATAGTTTTATCTTGACTGACTATAGATACAAAGCCTTGCTTTCCAATTTTTATCATTTTGGATGTTTTTACGATATCATTAATATTCAAATCTACGCCAATGACACCACTTTTATCTGCATTTTGCTTTGCAATTGCAATTACCATATTTCCTGTAGCCTTTGATTTATATGGAGATGAAACAATAATCCCTCCATTTGCTTTTACTGCATCCTTATACCAACTACTTTCTAACGGATTAAACCCTTCTGGTATTTTTCCAACAGGTGCATGAATAAATTGATTGTTACCGGATGCCGTATAAATCGTTTCTATCTCTGGATGTAACTGTATATATTGATCAAATTTACTCTGTACATTTTGTAATTGTTCAGGATTATAATCGCCTTGTGTGAGTACCTTTGCAAAATGAGTTACATCTGTATGTTTATTTTCTAATTCATCATCTACAATCTTATCTAAAATACTTACATTATCTTTTGCTGATTGTAGGATTGTTTCATTAAGATCTGTTTTTGCCTTATTATAGGATGATACTCCTACGATAAGACTAGGTATAATTAATATTCCGATAAATGCCATAGACAACTTCGTTTTAAGCTTTATTTGTCCCATTCTTTCTTTTATATTAAACACTAGATACTTCTCCTTTTCATTCATACTACTTATATAGTTTATTTACATTTTTTCTCCTTTATTTTTTCCACATTCACTTATGGTACCATTAGAAATGAAATCATTTTCATATTCATTTACCTTTATTTTCATATGTAGCGATTTAAATTCCACAAGCTGAGTTTTATATATCCTCCTTTCGAATATGTTTTTTAGATTAAGCAATTATTAGACTACGAATTATTCCAAATAAACTGGATGAAACATATACTTCATTTTTAAAAAATTATTGGCTTTGTTTGGATAAAATTTTAATTTAGCGCTATACAAATCATGTGAAATCCTTACCACAATAAATGCACTATGTATAACTAAGTGAATTTATTCTTTTAATAATTATATTTAACTGCCTTTTAACTATTCTAACTGCATCACTTCATTCATTCATTTATCTATTTACTACAGCCACTTTTGTTGTATTGAATCACTAAACCATAAATTCTAAATAGAAGAATAAAATAAATTGGAAAACTTCATTGTAACATGTATATATAAGTTTTAAATATTAAAATTGAAAAATATATTATTTTTAGTTTCATAAAATGCTAAGGACTTATTATGAAACTTTTTTTGACAACCGCATATATCAGGATAATACTAACATTAGAATACACTTTCGCAGGAACCAATATGGATTTTGGAGAATGAAATGTTATGAAACATATTAATATTAGTAGGAAGTATGACTAGCATTGAAATAATTTCACCAATAAAAGAAGTTAAAACCACAGATTCTGATCCTTTTAATGACGATTAGGGATTTAAAACCATTAATGAATTGGAGGAAGCTGAGAATAGTACATACCAACCCGACTGGAATATGGAATACCTCATAAAGGAGATACTTACTACTTAATTCAACGTTTTGGTGCCAAAATAAAAAATTTCAACGTTAACCCTTCCGACTCTTTACAACATTTTATAACAATTGAATCAGAATTTATTACTACTCCGAAAGGGTTAGAAATTTAGAGAACACCGATTACAAATGTATATACTAAAGGGACATATATTGCACTAATTAAGTATAACGGAGAATTTACCTACTCAAATCATTTTCAAATTAATTAACTCTTTCCTACTCAGTAGCTAAAATTGATTAATTAGGTAGCTATGAAGAATTAAGATCTTAACCAGCTTCAATTGGAGTTTAACTTTTTTAATATAAACACAGTTTACTTTTAATAGAAGTAAGTTAACTATTCTATCCACCTACTCTTCGTATACAATATTGCATACGAAGGACCTTAAATATTTTGGTATACTATGCATGTGGATTTTTCATCCAAAATTCCACTCAAACGCATATTTATGTATATGCCGACCCTAATTGCTAAAAGTGTGCTTGTACTTAGGTCTTTAGATATTTTACATTTTGAATCTTAATACTAATCCACGTATGGAGTCAGTTGTTTTCTAAAAAAACATTCCAGCGTTTTTATCAATTGATTTTAGAATAGTTAAATAATAACACCATATACAAGCTCTGCATAAATTATTCATTTTCTTTTATATAATACCTACCTTTTTACTTCTGATAAATCATTAAACATTGGATTATATTTCACTTTTATATAAATAAAAGCCAAATAGCCGTTCATAATGAACGACTACTTAGTATCTAACTAATAATTTAAATGTTCTTCATGTTAATCTATTTTGTTTAATCCCGTTGAAGTAACTTGATAGATTCTTTTTTTTCCTATATATTCTTGTTTATTATTCTCAAGGTTAGTAAGTGTAGCCCGTGTCTTTTCATTTACTGCCTCCCCTTCTATATGGGTAAACTCAATGTAATCTCCCACTTTTATGGGCACCACTTGGCTTTCAGCAGTTTGTTGTCTATTTCCCACTATTTCCTTATTGTACACAACACTACCGGATGAATTCTGTACTTTAATACTTGCATACGTATTATTAAAGTAAGAATGTGGTACACCTGCTTCTAAATTCACCTGCATTTTCTCTGTTACCCTATTATAATCTACTTTTGCGATTTCTCTATCACTATATCCCTTTAAAGACCAGCCAAATTGATTCCCGTCTAAAACCGTTGTTTCTGGCATTTTTTCTACTTTCTTCAGACCTTCTTTTGTAACTTCGTACATTGCTTTTTTTCCAAAGCTTTCTTGCTTACTGTTATCTACATTTGTTAAAGTAGCTCTATGCACACCTTCTAGATGTGTTAACTCAATATAATCTCCTACTTTAACTGGAACTTTTTGCGATTCAGCATTTTGTTGTTTGTTTCCATAAATGTCTTTCTTGTATACTACTTTGCCTGATGCATTTTGTACTTTAATACTCGCATATGTTTCATTAAAATAGTGATGTGGTACGCCTGCTTTTAAGTCCATTTGCATTTCTTCTGTCGACTTATTGAAATTGATTTTAGCAAACTCAAAATCACTTATTCCTTTTAGTGACCATGCAAATTGATTCCCATCTAAAATTGTTGATTCTGGCATTTTTTCTATTTTTTTCAGGCCTTCTTTTGTAACTTCGTACATTGCTTTTTTTCCAAAGCTTTCTTGTTTACTATTATCTATATTTGTTAAAGTAGCTCTATGCACACCTTCTAGATGTGTTAACTCAATATAATCCCCTACTTTAACTGGAACTTTTTGCGATTCAGCATTTTGTTGTTTGTTTCCATAAATGTCTTTCTTGTATACTACTTTGCCTGATGCATTTTGTACTTTAATACTCGCATATGTTTCATTAAAATAGTGATGCGGTACGCCTGCTTTTAAGTCCACTTGCATTTCTTCTGCCGACTTATTGAAATTGATTTTAGCAAACTCGAAATCACTAATTCCTTTCATTGACCATGCAAACTGTCTTCCTTCTAAAATATTATTTGCATTAGGCACATTTGGTTTAATCGGATTAGAATCAGTACCCTTCCAAATCTCTGCTGTTAAAATTGGATATCCTAATGCAGCCACTTTTTGAATGGTATCATTATTTGGACGTAATCCCCACTTCTCAAAGAAAGGCATCAAATTTTGTTTGGCTACTTTTGATGCTGAGATCATAAATAATTGTTTTTTATTTTCATCTGTTTGTGGAAGTTCATCAGAAGGCATATCTCTATACAATTGATGCAGTTTAGGATAGAAGTCTTCTCCATATGCTAATTGTAGTTGCCAAAGCATAACAAGCTTAACAAAAGCATCACTAATTTCATCATAATTTTTATTAGATTGTTCTAAGTATTGAAATGCCTTAGTATAAGCACCCTCTTGTTGCAATCTAAAAGGTTGATTAGATGTAAATGCTTTTTCTACAGAAAGGCTGTAAATATTATTTTGTACTTCTGTCATATTATAAAACTTCCAAGGTGATTGCTGTCTCAAATGCCCTGCCTCATGCCATGGACCCCAACCATCTTTTATAAATTTATTAATATCTAACACGTATTGGATTGCGTCTCCCACATATGCGGTTCGATAAGAAGTTGCATACATATAATAATCAGGAGAATGATTTTCTTCTACGTAATGAATATAATGTTTATCTGCTTGTTCTTCAGATAATCCAGCTACTTTGTCTTGAATTCGAGTAGCTTCATCCATCTTTTTTAAGAGTTGTACAGGATCTGTATTAGAGCCTAACAAATATTTCTTAACACGTGCCGGGCTGGCCGTAATTAATACACGTTCTCCCTTTAACTCCACTGCATGTGCATTTGGATATTGGTCCAGCATGTTTATTAAATCTTGTTTCGTATGTTTGCCTAGTTCAAAGAAAGGAGTAGTCGCTCCACCCGTTGTGACTGTTGTTCGAATAGTGCCACCTTGTTGTTTATTATAAAAATAAATCATCCCCCCATTTGGAGATTGGATTGTGTTTATACCAGGTTTTAATGTAAATGATTTTATTTTAGAATCTTCTCTCCAAGAAGCATCATACGAATACGTTCCAATGTATGCTTGAATATTTTGATTTCCTTCTACATTAATCGTTATTTGTTCATTTGGCTTTGCATATAAACCAGTGGGTTCATATGGACTAAATGCCATACTTTTTCTTTCCTGTTGTTTCAGTATCTCAACATCCCCTTTTCCTGGGACTGTATATATTCTGTTTTCTGATTTAACTGACTTTCCCTCTTGCAGTGATGTTGATAATTTTTTTTGCTGCTTTGTTTCCTCTGCAAAGACATCTGATGAAGAAATCATTCCAGTCGCAAGCATAGTTACTGTAGCAGTAGCTGCAAGTATTTTTATAGTTTTATATTTTGAATTATTCCCCATATTATCTCCCTCATTTTTCCTTAGTGCATGTAAGGATTATTATTTTATTTATTATTTTTTTACACCAAAAATTATTTACGCTATTTATGTTGTATCTAATACTCTATTTTTTCTCATAATAGTCTCCTTTTCTTTATTTCTAATTGTTTATAAATGTTATTTGATGACACATAAAATAACAACTTTACGATAAACTCATCAATAACAACCTATTATGTTTTGATTTAGTATTCTTAACTTCCATCTAATTGTATAAAAGTATTCAATTAGGAAAATAAGAATATAAAGCTCACTAATCATAGATTAGGTTTTACGGAAAAATTCATAAAAATTATTCACCTTAAAAATTCAAACTTGTATAACTACTTTCTACATATAGGATGGAATTATAAAAATATTTCAATAAAACAAAAGACAGAGGCCTGATTATACCTCCGTCTTTTCAATTTATAAAGAACAAAAAATCATTTTATAACTGTATAAATGCCCTTGCAACAAATACCGTATTCCGCTATTTTTTTGAAGAAACAGGATCCATTTTTAATGTTTTTATCCCTTCTTTTAATGTAAACGCATCCGCTCTCAATGTTTTCCAACTATCTTTCGCTGCATTCAAATTAGGTTTTAGGAATTTGAATTTATTTTGATCCGCTTTTTGGGATGCTTTATCAATATGACTAAGCACTCCCGAATATTGAGAATCTAAATCATGCCATTGTGCAGACATATAGGTAAGTGCATTAATAGCCGATCCAATCGCATTGTGCATTTCATTAATATTATTATACGCAACACCAACTACACGATTTAATGTTACTTTATAATCTATAGTCTGACGTAATTGTGCTAACAACGGCTCTAACGTACCTAAATTATTTCTTGCTACCCCTATCATTACACCACCAGCAATCCACGTAGGAATTGAGGGAATTGATACAGTTATTATTCCATCTGATTCTACTTGTTTAAAATGTCTAACTTGCTCTAAAACTTCATTTAGGCGCTTTTCATCTTCATCAATTCCAGATGCTTGGTTTTTCAGAATCGAATGCAAAATATCTTTATGACCTCCAAATGCCCGGACATCTTCTCCAATACTATCTCTTAACTTAGCTAGTTCTTGTATTAAATTCTGTGTATATGCTTGATTTTGTTTAATCTCACCTTGTAAATCTGTAATGCCTTCTTTTAATGTGTCTGCATCCCCTTCATTAATCGCTTCTACTAATGTGTCATAATAATTGTCGAATTTAGTATCATACTCTACAATCCCCGTCAGTGTATCTAAAAGTTGTTTTTTTATGTGTGAATCCCATTTTGTAGCATGCTCTCTTGCATTCTTTTGATCTTGTAGAATTTGACTAGGTAGATTTGTATATCCTTTAATGTCAATTCCTTCAAAGTTAACATCTGGGTTTTTAATTAACAAATAAGAGTAATCATTCATAGATTTTGCAAATACCCCAGCATCTTGCAAAGCTTTTTTCATCTTTTCGCTGTTTACAGAAAGAGATATATCTTCGGTACTAGTTTGTTCCATTTTACTTTCACTTGCGAAGGCTGCCACTGGAGAAACTACAGTAGTTGTTGTCACAGTTAAAAATGTCGATACAGCAATTAGTTTATAAGGAAAGTTTTTATTCATTTTAATTCCCCCTATACATATATATTGATTTTTAATTTGTTTTTTCTTGTTTAAAAGCAATGTCTTTTGAAATGAATTCTGCATCCTTATGAATATCATTCCAACTTTGTTTTGCAGCCTTTAAATCATCAGGTATTAAAGAAAGTTTATGTTCTTGCATTTGGTCGATATTATCATATAGATCTTTATAATTTGCTCCCATCGTATTCCATTGTTGCTGAATATTCGTTAGAGACATGATTGCTTGATCCACTGTTTGATACAAATATGTCAACGTGTCTTTTGTATTAGTAAGTGAAATAACTGCTTGGTTAGCAAGATCGGCTTTCATACTTAATTCTCCGATTTTATTAGAAATTTCATTATAAGAGTTCATATGATTAGATGCCGTAACACCAGCTGCTGTTCCTAAACCGATACCAGCTGCCCCTAGAGCTGTTAGACCACCAACAACAGCTGGTGTCGCTGTGCCACCGGTCACAACAATTACTACCGCTCCTGCAATCGTTCCAATAACTAAAATAGCTGCTCCTAATCCACCACCAATTGACCAGGCTAATACATTATCAAAATGTGCTTTCTGCGTAGAACGTAAATTCTCAATTTCGGCCTGAAGTTGTGGGACTAGTGCTTGTTTTCCCGCTAATATAGCCGTTAATCCCCCTTGTCCATCTGGACCTCCAACATTATTTTTAAAATCTACAGTATTTGTATACAACTTTGTTTTGAAAGCTTCTAACATCTTAATAACTTCCGTAACTTCATTTGAATTTGTATGAATTGTACCGATTAAATCCCCTATTCCTTCTTTGAGGCCCCCCTTATCTTTCTTTTTTACAGTATCTACTAGTGTGTCGTAATAATTTTGAAATTGTTCATCATAATTTACAATATTACGTGCTGTCTTTTGAATGTTTGGCTTCGCTGTATCTAGCCAGTAATTTGCATTGATTCGTGACAGTTCCTGATTCAGGTGAATGTTTTTGATTAATTCTCCCCCTCCTGAACCTAAATCAACGTTGGATAAATTTACATTCGGTTGCTTAATCATTGTTTTTGCGTACAAATCCATTACAAGAATATGAGAGCCTGTTTCAGCCAACACTTTCTTTAACCCTTCAGGTCCTAACGCATAATTTTCTATTTTCTGTTCTTGTGCTGTCTGTTCTTGTGCAAGTGCGTGAATAGTACTACCATTCGTAGCAGTTATAACCGTTGCTAAAGCGGCCAAAGTTATGACCTTAAATGGAAATTTCATTTTTTAATTCTCCTCCTTATTTCCAGTTGCGTTATAATTTTTTCATTAAACCTTATTTCTTAATGTTAAAATTTATTAACTTGTTCTTCGAGTTGATTTGTTACATTTTTTAGTCGTCTTAATGTATCTTTTTGAGACTGAGTGTTATTCGTATCAACTTCAGTCGATAATTTTGTAATACTATTATTTATTAGATTCAAATCCTCTTTATAACGTTTCATTAGCTCAATTTCTCCATCTACTTGATTAGCAAATGTATGCAAATCATTTTGCATGAAAAGAATCATTGATTTTTGTAAATCTGCTACTGTTAATTTAGTTGTTAAGTCATATAATGTCTGATTTTGTTTCTCTAAATCATTTAAATATGCTCTTTGCTCTGCTGTTAGTTTATTAATTTCGGCAAAGGTACTATATGTTTTTTTAATTTTTTCAGGATCAATCACTTTCATAAGATCATACTCTTTCGTTTTGGTAACCGCAGCTGCAGCAATTTCACCTTTTTTACTTTTCTCTATCGCTTCACGCGCTTCTTTTTTGGCAGCTTCAATTTCTATAACTGATTTTCCCTTTTCTGTTGCTTCTTGCTCTGCTTTCTTCTCTGCTTCTACAATAGCATTGTTTATTTCTTTTCCTTTGTTATACGCCACTACTGCGGTTTGAGCAGCCGGTTCAATGATATCTTTTGATAGACTATAAATTTCTTGGAATACCTTTAGCCCTTGTTCATTTAAAGCTCCTGGTAATAATGCTATTTGCTCTAAATCATTTTGAATTGATTTTTTTGTATTTAGCATTTCATTTTTTAATTTGTCTATTTTTCCTGTTCCCTCTGAACTAAGTACACTTTGTGCTTTTACCACATCTGTATCAAGATTTTTCAGTTTCTTATCTACCTGTAGTTTAAGATCTGTTAACTCATTAATCTGACGTTGCACGTTTTCTTGGTTTGTTATAGTCATATCTTGAAGAACTTCCAGTCTATCTAAAAACCCTTCTTTATTTTCCTTATTATCTACAAATCCTTTTAATGTTGGATAATAGCTATTAAATTTGGTTGCAAATCCTTTACTTTTTGAATTTAGTAGAATTAATTTTGGATATAGTTCTGAGGACCACTCTTTCATATCTTGTTTAATTAGAAATTGAGTTGTATTTAAAGATGGAACTTCTTCAAGTTGCAAATTCGGACTTGCTAAGGCTCCATCTATAAAGGTTTGTGTTAATTTGGAGTGTGCACCTATTTTTCGTAATGCTGAGGAAATATCTATATTTTCTTGTTTCGTTTCTGCCTGAACGGTTGGCGTTGCGAGAGTATTGATAGGAATAGTCGCTCCAGTAACGATTGATGTTATTAAAAATCCTGTCATAATTTTATTCTTCATTCCGTACACCTCTTCACTATTGTTTTTTACAGTTTTAATCGTAAATGTTGTACAACCTAACGTTAGGATTTCATCACACACACTTGAGGATAGAAATTTTTTCAAAAAAGTAATTCCATCTCGTTTTTTATTTATTTTTGATAAAATATAAGGACCTTACTTCCCCTTCATTTTAAACACTATGTTTTTCATAAGTAAACCTGAAAATCACATTGATTAAATTTGATTTTTCAGATATTTATTATTCGAATTTAAAAATATTATATTTAAAAAAGTTAAATACAAATTTCATTTCATAAAGTGAAATAATTATACTATGATAATTAAACATAAAAATTCTTTGATTCCCTTAAATCTATATGAATCCCCTTACCTAAAAATGATTTTAATATAATTTAATAGTGATTAGCACATATGTGTCTTTTATATGGATATGTAAAATTACATATCCATCTAGGAGTATCTAGCTTAACTACTCCAAAATATTATTATCGTATACATAATAATCATATTGCTACGAACACCACAGGAGAAAATTTCCCTCATGCACTTTAGGGAATAAATCGTCCATGAAATAATAATTTTCGCTTATATACTTACTATTCATTATAGGAATACAAAAAAGCGATTCTTTTCACATGAAAAGAATCGCTTTCTAGGTTCATATTTTCAATTACATTACATAAAGAATTGAGAAATTATCATTTAAGAGCCTTAACTATAACTTCAGTTGCCTCTGCAATGAGTTGATTATCATAAGTAGCTTCTTTCTCATCTTTACTAGATAAAATTGCGATAATAATGGGTGCTCTATTTGGCGGGCAAACGATAGCAATATCATTTCGTGTCCCATAACTTCCAGCACCTGATTTATCTCCAACTATCCAGTCAGTTGGTACGCCTGCACGAATAAGTTTGTCTCCTGTAGCATTTCCTTTCATCCACTCTGTAAGAATGTTACGTTTATGAGCTGGAAGCGCATTTCCGACCGTGAAAGCTTTCAGATTAGTAGCAATTGCTTTCGCTGTACTAGTGTCACGAATATCTCCTGGAATAGCCTCGTTTAACTCTGTTTCAAAGCGATCAGCCATAGTAATCCGATCACCCATCTGTCTAAGCGCTTTTTCATATCCTTTAGGTCCGCCTATTTTATTAAATAAAATGTTCCCTGCAGTATTATCGCTGGAACGAACGGCGGCCTCTGCAATTTCTCCTAGTGTCATTCCGGTATCTACATGTTTCTCTGTAACAGGTGAATATTCCACTAAGTCGTCTTTCGTATAAGTGATAACTTCATTTAATTTATCAGTTGAGTTTTGCTGTAGCAATACTCCTGCGGCTAACGCCTTGTAGGTTGATGCAAAGGCAAATCTTTCGTTAGGTCGATAAGCAATTGTTTGATGTGTACCAGTATCAATCGCATATACACCTAATCGAGCATCAAATTTTTTCTCAAGTTGAGAGAATTCTTTATGCGTCGCCTGATTTTTATGTTTCACTTGTCCAGTCTTTTCTTTCGCTTCAACTTGCAGTGACCCTCCTGTAAAAGCTTCTAGGCTTGTAACACTTAAACCTAATATACCAACGCATATTCCTATTTTTAGCATCCTTTTGTTTTTCAAAATCATCATTCCTTTCAAATTTTCAATACTGAAAACAAGTAGTAAATTCAATACACTGTATCCTATTTAAAAACCTGTTTTTATACGTACACATAATAGACCACCTAAGAAACAAGTTTGTTCCATAAATTTAAAACCTTTTTAACAGTAGCCAAAATATTAACAAAAGTAAGAGATAGCAACTGTGGTAGTTGCCATCTCTTATTTCAAATCTTCCTTTAACTTATAAAGGCTTTTATATAAACAGGGTCACTTCCCCTAAGAAAAATACTCACATTTTACTAATTTTGATTAGAACTATCTGTACTAGCAGCTTCACCATGTATACGTTGCTGTTTTAAATCAAAGTATACATCTAAAACTTCCTTTCCAATTATAGAATTAATTCCACTTTTATCATCATGAAGCCATGGGACTACAATAGAAAATGCCACTTCTGGATTATCATATGGAGCATATCCAACTAATGTTAAGTTGTAACATTCCATACGTTCTCCTTTTGCATTTCTACCAATTGGATCATCTCCACCATATACAGTTTGAGCTGTCCCTGTCTTTCCTGCTGGTTTATATGAAGCATTTTTGAAATGTTTCACGCCAGTTCCATCACCTTCTTGGAATACCCATCTAAACCCTTCTTTTATCCGATCAATATGTTCTGTCTTCATATCAATTCGATTTAATACGACAGGCTCTATGGAGCGTATAACTTTACCAACCTCTTCTTTTATTGATTGTTCTCGTATTTCTTGTACAATTTGTGGTTGCATTCTATAACCGCCATTAGCAATCGTTGAAATATATTGCGCCAATTGCAACGGCGTATACGTATCATACTGACCAATAGAAAAGTCTAGTAAAAAACCAGGTTGACTATCTGCTTTTCTAGTTTGTCCAATTATTTCATTCGGTAAATCAATACCTGTTGGGACACCTAAACCAAATTGCTTGAAATAATAACGCATCGTATCAAAGGCTCCTTGTTTAATATCCAATGAGCCATTTGGTACGTAATTAACTCCCGCAATTTTTAAAGCTGTCTGGAACATGTATACATTCGAAGATACTTGTAGAGCTCGTAAATCATTAATATTACCAAATCCGGATACATTCCACGATTTCTTAGCTTGTGTACCTTTAAATTTCATAGGTGCATCATAAAATTGATCTCCTGGATGTATTGCCCCTGTCTCATATCCAGTTAATAAAGTAGCACCTTTTACAGCTGACCCTAGCTCATACGAAGTTGTCATGTTGCCTAATGCCAAATCCTCAATCTCTATTTTCCCTTCTTTTTCTACAATCTTTTTGCCTGCCATAGATAAAATCTGGCCATTATTTGGATTCGTCATGACGACAAAAGCTCGGTCCAACAGTGGCTCTGAACTCTTAAAAGCCCTCAAGTTTTTCTCTATACTTTCTTCCACTTTCTTTTGTAATTCCATATCAATCGTTAATGTTAAACTATTACCACTTTTTCCTTTAGAGATTATTTCTGTGCTAACAATATTTCCTGATTTATCAGTAATGTTTTTCACTTCTTCTTTTGTACCGTGTAATACATCTTCATATCGTTGTTCAATATAACTTTTTCCTACACGATCATTACGGTTATATCCACGTACCAAATAAGAATCTAAGTTTTCTTTCGGTAATCCTTCTTCACTGCTTGTAATATTACCTAACACGGAACGAAATAAATTACCATTTACGTAATTACGTTCCCAATCAACCGTTGCATCTACTCCTGGGAACTCCATAAGCTTTTCACTTATCTGTGCATACTCTTCATCTGTTACATCTTTTTTAATAATTTGTGGTGTCAGTTGATAACCTGAACTCATTTTACTTTTAATAGCTAACACTTTTAAATCTTGTGCTGTTAATTCTGCCAATTCTACTTCTGTAACGCGACTTCGTCTTAAGTCATCAATTTTTTTATCTAACTCTTTTCCCTCTATTCCCTTTTCTTTAAACTTTTCTATATCTTTTTTAGTAATCTTTGTCTCCGCATGTTTCGTATTCAACTGCATCCAAAAATCTTTTTTATCGATTTCAGTTAACTTATTTATATCTTGTTCGGGCATTTCAAGTACTTTCGCTAAGTCTTTTGCTGTTTTTAAAATATCTTCACTCGTAATTCCTTTCACCCTTGTATACGTAATTGTGCGAAGAGATTTATTATTAACGACTGCTTTCCCTTCTCGATCTAGTATTTGTCCACGTGGAACTGGTATACTAGTTGTTTCATTTTGACTGCTCTCCACTTGGTTCTTATAAGCCTCTCCCTCAACGATTTGTACTTTTCCTAGCTGCATAATAATGGCTGAGAATAGTAGAAATATGCAAAGGAACATTATATTTAATCGAATAGATATATATGTCTGCTGCTTTTTTTCTTTTTGTTTTTTCATAAATCCTCCATATAATTCTTCCGGAACTCCTCACTAATACTTAGTAAATAAATACGTTCCCTATATATTAGAAATCACCATTCAGTTATAAATAGTGTCTTATCTTTTTTTCTACATCCTTGTAAGCATCAAGCCTTCTTCGTTTAGCCGCGTAATTGATAAATCCCCTTTCCTGTTTTTCTCTCTATTTTTTTATTGCTTGCATTAGAAACGCTAAACTGTATAATGACTCATATTAAGCTTAAACATAGACTTGCTAGTAACTTTTCATACTAATTATTCCTTTCTTCATGCTGTTATACTTAATAGACAACCTAAATAATAAAATTGTTCCACATTTACAAAAAAAATAATTAACTATAAGATGAAATAGGCTACATAAGGGAGGGTTATATGTTACATATAAAAAGATGGAGATTTTTTGCGGTTCTTTCTATTGTAGGTTTGATTTTACTAATTTTATTAAAAATCAACTTCATCTCAATTACTATCGCAACTTCTTCAGCTGAAAGAGGAAAAATTTCCGATCAAAATGGTGTAATACTAGCTACAAATAAGAAAGTTAAGTCTCTATATTGCACTTCTAATGATGAAAAGGTATCGAATCAAGATACATCAAACACATTAGCTTTTTTTAATCAATTTTCAAACGAGTTTCAACATGACATTTCGGCAGAGGACATAAAATCACAATTACAACAATCTTGTAAAAAGCAAACTATGAATGATTTACCGTTATACTCTGACATAAATGAGAGTGAACTTACATTCATAAACAAGAACAAACCCAATAATGTAATAATTAAAGATGAATGGATTCGATATTATCCTAAACACGAAGTTGGTTCACAGCTAATTGGGTATGTAGAAAATGACCTTAATTCTAAGTATGGACCTGTTGGAGAAAGTGGGATTGAGCTTCAATATGAAAATGATTTAAAAGGAAAACCCGGAAAAACACTGATTTTTAAAATGAATAATAAAAAATTCTTATGGAACATTCAAAAAGTTCAAAAAGGAAAAGATGTCCAGATAGCTTTAGACTCTAAATTGCAACAAAAAACAGAGGAAGCATTAAGATCTCAAATTAAGAAAATACGTGATGCTAAAGCTGGTTATGTTGTAGTAACCGATGTAAAAACTGGCGCAATTTTAACTATGGCCAACTCGGCAGTGTTTGATCCAAATACATTAAATACACATGTATCATCTAAAAATGAAAACATTAAATCACTTTCGCAAAATAAAGCAATTCAAAAATTAAAGTATGGTGAATCTTATGTAAATATGGCCTCAACTATAAAGCCACTTACTATTTTAATTGGATTAAACGAAAAGCTTTTTCAACCTGAAGATACTTATTTAGATAAAGGTACTTTTCAATATGATAATCAAAATAACATTACGAATGCACCTGGAACGCCAACAGGTGAGATTACACCAAGGCAGGCTATCATTAATTCATCTAACACATTTATGACAGCAAAAGTAGCTCTACCCTTATTCAACCAAAATAATGGGAATATAGAAAAAGTTGCACATATATGGACAGAGTATTTAAAGCAATTTGGCCTTCGTTCTAAAACCGGGGTTGATTTACCTTTTGAAGAAGACGGACAATATGAATTTCATCCAACAAACAAGTTTGAAAATGGTATCTCCGCCTTATTAAATGCCTCTTGGGGAGGAAATGAAGTACACACTCCTCTTCAACTTGCTCAATATGCAGCAACTTTAGCAAGTAAAGGTGATAAATATAAACCTCAAATCGTAAGTGCTATTATTGATCAAAATGGTAAGGAAACAAAAAAGTTTAAACCAATTTTAGAAAGTTCAAATCGTTACCCGGTGAAATTTTGGAGTGTCGTGCAAGGTGGGATGAGCCAAAATATAGAGGAAATTAAAAACTTACCCTTCCATGTCGCAGGTAAAACGGGTATTACAGGTTTTCCGAATGAGCAAGAAAAAATGATAAATCATTCTCTTTTCATTGCATATGCTCCTACCGAAGATCCACAAATCGCCATTTCTGTCGTTATTCCTGGTAGTAATTCAGAAAAAAACATCGCTGCTCTCGTTACATCGGAAATTTTAGAGTCTTGGCATACACTTCAAAAAAAAAGATAATAACAAAGAGGAAGGTTCATTAAAGTGAACCTTCCTCTTTTACCATATAGAATCTATATTTATTATTTTCCAATCACCATTATCATTCTTTTCGAACATAAATGAATACTTAATATCAGTTAAAACATACTCTTTTTGTACATATCCAGTATTACCGTTAATTGTCGATATTTTTATATATCCATCATTTTGCACTTTTTCTGGAATCCAAGCTTTTACCATTTCATTAGATACTTCATATAAAACTTGTGATTCTCGTTTTGGTTCAGCTAAAATTTTTGTTTTATTTCCAGTAACCGTTGCATATATAAAATGCGCTTGCTTTGGTTGGTTACTTTCTGTCAATCCACTTGGTACTTTGTATACTTTTTTTGTATCATTTGCAAATTCTCCCCCCATTGTAAGAGCGACTTGCAACTCATGAAAAATATCTTCATCAAACTTCAATTCATCCTTCTTATAACTCTTCCCTTTAAATAGAACTTCATCATTTAACGCTCTATACAAGTCATTTTCATTTTTTGAATTTGTACTTTGATATAATTCATTCATAAATTGTTTTAATGTTGGATCTTGAGCAGACTCATCTTTAGTTTTAGGCTTAATTTGTGTACTACTTTGGACCGGTGATTTATTATCATCAAGCCATGGTTGTTGAACGATAACAAATAACATTGTACAAACCAAAACAACTACTATAGGCAATGCTCTTTTACGAAACGGTCTTTTATGTTTTACAAGATCCGCTTCATTATTTTCATATATAGACTGCTTTATTTTAAAAATAAACTCTTCTTCATCTTTACGATTCTCCATTGGGCCTTTTTTTAATTGTTTATACCAGTCAGGATTTTGTTTATTGTTCATCACTACTACCCTCCCCTATTAATTTTGAAACCTTACTTCTCGCACGGCTTAATCTAGATTTTACAGTTCCAATGGATACTCCTAGTGTTTCGGCCATTTCTTCATAAGATAATTCATATTTCGCGTCTAAAATTATTATTTCACGGTGTTTTTTAGGTAGTTTTAATACAACATCCCACACTTCATTCATTTCCTCTTGATTAAAAAATTCTTTTTCTGCCGATGGAGATTGCTTATCATCACTAAAAAAACCTACTAATGATATCCTTTTAAAATAGGAGGATTTCAAATAGTTTATTGCTGTATTTCTTGTAATTTTTAATATCCACGTTTTAATAGATGACTCCTTTCGAAATGAATTCCAATTTTTAAATACCTTTATAAATACATCTTGCGTGATATCATCTGATAAGTGTGGATCTTTCGTAATAATAAATGAATAATTCCATACATCTTGCCAATAGTCTTTTATAACATAGTCAAGCTCATCATGAATACACTTTTCAATAAACGTCTCTTCCATTTCCACACCTCGAACTTATTTGAATAAAGATAAAACTGCCCTCACTTTTATTATGGTTTCAATATATAGACAAGATACAAGTTTCATTTGTTCCGTTCTTTATCTTTTTTTAATAAAAAAATCCTCCTAAAAATGTAAAGCGGTGCAATTACTTTCATAACATAATCATCTATACATTCTTTTACATGACAGGCTCCTAACAACAAGTAAAGCATACAATGTTAAAAATACACTCAAAAAAAATCTGATTATTATTTGTGCATTTCACGCAAAACTCCACTTGTATCACCCTTTTTCTTAGAGCATACTTATTTGTGTGCTCTATTTATGTTTTACTAAATAACTGTTTTGTTAAAGTTTAAAATTCCCATCACTTGTCCCTTTCAATTTGTTTTACTCTTCTATTTACTATTAGCAATACCAACCTTTCAAAAATGAAAACAAAGATGAGTTATTATCTTTATTCAGCCACAACAAAAAAGCATTCTCGATTAAGGAGAATGCTTTTTCGAAACTTAATTGTTCTTTGTATTGCTCAATTTATACCTTCGTGTTAAGCAAACAATGAATGTAGTAAAAGATTTCACCTTATAGTTACTTATTTTTTCTGAAAAACATGTTTTACTTTTTCGCCTGGAACGTTACTCCCCCCTCTTCCTTTTACATCTTCGATCATCATGGTAACGATCATGTCGGGCGCATTTGCATCAAAAGCTGCAAACCATCCAAGTTCTTTTCCGTCTGCTTCTTTCGACTCCTTCAGTTCTGCTGTACCGGTTTTACCAGCAAGAGTTATACCATCAACCTTAGCAATTCTCCCCGCGCCATCAGGGTCATTAATGACTTTTATTAATGCGCTCTTTAATATCTCTTGATTCTTTTTAGAAACCACATTTTCTTTCCAATTCCCCGCTACTTTTGCTTCTTTTAAAAGATGAGGCGATGGAATATTCCCTTCATTCACAATCGGTGCATATGTTAATGCTAAATGAAGCGGTGTCATTAATACTTGTCCTTGTCCATATCCCGTGTCTGCTAGTTGAATATCATTTTTTATCCCATCTCTTGCAATGATTGAAATAGGAAATTCGTATTCGATTGGTAATTTTTCATGAAATCCGTATTTCTTAAATTCATTTACATACTGATCTTTTCCCATTTTCAAAGCTTGTTGAGCAAAATAAATATTATCAGAGTACTTCATTGCCTTATCAAAATCAATTGGACTAGCTTCCTTCACACGTGTTACATAATAATTTCCCCAAGATGAATCTTTTGCCCACTTTAATCCTTGAATTTTAAATTCTTCCTTAGGGTTTATAGTGTTTGTTTCCAAACCAATTGCACCAGTAATCGTTTTAAATACGGAACCTGGTACAAATGCTTGTGTAAAACGATTCATCATTGGTAGTTTCGAGTCGTTATTCCATGCTTCTCGTTGGGCTTTTGATGCTCCTCTAACTATTGTATTTGGATTATAAGCAGGGCTACTTACAAGTGCAATAGTTTCACCTGTTTTAGGATTGACCGCTGCACTAGATCCTGCTTCATTTTTCATCTCATTAAAGATTTTTTCTTGAATTGCAGCATCAATTGTTAACGTAACGTTTTCCCCTTCTTTTGCTTCTTTTTTTGCTACATTTTTAATCTCTTTTCCATTCTCATCTTCTATAAATACGCGTCCACCTTTTTCGCCACGCAATTTATTCTCTAATACTTTCTCTAAACCTGTCTTACCTACTAAATCATCAGCTTGATAACCTCTTTTTTGAAGCGATTTTAACTCCTCTGCATTCACCTTTCCTATATATCCAGTTAAGTGTGCCGCTGCTTCTCCTAATGAATACGTACGAATATTTACTGGGCGAG
This sequence comes from Bacillus sp. BB51/4, assembly GCF_008368845.1. Taxonomy (NCBI): domain Bacteria; kingdom Bacillati; phylum Bacillota; class Bacilli; order Caryophanales; family Bacillaceae; genus Bacillus; species Bacillus sp. BB51/4. Next base: position 455,379 of record NZ_QOSC01000012.1, read on the forward strand.
ATGATACTCCTTCTAATTCAATATAATCATTCTGTCTAGTTCCCTCTTTTAAAATCCCAATTGGTACAAAGGAGTCTGGATTTATCCATTTCGCTGTAAGCTTCTGATTGACCTCTTCTATAGACATATCCAGTAACTGTGCTACTATTTCTTTTGTTTGCGCTGCCGTTTCGCCTAGTTTCTCTGGAATAATTCCAACCTCAGTCGCTTTACCATTCGTTGCTAGACCCTTCCCATTTCGATCATATATTTCTCCGCGTTTTCCTTGTTCTATTTGCATACGTACTTTGTAATCTTTTTTCATACCTGGAAAAATGAAATCTGGTGTCCAATCTATTTTCCAAGATTCTTTTTCTTTCACAAGTTTTGCTTCATGGATAAATGAAGCTGTTCCTCCATCCGTATCCATCTTAACTTCAAAAAGAAAAAGTTCTTTATCTTTAGCATTCTCTCCTTTCGTTTTAATTTTTAAATCCTTAACTCCAATACCCTCATAGATTTTTTGATATTTCTCGGTGAATTCCTTTTTAGAAATCGTTTTTTGGGCATGTTCTGATAAATGATCATACATATTTGCGAATTTTTTATCATTCCATAAATTTATATATTCTTCAAATGCTTGTTTTGGCGGTTCGTTTTTATTACATCCTACCAACATAACTGCAAAACAAAAGAAAACCAACATCCATAATTTTTTCAATTCAATCTTCTCCCTTAGTTAAAAATATTTATTCCTTTCTTGATATATTAAATAAAAAATGTTGTAACGCTAAATAGACAGTGTAAGTAATGAAATTGTTCCACATTTACAAAAAAATTTAATTTATGATTAAGCTGCATTCGAAGGGGAAGATTTTAAAATTCTTACAAATAAAAAAGCGGACCTATTTAGCAATCGGTGTCATTATTAGTGCTGTTTTAACAATTTTATTTAAAATACCTTTTAGTTTGAGTTCTCCGCTCTTATCTTTTTTGTAGATATTTGAAACAAAAAAGACCCCTTATACTAAGGGTCCTACAATAGAAAATAACTAAGTATAAACAATAAAAAGAATTACTGAAAGTATAATTTATAGGCGCTTTATATCCTTCTATTTCGCATCAAAACCCCTGCGCTGTATGCGACAGGGGATTCGATGCCTTCATTCTAAAGCTTATTTAGAAGAGTCATGTACAGGCAAACTACTAAAAATCAATTCAGCAACTTTTACATATCCTTTTGAGTTTGGATGAATCAAATCCGTAGACCAAAGCGTATTATCATTTACTAAATGATGATTCCAAAAATCAACATGATGAAGCTTATACTCTCTACTCAATGAAAGAATAATTTCATTTGCCTCTAATAATTGTTCTTTTAACACTTGTTTTTTTTCAGAAGAAATAGGAAGCCGAACTGTAAAATCTGGAAGGTTTGCTATAATAATATCAGCATCTGTTTTACTTAATGTATCTATCATAAATTCCATTTCGTTCTTATATTCTTGATGATTCCAACGTCCTTTTAATACATCATTTGCACCTGCAATTAAACTAACCAAATCTGGATTAAACGTTAATGCCTTTTCCAATTGCTGTGAGCGAATTTCTTTAGTTACTAACCCACGCTTTGCAAAATTGGCATATTCTATATCGTTTTCACACAGTTGAACAAAATGATCTACCCAGCTTTTTAATGCAATTCCCTCTACTTCATCCCCTATTCCCTCTGTAAAACTATCACCAATCGCTACAAATCGCTTCCACATATGTAGTCCCCCTTTATTTTTAACCATATCTATACTATACAATAGCTCACAACGTAATTGTTATTTCTAAGTGTTTTTTGATTTCAATTATATTCCACTTTACTATATTTACATTTAGAATCCAAAATTGACCGATTCCTAAGTATACTTAGGAATCGGTCATATTCGTATATTTACTAAAGAGATAAAATCTCTCTAGTCATTATACTTTTTTCAAAAAATTTGTTGTTCTTTGTTTTGCCCAGTTGATACATTTCTTTTCGATTAAATGATACGAAACTATAGAAAAAAGGAGTGTCATTGTAATGCACAAAGTAAGAAGGAATAAGATAGATATCTTTGTATACAAAAGTTTAAATAGTACCATCATGATTGGAAAATGACACAAATAGATACTGTATGAAATTTCTCCTAAATATACAAACACACTCTTATTTAAAAATGCTTTTACTTTTAGGTTACTCATGGCCATTATAATAAATATACTAACCCCCATTACGACACCCCAATCTTTTAATAAGAAAGTAGTATCATTACGGGAAATACCATAAATTAAAATGGAATATAAATATAAAATAACCCCTAGTGCAATAAGAAATCCTTTATTAATTTTTTTCATATTCCTATATGAGTAGATAAGTTTTTCCTGATGTTTAAAAAGTAACATCCCAACCATAAACATAGATGTAAAATGCAGTGTATCAGCATAACCATTATAAAACCCCTCAGCTTTCCCAATATGCAACATATTAAGAAAAACACTAATGAAAGAAAAGCTCAAAGCAAATAGTATCGTTTTCTTCCAACTCAGTTTATAAAAAAGAAGGAATAAGAAAGGAAACACAATAGATATACGCATTTCTTGAGCCAATGACCAGATAACTGGATTATAATTTTCCGTAAAAAAGTTATTAAGAAGCACAAAATGGTTTATAATATCTAATTTTGTTATTGAACCTTGCCACCTATCATAGAACCAATCCCGTAGTCCTACCACTTCATACGGTGAAAATAAAATAAATAAAGCAAAGGTAATGATTATCCAAAAATAATAAGGGATATAGATTCTTACAAATCTCTTAATTAAATATCCCCAATAATTTGTTTTTGAATGGTAAAGTGCCATAGATAACACAAAACCACTGAGTACATAAAAAACGATTACAGCTTCTCCACCCGCCCATAAAAACCTAAGCGGGGAAAATTTAATAGAATTAGGCAACGATGGTAGCATTAAACAAAAATGTCCAAATACCACGGTAAGTGCTGCTAACCCTCGTATGGAATCTAATTCTTTTATTCTCTTACTCATAAAATGTTCTCCTTGTAAATTGTAAATTTTGCTGTTCATAAAAGCCACTATACAAATGTAGTGGGAGAATTGTACATATTGTTTCTTTAAATTCCTAATATAAGCAGTACAAAGTTAATTTGACCTCCATTTCTTTATATACATAATTTAAAACAAAATATTTAATACAAAGAAAAGATTTTATTAAATTTTTATAAAATCTAATTACAGAAATACGTACCGGATATTAATTTTTTATTGTCATTTGATGGAATAGTGGGTGGTTTTTCATCATGTAACTTTATGAAACTAACCTTGCACCTGAACCCTTTAAATCGAAAGATTCATAATAAACGCCATCCTTTCTGTATATTTCTACAAAAAGAATAGCGTTTTTTAATTTATGGAAACAAATGTATGTTAGCTTTTTACTATATCAACCGCACTATCCCACATACCATTAAAGAAAGATCCGATTTTACGCATAAATCGTGTAAACCAATTTGCTTGTTCTACATCAGATTTTGTTACAAGGTCTATTTGTAATGATTTACCTGATAAGAACCCAGGATCTGTATTATCTTTAGGCGAGATAATCATTTTACTTATTGTTACACCTTTTTTAATAGGAGCTTCTTGTTCTTTATTCGATACTTTAAATTCTTTTTTATAAACATCTTTATTGCCCTTTGGCATTGGAAGTGAAACAGCTTGCTTCGTTTGAACTACTACATCTTTGTCTTTCGCATTTGCAACTCGCAAAGTTTCATGCCCTTTTACTACTGAATCTTTTCCATAGATATTCTTCACTTCAAAATTCGCAAATCCATAATCATATAATTTCTTTGTTTCATCAAAACGTGCTGTATGAGAGTTTGCTTTTATTACTACAGAGATTAGACGCATACCGTTTCTTTCTACTGTACCAGTGAAGCAATCACCGGCTTCTGGAGTAGTTCCTGTTTTCAACCCATCTACACCTTCGTATTGCTTAATTAAACCTTTTAACATCATGTTAAAATTCACCATATCAATTGGATACTTGCCACCCTTTTGGAATGTTTTTTTGGGTATTTTTGCTGTATCTAACATTTTTGGAAAATCTCGAACGAGACGTTGTGCTAAAATCGCACAATCTCTTGCGGACATTTTATTTTTCTCGTCTGGAGTTGTCCCTTCTGGATGATGTCCTTTTAAATCATAGTTTGTTAAGCCAGTAGAGTTTACAAATTTATAATTTTTCATTCCAAACTCTTTTGACTTATCATTCATCATTTTCACGAAATCGGCTTCTTTTCCAGCAATTTCTTCAACTAAAGCGATTGTTGCACCATTTGCAGAGTAAATTGCCATTGCCTCATATAACTCTTTTACTGTATAAGAGCCACCATTTTCTAATGGAACGTTTGATAATGAGCGATCTTGTGAAATCTTATATGCATATTCAGAGATTTTAACTTTTTGATCCCATTTAAGTTTTCCTTTATCCACCGCTTCATGAACTAAGTATTCACTCATCATTTTTGTCATACTAGCAATTGCTAGTGATTCATCCGCATTTTTTTCATATAAAATTTTTCCGGAATTTGCTTCTACTAAAATTGCTGATCCTGCTTCTACGTCTAAAACAGGAACTGTTTCCGCTGATGCGCTCCCAGATGTAACAACTATGCTACAAAATTGTGTAAGCACTGTTACTATTACAATGAATTTTTTGTAAAACATACCTTTCAATTCTCTTACCTCCAATATCTTTGTACTCAAAAAAACCGTTATTCTAGCATAATTCCTATAAAAATAGATAGTTTTATCAAATTCTATATACATATAAGACGTTAGGATCGCTTTCATATAGACCATCTCACACTTTTAGGCACACTGATACTTTGTATTCCTACACGCATCCCTATTTTTCATACCTTTGTATTTTTCAAAATGATCCGTACTTTCATATTTTTTAGGATTACAATGAATAGACAATCTAAATAATGCGTTTGTTCCACATTTACAAAAAATAAAGCCAGTGTATCCCGATTAAATATCGAGACACACTGGTTTTATTAGCTATCAAGGATTTTAATTATTGAATTCAGCTATTTACTATACTCATACCAGAGATGAATTTTCCTTAGTCTAGACTATTAATTTTTTATAATAAAAAACTACATCCTATATAGAATGTAGTTTCCCTCACAGATCTATCTATTTTTTACTTCCTTGTTATAAAAATCATATAATAATTCAATAGATGAATTAGATAAAAGCGGCATTGCCTTCTCAACTAATTCTCTATCCCAATCAAACCAACGCATTTCCATTAGCATTTTCATTTCTGTATCAGTGAATCGTTTCTTTATTTCCTTAGCAGGATTTCCACCAACTATTGTATACGGCGGAACATCTTTACTTACGACAGATCCCGCTGCAACGATTGCACCTTCACCGATTATAACGCCAGGCATAATAATAGCATTCATTCCAATCCAAGCATCACTTTTAATGACTGTATCGCCCTTCGGTTCATATGAATGCTCAATTTGCTCAGCGAATGGATATACTGTAATCCATTCTGAGTGATGATTATGATTACCACCCATTAAAATGACTACTCCACTCGCAATACAAACATAGTTCCCAATAATGAGTTTATCAAGATGCCATCCCATCTGTTCAATTGGATTGAACAGCGCTCGGGACTTAGCATCCCCCCACAAATACCTTACACAGCCATCTTCAAAATTTTGATGACCATAATAACCTGAATAATAGGAGTACTCTCCTACCTCAATGAGTGAATTTGTTACTATATCTTTTATATACTTTGTTTCTGACCAATGATTAAATAATGGATGCTTCATAACTTTATTCCTCGCTTCTAAGTATTATATATTTTGCTATTTACTTAGAAGCTTACTACGACTGCTACATTTTTTAGCTTTCTCAAACGACGAATCATTATCTTCAAGCCTTTCTTTTATTATAAAGGAATCATATCGTGATAAATTATATAAGTCAAATTGTAAAATTATGTACTGAAACTTGAAGTATGAATTGAAATTTCAGCATTAAAACAATCGAGTTTTCAAATAACAAATCCCAATTACATATAATAAAGATTTCTTAGCTATACATCTAACTTCTTTCTTATATTAGCCTTCACTCCTTCGATATAGTTTTATTATTTATTAATTTGTCTGATAAATCAATAAATGTTAATATGATTATAGAAGATATTATCATCCATTAGATTTCACAGCTAGTTTTTCACAAAAACGATTTCTGAATCCTTAAGTAAATAGGAGGTTTAGAACATGAAACTTTTAAGGCAATCAACAATTATTGGTGCATTGACTGTTGGAGGATTTTTATTTTCAAATACAATTAGTACAATCACACCTGTGTCTGCTGAATCGCAACTTACACAAAAAGAATCACGAATTTTAGATAATTGGCGGTGGCAAAGCTATTTTTTATTACATCATAATGCAGATTTTATAGAAGAGTTAGCAGTTGGTGACTTAAAGCATGGAGATACATTCGATGTTACTATATATACTGGTGGTAAGGATACTGGTATTGTAAAAATATATCAATTGAGTGAAAATGAAAATAATGAAATAAACTTGCATAGATATAAAACCATTTATGACTCAGGTTTAAAACATAATTATGGTAGATTTGTAACACCTATTACTAAGGTTTATAATCCAGGAACATATGTAGCCGTTATGAAACTTGGAGAAAATTATTATTATGGAGGCAGCTTTAAAATCTCAAAATAATTTACGTTTATCTCACCAATAAATATTGGATACCATTGTTATTAGACAAAAACTATTTTAAAAGCTTCTCTGCCTTATATAAGGAGCTTTTTGATTGTCTGCCCTTTTTAAGGTTAGAAAAATCCTTACTTTCTTTATAAATTAGCATTTTTATTCACGAACCGTTTTCACTTCTTTATGCCCTACAATTCGATATGCAATATTGCATATTTTATATGTTCATCCTTTAAACATGCGATAATTTATTTATATAAAGGTTTAAAATTAATATTGGAAGGAGAATATTACATGTCTTTCTTTTCTTGGTCTCCTCTTATTTTCTTAATAGTTGTCGCAATTATCATTTCTATTCAAAAGGCTAAGAAACAATAATTTATTATTTGGAGGTGTAATAATGTCATTTGCAGCATGGAGTGCAATTTTTATGACTTTAATCGGAGCAGTATCCGGAGCAATCTTAGGTACAATATCCTCTAGAAATAAAAGTAAAAATTAAATACTAACGTAAAAAAGAATTTCTAATAAAACTCTATACAAAAAAGTAGCCTATAAAGTTTTATAGGCTACTTTTCATTTCATCCATATTATTTAGCTAATTCTTTCGTACCCTTCATTACATCAACGAAGAATCCCCAGTTATTCACAACAGAAGAAATACTAATATGTTCATCTGGTGTATGAACGTTAAAAATGTCTGGACCAAATGAAATCGCATCTAAGTCAGGCATCTTTTGAACGAATGCACTACATTCAATACCTGCATGTACAGCGAAGATTTCAGCATCCTTGTTGTATTTTTCTTGATGCACTTTTTCAAACAAATTACGAATTTGTGAATTCGGATTGTATGGCCATTCTGGATACTCTGACTCTATTTCAAATGTTGCACCAACTAATTCGGCAATACATTTAATTTCATTTGCAACATGTTGTTTTAAACTACTGACAGAACTTCTCACTTCGTTACGTAATTTAATTTCATCTTGCAACGTTTCAATAACGCCTAAATTTGTTGAACTTTCTACTAGACCTTTAATATCCATGCTCATACTTTGAATGCCGTTTGGAATTAAGAATAATGATGAAATAAGTTGCTTTTGTGTCTCTTTAGCAAATACTTTTTCTACTTTCTCATCCAATTTTGTAAGTGTTACATGAACATCTGGATCAACAGCACGCATTTCTTCTTGTAATACTCTTGTCCATGATTCTAGTTTTTCTTCTACTTTCTCTACATCTTCTTTAGCTAATACAATTGTAGCTACACTTTCACGCGGAATTGCATTTGTTTTTAATCCGCCGTGAACTTCACTTATATCAAATTGAATATTTGCTGATAAATCATGTAATACTCGTCCTAATACTTTGTTCGCATTACCGCGTTGTTTATCAATTTCCATACCAGAATGTCCGCCTTTTAGACCACCAACATATAGACGGTATGCATCCATATTCGCTGGCGCTTCATCCCAAATTACTGGAATTGTTTCAACAGCTTTTGCACCACCTGCGCTACTTACAAGTAATTTATGATCTTCTTCAGAATCAATATTAATAAAGATCTTTCCTTCAAAATGATTTGGGTCAACAGCGAAAGCCCCACCCATTGTCGTTTCTTCTTCAGTAGTAATAACTACTTCAAGTGCTGGATGCGGAATGTCTTTTGCATCTAATAGAGCTAATGCATACGCAACTGCAATACCATTATCAGCACCTAAAGTCGTTTGATTTGCATATAACATGTCCCCAATGATTCGTAATTCAATTGGATCTTTTTCAAAATCATGTACGGTTGCTTGATTTTTTTCACATACCATATCCATATGACCTTGAATGATAATAGTTGGTATATTTTCATAGCCAGTAGTTGCGTCTTTTTTAATAATGACATTCATTGCTTCATCTTGAATCACTTTTAAGTTACGCTCTTTTGCAAAGCCCACTAAATAATCACTAATTTCCTTTTCATTACCCGATCCTCTAGGAATCTTTGAAATTTCTGCAAAATGATAAAATACAGGGTGCTTTGTTAATTGTTCTAAAGTAGAATACATTTTTAAGCTCCTCTCAAATGACAAAATAATATGTAAGTCTTTTATCATTATACCATGATTCATTATTTTACCTTTCTTTTAACTTTTTAAAATACTGTTCATTTTATGGACAACACCCTTACAACGTTGTAAGGGTGTTGTAATCTATATCGATTTTTCTCATTTCATAATAGCCGTATACTGTGTAAAGAAACAAATTGAAGGAGATAAAGAAAATGAAAAAGTTTTTATCAATTATTACACTATGCTTATTATTTTCTACTATTACTATTGGATGTGAGCGAGCATCACTAAATCGAATTGGTAAAGATGTATATTACGTGCAAATAGAAGGTGAAGGAACTATCGAAAAAGTAGAAGGTAGAAACTTACGAAACTACACACTGCCTGCTTATGACGAAGACGGAGTAAAAAAACAAATTACATTTAGAAGTAAAAAACATCAAATGATCATAAATTAAATGAAAATGCATTTTTACGCCTTTATGCAGCTCAAGATGATAAGAGCAAAAATGAAATATCATCAATTGAAGGGAAGTCATATGAAGAGGTTCAGGAAGCTGACTTACCTGCAAAAGTAAAAGAAAAGTTAAATGCTAAATAAAAAACAAAAGAAAATGCACTATGCATTTTCTTTTGTTTTTTTCACTCGTATATATTTTGAACCGCTATTATTCATCAGTTTCTCTAAACGATTTATATTTTCTGTTAATGCACCTTTCACAAGAGAGAAATCTGTATTTGGTTCTTCTTTTTTTTGTTTAAAAAATGAAGACTTTTGTACATTTATTTCAGCCATCTCTTCTCCCCCTTTTCAAAAAGATACAATCTTCTATTTATATTATATCGCAAATGTAGACAGCGTGTACACGTATCATTTTCTTTTTAATTCTTCTTCTAACTCTTCTACTTGCTGTAATGTATCTCCTTTTATTAACGAGAAATCTGTTGTATCTTCATTATCTTCTTTAAAAAAATCATTGTCATAATCTTTTATCACTACAATCACCTCTACGTGCTAGTGTAGGAATGATTGTCCGATTTTATACAAGTTTGTCTAAATTCGCTTTACCTTTATGTATAAGGGAAAAGGACAGAAGAAAATCCTGTCCTTATTTACTAAAATAACTATGATGTATTGTTAAATTATATACATTTTCAAAATCTCGATCTTGCAGGTTATTTTTCTTCCCATCAATAACAATGAAAACATCACTCACCATTTTTGCTGGTATTATTCCGACATTTTCTACTTGCACCGCTTTCTGCTCATTCAATTGCTCAATGTGTTCTAACGGAACGATAATACTAAATTGAGAACGGATACCACGAAAGTTTGTATTTAATTCCTTTGCCGCTTCAAATACAACAATTTTCGCACCAATCTTTTCTCCGTACGAATCTAAAAATGCGTTTAAGCTCTTTGTATATTCCTCTTCCGTATGCCATTCCATTGTACCGAATACTGCTGGATTGACATTTTGAATAATTGTTGTGTATATTTCTCCTCTTGCTTTAGAAGCAATTAATGACCGTTTTATCGATTGAACAGTCTTGCCAATATCGCTAAATTTCGCTCCCCATATTTCTGAAATATTTGGTGTTAAAATAAATGCGATATCAACGAAAATAACCATTGCAGTGAACATTAAAAGATTTTTCCAGAGGGTTAAATCAATTCCTTTTATCATGAAATACACGGTGACTGATATTATAAACAACCCATACCAAGTCTTTCTAATACGTTGCTTTTTCTCCTCGTACAACTCTTCGTTTCTCCAGTAAAAGAACACAAGAACGAGAAAAACGATTGCTAAAATAAATAAGCCGATTCGAATGTTAGAGATCACCAATGACATCACCCTCCATTCAAAAACTACTCACGATATCATTACATGCACAAGCAGCTCTCTTTATGACAAAAGACGTGGACAAGCTTCTAAATTTAGCAATATCGCATATACATTAGAAGGTGCCACGTCTTTTATCATGAATCTACATTGTATATGTAGACAAGCATGCGTTTCAAATTTTCATGTTAAAAAGAAATATGTTTCGGAATTTCCCCTTCTGGTACTTCTCCGTCCATACTTAAGTAATAATGACGAACCGGACGTAAATCATCGTCTAATTCATAAACGAGTGGAATGCTCGTTGGAATATTTAATGAAACAACACCATCGCTTGAAAGGTTATCTAAGTATTTCACTAGCGAACGAATCGTATTACCGTGTGATGAAATAATTACCTTTTCACCATTTTTTAATGACGGTGCAATTTCTGAATGCCAATAATCAAGTACTCTTTTCTCCGTATCCACTAAACATTCAGTCAATGGAAACTCACCTTTTTTAAGTGCTTTATATTTTGGATCATTCATTTCATATCTAGGATCATCCTCAGTAAGAGCAGGTGGTCTTACATCAATACTTCTTCTCCAAATATGAACTTGCTCCTCACCATATTTTTTCGCAGTTTCATCTTTATTCAACCCTTGCAATGCACCGTAATGTCTTTCATTTAGATTCCAAGATTTATGTACTGGCACCCAGGCAAGATCCATCTCATGAAGTACAATCCATAAAGTCCGAATTGCTCGTTTTAATACAGATGTATAAGCAACATCAAAAGTATATCCGTTTTTCTTTAATATTGCTCCTGCTTCTCTCGCTTCACTTAATCCATTCTCTGATAAATCTACATCTGTCCATCCAGTAAAACGATTTTCAAGATTCCATAAACTTTGTCCGTGACGAATAAGTACAAGTTTTATCATAATAATTCCCCTCTCGGAAATGTGAATTTTATTGTTCCATTGCGTACACGTATAAAGTATCTAGTAATGTATCTTTTTATCCATTCACTCTATGACCAATCCATAGTTGCCAAATGTATGGATAAAATTTGTTCTTTTTCAAACTATAAAAACAGATATATTTCTTATTATTTTATTTCTGATCGATTGCAACTTCTCGTTTTGATATCCAAGCATCAAAACCTGATCGACTATTTGCCATTTCATTCATAACTTGATGCCAATTTTCTCCACACGATTCACCAAATTTTGAAAAAATAGCACTCATCTGTTGTCTTTGAACATCGCTCAATTTTTTCTCTAAATCTACACCTATTTCTGTTAAAGATAACTGTTTCACACGGCGATCATGTGTAGCTTCATTACTCTCAATTAAGCCCTTTTCCACAAGTTGTCGTAGTGGTCCGTGAAGAGCTTGTTTACTTATTTCTAGCAGTGATAATAACTCATTTACACTTATCCCTGGAAATCGTGCGATAAAAAATAAAATTCGGTGATGTACTCGTTGTATGCCATACTCTTTTATAATTTCATCTGGCTTTTCAGTAAATGTTTTATATGCAAAATAAAATAATGCTAATGCTTCATTCATCTGTTCTTCTTTATGTTGTGTCATCTACTTTCCCCCTGTATGTAAATTATACCACAATCTAGTATTGAATATTTTAACGACCACATTAGAACTTCTATAGTTTATTGAAATATTCAATGCACAATTAGGAGAGGATTCATTTGAAATCGCAATATACTATAAGTACATATTTATTGGATAGACTACACGAATTAGGAATTGAACATATATTTGGGGTTCCTGGTGATTATAACCTTGCCTTTTTAGATGATGTAGTAGCACATGAAAATTTAAAGTGGATTGGAAATTGTAATGAATTAAATGCTGCATATGCAGCAGATGGGTACGCTCGCATAAAAGGAATCGCTGCTCTTATTACTACTTTCGGTGTTGGAGAATTAAGCGCCATTAACGGTATTGCTGGCTCATATGCAGAAAACGTGCCAGTTATAAAAATCACGGGTACGCCACCAACAAAAATAATGGAAAATGGAGAAATCGTCCATCATACGTTAGGAGATGGAAAGTTCGATCACTTTTCCATTATGTATCGAGAAATCACTGTAGCACAAACAAATATAACACCTGAGCATGCAGCTGAGGAAATTGACCGTGTATTACGTGCATGTTGGAATGAAAAACGCCCTGTTCATATTAATTTGCCGATTGATGTGTATAATAAACCAATTAATAAACCTACAGAACCAATTTTATATAAACCGATTTTAAGTAATAAAGAAACGTTGGATAAAATGCTTCTACATGCCAATTCAATAATAAATAACGCCAAAAAACCTGTAATTTTAGCTGATTTTGAAGTAGCTCGATTTCACGCTAAAGAAAATTTACATCAATTCGTAGAAAAAACTGGGTTTCCTATCGCAACGTTAAGTATGGGGAAAGGAATATTCCCTGAAAAACACCCTCAATTTATAGGAATTTATACTGGGGATGTTAGTTCTCCATACTTACGAAAAAGAATTGATGAATCTGACTGTATTATTAGTATTGGCGTAAAATTAACTGATACTATTACCGGCGGCTTTACACAAGGTTTTACGAAAGAGCAAGTTATAGAAATCCATCCCTATACTGTGAAAATTATAGATAAAACATATGGACCAGTTGTAATGAAAGATGTTTTAGAACAATTAAGTGATTTAATCGAACATCGCTTAGAGGAAACACTTGAAATGAAGTCCTTTATTTCAGAATCCCTATCTATGACAGAAGAGTTCAATCCAAAAGCTCAAATGGTTACACAAAAACGTTTTTGGCAACAAATATACCATTTCTTACAAGAAAACGATGTTTTAATTGCAGAGCAAGGAACACCTTTCTTTGGTAGTGCTGCTATCCCTCTACCTAATAACACTGCATATGTAGGACAACCGTTATGGGGATCTATCGGATATACACTGCCCGCTCTACTTGGTACACAGCTCGCCAATTTATCACGGCGCAACATTTTAATTATTGGTGATGGTTCGTTCCAATTAACTGTTCAAGAGTTATCGACTATACTTCGTCAAAATTTAAAACCGATAATATTTTTAATCAATAACAACGGATATACTATTGAACGTGCAATTCACGGTCAAAATCAACCGTATAATGACATACAAATGTGGGATTACACGAAACTAGCAAACACATTCGGATCAGAAGAAAAAAGCCTAACATGTAAAGTGGAAAATGAAATAGAGTTAGCAGAAGTCTTAACTAAAATAAATTTTAATATGAATCGACTTATCTTTGTTGAAGTTGTAATGAGCCAAGGGGATCAGCCTGAACTGTTAGCTAAACTCGGTGAAAGATTCGGCAAGCAAAATTCTTAAAAAGAAAAAGCGTAACTATAAATAGGCTACGCTTTTTCTTTTTAAATTTTTATTCCGCAAGCGTTAACTGCCAAGACACACCATATTTATCATTTAACCAGCCAAACTTTTTGCTAAATGGATAAGAACCTAAAGGCATTAGTACGGATCCATCCTGCGCTAGTTTATGAAAAACCGTTTCAATTTCTTCTTCTGTCTCACAAGTTACATAAAGAGACATAGATGGTGTAAATGTAAAACCATGCTTTACATAACTATCAATGCACATAAATTCTTGACCATTTAACGTAAAAGTTGCATGAATGACAGAACCCTCTTTACCAGGTCCGTTTTCATCGTAGCGAGAGATACTTACAATTTCTGATTGGTCGAATAGCGACGTGTAAAAATTCATCGCCTCCTCAGCATTACCTTCGAACATTAAAAAAGTTGTAATTTTTTGATTTGTAGTACTCATATAGAGACAACCCCTTGATATGTATTTATGTAAAACATACATTGGCCAAAAATACCGAACGTACATTCCTATAAGTGTATTGTCTATAAAAACGATGCGTTTGTCAATTATCTACTCTCTTATTTCTTCTTAAATAATGCTGTCCAAAGAAATGATTCTCCAAACATAGTATTTGGTTGGTCAATTTGCTTCATCTTTCTAATTTCAATCACTTCAAATTCTTTAAATATCTCTCTTAATTTCTCTTCAGAGTATGCAAGACCACCTTGCAGACTCCATCCTCTATATACGTCCCAATCTGATATTTCCGAGCCATTTCGTTCATCTAAATCACCTGCCGCAAAACATGTTAATCCAAAATGACCACCCGATTTCAAGGAGTTTTTAATTAAATTCACATAATTTATTCTTCTATGTGGTGGAATGTGATGCAAACAGCCCGAATCGTACACAAAATCAAATTCCTTTTGAGCCTCTAAATTAAAAATCGAATCACAAATAAAATCGATTTCTATTCCTTTTGCTAACGCCCTCTCTTTCGCCCAATTAATGCCCTCTATAGATAAATCCACTGCTGTTACTTCAAATCCTTCATTCGCCAAATAAATTGCATTTCTTCCTGGACCACATCCAAGCTCCAACACTTTCCCTTTGGAGATCCATTCTTTTTGTATATAGGAAACTAGATTCTCATCTGGAACATTTTCAAAAAACGGAACATCTTTGTCTCTATTCGCATAAAATTCATTCCAAAATGGTTCTGCCGGTCTTAATAATGAATCAAGCATTTTAATAATATCTTCTTGCGTGTGCAACGTTTCATTTTTCATTTGTACCCCTCCAAATTTTACTAGTCAGAAAATTATTATATATCTTCAAGAACCTTTAGACAAAGAAAAAAACCCTACATTTTTAACTCTTTTCAACTTTAGTTTACAAACTGTTTCTGTAAGCGTAGTGTTTCCTTTGTACAACAGGCAGTTAGTTTTATCCATAACAGTACACCTCTGCACAATACACTATAAATTTTCATATAGTGTATTGTGCTTGTCCAAAACGTGAGGTTATTACTCACGCAATCTAAATGAAAGAAAGGAGTGAAAATATGCGCTCATCTAGTCGTAAGCTCACAAACTTTAATTGTGGAGCACAAGCCCCCAGTACACTACCAGCTCTCGGTTTTGCTTTTAATGCTACTTCACCTCAATTTGCAACACTATTCACGCCACTACTACTACCTAGTACGGGACCAAATCCAAACATTACTGTCCCTGTAATCAATAATACAATTAGTACAGGAACTGGTATTAGAATTCAAGTAGCTGGTATTTATCAAATCAGTTATACATTAACAATCAGCCTCGATAATGTTCCATTAGCCCCAGAAGCAGTGCGCTTTTTCTTGACACTAAACTCATCAACTAACATTATTGCAGGATCTGGAACCGCAGTCCGTTCTAATATCATTGGCACTGGTGAAGTAGATGTATCCAGCGGTATCATTCTAATAAACTTAAACCCTGGTGATTTAATTCAAATTGTATCCGTTGAAGTAATTGGTACAGTAGATATTCGTTCTGCCGCTTTAACAGTTGCACAAATTCGTTAATAAAAACAATATGCTTAGCTAATTAACATTTAATGTTCTTTCTACACACCCAAATATATGTTATAGATTTGACTCACATTTATATCAAACAAGCATATTTTATTGTATGGTGACTATCTAGTCATACAAATCTAAAGCGTTCATAAGAGCACACTTATATATGTGCTTTATTTTTTATGAAAATCAAGCTTTAATATAACTATTTTGTTTTACTTTATACTCATCGCTTTTTTGAACATTTACCTTTGTATTGTTATATTTGCTCATTGTTTTTCTCTTTTGTTTTACTAATTAGCTGATTAATTTCACAAACACCTTTTATTAAACACTCCATGTTTCTTCACCCCTTGAATATTTTTCAAATAAAAATACATACTATTTTCAAGCCGCCGTGTCCACGGCTAATACTTCTTTCTTTTGTTACAGCAGAAGCAGGTAGGTTCTTCACTTATCTGCTTTCTCTGTATATTTTTTAACAAATCGATAATAATACCAACAAGCTGTTTGAACTAGCAGCTTCACTCTTCTCGTAATGGGGATGCAAATTATCACAATTAGCTAACTCATTGAACACACTGGCAGACAACCAAAATCGTTGTCTGCTTTTTGTATGAGATTTTTCGTTTTACATATACTACTTTTGAACCTGCAGACCAGTACGAGCCATTTTGGTGCTTGGGATTTCCCTTCCGGGGATAAGTATTTTTTACTTATCCCTTTTTTGTATAGACACGTATATTTAGGGTAAAACTAATTACAAGCAGATTTTCTGTTTATGCGTAGTTCTAAACAAGATTACTTTTTCTCCTATTAAAGGACGGCAGGTACGACTGCTAGTCCTTTTTTCTTATTTCGTATACTATCCCTTCTATTAACTTCACACTACATTACCTTCATCGTCGTAGTAATAAGCAATTTCCCAATTAGGATGGCCATGGTGCTTCTCGAGTTCCCCATCGAACAAAACTAACAAATTAGTTTTCCAGTTTCCAACGATCATACCCTAATACGAGTTTAATCCTTCATAAACTTCTCTTGTTCCATTTCAATAATTGCGGAATGTGTAATAAAAATATTCGCTCGCTTCAATACCTTTCCTTTCAACTAAAGTGTTCTGCCGAAATAGTAGACATAATAAGTTCCGTTCTTTTTACTGCAGCATAACATTCCCGTACCATTTGAATGTGTTACGAACTTCTTTCACTTCATCGTCCAATTCTTTGTTTGCAAAAGATGTTTTCGTATCGTTATACCAATTGATTTCTTCATAATCCGTATCATCATCAGGGGAGCTAGTACGAATAGCTTTCTCTCAATTTTTTTCGATTAAATATTGTTCATACGTAAGTTGCACTTGTTCTTGAATTGCGACATGGTAGTAATACCCTTGCTCTACTGGTTTTGGACTATAAAATTTCCTTTATAAGTTTTAAATACGGTGAATGAAATTTTTGTTTTTTCTTGCCATTATCCTTGTTCTATACAAACAAAAAAAGAGCCACAATATTTTGTGACTCTTTTACAATTATAACTATTTAACGGCCACGTCTTTGCTGACCTTGTTTTGTACTACCTTTTTTATTACTTGGCTTATTAAATGATCGATTGTTATCATTTCTTGAGCTATTTCTCGAATCACGTCTTGATTCACTTCTTGAACCTTCACGGCTATCTCTTTGACGATATTGATCTGATTTCTTCGGAGCTGGCTTTGGTAACGGTTTTCCATTTTCATCTACACGTTTTATCTTCGGTTGTTCAATTATTTCTCTTTGTATTGGTGCACCAAGCGTTTTTTCAATTTCTTCTAAATGTTTTTCATCTTTCGCTGCAACGAACGTAATTGCAAGACCTGATCCACCTGCACGTCCTGTTCGGCCAATGCGGTGAATATAACTTTCTACATCTTCAGGGATATCAAAGTTAAATACGTGCGTTACACCATCTACATCAAGTCCACGAGCTGCTACATCAGTCGCAATTAAGTACTGAATTTTAGCTTCGCGGAAACTCTTCATGACTCTTTCACGTTTCGCTTGAGGTATATCACCATGAAGTTCAGCACAATTATAACCTAGTCCTTTTAAATTATCATAAAGCTTACTTGCTCTAACCTTTGTACGACAGAAAATAACAGCTAAAAATGGCTGATCACGATCCATAACAAAACGAAGTGCATCTGGCTTTGCACGATCTGTCGTCTCAATGACACGCTGCTCAATTGTATCTACCGTTACTTCTTCACTTTGTACTTGAATCATTTGCGGCTCATCCATATAACGTTTCGCCAATTTTTTAATATCTTTTGGCATCGTTGCTGAGAATAACATCGTTTGTTTACTACCAGGTGTCTCATCTAAAATATCTTCAATATCATATAAGAAACCGAAATAAAGCATTTGATCCGCTTCATCTAGTACAATCGTTGAAAGATTACTTAAATCAATTGTTTCACGTCGTATATGATCTAATAATCGTCCTGGTGTCGCTACAACAATATGTGTATTACCTTTTAATTTTCTCAATTGTTGTGCTACATCTTGTCCGCCATATATCGCTAGTACATTAATATCTTCTCTGTGAACAAGCATTTTTTTAATTTCAGTTGTAATTTGCAGTGCTAGTTCCCTTGTTGGTGCAACAATTAAAGCCTGAACATCACTACACTCTGGATCGATTTTTTCTAAAATCGGTAACACGAATGCTAACGTTTTACCCGTTCCTGTTTTCGCCTGCCCAATAACATCTTTACCTGACATAATAACAGGAATTGCCTTCTCCTGAATCGGTGTTGCTTCTGTAATTCCATTTTCACGTAATGTATGATTAAAAGTTTCACTAATTCCTAATTCTAAAAAGTTTTTCAAATAGACCACTTCTTTTCCTTATTTTTCACATTAGCTTCCATTGTACCATTTGTTTCGCCAAATATGAAAAATAAAAAAATTCTTATCTTCTTTTTTTATATTCATCGTGTACTAGGTGGACAAATTCTTTTTGTTTTCTTTCCGCTTTTAATAACCCTTTCATATTAGCCGGAGACAAAATGTACTTCTTAATTTTTCTATTGTATTTGTATTTTTCATAGTTGGACGCCCTCTCTTCTTTTCATGTAGGGAATCCACGCCTTTTAAATCATATACTTCCTGCCACCTACGAACCGTTCCATAAGATGGGATATTAAAAATAGCCCCTGTTTCTCTAATATATGTCCCTTGTCTATCCATATAATTAATTACATCCATTTTATAATCCAGGGGATATCTTCTATAGCGTTTTTCACCTACCGCATTATATTGTTTAATCCACTGCTGGAGTACACTCGGATGAACCTTTATGGATCCCGCAAGTCTTTTCACTCCGTCACCTTCATCTGAATATTTTTTTACTACCTTTACTTTTTCTTCTAGTGAGAATTTAACTATAAAAAAGTACACCTCCAATTGTTGTTTGTGTCTAACAATTGGGGTGCACATCCTAAGATTCGGCTTTTTTACTAGTAATAATATCAAAAAAACAAGTGCGATCCTGTGGTAAAAAACATCTGTACAGATTAAAGCACTATTTAACGGATCTATATCAATCACAGTCATATATCCATTGAGCAAATAACCATCCTCATAATATGTAATTAGCATTTCTTATTCAGATAACAATGAGCATAATAATATGTTTTCTATAAATTCCTTTTCCTCCTAAGTTTGTGTTTACCACTCAACCACTCTTTCTTGGACATGCTTCTGTTAGCGGCTTCTAGCCCTATCAGTGTATGCTCACAATAGGTTGTCAATTGCTAGTACCAATTCATTTTTCGCGAATATTTCCCTTTGCATCTCACTATATTTAAAAAGAGGGGGTTACATAATGATAGATAACCACATGGAGTTACTATGTTTTTTGGACGACCTGGAACAACTCATTCATCAGCATAATCAAAAAGAAAATAAGTTGATACGTAATGCATCTAAAAAGCTCGGGATTATTAGTAAAATAGAAAAAATGCGTGATGAGACTTTGGCTACAGTGATAGAAGAAATTGTATCTTCTTCTATCACTGGCGAAGATATTAAATTGGATAGCGCTTATTTCCTAAATGAGCAACCAGAAAACAACAGACAACTACGTATAATTATAAATCATCCAATATATGGAGAAGATATTGTAAGCTGTCTACAAGAGATTAGGGAGAACTATCAAACATGTGCTCAACGAATTGAAGATGAATTAAATTTCTCTGTAGAAATTAGAGTAACTTTTTCTAGTTACGAGAGCATGTGTTCTTCCTCCTATGTGGATACTAGCCCTGTATATGAAGATATATTTGGGTTTTTAACAGCTGAGGATATTTGTGACGACTAAACTACTGAGTAATTCCAACAAAAACGCAAGCAATATGCTGCGAATAAAAATATTAAGTTAATTGATGGTGATAAGCTCATTCACATGATGAATTCATGAAGCCAGCTCTTTTAAAGACTTGGCTTTTTTCTTATAAAAACATTTTTAATGAATTAATTAGAATTGCAGAATCTATGAATTAAAAAAACGATCTTTTCGATATGGGAAAGATCGTTTTTTTATTATTTTATACAGTAAGCTTTCCTCCATGATAGCAATAATACTTTACGGCTTTAAGGTTTTTAATTCTCTTTAAAGATTCTTCTGCTTTTTCTATATCTAAACAAAAATCCGGATTAGCTATTTCTAATTCACAATTATCTTGAACGGCCGCATCCCCTGTAATTACACAATTTAAATTTGGAAAATATAATGAAATATGCCCCGAAGTATGTCCTGGGGTCGCTACTATTTGACATTCATCACTCAAAATCATTTGACCATCATATACTTTTTCATCGACGGAAATATGTCTTATATTTTTTAAGTGTTGTATAAACCACTCACCAAATTCTTTCTCTTCAATTGGCATACGTTCTAACATTTCTTCAGCTTGAACTAGTCTCTCCGATTTTATTTCACCATTTATGTAGTTGGATTCTATTTCACTAGCCATAATATTAATGTAAGGATATTTCACTTTGAAATCATATAAAGATCCTATATGATCATCATCATAATGAGTAATAATTATATTTTTTAAGTTTTTCATCTCATACCCATGTTTTACAATTGCATCTTCAATTAAAGGTAAAAAGTTTATATAACCTGTATCTACTAAAGTTAATTCCTTGTTTAATATAAGTAAGCTCGGATAAATACATTGTTTTCCCCCGTTATATTCGAATTCAATTGGTAGTTCTTTTATCTTCATTTTTCTTCCCCCATACCCGTTATTAAATGTTTAATAATAAATAAATCATCCACATACATTTTACTGTACATACTTATGTAACGAAACACTGTGAGTCGTTACATAACCAACATTCTATTATTTTGAACAGGTAATTCCTTATTTTTATGGAAATATACAATAAGATAAATAATAAAATTGATTATTCCTTCATTTTTTTGTCTATCCTTTTAAAAAATCTATGTTTTTGTAAAAGGAGTGTTTATATGGAGAAACAGACACTTTGGAAAAAATTCAAAAAAAGCTCAGCAAACCTCGGGAAATCTAGCGTATATGAAAGTATTATTTTATACTACACAATGAGAAAAAAAGGGTTACCTACTAAAGCGAAATTCATAATATTAGCCGCTTTAACCTATTACGTATTAACAATCGACTTCATTCCAGATATAGCTGCTATTATTGGGATTGGCTTATTAGATGATGTTTTAGCAATTGCTATAGCGCATAAATTTGTAATGCGCCATGCGGACGCTGAAATTCGAGAGAAGAGCAAAGTAAAAATGGAGTCATTATTTACTTCAGCACAAGCATAATTAAACCATCTAGTCATTTACCTAGCTTTTTACTTTCAAAAAAGCTAACTTTAATTATTGATAGTTCTATTTAACCTTCATCATGAGAGCATTACAGAATACATTCTTAATTTCTCTTAGCTCTCAAGCCGTAAACAAATAGGGGCCAGTACTTGTTTCTAAGTTCTGACACCCTATTATTTGTTCTTATATTTATCTGTTATTCAGTTCATTCAGGAAAGATTCCCGTAGAGACATCCTTATATAAAGAAAGACCATATTAGTGCAGATAGTTTATACAGTTACATGCGTCCCCCTATACAAAACTGCTATTGCCACTACTATAAGCATCATCCCCATAAAAGCAGGTGCAGCATGACCAAGCGATACATAGATTTGTCCTCCAATAATTGGACCAATCATTTTTGCCAATGCTTGAATAGATTGGCTACCGCCTTGAATCCTTCCTTGTTCACTAGAATCGACAGACTTTGAAAGCATCCCATTGAATGAAGGTCCGAAAATTGAGTCACCAAAACCAAACAGTAACATCCCAACGATTAGAAGAGGATATAGGGAAAACAAAGCAGATGCTGCAATAAAACTGTAGCCAATAATCTCCGAAACCATTCCAAGTATTGCTATTTGTTTATCACTAAGCTTGATCAACAGCTTTGGCATAATAAAAGCTTGTGAAATGATATCTTGAAAGCCCATAATTGAAAACATAAGTCCGATTAGTGCAGGTTTCCAGCTAAAAGTATCCATCGTAAATTGTGTAAAAATTGCTTGTAAAGATCCGTTAGGTATCCAAAGTAAAAACGCTGAGACAAGTAACCATTTTAAGTTTTTCATGGAAAGTATGTTTGCCAGCTGTGTAAACGGATTTAACCTTACAAAAGTAATTTCTTTTAACCTATTATTTTGCTCAAGACTCTCAGGCATATATTTCATCCCATATAAAACATTTAATAAAGTTATAAGCGCTCCAAAATACAAAGGTACAGAATGACCAAACTTTGCAAGTAATCCCCCAAGAGTTGGTCCGATAATAGTTCCTGCACCTACCACTGCACTCACCCACCCAAAATACTTCGTTCTCTGTTCTGAGGGAATGATATCTGCAAAATATGCAAAAATTGTACTGATACTCCCGCCTGTTATTCCTTCTATTATGCGTCCAGCAAATAGTACCCATAAAGCCCCTCCTATACCAAAAACTAAGTACCCAATTGCAGAACCGAAAAGGCATATTAAAAGTAATGGACGACGGCCATATTTATCGCTCAAAGCTCCGAGTACAGGAGCAGTGAAAAACACGCAGACCGCATAAACAGAGGTCAGTAAAGTAACAACTAGAGCCTGTTCTTCCGGACTACTTATATAAGGCTGCACTAAGAATGGCACTACTGGCATGATGATACTGAAACCTATACCACAAAGAAATACAGAAATAAGACCGAATATTAAAGCATGTTTATCAATGTTTGTTTCAGTTTCATTTTGTGATCTAAATATAGACATTTAACTTCTCCCCTCAAAACATTTTGTTGATTAATCAACAAAAATAAAATAATAAAAAGGTAGCCATGCTGTGAATAGGCTACCTTTTTATTATTTAAATGTATCCCACATTAATGGAAAAATAAGTTAGTTTTCGGGATTAACTACCCGTTAATCCCCGAATGCTTCAACTTTATTACGACTTAATATGTATACCTTGTTTCTTTATTTCTGCATCCAAATGCCTACTATACTTTTCCACGAAATTAATAATACTGTCGAATTCCGCCTCAGTTACTTGCTCAAATACAGCTTTATCCCGCTCTTGAAACTCATTGTGCAACTTTTCGTGAATTTTATATATTTCTTTCCCTTGTTCAGTAAGCCTAAAATAGATTTCTTTTTTATTCTCTGATTTCTGGTAACTTTCGATAAGTCCTTTGTTTATGAGCTTCTTAGTCATTCTACTAATTGCACCGCGAGTCACATAAAAAGCCTCTGCAAGTTGTGTCACGTTAGAATCTGTATTATTTTCAATATATTCAATGCAATGTACTTCAGAAGACTTAAAACCTTTAAGACCTTCTTCCATCTTATCCTTATTAAGCCAAACCATCTTATTATATAATTCCCTGAAACCGTTCATTACCTGTTCTTCTTTATTCATGACCTGCCCTCCTAACCGCTCATTAGCACGTTAAAACTATTATATTAAATTTATGTTTTCGTTTCGACAATATTGATATAATTATTTGAGTTATCTTTGAAAATAGACGATTACATATAATAATTCAATATACGGTAGACAAAAAGTAAGAGCTAAGATTAGTTGTCTTAGCTCTTCTTCCATAAAATTTATGTTTTTTAAATACTATTTCACTTCATTGGCTACAAAAAATTGCTCACAAACACTGGAAATGCGCTGCAAGTCTACGTTTCCACCAGATATAACCGCGACTACTTTTTTCCCTTTAATATATGTATCCACTTTCCCTGCAAGTAGAGCAGCAGTAGCTAATGCACCTGCACCTTCTACAACAGCTTTACCACGCTGTAATAAGTCTTTCATCGCTACTTCTAATTCACCTTCTGATACTGTTACAATATCATCTACTAATTCTTTTACAATTTCAAATGTTAATTCCCCTGGTATTTTAACTGCGCAACCATCTGCAATAGTAGGCGCCTCATAATGTTCTACAATCGTACCTTTGTCATAAGATGCCTTCATCCCATGAACATTATCTGCTTGGACACCAATTATATTAATGGATGGATTAAAAGATTTTAATGCAACAGCAATTCCAGAAATAATTCCACCTCCGCCAATTGGTACAATGACAGTATCAACATCCCACATATCATCAAGAATATCCAAACCAATTGTACCTTGACCAGCCATTACTTCTATATCGTCATATGGATGTAAGTATGTTTCACCTGTTTCCTTAATAATCTCCTCACATTTTGCCTTCGCATCATCAAAAGTTTCACCATATAAAATCACTTCTGATCCATATCCTCTAGTTGCTTCAACTTTCGCCTGAGGTGCAGAAATTGGCATCACAATTTTACTCTTAATACCAAGTAAATGAGCTGATAAAGCAATTCCTTGTGCATGATTACCAGCGGAACAAGCAATTACTCCTCTCTCTTTTTCCTGATCTGTTAGCTGTGACATTTTATTAAATGCACCTCGAAATTTAAAAGAACCCGTTAATTGCATATTTTCTAATTTCAAGTGAATTTCTCCACCTGTTTTACTAGTCAAATAAAATGATTTTACTAAAGGCGTTTTACGAGCATTTCTGTCTAAAATGGTTTGAGCTTTTTTAATATCGTCTATATGTAACGGTAGTTTTTTAGTTATCACACTAACACCTCTTCCAATGGTCTATTCCTAAGTTTTCGTATGTAGCAACTCCTTTATACGAAACCATCTATATTAAGAAAAAGTCTTTATATATGTACCCCACTCTGTAATACACACATTTGCAAACAATTTAACATCCTCTTCGTATCGCGTTCTTTATAATCATTTAAACATGCAATTTGGATCCAATTATTCTTTTGTAAATAAGATGACTCATAATGAACAATGTATCCTTGTAACGCTAACGCATCGCCAATCTCCTTAGAAGACTGATTTTCATTTAATTGAATGGTAACTATAATTGGCGCGGCATGTTCTTTAGGTGAAACAAGATTTAAACCCATATTAGTAATAGCTTGTTCAATATATGCATACGTCTCGTTTATTTTTTCAAATGCTTTTGCATCTTCAAATCTCTTTAATGCTTCTTGCAGTGCATAAATTAAATTCCATGAATGAGAATATGGAATACTGTCATTTTCTTCGTACATGCCAATGTCCATATAGGCCGGTAATGCCTCATTTACTTTCACATTGTGATTATAAAAAACGAAAGATAATCCAGTAAACGATTTAATTGCCTTTCCACTTACACCGCTTGCAAAATATACATCTTTCAAATCTATCGGTATTGCTCCAATTGAGCTAATGCAATCTACACATAGTTTCACTTTATACTTTTCACAAAAAACATTTAGTTCGTCTAAATCATTTAACATTCCGGTTGATGTTTCATGGTGAACAAACCAAAGCCATTCATAATTGCCAGTTTCCATTATTTGTTCTAATTCTGTATAAATAAACGGTTCTCCCATTTCTTTTTTATACGTATCAAAATGTAATTGCGCGCGTGCTGCATGTCCAACTAATCTATTACCAAATTCCCCATTTGTTAATACTAGTCCTTTCCCTTTTAAAGAACGTAACTGTAAAGCAATGGCATCATTTGCTAACGTCCCTGTTCCTAACATAAGTTGTACATGCTTTGCTTTTGTCATGTGAAGTAACCGTTTTTTCACATTGTCCATCGTCACTTGAAATGACTTAGAACGATGCGAAATAGGCTTAGTAGAAAATGCCTTTCGAACATTTTCTTCAATATCTACTGGACCAGGTAAAAACGTATATTCTTTCGTCATAATTCCCCCAACACTCGATGCTTCAAACATAGCAGGGGTAACATACATTGGCTGGAAGGCTGCTTCTTCTGTACCAACTAACGTATGGAAAGATTTGAATCCCATTTGCTCATATAAAGGTAGTTCACGTGTTGTAGCAGAAATGAGTGCCAATTCATATCCATTTAGAAGCAAATAACGATGTAAAAAGCGAATTAAACCTAACAACGCTCTTCCATTTCTATATTCACGTTCTACTGAAAGTAAACGAATTTCATATACGTTTTCTCCATGTTCTTGCAAATAATAATCTAGATTTGGAATTTTATTGTCTAACGAGAATGGTCGTTTTCCTCGCAAAGTAACCATACCTACTAACTTATCGTCATCTAAACAAATTAAATATGTATTTTCTTCATGGAAACGATCTATACGAACACGCTCTTTCGTTTCTTCATGTTGCGGAATTTCTTCTACAAATGTTTTATAATTCAACTTATGTATACTTTCAAATTCCCAAGCTTGATCAGCAACTTTATAAATTAACCCCATGTTGTATCTCCTTTATGTATTTAATAAAAATTATAAGTGGAGATTAACTCCACTTATAAAAAGTTCATTTCATTCTCGATTTACATATAAAATAAGTACAATTATAAGTGCACTTAAAATAGTCGTAACAATAGAGTAAGAATACAAAATCATGCAAACTGGTAAACAAGCGATTGTAATTAGTCCTGGCTTAGTAAATCCTTTAAAGATTAAATAAAATATAATGAAAACAGCAACGAGGGTAAGCGCTATTAAATAATCAAATGCAATTAATCCTCCAATAAATGTTGAAATGCCTTTTCCACCCTTGCCTTTAAATAAAATCGGGTAAATATGTCCAAGTAAAACAGCCAGTAAAGCTAACATTACAAATGTAGAATCTTCAAAAAGGTATTTTGCAATAGAAACTACGATTGCCCCTTTGATCGCATCACCTAAAAATGTAGCGACGAAATACCCTTTTCCATATACGCGCCCCATATTTCTTGCGCCAGGATTACCGCTTCCTTCCTGCCGAATATCAACATTATGTTTCCATTTCGTCACTATATAAGCGGTCAATATGTTTCCAAATAAATAAGAAGCCACCAAATACAAAAATTGCATACTATTAATCATGTAATCATTCACTTTCTACATGGGAATACATATACAATATTCAAGAACTATGTATATTGTACTTTTTTATCCACATCCCTTTATACATTTTAACATCATATATTTACAAATCATACAAAAATTCTCATACAGCTATTTATTAAAAATATATATTTTTCATTAAATAATATGTTCCTTTCACTGCTGTTTCTGATTGTGATACAAATGTAACTTCTCCTATACTCTTCTCACAGCATGTCTTAAATTCACCATATATTTCAGGAACGAAATGCAATATGCTGCCACTTACTGCAATTGAAGTTGATAAATCAAACTGCATCTTATTGTAAATATTCACCGTAATTCTCGTTAATTCCGTAGCCGCTTGCAAAATAATTTTAAGTGCGTCATCATTCCCATTTCTCGCTTCCTCAATAATGAATGGTGCAATTGCTGCAACTTTATCTTTTGAAAAACTATATACTAGTCTTTTTAAATGAGACGATGTTAAAAGTTGAAACTCTTCTTGAATTCTTAAGCTTAATGGGCAAAGTGGAACTCCTTGTTCAAATTGATTTGCCATTCTCTTTAAACCTTGTAACGCAATCCAATATCCGCTTCCTTCATCTCCTAAAATATGTCCCCATCCACCGCTATACTCGTACACTTCCCCTTTCTTTCCTAAACAAATCGCACCTGTACCGCCAATTGTTAAAATTCCATCCTTTCCTTTTAAAGCAGCTGCATGAGCAATCATTGCGTCATTAAAAACTTCAATTTGTGTTCCATACTTCTTTTTTAGACGTAATGTTAATTCATTCGTATTTGCTCCACTTACACCCGCTAATCCTAAACAAATACAAACGCAATCCCCATTTAATAACCCTCTCTGGCATTGATCAATCGCTTCCATAATATGAAAAAGTGCTTCTTCAAAATCTATTAATATATTTCCAAAACCACTCGTAGCCCTTTCAAGTTCACTTCCGTCTTGATCAAATGCAATTGCTTCTGTCTTTGTTCCCCCACCGTCTACTCCAATCATATATTTCATATGTTCGCCTCATTCTCTTCAAATTGGAGGGAATGTTATGTTCCCTAAAACTACAGATTGCTTTGCACCTGTTGCGCTTGGCACATTACTCGGATTACGATGATACGTTTCGTTTGCTAAAATGGCGAAGGCGATTGCTTCTTTCGCCTCCGAAGAATAGCCTATATCTTCTTGAAGGAATAATGCACATTTTTCTTCTTTCAATCCATTCCGTATCATTTCAACGAGTGTACGATTATAACTGCCGCCACCACCTAAAATCACTTCATCGATTTCATAATATGGCAGAATAAACTCCTTATACTGATGAACAATTGATCTTGCTGTAAACATCGTGACAGTCGTCACTATATTTTCTTTACTATGCCTTTCATACCGCTTCAATAACTCACTGACAAATTCTTCTCCAAACTGTTCTCTACCAGTTGATTTCGGTGGATTCATTTTCAAAAATGGATGGTTCATACAATATGTCAAAATTTCATCTACAACTACTCCCTGCTTTGCAATTTTACCATTTTGATCATATGACAACTGAAATAGCCTTTGACACATTTCATCAATTACCATATTACCTGGACCAGTATCAAAAGCTATAACGTTCTTATCACTTAGGTGACTTGGTATTATGGTAACATTACCGATCCCGCCAATATTTTGTAGTAGTCTATTTTTAGTTGGATGACGATACAAAATAATCTCTGAATATGCTACAAGTGGTGCACCTTGTCCCCCTGCTGCGATATCCATCGTTCGAAAATTAGAAATAACCGTCGTATTTGTTTCATATGCTATAACTGCTGGTTCTCCAATTTGCAATGTGGAAGGAATCATATTACCATCGTGCTTTGGCTGATGATAAATCGTTTGTCCGTGAGAACCAATTAAATTTAATTGTCCCAAAGGAAAATTGGCCTCTTTACAAACTTCCCTTACAGCATTAGCGAAGCATAAACCGAGTTTGAAATTTAAACTGCATATGAGTTGTACATTTGAATTTTCTATTGATAATGCCTGCTGGATCTCATTTTTCATATCATTACAAAATGGAACTGTAATAAAATGGATGAGTTTGACCTTAGACTCTACACCACTCCCCTCTATATGAACGAGTGCTACATCTATTCCGTCTAACGAAGTACCAGACATTATCCCTGCAATATACATAACATGCATGACCTCCTATTTACTAAAAAACAATCATGTAAGTTACAAACGTACAACCGATGGAAAATAATATAAATCTATAAAACAACTGGGCTTTCGATGCGAACGATCCATCAATGAAAGAAACAACTACTGTAAGCAAAATACTTGCCGCAATGCTTGTAACGAGCCATATACTATGCATTTGTGATAAATGTAGCATTCTTAATAAAGGTACAAAAAGTAAATTTGCACATATCACTCCAAATAATAATAAAAATAAACCTTTATAACTAAATTTTATATTCATTCCATTTCACCCTCTCTGAACTTCATGTGAAAGAAGTGATAGACAAAATGCCTATCACTCAAAATAAAATATAAAACTTACGGATTAACAGATTCCCCATCACCATTTTTCTCAATTTCAAGCATGTTTTTGTCGTACATTTTAAAGAATGGTAAATAAATAAGGAATGATATTGTTATGTTTATAAATACGAGTACAATCGCTCTCCAATCCCCACCTGTTGCTAAATATGCACCAATTGGAGCTGGTAATGTCCATGGAGGCATTATATGTGTTGGTGTAACAAACCCCATCGCAGTTGCTGAGTATGCAATAGTTGCTGTTACTAGTGGTGTAATGATAAATGGGATAATTAATATTGGGTTTAGTACAATTGGCAATCCAAAAATAACAGGTTCATTAATATTAAAAATACCAGGCACAATACAAGTTCTTGATAATGCCTTCGAATATTTTGATCGACCAAATACAATCATAGCTAATACAAGTCCTAGCGTCGCACCAGAACCACCAATCCATATAAACCATTGGTATAATGGTTCTGGTGAAATGAATGGTAACTGATTTGCGCCACTAGCAACTGCTTCACCATTTTTCCCTAAATATACTTCCCATAATGGCCGGGCAACAGTTCCAACAACCGACACACCATGAATTCCGAATGACCAAAAAAATGTAATTAAAAATACTGGAATGATTACACCGAAGTAACTATCACCA
Source organism: Bacillus sp. BB51/4 (assembly GCF_008368845.1). Taxonomy (NCBI): domain Bacteria; kingdom Bacillati; phylum Bacillota; class Bacilli; order Caryophanales; family Bacillaceae; genus Bacillus; species Bacillus sp. BB51/4. The sequence continues at coordinate 486,243 of NZ_QOSC01000012.1, forward strand.
GCTTTTACTAACGGAGCCGCTAATTTATCAACTACATGATGTAAATCAATACTAAAAACGACAGTTACTAAACTCATTAAAATAATAACGAATGCAGCAGGTATAAGTGCTTCAAACGAACGTGAAACAGACGGCGGTACTTGTTCTGGCATTTTAATCATTACATTTTTCGTCTTACAAAATCTTAAAATCTCAACTGATAAAATAGAAACAATCATTGTCACGAATAATCCATGACCTCCGAGATTTGCCATCGGAAGCATAAACCCTTTTTTATCAATTAATTCAGGCGTTAATGTTAATAGTAATGAACATACTGCAAGCTGTGCTCCTGATAAAGCATCTAGCTTGTAACTTTTCGCTAAATTATATCCTATTCCAAATGCTATATATAAAGACATAATAAACATCGTTAAACGATATGGTATTAATATACTTGTTTGATTTTTTAATGCCCAAACAGATATGAAACTATCTTTCGGTAATGGTGGAAATGCTACGATTAAAAAGAAACTTCCTACAATAATAAATGGTAACGCTGAAATAACTCCATCACGGATTGCTTGTAAATGCCTCTGTTCAGAAAGCCTCGCCATCGGTCCAGATAAGTTTCTATCAAGAAACGTGACAAATTTATTCATAACGCTTCCCCCTAACGAATTAAATCATTTACAGTTTTTAATAAAGTCGGTCCGCCAAGCGGCGTGTATGCTTGTGGCGGTATGATACCGCACGGGATAGATTCCTCTTCAGCGAATTTTTTAACAGATTCAAATCTATGTCTTACTTGAGGTGCAACCATAACAACGTCCCAACCATTCTTTACTTCTTCCTCTATCTCACTTGTTCCAATGGCATGGACTTCCATGTTTACACCTTTTTTCTCCGCCTCTTTTTTTAAAGCGTTTACAACAATTGCACTGGACATCCCTCCAGAACAAACGAATAAAACCTTCATTTATTAATCCTCCTATACTTATAATTTATCCCCTTCGAATGAAAGGAAGTTTCACTTTACTAACAAGCATATGAAGTTGTGAAAGAATTTAGTTATGATGAAAGTAAATTTCACTAAAAATATTTCCCCTATTAAATTAATGTTTCAATATTTATTTTTCTCAATTGTAAGAACAACCTCACCTCGGATATCATATTAGCTAACCATATAATAGGGAGGCGTATAAATAATCATGAAACGTTTATTAGTGATATGTTGTATCGTCATCTTTTTTATTCCTTTCTCTTTCATTTCTCCTCACTCTACTTACGCTGAAGTAAATACTACGTATAAAAAATATGAATTACGTGCTGTATGGATTGCATCTGTACTTAATATTGACTGGCCCTCAAAAACTGGCTTACCTATCGCAAATCAAAAACAAGAGTTTATTAGATTATTAGACGATGTAAAAAACACTGGTATGAATGCAGTTGTTGTACAAATAAAACCAACCGCTGATGCTTTTTACCCTTCCAATTACGGTCCTTGGTCTGAATACATTACGGGGACACAAGGAAAAGACCCTGGATATGATCCACTCGCATTTATGATTGAAGAAGCACATAAAAGAAATATAGAATTCCACGCATGGATTAATCCATATCGAATAACGATGAATCACACTGATATAAATCGATTATGGGATAACCACCCTGCAAAACAGCATCCGGATTGGGTTGTACCTTATGGAGGAAAGTTATATTACAACCCTGGTATTCCAGAAGTGAAAAAATTTATTACAGAAGGCGCTTTAGAAATCGTACAAAATTACGATATTGACGCGCTGCATATGGATGATTATTTTTATCCATATAAAGTAGCTGGTGAAGAATTCCCCGATCAAAAAACGTTCGAAACGTATAATAATGGTAGATTTACAAATATAGAAGATTGGCGACGTGACAATGTAAATGAACTTGTCAAAGGTTTAAATACTGCTATAAAACAAGAAAAATCATACGTAAAGTTTGGCATAAGTCCGTTCGGCGTATGGCGAAATATAGCTGACGATCCAACTGGGTCTAACACAACTGCAGGTCAAAGAAACTATGATGACCTTTATGCTGATACACGTGAATGGATACAAAAAGGTTATATTGATTACATTACACCGCAAATATATTGGAATATTGGTTTCACACCAGCTGCATATGACATATTAATAGATTGGTGGGTAAAAGAAACAAATAATAAACCGATTCACCTATACATCGGTCAGGCGGCCTATAAAATTAATAATAATTCTGTCCCAGCTTGGTCTGATCCTGAAGAATACCCAAGACAAATTGCATTAAACCGACTATATCCTGAAATAAAAGGTAGTATGCATTTTAGCTTAAAAGATATGAATAACAATCCACTAGGAGTTAAAGATAGACTCTCAAAAGACATATATAAACATCCTGCATTAATCCCATCTATGCCTTGGCTTGATCATGATCCACCAAAACAACCGACTTTAAAAGGTGCTATTCCAAGAGATGAAGGTATTGCTGTAGGTATCATTGATAATAGAGAGAATGACTCTGCTTATTACGCCATTTACCGTGTGAATGGAAAAAATGAAGTGGATATAGAAAACCCGAAACATTTACTTACTACTGTAAGAAAAACAAAACTTGGAGAGATTTATGTAGATAAAACAGCTATTTCTGGAGAAACGTATACGTATGTAGTAACTGCAGTTGATCGATTGCATAATGAAAGTGTCGCTTCTAGTCATACAACCGTTAAAGCAAAATAACAACTAATAAAAAAACGCCTTAAAAGCTAAGAACTATAGCTTTAAGGCGCTTTTTTTATTTATTCTTAAACTTCTCAGTCGCTGCTCTCATCTTCACATTCAAATCATGATCAATCGAGTCACGAATATCTCGCTCGACTACTTCCATTTCTTTTTGGAAATTTTGCAAGTAGATTTTTAATTCTTCTTCTTTTTCTGGTCGTTGTGAAGGTGGTAATTGTACGACTAACGATAGCATCGCTGTTAAATCTTTCATTAAGAACGTTTCAAGTTTATGTTGTTGTTCAAACATACGCTGCTCCTGATAATACGGCAAGGCATTTAATACTGAAATTGTAATTTCATCAACCGTTCTTTGTAATGAAGGGTTTATTGAGCGTTTATACGTTTGAATTGTATTTAATGCATCTGGATATCGATCATAAAAATACAATTTATAAAACGAAAGGTCTGATGGTTTTACTGTTTGCTGCGTTTCTTGTCTTAAAAAATCTTTTACTTTCATCGCCGCTACATCAATATCTTCATTTGTAAGTTTTTTCGTTGTTTTTGCCATTACATGTACTTTTTTCTGTTTTTCTTTCGGTAACATTGAGAATACTTGCTCTCTCGTACGTTGACCCGATGCACAGAAAAGAGTGTTTAATGTATATTGTTCTTTCTTTCCTTCCGTACGAATCCAGCGATAAAAGAGTGGGTGCTGTGTAAATTCTTGTAGAAACGGTAATGATTTATTCGATAACTTATCTAAAGAATCATGTGCTCTTTTATATGGTTTCGTCCATGAAAAATACAGTTTACGTCCGAAATATACAACTAAAACAACGACAGTAAATGCGATTAAAAGCAATGTACCCAATAGTACTAATACTGTTTGAATGAAACTCATTTTTTCACCTCCTCTAAAAGTCTGTTATTTCCTTGGACGCTGAATGAGTTTTTGTTTCATTTCATCATTAAATGTGTCTAATTCAATTACAAACTTCTTACTTGACTCGATAATACGTTCTGATGATTTCTCAGAAGCTTCAATCGCAGCAAATACATTTTGGAATGATTCACGTAATTTATCCATGCTAATAGCAGGATTTTCAAGAAGTTTTGTTGTTTCTTCTGTATTTTGTTTTAATGCTTGTGAGTTACTTAATACCATTGATTCAATTGCTTCATTTGTCGCATTCACTGCATCAATTGTTTTACGCTGATTTGTTAACGCTAGCTGGATAGCAGCTGAAACTGTTACAACGTTTTGCGTCATCGTAATGGCATTACGAATTGCTTCTGTTAACTTTTCATTATTTTTCTTAATAATGTCTACAGATGCGATAGATTGTAATAAAACACTTTTCGCTTGCTGCATATTTCGTGTACGTACTAGAATCTTTTCTAATGCATCGTTAATTAATGGAATATCTCTTTGACGTTCTGGATTTTGTTTCTCAGCTTCCAGCATGCCAGCAAGTTTTCTCCCTAAGTATACTTGCTTATCAAGTGCGTGAATTTTATCGTGCGATTGTTCTTTAAGCATTTCAAGACCAACTGTATCTTCTTGTAAGTTGTCACGACCAATTAGTAGGGATCTTATAATCTCCTCAATTTGCTTATCTATAGATTGATATTTATGCACGTATGTTTCAAGTGGATTTTTCTTGAATACTTTAAACATAATTTTCTTCATACCACTTGCTTTTAATGAATTCGGATCAAGCTCTGATACCACTTTTCGTAATTCTAACAATGTATTTGGAATTTCTTCATTTTTTCCATTCATCATCGCTGTTACAGGACGTTTTAATGCTGATAACGTTTGTCCTGCTGCTTGTTGCTCTTTATCCCCTAAATCTCCTAGCTGTGACAATACTTTTGATAAATCCGTATTTTGCTCGCTATTTAATTTTTGTACATAAAGATCAGCTTCTTTATTCAGTTCCTCTAATTCTTGATCTTTTATAACTGTATCTACTACTACTTCTACATTATTATCTTTCACAATGGATACAGGTTCTTTTTTCTCGAGTTCAGTCAACAAAATCGCTCCTTTATTTATATGTGCGAATTTATATGCACTATATTTCATCTATTATATCGTATTTCATATACATTCTAACTGCTTGAAATCGATTTTTTTAGAAATGCCTGTTTATGCAGTCATTCCCTGTTTCTTACTATAAGTATACCTGTAATCAACATAATTTTCCTCAGACTTAAGACCTAGAGAACAACATGCTGAAGGCGGATTCTTCGCGTGTTACGTATATGAACTCTATTCTTCCCATCCTACTGTACTCAATCTTTTGACATACAACCTTTTTCAATGTGATAATTATATTACGCTCTATCCTGTTTCTTCTTGCGCGCTACAAATGCTCCATTTTGAAATGCCAATAAAACCGTTTCAAACATTTCATCTTCTTCTATCATTTTTTTAAACTCGGCTAATTCGCTTGCATGAGAGGTTGCGTTATCAACAACAAGAAAACCCTTTGGTTGTAAAATGCGTTTTATATGCTCAAGCCACCACATGTATTGCGTACGCTCTGAATCTAGGAAAATAAAATCAAATGAGTGATCTAATTGCGCATCTAAAAATGCCCCTGCTTCTTGATTATGAACATCAATCCTTTGTAAAAGGTTTGCCTTTTCAAAATTGACAAGTGCCTCTCCAACTCGTTCTGAAGAAAGCTCTACAGTTGTTACATTTCCATTTGTTTCTTCTACCGCATTAGCTAACCACAATGTAGAATAGCCATTAGAAGTTCCGATTTCTAAAATGTTTTTTGCGCTACACCCTTTTACTAAAATCGATAAAAACTGCCCCATCTCACGAGTAATATTCCGTAACTTTTCTTCCCGTGTTTTTTTATTTCGATCATGCTCTTCTCCATATTGTTCAAGTTGAAATAATAATGAATCTAACGTATCCATTCTTTTCATCGCCTTTCCAAGCAATATGATGAAAAAGCTCTTGCTGCCCGTCTACTTTCATTATATGCGAAACGAAATCCTTTTTCTCGTTATATGACAAAGATTTAAATTTTTTTATAGCATATTGTTTCGTTTTTTGGTAAAGTTAATTTCTACGTGCAATTATTCCATTCATACTATTTTTAATTCAATTGCAGTTGTTAAATCATATAAACCCCAATTAAATGAATCGGTATTTCAAATTCAATTAAGCGCCCTTTCCGGACGCATTTTCTTTTGTTTATATATTTCTAGAAGAAAGGATGCTTACAATGAACGTGATTAGCTTAGATGCTGCTCGAAAACGAAAACAGCATAAAAAATTAATGATTACTATACCGATTATTTCACGTATTTATGAAGAAGATGGGGAAATTAAATTTGAAGTAGCAGGCGAAAAAGATGTACCTCTTGAAATGTTAGAGAAATAAAAAAAAGACGCACTTCTAAAGAAATGCGTCTTTTTTTATACAGTTACATTTAAGTGCATAAGTTTTTCAGGATTAACCATCATATAAATATTTGAGATTTTCTCATTCTCAAATGTAAATGAAAGCACATAAGTCACTTTATTATTTACTTTAACAATAACACCTGGGGCACCATTTACCATCTTATAATCAACATTGTACTCTTCCGGGAACTTCTTCCCAATTCCAAAGAATAAACGTATAATTCTATCTGCAGAATAGATTGGATGGATTGCAGTTGTAGCTTTACCACCACCATCCGCTTTTAATATCGCATCTGTTTTTAATACTTCTAATATGCCTTGCGCATCCCCACACTGCAATGATGATACAAATTTCTCCACATAGGCAGCCATCTTCTTCGTACTTAATGTTGAGTGCTTCGGCTTATCCAAAATACTTTTTCGTGCACGTTGAAAGATTTTTCGGCAGTTCGCACTACTCTTATCTACAATTGAAGCGATTTCTTCGTATTCATAACTGAAAACCTCTCTTAATATGAAAACAACTCTCTCTACCTCAGACAATTGTTGTAAAAGTAATAAATATGCCGTAGAAATTGATTCTTTCATTACAAATGACTCTGATGGATCATCAACCTCTTCCACAAATGGCTCTGGCAACCACATTCCGACATATACGTTCCGTTTATGTGCTGCCGAACGTAATTTGTCAATTGAGCGATTTGTTACCATTTTACATAAATAGGCTCTCATATTTTCTATAGATTGAACGTCCTCCATATTATTAAGTGATATAAATACGTCATGGACGATATCTTCAGCATCCATAACACTCCCAAGGATTCTATATGCTAACGAAAATAATAATGATTGATACGTTTCATATAATTGCTCCGTTTCCATGATGAATTGCCTCACTTTCGGATTGCTTTAATATGTGTAACGCTGCACGTTTTCCACTTGCCACCGCAGCATCAGCTAATATTTCATCATGCCCAGCCCAATCTCCTGCAACGTAAACACCTGGCATTCCAGGTATGTTAGGGCCTGGTTTTTCAACACGGTCAATATGAGGAAAATCATATACTACCGTTATTTTCGGTAAATATTGCTGTGCAACAACTTCTCTTTTCCAATTTGGATGTAACAATTCCATTGCATTTTCTAACTGTTCTTTATCTTCTTGAATATGATTCAGCTCTAGTACAGGGTTATGGTATTTAATTAGACTCACTACAATTGATCCATCTTCACTTAATTTAGCTGCTCTCGATTGATTCGTGAAAAATAGAGGTTGATCTAATCCCAATGCAAAATGATGCAAAGGATTCGGTAATTGTTTTAAACCAATATCTAACGCTGCCACGGTCACTTGTATAGATTGTTCACACCATTTTTGCAAACTTGTTCCTTCTGCACCTTTTATAATTTTACAAGCCTCTTTCGGTGGAGTTGTTACAATGACTACACCTGCTTCAAATACTTCATCGTCAAAACATTGTATTCTTTGTTTCCCTTCACAATGCTCTATTTTCAAAACATGCTTTTTAGCCAGAAATTGCACACCACTAGTACTTGCTATATTCCTTAAATTTGTTATTATCGTCTCCCAACCGCCATCTACATAAAGTACTCCTTCTTTCATAGAAAGCTGTATTTGCTTTAGTACGGAAGATGCTAATTGTATTGTAGGAGCATACGTATATGTTGTTGTTCGGCATAATGCATAAAATATATTTCGAACCATTGGATCTTGAATTTCATTTTCTGCCCATGTAGTTAGACTCATTTTTGGAACCTTTCCTACATCTAAGTTTCCTAAATGAATCATAAGACGAGCGAACTGGACTTTTGCAGACCATGAAAGTAACGGTGTTGATAAAATAGAACGAAAATCTGTTGGAATGGTATAAATATTCCCTTTCCATATTCCATGTGCTTTTGTAGATGGGATTCCACCTGGAAGATTTACTCCTAGCTCATTAAAAGTTATAAACGCTTCTCCACCTCTATATAAAGCATGTGCACCAAGATTCATACAAATGCCGTTTTTATTTATAGTCCTCCCTCGACCACCGAAGTGACTGGACTTTTCTAATACAATAACTTTCCTTCCAGCTTTCGCTAAATATATAGATGCTGTTAATCCAGCAAGCCCACCACCAACAATTGCTACATCAAAATGTTTCATAATAAAATCCCTCCTTATCCGTTCTACATACAAGACGAACGATTAACGAGGGATGTGACATTCAGTGATACATAATTTATTTTCTAATCTATTACATGCTGGTGCCAAATTTCACTTTCTTCTTCACTCATCCCTCCTATTACTTTTGAAAAATCTATTTTCCTATCAAATGAGTCTTTTAACATAAAAAATTGTTCAAACGATCCTGTAAATATTTCTAATGATCGAGAACAACAAATCGTTTCAAGGTTATCAATTGTTGCGCCATCTAATTCTAATTCCTTTAGTCCTTTCATTTTACCTAATGCCGATACATCTTTTACCTTTGTATCTGTCAACTTTATATTTTGAATTGACGCATTGTGTCGAAAGCAATATAAATTAGCGATGTCGCTATTTTCAAATTCAATTGTGATTAACTTATTTAAATTTTGCAAAACAAGTAAATCCAATTCACTAACATTCTCTAAACCTAAAATATATAAATGCTTTAAATTATCTACTTTCGAAATCGCGTAGAGCTGCTCATGATTTGAAATATGTACAGAAAGCGATTCTAATTTTTGAAACTGCGGTAGCAACGAAAAATCTTGAATACTAGTATGTGTAATATTTAATTTTTTTAATGATGACATTTCTACAAGTTCCGATAAATTATTTATCTCCGTATTCTTTATATTCATTTCTTGTAAGTGTTTTAGATGTATGATTGGCGTTAAATCTTGAACCGGATTATTAACTAAATATAACTTCTTTAAAGAATTCATTCGTTCTAATCCTGCTAAATCTCGAATTTCATTTCCGGATAAAATTAGTTCTCTCACTTCCGTACACATCTGTAATGGACTAATATCTACTAACCCTTTTCCACCTAAATATAATCTCTTCTCTCTAATAAACCTGTCTGCTCGTTCAGATGCACCCACTATATATCTCCAATTCTCATCTAAACTATCATACCAATCATTAACGTTATTTTCAGATTGAAATATAAATTGGGGCTGTAAAACAGGTAATTCAATATTAAATAAAGCGTCTAAAAAATGTATATTATCATTAGCACCATAACTCCAATATAAATAATCTTCCTCTTGATGAATGGTGAAATTTTTATTTTTTAGCGTTTGTAAAATAAATAGTAACAAATCTGAAATTCTATTTGCAATTACATATTTCACTTCTTCATCTCGTCCAAAATTAATAACTTGTCCCACTTTCCCCTTTTCATCCGGATCAACATCTATTCCTAAATTGTTACCGCCATAATCTTTACTAATAGGTATCCAATTGTGATTCACATATCTTTCCTTAATATATTCTGTTGGTATTGAAAATGCATCAAAATTAAAAAACGCATCATCTTCAATACTTTTCCATACTCTCCACTCATCCAAAACTTCATCTAACGAGAGAAATGGCAAACCAAAAAACAACCCTGGTCCTGATTTATCCTCACCGTTATGTGCAAGATAAAGATTACGTAATTCATCTGGAAACGCAATTCCCATTTCACTTTCGGCATATTGAATTTCTTCTATTGTTGCAGGTGCATTCAAAAACGGTTGAAAGTAATTTTTTAATTCAACTTCCAACTCTTTTAAAATAGTATGGTTCATTTTCTGCACTCCCCTTGTACTCCAAATTAAAAAAGCGCTATCTTTTACATTAATTGTAATTAATAGCGCCTTTTTTCGCAATGAAACTCTTGTAATTATAGTGCATTCAAACGAACATTTTTATCACTTTACAAACGAAGAGCAGCAACGCTTTCACATTTCAATAACTAGACTCATATCCTAAATTCAAATTGCATGAAAATATAAGAAAGGCGGGTAATACAAATGACTTCTAATATCGACTACACTTCCCCCTCAACTAATTTCACCCATGATTTAAATAAAAGTAATTTTTTTAAGAAAGATGCCCAAAATTATATAAACGTACTTGGCATAAAACAATTAAATACTTTAGAAAATACTTCTTTATTAGATATCTATTTAAGTACAGGAAATGTTGTAGAGCCACATATTCATCAAAATGCAGCTGAACTTGTTTACTGTATTTCAGGATCTGCTGTTGTTACTTTACTTAATCCTTTTACAAACCAAATATTAAACTTACCGATAAAACCAGGGCAAGTTGCCAACATTCCACAAGCGTGGTGGCATTATGAAATTGCTACAGCAGATGGTACTCATTTATTAGCTATTTTCGATGCCCCAACCCCAGAAGTTATTTTTGGTTCTGATATTTTAAGGTTAACCCCCGCTAATATGATGGCTCATACTTACTGTCTCGATGAACAACAATGGAAACAAGCGATATCCCCTATTCAATCCACTACAGTAATTGGTCCTCCAGCAAACTGTAATCAAAATCGAGGAATGATAAACACACCAACTCAACCTCCTAATCCACAACAAAATTTATATTACCAAGATTCATATTATTTCCCTCTTTACTGGGGATATTAATTTATATCATTAAAAGACAATTATTTATCTCCTCGGAAAATACGTAGGAGATTTTTTATTGTATATCCTCCATTCCTATTTTTTATCGTAACAATTAATAGAGTACATACATATAATATTTATATATTTAATTGGAGGTGATAGTACTATGAGTAATTATAACTATCGAAAAAACTACTCTAATAATAAAAATAGTAGTTCATCAGCATCCTCTCAGTCTTCGAATTCTCAATCTTCCAATTCCCAATCGCAAAGAGACTTAGCTGAGCAAGGCTATGTAAAGAAAAAAGGATGTAACTGTAATAAAAACAAATAGTTTATTACTAATTTGAACTATAACATTTCAACGTTCACGATAAATAATTTACTTTCTTGTATACAAGTTTATTTTATGGATGAATTCTGTTTTTAATAGAATTCATCTTTTTTATTTATAGGTAATTTTTCAAAGCATATAACTTATTCCATAAATAATAAAGTATAAATCATGCATTTTGATTTTTCTTATATACCAACTTAACAAAAAGTAATTTCTCAATTAATTTATCACCTATCTTCCCATAAAATATAGCCCTTCCTAATAAAATTAGGAAGGGCTATATACACATGCCAGTTCAAATTTCAAACAGACATTGTAACAAGTTAGACGATATTAATACCTGCACTTACAAATCCAGCTACTGTAGCTATTGGACTTGCTGCTGTTAACGAAACATATAGTAGTATTTTATCCCTTGCTGTTACTGGAATAGCTTCAGCTATAATCCCTGATGCTGTAGAACCAATCGCTACTGCGGCAAATGCTGGTGTTAATAATAGAGGTGCGCCTTGTACTGTAAACGATAAGTTCAAAACTGGTTATAAATTTTATTAATCTTTTTATCAAGACATCACCCTCTTTTTATATATTTAGTATACAATATATCTAAATGCATTAAGTATTAAACATGTAATTAAAAACACTTCATTTTCTAGCTATTATCATGACTTATTTCAGTATTTAATATCTAAAACTCCTAAAAATGAATTAGCTATAAACTAGATTGTGTTAAATTCACCTATTTGGTTTAACCTTAGATATAGCAATATTTTTTGCATCTTATATAAATGAATTTGACACTTCCTGTTTAAAGCTAATTAAATAAGTAATAAAAAAATAAAGGAATTAGATTCTAAACTTCCTTTGATAATCATTTAATGTATCTTTATTCTATCTTGTATATCTAAACTTTACTTAATTAAATAGTTCGTCCCATTTATCTTGTGACTTCCACTTTCTGATTTGAGATGGTTTTAAGTTTAATTTCCCTTGCAAACTCAACAAATGGCTTCTCACCATTACTTGCTTTAACTCAGAAAACAACAATTCTGCTCCCAATTCCGTTCTTTCTTGCTGATTTTGGAATCTAATACGTAACACTCTGTATTTCCGCAACTCTTCTATCACGAAAGGGCGGATTTCTTTCTCCTCTATATGCTTGAAAAATAATAATTGTTCCAAATATAATCCTCCCACGTCTCAATCCTTACATATATAAGGCTAAAACTTTAAATATTTTAGATATATACCTTTATATGTGTATGAAATTAGTTCGTAATCCACAATCGGCTATAAACCTCTATTTTTTTACGTCTATTATTATGTAATTTACTAGCAGTGATCATTTAACTTAACACAATTACACTACATTCTCATAGTATATTTAATCATTTTCACCAGACATAAAGTATAAAAACAATTAAAGAAAAGAGACTGTCTTCAAAAGTTAATCTGAGGATACTTTTTTGACAATCTCTTTTCTTATATCAAAATTTTCAACTACAAAACTTACAAGTGATTATACGAATGTTATACCTGCACTTGCGAAGCCTGTAATAGCAGTAGCTATATCAAAACCAGGTGTAGTTGATGAAACAACAAGTAATATCTTATCTTGTGGAGCGACCGCAATGGCTTGTGCGCTAATACCACTTGAAGTATTACCGATAGCAATAAGACCACTAAATGCTGGTGTTAATAGTAACGGTGTACCTACTGGAGTGAAAGTATTACTTGCTGCTGGCGCGCTGTACAATTGCATTTGAATTTGTATGCTTCCTAATGCTAAAGCAACCGCTACAGTTACACTAAAGAACCCTGCTAACGAAGTAATTGTACCTGCGCGAGGGGCTACAAATGCAAAATCAAATACTGGAGGTACAGGACCTATAGTAATTGGACCACCAGGTGGGACAATTACAGGGAAGAATGAACTTCCAAATCCAAGAAGTGCTCCTGTGTTTGCTAATCCACCTAAAACAGTTGCTAATGCTACTGGTCCACCTGATGCAAACGGAATAACTGCTCCAGCTCCCGTTGCTCCTGTTAGGCCTGTTGGACCTGTTAGACCTGTTGGACCTGTTTCTCCTGTTGGACCTGTTGGACCTGTTAGGGACCTGTTGGACCTGTTGGACCTGTTGGACCTGTTTCTCCTGTGGGGCCTGTTGTGGCCCTGTTGCTCCTGTTGGACCTGTTGGACCTGTTAGGCCTGTTGGACCTGTTGGACCTGTTGGACCTGTTGGACCTGTTGGACCTGTTAGGCCTGTTGGACCTGTTGGACCTGTTTCTCCTGTTGGACCTGTCGCGCCACCTCCAGGACCTGTTGGACCTGTTGGGCCTGTTACTCCACCTCCAGGACCTGTTGGACCTGTTGGGCCTGTTGGACCTGTCGCCCCTGGAGTAGCATTGATTAATTGAATTAATAAATTAAAAAGAACTTGTAAAGTTGCAGGATCGACATTTGAGTCGCAGGATACAGGGATAAGATCTAAAGCGAAGAAGAATTGTGCAAGTGCACTATAAAATTGTTGCAATAATGTTGACAATTGTCCTAAATTAGGTGCTGGAGATTGTAATAAAACTATAATACTTTGAGTTAATTGTTTCAAAAAATTAACTTCTGGAGAAGGTAATAAGGAATTTAAGAAAATTAAAAATTGATTAAATAAATCGAGTAACACTAATCTGTTTGCATTACTTGGATTTGCAAAAAATGCTGAAATAGCTGATACTAATGAGTTTAGTAAAGTAATTAATTGACTTAATTGTTCCCTAGTAATAGGAACTGACTGTGGATTTTTACAACAATCTGCTGAAAAAACAATCGGATTGCAGTTATTATGATCAAAACAATCATTATGTTTCATTTATTTCCTCCTTACTTTTCTTATAGTTGAGTGTTTTCCTATTCTAAGTACTATAAAAGATGCGATTGAAAAAAATAGTTAAGTTATATGTTTCTCTTAAAATAGGAAACATGAATTATAATCAAACTTGAAAACGTAATTTAATTATGTTCATGACTCACATATTAATTATATGTTTTTAATAATTGACTGCTTAGATTAAACACCTAAACTTAAGAGTTTATTTTAATTTTCCACGTTTATCTCTTAGGTCCAAAAGCACATTTTAATTTAAATATTAAAACTAAACATTTGCATATAACCAATAAGTAACAACACCATCTTTTCAGATAAGTAACAATATCTTTACTAAAATTATGTTCTCTCAATAATTAAGAAGCCGTTTCTATTATAGAAAACTCTCATACAATATATCGGACAAGTTATTCTATACTTCGTTCAAAAAATAATTTAGGAGGTGCGAATTAATTGCCAATCATCCAACCATTTATGGCATCTAGAAGATTTACATCTACACTAGGAGCTGGAACAGGAACAGGTGCAGCTTTTGCAATTGCTGCTACAGCGTGTTTAAACGATGCTGGTACTACTGCAACTGCTTTTCCGACTTTTACGTATTACAACTTTTATGTAAACGGCATTCTTCAACCTAGTGTGAACTCCAGTATTACTACTGGACCTACTGGTGCTATTACAATTCCTGGCGGAGATGCATTAGACGGCGGAATTCCAATTACAATCGAATTTATCGTCACTTAGTTTAACTACTTTAATGTAGAACAAAAAGACAGATTCTTTTTATTTAAGAATCTGTCTTTTTTAATTAATAATGATGAATTGCAAAATAATTGAAGAACCTTGCGTTGGTGGTTGATTATCCAATAAAGTTAGCTGACCATTACTAACCTGATATAATGGTTGCGGTTGAAGTATTCCATTAATAAACAAATTAATATAGGAAACCTCATCAGGAGGTAATATGTGTGTTGTACCATATTGAGCTATCCCATCTGAATCTGTATATATAAGTTTTTCTCCATCTGAAAAAGTGTAAAATAATAAATTAGTTGTTGTTATTGGTCCAATAACTCCAGTTGGACCCGTTGCCCCTGTTAAACCAGTCGCACCCGTTACTCCCGGTGATCCCGT